>FR893142.1 GCA_000433355.1 Alistipes sp. CAG:435 | reverse complement strand
TTCGCACCAATCTTTTTGTTTGAAATGTCCTTTGAGGAGAGAAGACATTCAGACAGATCAAAATAGCTTCTTAAAAAGGAATTAGGAATATGGCGAAATATGGTCTCATAGGTGATCCAATCAAGGGATCCGGCAGCCCGGCACTGTTCGAGGCGGCCTACAAAGGAGTGAAGGACGGGGAATATTCATACGACCTGATCGAAGGCAGTGACTTTGAAGCATCCTTCCAGAGATTCATTGATGAATATGCCGCTGTCAACGTCACCGCTCCGTTTAAGGAACGGGCATATTCAAAGGTCTTGGAGATGGTGCGCAAAGGCGAGGGGGCGGTTTCAGGACCGGCGGCCCGCATCGGTGCGACGAACCTTCTGGTGAAAGGCTCCAATGGCATAGAGGCGTATAATTCTGACTTCACCGGCATCGTGACGGCTGTCGTGGAGGCATATTTCCCGGGCATCGTGGAGGAATTCATCGGCAACTTCGGGGACAAGTTTTTCGTGAAGATGCACCAGTTCTTCCTGATGACCTTGAGCCGCACGTTCAACCGTCAGCCTCAGGCGCTTGTGGTCGGTTGCGGAGGAGCGGGAAGGGCCGCCGCCGTGGCCGCCGCCGAACTTGGATTCGCCACCATCCTGATGAACCGAACCCCCGAAAAGGCGCAAGCGATAGCGGAAACTATGCCTGAATATGGTTTCCTGCCGGATCCGATCTCTGATTTCAAGGAGGCCGTCAAGGAATGTGACCTTGTGATCTACACCCTGCCGATGGCTCTGCCTGAAATTGCAGAGTTTACCGCAGATGATTTCGCCGGCGAGGATTCAGGCCAGAAAAAGGTGATCCTGGAGGCGAACTATAAGACACCATCCTTTGACGATGAGGCCCGTATGAAACTCACCTCCGCTGACTGCACCTACATATCGGGCCGCCGCTGGCTTCTGTACCAAGCCCTTACCGGCTATTCCATAATGACCGGTCTCCAGCCCGACCTCAAAGCGATGTCCGAGGTCGTTTTCTAAACCGTCCGGCCACCGACCGCTTCCGTTCACAGACCTTGCCAAATCGCTGTTCGGTCCCCCTTACGGTCGCTGAGCTTGTCGAAGCGCACCGAGTGTCAGAAAGGTCAGAAAAAAGAAAATTCAAAATTTTGCACGTTACCAAAATTTTGAATTTTATTTTTCTGACCCACTGCAACAGGACTGACAAGCCTATGGATTAAGCCCATATGTGTTAACGAACGTCAGGGGAAAAATCAAAAGGCAGATTTTGGTAACGTGCAAAATCTGCCTTTTGCTTTTTTCCCCTGGCGTCACATATTATTTGTTCTCCAGATCGTTGAGGTGAATCTCCAGCGCGCGGGTGGATATGACCAGCTCACGGATAGAGAGGCCGAGCGAGGAGATCAGGAGCAGCAGGGCGATTCCGAAGATGATGATCGCTGTGACCCTAAGGCTGATGAAGCAGAAAAACATCGACACGACACAGCAGAACAGACTTGATATTCCAAGAATCTGCATGCTCCGTGTCAGGTTCAGCCTTTTGCGAAGGTTGGCGATCTGTGCCGCGGTCACCTCCGACCTGTCCTTGACATATTTATCCTTGAGATTCCGCACCAATTGCGCATAAGACAGAAACCGGTTAGTGTACGCCAGCATAATCAAAGACACGGCCGAGAACAGCAACGTAGGAGTGACCAAAGAGAATTCTTCCATAACGCAATCATTTTAAGGTTGTCCGGCCGGAAATGACCCCGCGTCAGCCGACCGCTCCTTCGATTGCAATGACCGTGCCCATAGCTCTATTGATGCAACGATTCCTGTAGAGGTTGCCGTGTCGGGATTTACTGCAAATTTACAGTAAATCCCGAATACGGCTATTTTAGAACATCATTATTAAGAAGAAATTGGAACAACCCCATAACGGTGATGCCATCTTCGTTCGTGTAGGTCGCGATGTCATCTCCGACTATGACAATCTTTCGAAAGGAGTCTCCGATTTTTTTGAGTGACTTGAACTCCTGCTGACGCTTTTCTTCAGTGGGCATTGAATATGCAGATTGGATGTAATACTTATCAATGCCATTGGTCGCAATGAAATCTACTTCATATTGAATATATTCTGATTTTCCGTTGCGCATTTCCCGGGATTCGACCATACCGACATCCACCATATAATCCCTTGCGCGTAGCTCATTATAGATGACGTTCTCCATAATATGCGTGATTTCTTGTTGGCGGAAGTTCAAGCGTGCGTTCCGTAGTCCTACATCAACACAATAGTATTTCTTGAATGATTTGTAGTACTCTTTGCCTTTGATGTCATATCGTTGCGCTCCTTCGAAAAGGAATGAATCGCAGATGCAATCCAAGTATTTCTTGACGGTTTCTTCGTCAATTTTGATGTTCTGTATGCTTTTTAGTGAGTTAGAAATCTTGCCGGGATTTGACAGAGAGCCTATGGAGGAACAAAGACCATCCGTAATGGCTTCCAAAGCTGTTGAGTTTTCGATATTGTACCTGTCCTTAATGTCTGTCAGATAAGTCTTTCTCCAAAGATCTTGGAGGTAAGCCGCTTTTTGCAATTTTGTTTTCCTCCTTAGAAGTCCGGGCATTCCTCCATAAGTGTAGTACTCTTGCCATAGTTCTCGGATCGCTTCCGTTCTCTGGGAACTAAATTCTTTGAAAGAAAATGGATTACACCTTATCTCGTGCCCTCTGTCGCGGAATATGGTGCTGATTTCCTTTGAGAGGAATTTCGCATTGCTGCCGGTGACATACACGTCCACATTTTCTTTATTCCTAAGGCCATTGACTAATTTCTCGAACCCCTCTACCTCTTGTATCTCATCAAGAATCACATAGTAAACAGCGTCCTGGTCCGTGATCTTGCTATACAAATAAGATTTAAGTTTATCCTTGTCGGCAAGATCGCTTTGATTGCTTTCGTCATCCATATCAAGAGAGACAATGATGATGTTGTCCTCGGACACTCCATCGGCAATTAGATAATCTTTGTATAACTTGGTCAAAAGCCAAGATTTACCGCACCTTCTTGGTCCGGTCACGACTTTGACATCACCGTTTAGTCTACTGTCAATGAGTTTTTGCAGATAGACATCTCTTTGAATATATGCTGCCATATTCTTCGATTATTTGCTTGTCCTTAAGACTATTTCCGTAATATTTTCGGGATTTACTGCAAATTTACAATAAATCCCGAAAATAACTATATGCGATTATGGCACGGTGTATTTGTTTGCTTCGTATTATGTGGCGCTTTAAATGGAGCTGAAAGGCTTACTGCCTCTGGCGGAGGGCTTCGAAGAGGAGGATGGCGGCGGAGACGGAGACGTTTAGGGAGTCGAGATCGCCGAGCATCGGGATGCGGATGTGGGCGTCGGCGGCCTCGCGCCAGATGTCGGTCAGGCCGGTGGACTCGGTACCCATCACGATGGCGGTTGACTTTTTCATGTCAGTGTCGTAGTAGAGGGAAGAGTCTTGAAGCTGCGCGGTGAGTATCTGAATATGTTTGGACTTGAGCCAGGCGATGGTTTCCTCGGAGGTGGCTACGGCTACCTGCCTGGAGAACACAGCCCCGATGCTGGCCCGGATGAGATTCGGGTTGTAGAGGTCGGTCAACGGGTCGCAGATGATGACGGCATCGGCTCCGGCGGCGTCAGCGCTTCTGAGTACGGCTCCAAGGTTACCGGGTTTCTCCACGCTCTCAAGAACAATCACCAACGGATTCCTGCTGAGTGTCAGACTTTCCAGAGTCCTGTCACGGAACTCCACCTCGGCGATGACACCCTCCGTGCCGCCTCTGTAGGCGATCTTGCCGTAGAGCTCGTACGGAACCTGCACGACGCCGACTTTCGGATTCCTGCTTTCGGCCTTGCCAAGAAGGTCGTTCAGTTCCTCCTCGGTCAGAATCTCCCCACAGATGAACAGCGTTCTTGGTACGAATCCGGCGTCAAGGCAGTGCCCTAGTTCCCTGCGGCCCTCGACCACAAACAGCCTTTCCGACCGCCTCAATTTAGACTTTTCCTGAAGCGCCAGCAACTCCTTGATCTTCTGGTTCTGCGCCGATGTGATGTTCTCGATTCTCATAATATTAGTAAGCGGATGTTTGCGAAGTAACTTTGAAAAATTAGACGAACAGATTTATGTACAGACTGGAATATAAGTGGTTGCAGGTCTTTGTGACTTATGGCTGTTGGGAAGCCCGTGAAGTTGGCCGACAGGTATTCATGATAATTAAGAAGTTGTTTTGAATTGTTTGTTTGAAGGTTAAGAGCAAGCTCTTTCCCTGCTGCTCACCTCGGCAATCCGAACAAGTTCGATTGCCCTCGGTTCGGGCGCTGGGTTGAGAGTGAAAAACTTCAGTTTCGACCGCTTCTTCCAAGGAAGATAGCGGTGCTATCTGACTGAAGAAGCGGGAAGAAAATGAAGATTTCTTTCACCTCAAAGAACATTTCAAACAATTCAAAACAACTTCTAAGAAAGGGTGACCTGGACTTCATGGTCACGGCCACCCTTCCTGAATATTCAAAATTGATTATTCCTCTGTCGCCTCTGCGCCCTTGTCGTTCTTGGCGATCTTCTCCGGCCGCATCTGAGGGAAGAAGAGCACGTCCTGGATGGTGGTCTGGCCGGTCATGAACATTGTCAGACGGTCGATGCCCATTCCGAGGCCGGAAGTAGGAGGCATACCATATTCAAGGGCGCGCACGAAGTCGTAGTCGATGAACATCGCCTCGTCGTCGCCGTGGCTCTTGAGGGCCGCCTGCTCCTCGAATCTCTCCAGCTGGTCGATCGGGTCGTTGAGCTCTGAATATGCGTTCGCGAGCTCCTTGCCGCAGACGAACAGCTCGAACCTTTCGGTGAGGGTAGGATCCTCACGATGCCTCTTTGTCAGCGGAGACATCTCGACAGGGTAGTCGATGATGAACGTAGGCTCGATGAGATGCTCCTCGCAATATTCCCCGAAGATGGCATCGATCAGCTTGCCGACACCCATCGAAGGATCGAACTCGACGTTGAGCTTCTTACAGGTCTCGCGGAGTTCGTCAACGCCCATTCCCTTTACATCCACACCGGCATATTCCTTAATCGCCTCAAGAATAGGGAGTCTGCGGTAGCCGGCCTTGAAGTCGATCTCCTTGTCGCCGATCTTCACGACTGTGGTGCCGTGCAGCTTGAGGGCGATCTTTTCGAGCATCTTCTCCACGAAGTCCATCATCCAGATGTAATCCTTGTAGGCCACGTAGATCTCCATACAGGTGAACTCAGGGTTGTGGGTCTTGTCCATACCCTCGTTGCGGAAGTCCTTGGCGAACTCATAGACACCGTTGTAGCCACCCACGATCAATCTCTTGAGGTAGAGCTCGTTGGCGATTCTCATATAGAGGTCGATGTCCAGGGCGTTGTGGTGGGTGATGAACGGACGGGCCGTGGCGCCTCCCGGGATGGCCTGAAGGATCGGGGTCTCGACCTCAAGGCAGCCGGCGGCGTTGAAATACTCCCTCATCGTGGCGATGATCTGCGCCCTCTTGACGAACACGTCCTTGACCTGCGGGTTGACGATGAGGTCAACGTACCTCTGGCGGTAGCGCAGCTCGGGATCGGTGAAAGCGTCATAGACTACTCCGTCAACCTCCTTCACGATAGGAAGAACCCTCAGAGACTTGCTCAGAACGGTAAGTTCCTTTGCGTGAACACTGAGCTGTCCGGTCTGGGTGATGAAGGCGAATCCCTTGATGCCGATGATGTCACCGATGTCAAGGAGCTTCTTCCAGACAGTGTTGTACATTGTCTTGTCCTCGCCAGGGCAGATCTCGTCCCTCTTGACGTAGATCTGGATCCTTCCAGTTGAATCCTGGATCTCACCGAAAGATGCCGCTCCCATGATCCTGCGGGACATCAGACGGCCCGCGATGCAGACTTCCTGGAAGTTGCCTTTCTCCGGGTCAAAGCCGGCCTCGATTTCCTTTGCGGTCGCGTTGACCGGATAGAGTGGCGCCGGATAAGGATTGATGCCCAATTCCCTTAACTTTGCGAGAGATTCCCTTCTGATTCTCTCCTGCTCGCTGAGTTCGATGTTTGCCATATCTGTTGTGTTTTTATATTCAAATCCTAAGGAATATCCTCCGCCCCGCGCAATGCGGATGCCTGCCATTCCGCCGCTTCCTTTCTCCGTTAAAGGCGAATAAGATACGTCCTGAATATGCAAAAATACTACTTTTAATTCACATTCTGAAATTAAATCCGTACCTTTGTCTATTATGGGAAAAGAGCGCAAATGGATATTGAAAGAGCCGGCTGATCCAGAGAAGGTGGGAAGGCTTTCCGCCGAGCTGGGCATAGACCGGGTTCTCGCTGACCTTCTTGTCAAGAGGGGAGTCGAGACTTTCGAGCAGGCGCGCTCGTTCTTCCGTCCGAGCCTGAATGACCTCCACGATCCGTTCCTGATGAAGGATATGGATGTGGCCGTGGAAAGGGTCCGCAAAGCCATCACCACGGAGGAGAAGATTCTGGTCTATGGCGACTACGACGTTGACGGCACAACCGCCGTGTCGTTGGTATATTCATTCCTCAGAAGATATTCCTCAAAGGTGGATTTCTACATTCCGGACCGTTACGACGAGGGCTACGGCGTGTCCTACAAGGGCATTGACTGGGCTGGAGACAACGGCTTCGGGCTCATAATCACTTTGGACTGCGGCATCAAGGCCAACGAGAAGGTTGAATATGCCGCCACTAAGGGAATAGATGTGATTATCTGCGACCACCATCTTCCGGAGAACACTCTTCCGCCGGCTGTGGCTGTGCTGGATCCGAAGCGGGAGGATGACACCTATCCGTTTGACGATTTGAGTGGCTGCGGGGTGGGATTCAAGCTTGTGCAGGCATATTCACAGAAATATGGGATTCCGTTCGAGACTTTGATTCCGCTGTTGGATCTTCTGGTGGTCAGCATCGCGGCGGACCTCGTGACGATGGTGGGGGAGAACAGGGTTCTCGCGCACTTCGGACTCAAGCAGTTGAATGAGAATCCGCGAAAGGGACTTCACGCGATGGCGGCCCTTTCGAAGCTGGAACTCGGGCATCTGACCATAGATGATATTGTGTTTAAGATCGGTCCGAGGATCAATGCCGCCGGACGAATGGAGACCGGCCGCCTGGCCGTGGAGCTCCTGACCGCCTCCGACGACCACACCGCCACAATGATCGGCGAGAAGATCAACGACAACAACAATGACCGTAAGAGCATAGACAGGGAGATCACACAGGAGGCTCTGGAGATGGTTCAGAACGGCTCCGCCCTGTCAACTGACGCGGCGACAATAGTTTACAATCCGACTTGGAACAAGGGCGTTGTCGGGATTGTGGCCTCACGTCTTGTCGAGGCGTTCTACAAACCGACAATTGTACTGACAAAGTCGAACGGCTTCATCACCGGGTCTGCCCGCAGTGTGGCCGGTTTCGATCTCTACGAGGCCATCGAGAGCTGCGCTGACCTTCTTGAGAACTTCGGCGGGCACGTCTATGCGGCCGGCCTGACTCTCAAAGAGGGCAACTTGGAGGAGTTCGTCGGCAGGATAGACAAGTTCATCGCCGGAAAGATCACCGAGGAGATGCTGACCCCTATGACCGACATCGACGCCAAGTTGGAGTTCAGCCAGATCACCCCGAAATTCTTCCGTCTCTTGAAGCAGTTCCAGCCGTTCGGTCCAGGCAACACCAATCCGGTATTCCTTACCGAGAATGTCTCCGACGGTGGCAACGGCCGCAAGGTCGGCGCCGGTGGAGTCCACATGAAGCTAGACCTGATCGACGAGAAGCAGCCTTTCCACCAGATTCCTGCCATAGCCTTCAATATGGCCGAGTTCTATGACTACATCAAAGCCGGCAACCCGTTCGACATCTGCTACTCCATCGTCGAGAACTACTACCGCGGCAACACCACCCTCCAGCTTCGCATTAAAGACATCAAGGAGCGCGACGAGTTTATTTAGGAATATATTTCCTCACCGTTCGGTTCTTGCTGCTGCAAGTGTCAGTGGTGATTACCACTTATGGAGACGAAGCCACCTACTCTTATGTGTGCGATTATCCTCATACTTGGAATATATACTGAACCATTGTCATGTAGATGCTGTTTTAGGTATGCAGTATCGCTCCCTCGTAATGAGCGATATTACATCAGACTTTCCAGGATTGAAGTCGTACAGCAGAAGGCCTATATGTGTACCAAATGGACATAAACACCCCATTGGTACAGGAGATACGCTTCTGGAGTACAAAAAAGACAAACCTAAAAATCAGATATTGTTCTTCTCAGCCATATCGTTTACTCTTGTTTTGGTTCCGGTAACATTTACGATTCTAACCCTGTGTGCTGATTTCCCTCAGTCGGTCGCGGACTTCCATAAGAGCAAAACCAAGAAGATTCTCTCCATTCCAAAGTGCTGGGTTGGTCGCTTCTGGAGCGAACTCGTCAAATCCAATGCGTGCCTCCGTTTTAATCGACAGCGCTACTAGGTGTCGCGTGGTGGATAACTGCTTTACTATTAATGAAATAGCTAATTGTCTTTGGCGGATATCAACTAAAGATAAATGCTTTGTTACTTGATATTCAATATGTTGTCCTCCACGGCCTCTGCGATCTGGGCGAAGCTCAGGCCATCGATGTCGATTATGTGGTGGGCGGTGGCGAGGTACTGTGGGGAGCGGGTTTGCATCAGGGATTCTATGCGGCGGCGGAGGGCTTCTCGTTCGCTTGATACTTCAGTTGAGGGCGCTTCGACTGGTTGTGTGGGATTCAGCATCGGGCGGCCATCGGAGTGCCCTTCGAGGTTGTCAAGGAGGGTGTCGGTGGTGGCGCGGAGATAAAAACAGTCGGTGTGCTGACGGATGAGCTGACGGCATTGTTCGGAAGTCACGGTGCCGCCGCCGAGGGAAAGGATGGCGCGGGGACGGGACTTGTCACTGAATATCTCCTCAAGGGCCTCACGCTCCATCCGGCGGAAAGCCGCTTCACCATATTCATTGAATATTTCGGGAATATTTTTGCCCTGCTTTTCCTCAATGTAGGTGTCCAGGTCAATCAGGCGGCATTCCGGGAGCAGCGTCGCAAGGATTTTCCCGACACTGCTCTTGCCGCAGCCCATAAAGCCTATGAGGGATATGTCTTTCATATTCACCTTGCAACGTCCGTCTCTTGGATCCACGAATGCCCCTGATGGTTTATGAATATGCCAGTGTTTAGAACAACGTAGGCTCGTCAATGTCACCTACATCCGGAATGTCTCCGGAGTCCAGAAGGTCAGCGGCGCTGGTCTGACCGCCGTCAGTGGTGGCACCAGAAACCTCATTGGAGTCACCCTGTGGCTCGTCAGACTCCACATCTTCAATGATGTCCAGCGGCTCGTCCTCGATGTCGTCCTCCGGCTTGTGCAGAGGTTCGATGAACTTCACCTCCTTGAGGTCGTACTGATGACACTTCTTGCCCTTGGCGGCATAGCCCTTCTTGGCGATATATTCCTCAGCGTCAATGTTCTCCGGATCACGATGCTCGTACTTCCCGCCGAAGATCACCTGGAACTGAGGATGCTTGTCCTCGGAAAGGGCCACGAGATAGGATTTCGTGCCTGGGGCGATGAACGACAGCGGTGTGTTGTCGCTCAGGACAAAGCTGAACCTCTTGACGTAGAATGCCTTGGCGGCCGCATCGTAGTAGAGGGCGGTGTAGGTCTTGTTCGGATCGAACTTTTCGACCTTGATCACTTCGCCTTGGTAGCGGTTCGAGACATCGAACGAAGTCGTGTAGAAGGTTCCGTCCTTGAATATTGCCAGAACCTTGTCCTCCGGGCCGAACTCGCCGAGGTACTGACCGCGCTGCTCATCGTTAAGCTTCTGGATGTCAGCGTCGTACCAAATGTCCTTGCCGCCGATTGTCGAAACGCCCTTGGATTTCAGCTGAATTCTGGCGATAGGGTTCTTGGACACCAGATTGCCTCTGGAAGCCTTGCCCTTGATCGCAAGGGTAGAGAAATCATATTCAAACTGCGTTTTCTTCAGCTTCGGACGCGGACGCAGGTATATTCGTACAGATTCGGCCTCGCCGTTGTGGTTGACGGTGAACCAGAGGATCTTGGACCCTTCCTCGCCGGTGGTGATGTCGTAGTCCTTGTCCCTGGTGACGCTGGTGATCGCGAACCTTTTGGCGTAGGAGACGCTGCTCTTGCCCTCGCGGTAGATGACGTTGTATATGGTTCTGCTGTCGCCTCTGTTGAACACTCCGACGTAAAGCAGGTCTTTCCAGAAGAAGGCTTTGTCCGTGACTTTGGTGATGCGGTACTTGCCGTCCTTGCCTATGACGATGACCTCTGAAAGGTCGGAGCAGTCGCAGATGTAGGTGCCGTTGTCGTCCTTCTTGAGGTTCAGCCCGACGAATCCCTCCTCGTAGTTCGCGTAGAGTTTCGCGTTGTTGCTGACCACCTTGGTGACGGCTATGCTCTCGAACGCTGTGATTTCGGTCTGCCTTACGAAAGGCTTGCCGTATTTCGCCTTGAGCATCTTGAACCAGTCGATGGTGTATTCTGTGATGTGCTCTATGTTGTTCTTGACGGTCTCCATCTCCGCCTCGATGGCGGCGATCTTCTCGTCGATGGCCTTGGTGTCGAACTTGGAGATCTTGCGGACAGGCTTCTCGACAAGTTTCTCGATGTCCTCCATCATGATCTCGCGGCGGAGAATGTCCTGATAGGTCTTCATCTCCGTGAACACGTCCTGCAGCTGCTGCTCCCAGCTGTTTTGGTTCTGCTCCAGGATCTTATAGACCTTGTTCTCAAAGAATATCCTTTCGAGGGATGTGTAGTGCCACTGGTCCTCAAGCTCGGCGAGCCTGATGTCAAGCTGCCACTTTAGAAGATCCCTCGTGTGGTTCGTGTCGTAGATCAGTATGTCCTTGACAGAGAGGAACTGAGGCTTGTTGTCCACGATGACGCAGGCGTTCGGGGCGATGTTGCACTCGCAGTCCGTGAATGCGTACAGCGCGTCGATCGTCTTGTCCGGTGACACGTCGTTCGGAAGATGGATCAGGATCTCGACCTTTTCCGTGGTCATATCCTCGATCTTCTTGATCTTGATCTTGCCTTTGTCCTTGGCTTTCAGAATCGAGTCGATGAGGATGTGGGATGTCTTTCCGTAAGGGATCTCGGTGATGGCCACCGTGTTCTTGTCGATCTTCTCGATTTTGGCGCGGACCTTCACGCTTCCGCCCCTGGCTCCGTCCTTGTAGTTGCTGCAGTCAGCCGAGCCACCGGTAGGGAAGTCCGGGTAGATCGTGAAATCCTCGCCCTCAAGAATCTTCACAGACGCGTCGATGAGTTCGTTGAAGTTGTGAGGGAGTATCTTGGAGGCCATTCCGACGGCGATTCCCTCGGTGCCCTGAGCGAGCAGGAGCGGGAAACGGACCGGAAGCTCGGTCGGCTCCTGGTTACGTCCGTCGTAGGATGTCATCCAGTTGGTGATCTTCGGGTCGAAGACGACCTCCTTGGCGAATTTGCTCAGACGGGCTTCGATGTAACGGGGCGCAGCGTTGCTGTCACCGGTAAGGATGTTACCCCAGTTTCCCTGACAGTCGATCAGAAGGCCTTTCTGGCCGAGCTGTACGAGGGCTCCGAGGATAGACGCGTCACCGTGCGGGTGGTACTGCATCGCCTGGCCGACGATGTTGGCCACCTTAGTGTAGCTTCCGTCGTCCATTCTGAACATGGCGTGAAGCACACGTCTCTGCACCGGTTTGAGTCCGTCAACGATGTGTGGGACGGCCCTTTGCAGAATGACGTATGAGGAATAGTCCAGGAACCAGTCCTTGAACATTCCCGAAAGCTTGTACTTCCTGCTGTCGGAACTAAGCAGCTTGTCGTATTTCCCTGAAGATTTCGCCGATGTCTCGTCAATCGGCTCCTCGTTCAGTTCCTCGTCCTCGTTGCCTCCTTCCGGAGTCTCTATGTCATCCCACTCGTCGTCCTTTGCCATATCAAGATATTCCTCTAATGATTATTAATTATTTTGTCCAATGTTATTCCTCGTACCCGAACTTCCTGAGTTCCTTGCGGTTCTCCCTCCAGTCCGGATTGACCTTCACGAACAGCTGAAGGAAGACCTTCTTCTGGAAAAAGTCCTCCATCTCCAGTCTGGCCTCCGTGCCGATCTTCTTCAAAGCCGAGCCTCCCTTGCCGATGATGATGCCCTTCTGGGAGTCACGCATCACGTATATGACGGCGCTGATCTCGTACCTTTCACGGCCTTCCTTGAAAGCCTCCACGGCCACCTCGCAGCTGTAAGGCACTTCCTGGCTGTAGTTCTCCAGAATCTTCTCTCTGATGATCTCGGAGGCGAAGAAACGGAGGTTCTTGTCGGTGAACTGGTCCTTGTCGAACCACGGCGGCGCGACCGGAAGCCCGCTCATCACTGCGTTCAGCACACTCTCAAGGTTGAACCTCTCCTTGGCCGACACCGGAATTATGGTCGCTTTCGGAAGCTGCTCCTGCCAGTAGGCGATCAGGTCGGTCACCGTCTTCTGGTCGCTGACATCAATCTTGTTGATGACGACCACCACCGGGCAATCCAGCTTCTGGAGTTTTTGAATATATTCAATGTTCTTGTCGCTCTTTTCAACCACGTCCGTCACGTAGAGGATGATGTCCGCGTCCCCGATGGCGGCGTCCACGAACTTCATCATATCCTCCTGCAGGCGGTAGTTCGGTTTGAGCATACCGGGAGTGTCCGAGTAGACGATCTGGCAGTCGTCGGTGTTGACGATGCCCATGATCCTGTGCCGGGTGGTCTGCGCCTTCGCCGTGACGATGGACAGTTTCTCTCCTACCAGGGCATTCATAAGCGTGGATTTGCCAACATTCGGATTACCGATGATGTTGACAAATCCAGCTCTGTGTTCAGTGTGTTTGTCCGGACTAGACATAGGCCCCCATCTTGAGGACATTGACCTCGCCCTCGCTGAGGTATCTCCACTCGCCCTTCTTGAGGCCCTTCTTGGTGAGACCCGCGAAGTAAACCCTGTCAAGAGCCTTCACGTCGTAGCCGAGGGATTCGAAGATCCTTCTGACGATCCTGTTCTTGCCGGAGTGGATCTCGATGCCGAGACGTCTGTGGTCCTCAGCGTCGATATATTCAAGCTCGTCGGCTTTGATGTTGCCGTCGTTGAGGTCGAGACCCTCTGTGAGGATCTTCTCCTTGTCGGCCTCCTCAAGCGGCTTGTCGAGGATGACCTGGTAGATCTTCTTCTTGTTGTAGGAAGGGTGTGTGAGCTGCTCGGCGATCTCACCGTCGTTGGTGAACATCAGCACACCAGTGGTGTTCTTGTCAAGCCTTCCGACAGGGAACACGCGGAGCTTGCAGCCCTTGAGCAGATCCATGACGGTCTTCTCGGCGTGAGGGTCGCTCGCACTGGTGACGAAGCCTTTCGGCTTGTTCATCACGATGTAAACTTTCTCCTCGCCCTTGAGTCTCTCTCCGTTGAAACGGATGTCGTCCTTGAGGACGTTGACCTTTGTCCCAAGCTCGGTCACAACCTCGCCGTTTACGGTCACGACGCCGGCCTGAATGAAGTTGTCAGCCTCGCGGCGTGAGCACACTCCGGAATTGGCGATGTACTTGTTCAGACGTATCTCTTCCTTGATAGGTGTAGGAACGTTGTCGTTGTCGGAAAACGCCGCGTCAATCTGTGGCTTCCTTGAAAGCATCTGGTTGATTCCGGCTTCGTCAGCCTCGGTGAAATGCGGCTCGTCCTTGCGGCCGAACTTCTTAGGTCCCTGATGTCCGGCGCCTCTGCCGGCTGAGAAACCTCCCTGCTTAGGGCCGAATCCGTGGCCGCCGGCCGGTTTTCTTGAATATGACGGCCTTCTCTCGCCGCCTTCCTGGCTGCCGCCGTAACTTCTTCTCTGTCCATAGGATGGACGGCCCTCGCCGAATGAAGGACGGCTCTGTCCGTATGACGATCTTCTCTCCTCTCCCTCGGAGTTGTTGCCATAGCTTCTTCTCTGTCCGTAAGACGGCCTGTCCCCGTAGGAAGGACGACCCTCGCCGAATGAAGGGCGACCGTAGGATGATCTCCTCTCGCCTCCATCGTAGTTGTTGCTGCCATAGCTTCTTCTCTGTCCGTAAGACGGACTGTCCCCGTAAGAAGGACGGCTCTGTCCGTAAGATGAAGATCTTCTCTCTCCGCCTTCGGCGTTGTCACCGTAGCTTCTGCGCTGGCCATAGCCACCGCTGCGGTCTCCATAGCCGCTTCTGCGGTCTGATGAATATCCTCCTCTGCTGTTGCCTCCACGGCTCTGGTAACCACCGCGCTGACCGTAGCCACCACGATTGTCGCTGGAGTAACTCCTGTGATTGTCGTAAGACTTGTACTCTCCGTCAGCGGAGGATGAAGCGGCAGGCACTACCTTCTTTCTTGGCCTGAGTTTCCTGCCCTCAGATGAATAACCTGTTTTTGGTCCTTCTGCAGCGTAATCCCTACGCTCCTCGTGGTTCTCTTGACCACCATTCAAATTTTCTTCCATAATGTTTGTGGCTCACGCCATTAATTAAAAATAAATAAGTAAAATGTTTTTCTATTGTAATTTGAAAACGTATGTTATCGTTCCTTGCTGGAGCGCCGGTGCGTCAGCGCTCTGGTTGAAGTGTGTCTGCAAGGCCGCGGCCCTTGCCGCCGCCCAGAGTTTGGAGTTGTTCACAGTCGTTCCCTGTCCTCCAGGGACGGCCTTTGTCACATTGCCGTAGTTGTCAACCCAGATGTCCACCACGACGGTGCCGTAGTCCTGCTCTGAATATGCCGGCCTTGGAATCGCCCCCAAGGTGTTTCTGCCTTTCAGCCGGGCGTTAGGTGTGCCTTCGGCCTTCCCGCTGGAAGTGTTTCCCTTAGGATGTCCGGCCTTGAACTCGTTCTTGGGTTCGGTGGCGCTGTGAGGTGCGTTCGAGGAGTCCTTCTTGCTCATTCCCGGGAACAGGGCGTTTTTGTTGATTTCCTCCTTCTGCACAGGAGTCTCGACATCACCGAAATCGTCCGGCTTAGCCTCGGCGGTCTTGTTCGCCTTCTCGGACCGGTGAGGCGACTCGCTCCTCTGGATCAGTTCCACCGGCTTCGTCCTGTCGATCTCCTCGGCCTGAGGCTGACGGCCCCTGTTCTGCCTCCTGATCGGCTGAGGCTCGTCCTCGCTGAAATCCACAAGGAATGTCTGCTCCTGTGGCGGAGGATAGATGTATTTCATCCCCGTGAACACGCATAGCAGGCAGGCAAGCACGTGGACCGCGACCGTAAGAACGATCCCGGTCACCGTGGAGACCTTGGCCTCCCTCTCTCTGTCACGAAGGTACGGTTTCATCATTCAGGCTGCGTCGCTAAGATTACCTTGTAATGGTTGCGTTTCGCTATGTTCATCAGCGACACGACTTCCTTGATCGGCACGCTCTCGTCAGAGTAGATCGAGAATGTCGGATCCTCCTCTGTCTGAAGCAGATCGACAAGGTCATCCTCCAGTTCGGAGTACTGCACCGGCGTCTCGCTGCCGTTCAGATGGTAGGTGTAGGTGTCGTCGCCCCAATCCTTGATCGAGACGGTGACCGTAGGCTTGGCCGAAACCTGCCCTGTGCTCTTAGGAAGCAGGAGCTTCAGCGCGTTCGGATTGACCAGTGTCGAGGTGATCAGAAAGAAGATCAGCAGCAGGAACACCAAGTCAGTCATCGAAGACATCGCTGTGTCCGACAAGACCTTTGTGGTTCTCTTGAATGCCATTGACTACTTCTCCTCCTCGTTGCCTGCAGGTTCGTGCAGAAGATCCATAAAGTCAATCGTCGCGTTCTCCATCATAAACATCAGATTGGAAATCTGAGCGACCAGATAGTTGTAGCCGAAGTAGGCGAGGATGCCGACGATAAGACCGCCCACCGTGGTGATCATCGCCGTGTAGATACCGCTCGAAAGCAGTGTGATGTCGATGTTGTTGCCCGCGTTCGCCATATTGAAGAAGGCCTGCACCATACCGAGCACGGTTCCGAGGAATCCGATCATCGGCGCTCCACCGGCGATGGTGGCGAGCATAGGGAGCCCCTTCTCAAGCCTCGCGATCTCGACGTTGCCCATGTTCTCGACAGATGTCTGAATGTCAGCGAGAGGTCTTCCGATGCGCTCGATTCCCTTCTCCACGAGACGCGCCACCGGAGAGTCATATTTCTGGCAGAGCGAGACAGCCGACTTCACCTTCCCTTCATGAATATAGTCGCGGATGTCGCGCATGAAGTTCTTGTCAACCTGTCCCGCCTTGTGGATCATCCACCATTTCTTTCCGAATATGTAGATGGCGATCACCGACAGAATTGCCAGCACGATCATCAGCCAGCCACCCTTGGTCGCCATCTCGATGAGTGAGAACGACTGCTCAACCTGCTGTGGAGCAAGATCCGCCACAGGCGCGGCCCCCTGTGCCATATCCTCGGCCATCTCGGCCGCCGCAGAATCCAGGCCCACGGCCTGCAAAACTTGGAACAACATAATTATCACGTATGTTTTTATTATTTACAAACATTTCCGGCGTGCAACTGCACATTTCACGCCACGGAACCACAAAGGTACGCATTTTTTTTGAGACCTCGCTCATTAATATTCCACCTTTAGGTTTGTGAAGGTTTTGGCACACCAGGAAGCCGGAACAGTCATTACAAAGCGTTCTTCGGGCGTCGCTCCCTCCTATGTGCGAAATCGGCGCGCACCAGGAAATTCATTTCTCTGATAAACAACAGATTGTCGTTCCAATATGAAGGTCAAGACAAGGGTATGTGGCTTTGTCGATCACATTCATGTGGTTGAGAGCCATGAAATTCATTGAGGGCTATTTCTGACGCTGCAATTAGCGGGAACAGTCCTTTACCTTGCAGACACCTGCAATGCGGTTCGACGTTCCCAACGCAATGTGGAAAACCGACATGAGGAACGGACATGCTGGCTGCAGGGCCATCAGGCAGACATGAATGTTCCTGACAATTGCAAAAGAAACTATGTAGAGACTTAATATTTACTTAGGGAACTATATTGGTGAGGAAGAGGGCGTGGCCGGGGACGGATTCGCCGGCTTACATGTTGGTTGCGGCTGTTAAAATATTTGGAAATATATTGATAATGTTATATTTTTGCGGAGTTGTGTTCAAAAATATAGTAATGTTCAAAATTTTTGAACACTGTTAAAAATTATAACAACGATGCAGAAGTCAGAAATGAGATTGGTGTTGTTTCTGTTGCAGGACAAGACAAACATCAGCAAGACATACAGACAAATGGCTAAGGAGACCGGATTGTCGCTTGGATCCGTGCAGGGGGTGATGTCGGATTTGGCTGAGCGGGGTTTTGTGGTTGAGACATCTGCGGGACGTATTCTGCGGAAACGCATGTTCTTGATAGACAGATGGGCCAGAGACTATTCCGAAGGCAGGAAAAAGAAACAGCTGATATGCCGGTTCCGGTTTCTGGCGGAGTCTGTGAGGGAGCATTGGGCGGATATCCTGCTCCCATCGCAAGCCCGGTGGGGAGGAGAACCGGCAGCATTTCTTAGAGATGGGTATCTTCGCCCTCAAAAATGGGATGTATATGTCGAAGAATCAGCCGACTGTCTCATTGCTACCGGTCGAATGATTCCGGATCCGGAAGGTGAAATCTATGTTTACCGTAAATTCTGGACGGGAGAGGATTTCCCTATAATAGTTGTTTATGCAGATCTTCTCTCAACTGGTGATGACAGATGTACTGAGGCGGCGGGCAGGATTAAAGCTTTGATTTGAATATGACCTATACATTAAAGAGAGAAGAACTTGGCAATGGCCTTCTGGCGAGTGTTCTGGAGGCGTTGGCGAAAGCTTACAAAGAAATCGGTGCCGAGGTTTATGTTGTCGGTGCGGCGGCGCGTGACCTTAGTCTAAAATTGTTGGGAGCAGGGAGCGCTCCAAGGCGCACAATGGATTTGGATGTGGCTGTGCTTTTGGAGAAATGGGATGAATATGAACGCTTGACCGAGATCCTTATAAAAGACGGCTTTGTCAAAGCTCCTGAGAAACAGAGATTTTACTATTGTGGGATTGAGAATGTCCGTTATGAGGTGGACATAGTTCCGTTTGGTGATATCGCACAGGAAGAAATGGTCGCTTGGCCGCCGGAAGGCAATCCCGTGATGTCTGTACGGTGTTTTGCGGATGTGATGAAGAATGCGGACGAGGTGTCTGTCGAGGATCGGTTCGATTTTAGAATGGCTTCGCTAAGTGGGCAATGGCTGATTAAACTGGATGCTTGGTGTGACCGGCGTCTGATGACTCGTAAGGATGCCGCGGATATGCAGTTCATATTGGAAAACGCATACATTACCTTGGCCTTGTCCAGCGATTCCATTCCCGGGACAATAAGTCTGGATGTTTCAACCTTTGACCAGACAGTAGCCGGCGCGGAGTGGATCGCCTCGGATTTATTGAATATACTCTCGGAAGATCACAAGGTGTATTATGCGGATATGTTGGACAATGAGGTTGCACAGCAAGAGAATAGTCCATTGGTGAATGACCTTCTGGATAATGCGGTTATAGGCACATACGATTCAATCCGTCGTGCTTTGGCGCGGATGTCGCAAATCTTAAGACGATGATGGATAATGTATTTGCTTATCCCGATGTGAAATCCGTTGTGATCTGCGGGGACGTACACGGAGAATTCAGAGAATTGGCGTTCCGGTTGTGTGTGCGTTATGGTATGAGTGACACGCTTTTGATAGTGGCTGGGGATTGTGGCTTCGGTTTTGAGAAACCTGCCTACTATGAACAGGTTTTCAGTCGGATCTCACCTAAGTTGTCAAAGGCGAACAACTACATCGCTATGGTGCGTGGCAACCACGATGATCCGTCGTATTTCAACGAACAGAGAGTCCGCCATAAAAGATTTAGAACTATCCCGGATTATGGCGTGATAGAGGTTTGTGGCCATAACATACTGTGCGTTGGAGGTGCTGTCAGCGTGGATCGCTCCGCAAGGATCGCGGAAGACTCACGCTTACATCCTTCCCTGACCGCGACATATTGGAAGAGTGAAGCCCCGCGTCTTGATTTGGAGCGTCTGGCTGTCATCACTCAGAGCATGCTGATTGATACTGTTGTGACTCATACGGCGCCTTCATTCTGTGAACTCATAGACAAGGCTGGACTGTCCGGGTGGGCACAGGCTGATCCGACCTTGTTGGAAGATTGCTCGAAGGAGAGGAAAATAATGGATCTGATATATGACTTCCTGACCATTAATCATCAACCGGTTAATCATTGGTACTACGGACACTTCCACCAGAGTTGGAATTCTTCGATAAACGGAATCCTGTTCTCGATGCTGGATATTCTGGAATTTAAGGAGCTTCGATAGACTCGTCAATATTCCACCTTGGTGAGGAAGAGGGCGTTGCCGGGGACGGATTCGCCGGCGGAGGAGCGGGATCCGCCTTGGGTGAGGGTGGCGATCCAGGACTCATCGCGCTTGCCGCGGCCTACCTCAAGGAGGGAGCCGACCACGGCGCGGACCATATTCCTGAGAAAACGGTCGGCGCGGATGGTGAAGACGAGGTAGTCGCCTTCCTCGGCGGGGTAGCCCATCATTCTGACGTGGTCGGGGGAATATGTCTCCCAACTGGCCTGGGTGACGGTGCAGATGGATGTCTTGTTGCCGCTGCCGACTTTCTCGAAGCAGCTGAAGTCGTGTCTACCGAGAAGTGCCTGGGCGGCGCGGTTCATCTTCTCAACGTCCAAAGGGAATGTGTAGAGGTAGGAATATTCCCGCATAAACGGGTCCCGGCGGCGGTGGATAAAGTACTTGTACTCACGCTGTGTGGCGTCGAATCTGGCGTGGAACTCTGGATCGCAAAGCGCGATCGAATGTACCTTGATTCCGGCGGGTAAAATGGCATTTATTTTGTAGCCAACCGCGCTTGCGTCAATGCCCGGATCCGAGGCCTCGAAGTGGGCCACGTAGTTGATGGCGTTCACCTTCGAATCGGTCCGTCCGGCGCCTGTGACGGCAATGTCCTCCTTCAAGAGGGTCGAAAGAGCATTCTGAAGACACTCCTGAACGGTCATTGTATCGTTCTGAATCTGCCAGCCGCAGAATGACGAGCCGTCATAAGAAAGGGTGATCCGGTAGCGCATTGATATGATTGTTTAGATTGCAAAAATAGTAAAAACAGTATAATATGGAAAGTGTAAACATCAAGGAACTCAATGACAGGATCCAGAAGGAAAGCGCCTTCGTGGATATGCTGTCCCTTGAGATGGGCAAGGTCATCATCGGACAGAAACAGCTGGTGGAGAACCTTCTGATCGGACTTCTCGCCAACGGACATATTCTTCTGGAAGGTGTGCCGGGATTGGCGAAGACCTTGGCCATCAGTACATTGTCAAAGGCGATCGATGCGAAGTTCAGCCGTATCCAGTTCACCCCGGACCTTCTTCCTGCCGACCTTATCGGTACGATGATATATTCACAGAAGGACGAGTCGTTCGAGGTGCACAAGGGACCGGTCTTCGCCAACTTCGTGCTCGCGGATGAGATCAACCGTAGCCCGGCGAAGGTGCAGTCAGCCCTTCTGGAGGCTATGCAGGAGCGTCAGGTGACGATCGGTGACCAGACGTTCAAGCTTCCGGAGCCGTTCCTCGTGATGGCCACGCAGAACCCTATCGAGCAGGAGGGAACCTATCCGCTTCCTGAGGCCCAGGTGGACCGTTTCATGCTGAAGGTCATCGTGAAATATCCTAAGAAAGAGGAGGAAAGGCAAATCATCAGGATGAATAATTCTGGTGAGTTCCCGACAGTCAATCCGGTGATCAAACCGGAGGACATCGTGCGCGCCAGAAGCGTCGTCAGGGATGTCTATATGGACGAGAAGATCGAAAGGTACATTGTGGACATCGTATATGCCACCCGTACTCCGGACGATTATGGTCTGGGGAAGATCAAGGATCTCATCTCGTTCGGAGCCTCACCTCGTGCGAGCATCTCATTGTCAATGGCTTCCAAGGCCTACGCCTTCATCAAGAGAAGAGGCTATGTGATTCCTGAGGATGTCAGGGCCGTCTGCAACGAGGTCCTGCGCCACAGAATCGGACTGACCTACGAGGCCGAGGCGGAGAATGTCACGACCGAGCAGATCATCGCCGAAGTGATCAACGCCGTACAGGTCCCGTAATGGACTATGTTTGGTTTAATTCAGGTTTTTGAATATGGCAGCTAATTCCTCAGCCAATGAACTCCTGCGCAAGGTCCGCAAGATAGAGATCCGCACCAGGGCTCTGTCCCACCAGATCTTCGCCGGTGAATATCACAGTGCCTTCAAAGGCCGTGGAATGGCCTTCAGCGAGGTGCGTGAGTACCAGTACGGGGACGATGTGCGTTCTATGGACTGGAATGTGACCGCCCGTCTGCGCTCTCCTTACGTCAAGGTTTTCGAGGAGGAGAGGGAGATGACGGTCGTCCTTCTGATCGACATCAGCCGTTCAGGTCTTTTCGGAACGAGCGAGAGGACGAAGAGGGATCTGATAGCGGAGATCGCGGCGGTCTTGAGTTTCTCGGCCATAATCAACAACGACAAGGTCGGGGCGCTTTTCTTCAGCGACAGGGTAGAGGAGTTCATCCCGCCGAAGAAGGGCCGCAGCCATCTGCTCCACATCATCCGTGAGATCATCGAGCTCAAGCCTAAATCCAACGGAACGGATGTCGGACAGGCTCTGCGGTACCTGACGAACGCTATGAAGAAGAAATGCACGGCTTTCGTGCTTTCCGACATGCTGGATGCCAATCCGGATGGCTCGCCTCGCTATGAAGATGCCTTGAAAGTTGCCCGCAACCGTCACGACATTTCCGTCATCAAGGTTCACGACCCTCGTGAGAGGACGATTCCGGATGTCGGTCTGGTGCACGTCAAGGACTCCGAGACAGGCGAGTCGGCCTGGATCAATACCTCCAGCAAGAGGACGAGGGCTGAATATTCAAAATGGTTCGGTGCCGTCGAGGATGGGGAGAGGAAGCTGTTCAACCGCTATAAGATTGATTCTGTGGACATCGCCACAAATCAGGATTATGTCAAAGGCTTGATGACATTTTTCGGGAGGAGATAGAGATGAAGAGATTGATTTACGGTTTGTCGCTTTTCTGCGCCGCGATGATCACCACCATCGCAGCCTCCGGACAGCAGGCCCCGCAAAGTAAAGGTATGCTGATAAAGTCGGAGGATTCCTTCCTGGAGCCTCTCCAGAAACGTGACTCGGCGCTGATCGGCGACCAGTTCCGCTACGGATTCCATCTTAAGGATGTTGCGGAGGGAACCCGTTTCGCCCTGCCTGATTTCTCCAAGGGCTTTATGGACAGCGTGGAGATCGTTCTGCCTTTCATGGTTGACACGGTCAAGGTCCAGGGCAAAAAGAATGAGCCAAAGTCGTACGACATTGATGTCTCGATGATCATAACATCCTTTGACGAAGGTAAATACGAACTTTTGCCGCTGTCCTTGGTGAGGGCTTCAGGAGTGGACAGGATTGACACGTTGGTCTTCGCTTCACAGAAACTTGACATCTTTACGATGCCGGTGGACACAACGACCTATCAGATCCACGACATCAAAGGCCAGATCCGCTATCCGCTCAAGGCCTCGGAGATAATCCCTTATGTTCTAGGAATATGGGCGGTCGCGATTGTTGTCATCCTGATCTGGGCTTTCTTCGCTATGAGGCGGAAGAAAGAGGGAAGTGTCGCTCACAAGGATCCGCCTTATCTGGTCGCTTTGCGAAGGCTGGACCATTTCCGTGGCAGCAAATACTGGGCACCGGAGAAGCAGAAGACGTTCTATTCCGGAATCACGGACGCGCTGAGGGAATATATTGACGCGCGCTACGGCATAGACGCCATGGAGATGACGACGGCTGAGATATTCAAGGATCTGAAATCTTCCGGAGTTCCCGCGGATCTTTATGAGGAGATGAAGACGCTTTTCGAGACGGCTGACTTTGTTAAGTTCGCCAAGGCTTCCGCTTCGGATGAGGAGAATGCCACCGCACTTCCTGCCGCGGTGCGCTTTGTGACAGTCACTTATCAGTCCCAACTTGCTGAGGAGGAGGCTGCCCGGAAGGCGGCTGAAGCGAAATCCCCGGCTAAAAAAGAAGGAGGTGAGGCGTAATGTTCTTTGAATATCCTAAACTGCTTTGGCTCCTTGTGGTTCCGGCCTTGCTGGTTCTCCGCTATCTGTACGTGGAACTGAAAGACCGTCGTCCGCATTTGAGAGTATCAAGCGTCACGCCTTGGAAGAAAGGTGGAAAGACTGTCCTCGGGGTGATCAGGCATATTCCTTTTGTCCTGAGGGTCGCCGCGCTTTCGCTGATTGTGGTCGCGATCGCCCGGCCTCGTTCATCAACCAAGATTGAAAAGGTTGACACCGAGGGAATTGACATCGTGCTTGCGATGGATGTCTCCACGAGTATGTTAGCCAGAGATTTCACTCCGGACCGAATCAGCGCCGCCAAGGACATCGCCATCGAGTTCATCGCGCAGAGACCGTCCGACAGGATGGGAATCGTGGTTTTCGCAGGTGAGAGCTACACACAGTGTCCGCTGACGACCGACAGGGCTACTCTGATCAACCTGATGAAAGAGATTTCCACAGATTTGATCGAGGATGGAACCGCTATCGGCAACGGACTAGCCACGGCGGTAGCCAGAATCAAGGATTCCGATGCCAAGAGCCGGGTCGTGATCCTGCTCACCGATGGCGTGAACAACTGTGGAGAGATTTCTCCAGAGACTGCCGCAGAGATCGCAAAAACCTACGGGATAAGGGTTTACACTATCGGTGTCGGAGCCAATGGAGAGGCACCGTATCCTGTGATGACCCCGTGGGGAGTCCAGATGCAGAATGTCAAGGTGGAGCTTGACGAGAAACTGCTCTCCAACATAGCCTCGATGACTGGGGGGAAATATTTCAGGGCTACCGACAACACAAAGCTTGCTGAAATATATTCGGACATCAACAAGATGGAGAAGGCGCGCACGACCATTGATAGTTTCCCTGTCTATAAGGAACTTTTCGGCGCCTACGCTCTCGCGGCTTTGATCTGTCTGTTGTTGGAGGCTCTTGTTAAACTGTTGATGAGGAGGTTGCCATGATAATATTCGCCGCACCACATTATCTTTTGCTTTTGCTCCTGATTCCGTTCTTTTTCCTCGGAATGGGACTTTGGCTTTGGAACAGGCGTCGTCGTCTGCGCAGATTCGGAGACGAGGCTCTTGTGAATGAACTTATGCCTTCATGGTCTCGTAATAAGTTGTGGGTGAGGACGGTCCTTTTCTCGTTGGCGTTTTTCTTCTTCGCTATCGGTCTGTCCAGACCGCAGAACGGCGCCAAACTGAAAGAACACAAGACCAAAGGGGCAGAGATCATGATAGCCTTGGATGTGTCCAACTCGATGCTTGCCAAGGATTATTCCCCTAACCGGTTGGAAAGGGCGAAGTTGGCGATTTCCAGAATCACCGACAAACTTCAGGATGACAGGATCGGCTTGATTGTGTTCGCCGGAACATCGTTCGTCCAGTTGCCGATCACATCTGACTATGTGAGCGCCAAGATGTTCCTGAACTCCATCTCGACAGAGTCGATCCCTATTCAGGGAACGGCGATAGGCGACGCGATCAACACAGCGATCCGTGGATTCAGCGCGCAGAGCGAGCACAGCCGCGCGATCATCGTGATCACCGATGGCGAGAACCACGAGGACGATGCGGTGGCCGCCGCCAAGCAGGCCGCCGAGGCAGGGATCAAGGTCTATACAATCGGTGTGGGATCCGCTGACGGACAGCCGATTCCGATGGACGGAGGACTTCTGAAGGACAAGGACGGGAATATTGTCGTGACCCGTCTGGACGAGGAGACCCTCAAGGAGGTCGCTTCCGCTGGAGGCGGGGCATACGTCCACGCTGGCAACGATGAATTCGGCCTTACACCTATCATCAACGACATCCGGAAGATGGAGGATGAGGAATATAATTCCGTGGTATTCGAGGAATATGACGAGCAGTTTATGTATTTTCTCGGAATAGCGCTGGCGTTCTTCGCCCTTGAGATGCTTATAGGTGAAAGACGTTCACGCAGACATTTGTTTGAGGAAAAGAAATGAGGACTATTTTGAAATATTCATTGACGGCATTTTTACTGCTGCTTTCCTGTGCGGTGGCGCTTGCGCAGACTGACCGCAAGGAGGTCCGTGCCGGCAACCGTCAGTTCAAGAAAGGAAACTGGCAGAACGCTGAGATAGAGTACCGTAAGGCTCAGGTGAAGGACTCCTCGTCATTCGCCGCCAATTACAACCTTGCCGGAGCTCTTTATCGTGAGGGCAATTTCGATGAGGCCGGAAAGTCTTTGGGAAGATTGAAGGATGCCGCTCCGGTTTCGGCCAATTCAGCTGACTATTATTATAATCTTGGCAACATCGCTGTCCAGAAGAAGGACTGGAAAGCCGCTGTGGATGCCTACAAACAGTCCTTGCTTCGTAATCCCGGAGACCTGGACGCCAAGGAGAACTATGCCTACGCCAAGCAGATGCTGAAGAACGAAGGTGGCGACGGCGGTGATGGCCAGCAGAATCAAGATCAGAACAACAACCAGAACCAGGACAATCAGAACAACAATAACGGGCAGAATCAGGACAACGACCAGAACAAGGATCAGAATCAGGATCAAAACCAAAATAATGATCAAAACCATGATCAGAATCAAGGTGATCAGCCGAAGCCTCAGCAAGGTGAGGGACAGGGAGACGCCAAGATTTCCCCACAGCAGGCGCAGCAGATGCTGAAGGCTGTCCAGGCCCGTGAGAAGGAAACCCAGGACAAGGTCAACAAGGAGAAGGCGGCATTGCTGAAAGCCCGCCAGAAAGAAAAGAATTGGTAAAGTGATGAATATGAAGAAATTGTTTTGCATTGTAGCTTTTTTGCTCACAGCCATTTTTCAGATGTCAGCCCAGAATGTGATTAGGGTCGAGGCTCCGGATGTTGTCGCTGTGAACGAGCAGTTCAATGTCACTTTCATAATTGAGGGAGAAAAGAGCCCGTCCGATTTCCAATGGTCGTCCGGCGATGATTTCCAACTGGTATGGGGGCCACAGAAAGGCTCCAGTTCAAGCATTCAGATCATCAATGGCAAGAGGTCATCCTCCCATCAGACAACTTTCACCTACATTCTGATTCCTAAAGCTACCGGAACATTCCAACTTCCAGTGGCCACGGCCCTGCTTTCAGGGGACAGGATCTCATCCACACAGGCTTCCATACAGGTCGTGAGCGACGGTGCCTCGTCTTCTCGGTCTTCAGGACAGAACGGCGGCAAGTCCTCTGGCGGAGGGCAGACATCCTCAACCGGTTCCGGTGAGATTTCCTCCAACGATTTGTTCATGAGACTATCCCTTAGCCGCACGGAAGTTGTCATCGGAGAGCCGATCACCGCTACTTTGAAGATCTACCAAAGAGCCAATGTCGTTGGTTTCGAGAATGCCAAGTTTCCTACATTCAACGGCTTCTGGAGTCAGGAGACATACGTCCCGAATAATATCGAGTTTAAGCGCGAAAGCCTGGACGACAAGATCTACAACACTGCCGTGCTAAGGACTTACGTCCTGATTCCTCAGCAGCCTGGCACGATCACGATTGATCCGGCCGAGCTTGTCTGCCTCGTGAACATCAGGACGGCGCCTTCCACTTCAAACAGCTTGTTCGACAGTTTCTTTCAGGATGAATATAGGACCATCCGCAAAAGGGTGACAACTCCGGCGGTCAAGGTCAAGGTAAATCCGCTTCCGGCCGGACAGCCTGCCTCATTCGGTGGCGGTGTCGGCAATTTCGGAATATCCGCGCGTCTCACCACGGACAACCTCAAGACCCACGATGCTGCCTCCCTGGTCATCACGGTCTCCGGCCGCGGAAATGTGGCTCTTCTGGAGGAGCCGAAAGTCAACTTCCCGCCTGACTTTGAGGTATATGACACCAAAACAACCGAAAACACCGACAAGAGCAACGGCGGCACTTCCGGCAGCAAGTCTTTTGAATATCCTTTCATCCCGAGAAGCCACGGAGACTTCACGATCGAACCGGTGGAATATTCCTACTATGATGTCAATGCCGGTAAATATGTGACCCTCAGGACAGAACCATTGCATGTCAAGGTTGCCAAGGGAAAGGGAGGGGATTCCACTCCTGTGACAACGGTCAATTCCGGAGTCGAGAGGAAGGACGTGAAGAGCCTTGCCGATGACATCAGGTTCATATTCACAGGCAAGCCTGGCCTGTCCGGTTCAGGTTCTTTCTTCGTCGGTTCTGTGTTCTTCTGGATTCTGCTGGCTTTGATGATCCTGGGGGCGACCTCGGTGTACCTTGCGTTCAGAAAGGTGGCCGCGATGCGTGCGGATGTCGCCGGCACGAAGAACAGGCGCGCCACGAAGATGGCTCAGAAGCGTCTCAAGCTGGCTGGCGAATATCTTGACAAGAACCTCTATACCGCTTTCTATGAGGAACTTCACAAGGCTCTCATAGGATTCGTTTCCGACAAATTGAATATGGATATGTCCGAGATAAGCAAGGATAACATCGCTTCAGCTCTTACCGAGGGTGGTGTGAGCGAGGAGCAGACAAAGGCTTTCACCGATCTTCTTGACGCTTGTGAGTTCGCCCGTTATTCTCCTGACGGTGGCAACGAGGCTATGAGGTCGCACTACGATGCCGCGCTGAAAGTGATCTCGTCAATCGACTCTGGGCTCAAAACAGGCGGAAAATCATTGAGAAAGGTCGTCACGGTCGTGACACTGCTCCTGTCTCTTGGAGCTTCAATGAATATCCAGGCGAAGGATCTGGACTCACTTTGGACAGCAGGTGTGCAGGCCTACACGGACGGAAAGTTCTCCGATGCCTCAGCGGCTTGGACTTCCATTGAAGAGTCCGGACAGAAGTCCGCCAAGTTGTACTACAACCTTGGCAACGCCTGGTTCAAGCAGGGCAATTATCCTAAGGCCATTTTGAACTATGAGAGGGCATTAAGGCTTGATCCGTCATATTCGGATGCCCGTTACAATCTGGAGTTCACGAATAATTTCGTACAGGACAAGATTGAGCCTGTTCCCGAGTTTATTCTCAAGAGTTTCGCCCGGAAGATATGCTATTTGATGAGTTCCAACGCTTGGGCTGCCATATTCCTTGTGCTGTTTGCCGCCGCGCTGGTGATGGGACTTCTGTTTCTGCTGGGTTCGTCGGTCGGCAAAAGACGTGTGGGCTTCTATTGCGGAATCGTGCTTCTGCTGCTTTCCGCCGGGGCTTTGAGTTTCTCAATCTGGCAGAAATCCGACAGTGTGAAGACCGACACGGCGATCGTGATGTCACCGGTTTCATCGGTGAAAAGTTCTCCGTCATCCGGCTCGTCAAAGGATCTTTTCGTGATCCACGAAGGCACGAAAGTCACGATTCTGGACGAGGTGGGCACTTGGAGAAATATCTCACTTGCGGATGGACGTCAGGGCTGGATAACTTCCAACGAGCTTGAGGTAATATAGTTGAATATAAATGAAAAAGGCTGACCCTGAATGTCTTCGGTCAGCCTTTTTTTGATGTGTTGTGCGGCTTAGTCCCTTGTCAGCGTCTGTCCGCCGATGAACTCACGCATGATGGAAGTTGGCGGAATCGCTGAGATCTCGCCCGGTTGGAGGGCTACAATGTAGTCCAGAAACTTGAGCAGACGCACGGCCTCGGTGTAGGCAGGGGAGTTCGGCGAAATCCTGCGCAGGAGCGGTTCGGCGTAATATTTCAGCATCGGAAGCTCGAAGATCAGGGCTGAGTTGAACAGCACGTCCGCGTTCTCCTGGAACGGGAATATATTTTTGCTTTCTCCCCGTCGCACGCTGTTCCATCTCATGATGGTCTCTTCGGGAGTGATGCCCCTGACACGGTTGTCGCGCACCATCCTGCGGAGCAGGCGGTTGTCCGATGTGGACATGTTGTTGTTCTCATCGATGTTCAGCGAGGTCAGGGCGGAGACATAGACTCTGAATATCCTTGAATTGTCAACCGTTGAGGTCATCTCCGGGTTCAGGGCGTGAATGCCTTCCATGATCAGGATGTCCTTGTCCTCAAGGCGTAGCTTGTTGCCCTCGAAGATTCTGTTTCCTGTCTTGAAGTCGAATCTTGGAATCTCAACCTCTTTCCCCTCAAGAAGTTCGTTGAGCTGTTTGTTGAGGAATTCGAGATCCATGGCGTAGAGCGACTCGAAGTCATAGTTCCCGTCCTCGTCCTTCGGAGTGTGATCCCTGTCCACAAAATAGTTGTCCAACTCGATGACTTTCGGCTTGAGCCCTAACACCTTGCACTGTAGGGCTATTCTGAGTGATGATGATGTTTTTCCGCTTGATGACGGTCCCGCTATCATCACGATTCGCTTAGTCCCCCTCTCCAAGTAGATCCTGTCGGCTATCCTCGCATAATTCCTTTCGTGGAGGGATTCCGCCAAGTTGATGATGCTGACGGCCTTGCCATCCTTCACTGCCTTGTTCAACGTCCCGATGCTCTCGATGTTGATGATGGAACACCAGTCGGAATATTCCTTGAGGGCCGCCGCTATCTTGCCTTGACGCTTCATCGGCATGACCTTGCTGAAGTCGGTCATCATCGGGGACTGAAGGCAAAACCCGTCACCCATTCCGCTGATGTCGAACACCTTGAGGTAACCGGTCGAAGGAATCAACGGTCCGTGGAAGGTGTCGGCCTTTCCGTCAAGGTAATAGACGCTGCAACTGAATGTCCCCAAGCTCTTCTGAAGCTCGGCCTTCTGCGGCTGGTTGTTGGCTAGAAATAGAGATTCTGCCTCTTCGGAGAACATCTTTACCTTTGTAAACGGCAGGTCCTTCGCCACTATCTCCTTCATCTTCTCCCTTATCCTGTCAATCTCGTCATCGGTGACAAAATAAGGCTTGTGCCGCCCGTCTTCGTTCTTCCCCTTCTCGATGATTTCGCAGTATAGTCCGCTCGGCAGCGAGTGGTCGATCACAAGCACTTTGTCAGGATAAAGTTCCCTCACGGCATTCTGTAGCACGAAGCACAGCGACCGCACGTAGCTCCTTCTCCCGTCCGGGTGGTTGTAGCCGATAAATTCGACTCTGTGCAGGTTCGCCGGCTTGAAACTCAGCTCCTTCAGCTTGTTGTCCACCAGCGCGGCCAGCACATCGAATTTTTGCCCGGTCTTCTTGTCCGTGACAGATGAACAATACTTGTCCGACAAAGCCTTCAAATCCCGCCCGTTCTCAATCTTATGGTTCTTGCCGTCATTGACGCAGAACAATGTTATCTCATTCTTCTCCATTTCTCGTTTCTGTTAAAAGAAATCTCTCAAATATAATCAAAAATGATGTCAAACCTGCCGTTGTAACAATAATTTAATATTCCGGATTAGCTTGCCGACTTGTTTTTAACGAGGACGACAGATGTGGGCACCGGATTGTAGTGTATGATTCGGCCATAAGAAAAAATATTTCTGTTTTTTATGACGATTTTTCTATTTCTTTTGAAAATTTACATTTTGTTGCCCCATCTTTGCCGGAGTACATAATGAACTCAAACTATGTTGATCAACATTCTTGGGGCGAAGTGCGTCGGCATCGAGGCTGTCCCCGTCACCGTGGAGGTGGACATAACGCATGGTATAGGAATACATCTGGTCGGACTTGCGGATGTGGCTGTCAAGGAGAGCCTTCTGAGGACAGTGACTGCCCTTCAGTCGCTGGGCTTCAGGATTCCTGGCAAGAAGATAGTGATCAATCTGGCTCCGGCGGATGTTCGGAAGAACGGCAGTGGCTACGACCTTCCGATAGCTGTGGGCATCCTTGCGGCTTCCGAGCAGAAGCGTTTTCCAGGTCTTGACAAATATTTGATTATGGGCGAGCTTGGCTTGGATGGTTCGGTTAGGGAAGTCCAGGGAGCCCTGCCGTTCGCCGACCTGGTGACCGGTCTGGGAATATCCGGGTGCATCCTGCCGCTCCGTTCCGCCCTTGAGGCCACCGAATGCAATGACCTGTCGATATTCGGAGTGGAGACATTGACTGATGTGATAAGGATCCTTGAGGAACAGGAGGATTGCAGCGATCTTCTTGTTTGGAACACAAGACTTTACAGGAAACTGTCCAGAAACGCGCAGCGTGTCCGGAAACCCTCAGGCCAGGACGTGATGGACTTCTCGGAGATAATCGGTCAAGAGGGGGCGAAAAGGGGAGTGGAGATAGCTGCCGCCGGCGGGCATAATCTTATAATGGTAGGACCTCCTGGCAGCGGCAAGAGTTCTTTGGCGAAGGCTATGGCCGGAATCCTGCCGCCGATGACCACGGAGGAGGCCATAGTCACGAGCAAGATCTACTCTGTGGCCGGAATGAAAGGCTCGCAGATAGGCCTGATCCGCACACGCCCGTTCCGCGCTCCCCACTACAGCGCATCCCTCCCGGCGATCATCGGCGGCGGAGCCGGAGCCGACATCCGTCCCGGAGAAGTGACCCTCGCCGAGAACGGGATTCTCTTTCTTGATGAATATGGCCAGATGCCAAAATCCGTGCTGGAAGCTCTGCGTGGTCCGATGGAGGATAGAAAAGTCACAATCTCAAGGCTAAGGTCGAAACTTGAATATCCCGCCTCTTTCATGTTGGTCGCCGCATCGAATCCCTGCCCGTGCGGCTACTATGGTGAAGGAGACCGTTGCCGTTGCACTCCGGGCCAAAGGCTGAACTACCTCTCGAAACTCTCCGGCCCGGTAATGGACAGAATCGATATTCAATTATGGCTTCATCCTGTTGACACAGTGAAACTTGTCGGCCGCAGGAAAGGTGAACCCAGCGAGGTCGTGGCGCAGAGAGTCCTGAAGGCAAGGATGCTCCAGAAACAGCGTTTCGCCGATGACGGGATATTCACAAACGCCGAGATGAACAACCGACTCTTGGAGAAGCATTGCCAGTTGAATGATGAATGCCGCAAGGTGATGGAGCTGCTTATCAGCCGCCTTGGCCTGTCCGCCCGCGCATATTCCAGAATCCTGAAAGTCGCCAGAACCATCGCCGACCTTGAGATGTCCCGTGACATAAGGCCTGAATACCTCCGCGAAGCCGCCTCCTACCGCTTCCTCGACCGCCTCAACCTTGAGACTTTCGGGTAATTACCCGAAAGTCTCATCAACCTCCAGTCACTACGTGACAGCCCCAGAGGGGCACGGGGAAGGGATTCCCCGGACCCCTTCGGTCGCTCCGCTCCAAGTTCCGTGTTTTTTTAGGATTGTATCTCTCTTATTTTAAGGTGTTTAATAATCGTAAGTCTCGTGGTTGCAGAACCTGCCGAAGCGACTTGGTGACGAATCACCCACATTATCAGATACCCAGGGCCAGAAAAATCAAAAGCCAAATTTTGGTCCACCGTGCAAAATTTGGCTTTTGCCTTTTTTCTGGCCACCCCTTCTAAGTATGGAATCACGAATTGTAAGGCGATGATATGCCAAAAGCGATCTTAATCCTCCCAGGAAACCGTTCGAGACTCATCCGGATTGACCGTGATGTGCACCCGCAGCGTCTCTTCCGGCAGAATCTCCTCGATGTTCTCCGGCCACTCCATAATGCAGAGACACCCGCTGTCAATGTAGTCGTATAACCCGATGTCAAGAGCCTCCGCGATCTTGTTAATCCTGTAAAAATCAAAATGATACATCGGCTCCCCCGACCCGGTGCGATATTCATTCACAATCGCGAAAGTCGGAGAACTGACAGCGTCCTCCCGCACACCGAGCCGCCGGCAAATGGCCGTGGTGAAAGTAGTCTTCCCAGCCCCCATAGGAGCGTAGAACGCCAGAATACTATGCCCTTCCGTCTGCGAAAGAAACTCACCCGCAGCCCTGTCGATGTCCTGCAGGTCCTTTATGATGATCTCGTGTCTCATATCAAATGAATTTATGGCCTTAGCCAAGTCTCCGGATTCTGCGGCGTGCGCCCAGACCAGATCTGGAAATGTAGCTGCGTCTCCCCGCCGATCGTGTCAACCGTCCCGACAACCTGCCCGGTCTTGACCTTGTCACCGGCCTTGACGCTCACCGTCCCCAGCTTGCAGTAGAACGAGAAGTAATTGCCATGCTGCACGAGTACACACTTGTTGTACCCAGGCATGACCACAATCTGCTTCACATCCCCGTCAAAGACTGCCTTGATTTCTGTTCCGGCGGCAAGTGCGATTGTCACACCGTTGTTGAACGGAAGCTTGAGGTTTGTATAGACCGGATGGAAACGCTGGCCGAAATGATCCACGACAGGCCCGTCCGCAGGCCATGGAAGCTTGCCTTTGTTAGCCTCGAATTTCTTGGCAAGAGTGTAGTCGATAGGCTTGCGCTTGGCTGTTGACTTGCCTTTTCCGGCCTTACCTGAGCCTTTCTCATCTGTGGCGTCACGGATGATCCTCTCGATTTCCCTGTTCAGGGCATCCACCTCACGTTGCTTTCTGGACAAGTCCTGCTGGTACTTCCTCTTGTTCTTTTTCAGCTGGCTGACAAGATTCCGCGAATCATTCTCCTCGGCCTTCAGCTTGTTCATCTCCGTCACCCTCAACGCCTTGATGGATTCGGCTTCCCGCTTCATGGCCGCCAATGCCTCGCTTTCCTTTTTCAGCTCGGTCTGGACATCAATGATTTTCGAAGCCTGTGAGTTCATCTGCTTTGAAAGATCCCTGAGGTAGCCGTAGCGTCTGAATGCCTGCCCGATATTGTCGCTGGCGAGGATGTACATGTACCAGATCTTAGGGCTACGGTTCACATACGCTCCACGGACCAGTCTTCCATAATGATCGGACAATGTGTCCAGGCGTGCTTGTATAGCCTTGATTTCCAACCCTTTCTTACGAATGGAGTCGGAATATTCGGAAATCACCCTATCGCTTTCCGCTATCAGCTGTTTCCTTGATTCAATCTTGCCGCTGATGAGTGTGAGGCGGCTCATGGCGTTGGCGCTTTTCGCGGAATTCGCCCTGATCTGCTCGTCCAGAATGGCTATCTCCTTCTGGAGCCTTGCCCTGCGCGCCTCCTGCGTCCGGGTATTTTGGGAATATGCCGGAATATGCCAGGCCAGCGAGGCGATGACAACAAGAATGAATATCCCGGTCCGTCTTCCCATTATTCCTTGCCCTCCGCTTTTCTGTTCTCAGCCAACGTCCTGTAAACCTTGGCGAGGTCTGTCTCTCCAAGTGCTTCAAGCACAACCGCATAGTGCTCCAGGCTTGTCACGCTCTCCTTGGCTCCGTAAAGCATAGCGTGCTTGAATTGCGTTTTGGCTTCCTGGTCCCGTCCCAAAAGATGCAGGATCCAGCCGTATGTGTCCAGATATGTCGGGTTGTCCGGCTCTTTTTCGATTGTCTTTTTGCTCATCGCGCAGGCCTTCTTGAGCTTGCTGCCCTTGAGCGCGAGATAGTAGGCGTAGTTGTTCAGCGCCGGAGCGTAGTCCGGATTGATTTTCAGAACCTGGGAGTAAACCTTGAAGGCTTCTTTCTCGTTCCCGAGCTCGTGGTACATGTCGCCGATGGAGGCCAGAGCCGGAATTGTCACCGATGTGTCGCCCTGCGCCATCTCGATGATTCTCTTGTTGTTGTCGATGATTCCCTGCCAGTCCTTTCTGTTGTAGCAGGAGACATTCTTCATATCCAGGAATGATGTCTCTTTCGGGAATCGCACCAAAGCGCTGTCGCAGGCGATGTCCAACGCGTCCCAATCCTTCTGGAGCCCAAGGAGTTGCACGTATGTCGCCGTAGCCCCGAGGCTTTCCGGGTACAAGGTCATATTCTTGCGCAGCAATTCTTTGGCTTTGTCCACCCTTTCCGTTGAGTACCAGTATAGTCCGGCCGCTGTGAGCGCGGCGCTGTCCGTCGGGTGGACCAGCACCAGATTCTCGTACAGCGTGTCGATCTGCGGCTTGACATTCTGGATGAACCGAGGGTCGGAACGCCTCACGAGCATATCCAGATACTGTGTCTTGGTCTGCACCTCGGTCTCCTCGTCGGCGATGAACAGGTTCACTGTCTTGAAAAATTCCGGGAAGTTCCTGCGGATGCGGTACACTTCGGATTCCCCGAGCAGTGCCGGCATATACCCGCTCCGGAGGTCCAGCGCCTCGCGGTAATACGCAAGGGCCGCCGTGTCTTTATATTCCGCCATCGAATGGTCGCCCAGTTTGGTCAGGACGTAAGGGGATGAGAACTCCTTGTTGTAGTCCACCAGCGTTTTCAGGGCCTCCTCCGGCTTGTTCTGGCGTAGCAGGATGTCGTACCTCGTGGCGGTCACGTTCTCGCTTTTCCCGAACACGTTCTCGATCTGGTCCATTGCCCCGAGGGCCTTGTCGTACTGGTTCTGCTTGAGGTAGAGGTTGACCAGCGTGAAATAGATGTCGTTCTTCTTCGGAAAATCCTTCAGCAGTGCTTCGTAGGTGGCGATAGTCAGATCGTCCTCTCCCGACAATGAATATGTCCGCGCGAGCCTTTCCTTGTACCAGAAATTGGACGGATCCAGCTCGGAGGCCTTCTTGAACGACGCCTTCGCACCGCTGAGGTCATTGAGGTAAAGCCGGCACATTCCAAGATAATAGAACGCCGCGTCGTTTCCGGGAGCCGTCTCCGTGATTTTCTCCAGCCTGTCCTTTGCTTCCTTATACTGTTTGTTGTCCAAAGCGGCGACAGCGTCAATCAGTTCACTGTCAGCAGTCTTGGAGACCTTGTTGTTCTGTGAGTATCCCAGCCCGGACGCAAAGAGCATCCCGGCTAGAACCATCATAATAATCCTTTTCACCTTCATGTTCTTTCTTTCTCCGCAGATTGGAGCCGTCGCTGTCGCGCGGTTGCCCGGCGGCATGGCTCTCAACCACAAAAATAACACTTTTAAAAGAATATAGTACGAATTTTATGCCGTTCGCACCAGACTTTACGTCTCTCGCCTACCTTCGTTGGTTATGTGGGCGGAGTCTCCCTCGAATCTGCTCTGCGGTGGTATTGGCATTTTGATAATTGGCATTTACATTTTGATAATAATTGCAGCCCGTTTAGATTTTTTTCTAAATTTGAAAAAACCACTTTTTGGTAATCTTTAGGGATTACAAAGAGTTACTTAGGATGTAATATTCCCAAAAAAATGATTATGGTTAAAAAAATCAGATGGCTTGTGGCCGTCTTTCTGCTTCTGGGCGGATCAGCCTTCGCCCAGGACAGCATCAGTACAGTTGAGAAGAACTTCAAGGACACTCCTGAGAGTCAGCAACTTGGCATCTACTGGTACTGGGTTGCCGGGAACATGTCCAAGGAAGGAGTCGTAAAGGATCTCCAGGCGATGAAGTCTGTAGGCATCAACAGGGCCTTCATCGGCATGATCGGCGAGGGACAGGGCGCTCCTCAGGGGCCGGTCAGGATGTTCACGGACGAATGGTGGGACATCCTTCACACGATGTTCAAGACCGCGGGCGAGCTCGGCATCGAGATCGGTATGTTCAACAGTCCTGGATGGAGCCAGAGCGGCGGCCCTTGGGTCGAGCCATCGCAGGCGATGAGGTATCTTGGCTATGTGAAGGACACGGTTTCCGGTCCGGTGAGGTTCAACGGGAAACTTCGTGAGCTCGGAAAGGACGCGCAGCCTGTCAGGGTTCTTGCCTATCCTCTGTCAGCTGCCTCCGTCAGCTTCGCGTCCGAGGTGGCCGAAGACGGAACCATCACATTCAAGGCCGGCAAGGAGGCAGTCGTGCGTTCGGTCTTCATCAAGCCTGTCGATAAGGAGGTTGTCAGCGAGGCGTCTCTCTACGCGAGGAAAGGCGGAGAACTCACGCTTGTCGAGGAGTTCCTTATCGACAGGAGCCGTTCCGACACGAATGTCGGTTTCGAGCCATTCGCTCCAGTTGTGATCTCTATCCCCGAGACGGTCGCGGGCGAGTTTGTCCTCAAGGTCAAGCCTGGGGTCGTAAAGAGCGTCACCCTGTCCGACAAACCGGCCGTGGAGAGATACCCAGAGAAGTCCCTCTCAAAGATGTGGCAGACCCCGCATCCTATGTGGGATGCCTACATGTGGAGGGATCAGCCTGACTATGAGGGTGTTCCTGAAAGTGAGGTCAAGGACATAACCGCCAATGTGTCCGAAGACGGGACGCTCGTCTGGGATGTTCCGGCAGGCGACTGGGTGGTCATGAGGACGGCCATGCTTCCTACCGGCACGCTCTGCTCCCCGGCGCCTGTGGAGGGAACCGGACTTGAGACGGACAAGATGAGCAAGAAGCACATACGCACACACTTTGACAACTATCTCGGCCAGATACTGAAGAGGATCCCTGCCGAGGACAGAAAGATGTTCAAGGTCTGTGTGGAGGACAGCTACGAGACAGGAGGCCAGAACTGGACCGACAATCTGATCGAGGATTTCATCGCGGCCTACGGCTACGATCCGGTGCCTTTCATCCCTGTCATGAGTGGTGTGGTGGTCGGCAGCGAGGACATGTCCGACCGTTTCCTTTGGGATCTCAGGCGGCTTGTCGCCGATGAGGTGTCCTACAACTATGTGGGCGGTCTTCGTGAGGTCAGCAACGAGCATGGCCTGACCACCTGGCTTGAGAACTACGGCCATTGGGGCTTCCCTGGAGACTTCCTCCAGTACGGATCGCAGTCCGATGAGATCGCCGGCGAGTTCTGGAGTTTCGGCGACCTTGGCGACATCGAGAACCGGGTGGCCTCATCCTGCGGCCACATCTACGGAAAGCGTAAGGTCTGGGCCGAGAGCTTCACCTGCGGAGGGCCTGACTTCACACAGTATCCCGGCCAGATGAAACAGCGCGGTGACCGTTTCTTCACCGAGGGCATCAACGCTACCCTGTACCATCTTTACATACAGCAGCCTGACGACAGAGTGCCTGGCGTCAACGCATGGTTCGGCAATGAGTTCAACCGTCACAACACCTGGTTCTCCCAACTGGACGTGTTCAACGACTACATCAAGCGCTGCAACTACATGCTCCAGCAGGGACGCTATGTGGCCGATGTCGCCTACTTCCTTGGCGAAGACTGTCCTAAGATGACCGGAACGAAGGATCCGGAACTTCCTGAGGGATTCTCGTTCGACTACATCAACAGCGATGTGGTCATGAAGGCCTGTGTGAAGGATGGCAAACTCACCCTTGAAAGCGGTATGCACTACTCCGTCCTCGTTCTTCCTAAGATCAAGACCATGCGTCCGGAACTCCTTGAAAAGCTTGAGACGCTTGTCCGTGACGGTCTTGTGATCCTTGGCCCGGCTCCGGAGAGATCTCCGAGCATGAAGGGCTACCCGGAGTGCGATGTGAAGGTAAGGGGCATCGCTGCCAGGATGTGGAGAAACAACACGGATCCGTTCTCGCGCTCCGTGAGCTACGGCAAGGGCAGAATCTACAAGGACGCCTCGCTTGAGGAGGTGTTCGCCGATCTGGGCATCGCCCCTGACTTCACCACGGAGGATCCGGCTCTGCCTATACAGTTCATCCATCTCAGACTCGCGGACGGGGAGTATTACTTCGTCTCCAACCAGGGAGACAAGGCTATCTCATTCGATGGCCTGTTCCGCGTGCAGGGCAAGACTCCTGAGCTATGGAATCCGCTCACCAAGGATGTCCGTGACTTGAGGCAGTACAGGACACTCACGAAGACCACCAAGGTTCCGATGAGGCTTGAAGCCTACGAAAGCTCGTTCATCGTGTTCAGGAAGGACACTGACAAGGCGGTCTCTGAAGGCTGCAACTATCCGGAGAAGTCTGTCCTGGCGACCATCGACACCCCTTGGACCGTCGCTTTCCAGGAGAAGAGGGGCGGCCCTGAGGCACCGGTCACATTCGACACGCTCTATGACTGGACCACCAGCGACGATCCGAGGATCAAGTATTTCTCCGGAGACGCCACCTACACCAACAGCTTCAAGCTTAAGAAGCTGCCACAGGGAGAGGTCTACGTTGATCTGGGAAAGGTCATGGTGATGGCGAAGGTAAAGGTCAACGGTGAATATGCCGGCGGTGTCTGGACGGCTCCTTACAGGCTCAACATCACAAACCTGCTCAGGAAGGGCGTGAACACGATCGAGGTGGAGGTTGTCAACTGCTGGAGGAACAGAGTGATCGGAGAGAAGGAAGCCATTCCTGCCAACGAGAGGTTCACCTTCCAGACGGCGACCTACCTCAACAAGGATTCCGAGCTTCAGCCTTCCGGCCTTCTCGGCCCTATCGAACTTCAGATCTACGACTACGGTAAGTAGATGTGAGAGGGCGGCCTTGATGGGCTGCCCTCTTTCATGTTCAATGTGTGAAGTGTCCGGAAATATTCTCCCCCGTCCGGTCTCCTCGTATGACGTGATTATTGTCCCTTTACCGCTGCGGCCACTCCGGTGACGATAGTGCCGCATAGCGCTCTCAGCGTGTTCTTTGGGGACAAGGTGAAGTGGCGTGACATCCACAGAAGATGTCCTTTCAGGGATCTTGCCTTGCGAAGAAGGAAAGACTCGGATTTTATGTCGCGTCCGGCGTTCATCTTCCTTCCGAAATTGCCGGAATGTTTCATCGAAGCCCAGATCATGTCGGAGTACTTTGCGAATTGCGGATCGTAGAATGGCATCTCTTCTTTCGGTAGTCCGAGTCCGCTGTGATAGAAATGCAGGATGAAGTGTGTGAATATGAACACTGAGTCAAACTTGACTGAAGGCAGTGCGACATTCGTTCCAAGGCATTCCCAGAAACGGAAATCCTTCTCGCGGAACAACTCCTCCTGCATGCTGTCGATGACATCGTTGACGGTTTTTCCGAAACTGGCGCGGGCTGTACCGTGAAGTTCGACATCCACTCCGCCGCCTGGAGTGGCTTTCAGCTAAGAAGTTGTCTTGATTTGTTTGAAAACAGCTTCTTGGTGACCGGATGTTAGCGTCCGCCTCCGCCGGATCCTCCGCCGGAGAAGCCTCCTCCGCCGCCCCAGGATGACGATCCTCCTCCGCCGCTTGAGCTTGAGCTGTTGAGCGAGGCCTCATAGGTGGAGGCCGCCACATTGAAGTCCCTGGAGGTCATGTTGATCATGTCCCAGATCATAATGTTGGTCGCGCTGTCGGCAAAAAACTCCGCGGACGAGGACAGCCTGAAGTACTCGGGACAGACTTTCCGGAAGTCCTTTATCACCTGGTCGGCGATGCCGTAAAGGGATGCGAAGACAAGGTAGTCGTTCCACAGTTTCACCTCTACCACACCCCTGTCCTTGATCAGCGTGAAATCCTTTAGGAATTTTCTGAGTCCGAAGACCTGGCGAACCTCCTCCGGCTTCATCGTCCAGACGGTCGCTCCGTTCTCTATCCTGTTGCTCCAGGCGTACAATGTCCTGCCGTTGTACCTGGACCATCTCCGGAGCTCGTTCTTCTGGAGGATCCTGTCATCTCCGGCGGCCTCCTTGATGAACGAGTGCAGCTCGGACTCAAGCTTCGTGTCATCGTCCTGCGCCGCGGTGTCCGGAAGATCCTTGACCAGCATCTGAGGCTTTGAGCCGTCCGGCTGCGGGACAATCTCGAATCCTCCCTTAAGGAAGAGCCTTGTGATGTAGGCGGCGATAAGATTCTGTCTTTGGGTTGATTTGAGGCCCTCGAACTCTGTCAGTATGTTGCTTGCCTTCCGCAAGTCACCGTTTACCGGCGTGTCCCTGTACCAAGGCACATCCTTGATCCTCCCGCCAAGAAGCTCCTTCTTGCGTTTGATCTTGTTGATCTTGTCCTTTATGGCGGCGATGAGAGCCAGGAACACAAGGATGACGATGAAGGCAAAGAATATGACGGACGCCCATTCCCAGAAGCCGTACTCTCCCGAAGAGGAGTAGTCACTGCCTTTTAGGGCCTTCTTGCGGACTTGGTCGAATGTCCGCTTCTCTACAAGGTCCGGATGGAACATGCCCTTCTCGAAGCCGACCATGACGATCATAGCACTCTCCTTGATGAAAGGCTCCGTGGTTCTGGCCACGACAATCCCGTTCTCCACGTGTATCTCTCCCCGGAAACCGAACGCCCAGACCTTCGTGTTCTCCGTGGAGAACTCCATTCCCGGTTTCCTGACGGTCAGGATGATGGATTTGGGTGACGAACCCAGGTTACGGGCTACGAACATGTGGTTGAATCCGTCCATGTCCTCATGACCCTTGACAAGGCCGGTGAGAAGATAGCGGACGGTGTAGGTGTGCCTGCCGGAACTTCCCACGCCCCAGCAGATCTCATAGCCGTTGGATTTGGTCACAAGTCCGCAGCGGCCCGCCTTCAGGGCGCGGCTGCGGTCAACATCCCATTCGCCTTCGTTGAGATAGTCGCCGAGGGTCTCGTCGCTGACCGCCAGATCCTCAATGGTCATCTGACCCATGTTGTCGGCCACGAGGTACCACTCCGTAATGTCGTCAGAGACATCAATATGCCATGTCTCGGTCACAATGGCAGATCCGTTGTCCCGTAGTTCCACGTTGATTCTCAACGAGTCAACGTCGCTGCCGGACATCGGGACAGCGACGAGAGACAGGACGGCGGCCAGGAAAAATGTCCAAAGCCTCCTCATGATCCTACTTGTTGAATATGTCTGAGACTGAAGGCGCGTTGACGACAGTCTGGTCTTCCGGCAGGAGTTCGTGGGTCGAGAAATGGAGCATGGCGGCCACCATTGAGGAAGGCCATTGGCGAGCCATCATATTCATCTTCGTCACGCAGTCATTGTAGACCATCCTGCTGAGACGGACTTTCTCCTCGTAGTCCTTGATGTCGCCCATTGTCTTGACAAACACCGTGTCGGCACCCAGCTGAGGGTACTGCTCGGCGACTACATTCAAGCGTCCCACAACAGAACGAAGAGAGGCCTCGCTCTCCGCCAACTCGCCCGGATTGGAGACATTGGCGTTGCGCTTCGAGATCACGTCCACAAGGGTGTCGTGCTCGTACTTTGTGTACTGCTTGGTCATCTCGACCAGATTCGTCACGGCATCCCAACGGGATTTCATCTGGACGTTGATCTGGCTGAAAGCGTTCTTCATCTTTTCCTCCAGAGCGACGAATTTCCTCTGGGTCAAGAAGATGTAAATGAATATGACCACCAAAATGGCGATTATCACCAAAACTGTCGTTGACATGATGCTGATATGTTAAATGGTTAAACGATACTATCCTACCACCCAGACAAGCACGTGGTTGTCAAAGGTGATATATTCAAGCTCAAACTCTTCCTCGTAGCCATCCTTGTGGATGAAGGTCGCGTCAAGCTCACCCTCACCTTTCGGGCGGAAACGCTCGACCTCGATCTGCTCGGCGAAATTCACCCTGTAGGCCGAAAGTCTTTTGAAGATGGCTTCCTTGGCGCACCAATAGATCGCCAGCTGCTCGTTCCTCTTGTCATCATCAAGGTCATCGACCTCGTCCTCGGAAAGAGCCTTGCGCTCCACGGCGGAGAAGTCACGGGACAGGGACTCGATGTCTATTCCGACATCCTCGTTGTCATTCAGGATGACAGCGACATATTTATCCGTGTGTGTGATGCTTATGTTGGTGACGCTGTTCTCCAGATAAGGTTTTCCGTTATCATGGTGGCTCAGATAGACCTTCTCTCCGAACAACTCGCAGAGAAGCGCCCTTACCGCAAGCCTCTGCTTACGGAGTGATTCGTTGCTTATGAATGAGATCTCCTCCATCTCGTCGGACGGCACGGAGGCGAGCTCGCGAAGTTTATCTTCCGTCTCGGTTATCTGCCAAACCCCGATCAAGGATCTGGACTCTTCCAATTCCTTTTTTAAATATAGTGCCATAGATTCAGATATTCAAACAAGAAAATTCCCCCGCGGCCCTGACCCGGCCCGGGATGTTCAGCGAATGATTATATAACGTGCCGCACGACAGCGGATCGTCCGATCGGGGGTCCGCCTTTGATTTGCCGTCTGTCAGAATAGAACTGGGAGGTTCCATATAATCAGTTAATCTTCTTTATCTCTGCAAATATAATGATTTTTTGAATTAGAAAGAAAATACGACAGAAATTGTTATCTTTGTACCACTTTTGACTGTTATAGGATTTTTAACATAAAATTTTATTAATCATGGGATTTTTGACAAACGAGAAGCTGCTCATCGTCGGTGCCGGCGGTGCGATCGGCTCCAACATGGCTCAGACCGCCCTTATGCTCGGTCTTACTCCTAACATCTGTCTCTATGACATCATCGAACCGGCTGTCCACGGTGTAGCCGAGGAAATGTACCACTGTGCTTTCCCAGGTGCCAACGTAACTTGGACAACCGATCCTAAGGAGGCTTTCACAGGCGCCAAGTTCATCATCTCTTCCGGCGGTGCTCCACGTAAGGACGGTATGACCCGCGAGGATCTTCTCAAGGGCAACTGCCAGATCGCCGCTCAGTTCGGTGACTACATCAAGGAGTACTGCCCTGATGTCAACCACGTTGTGGTTATCTTCAACCCGGCCGATGTGACGGCTCTCACCGCCCTCATCCACTCAGGCCTCAAGCCTAACCAGCTCACCTCTCTCGCGGCTCTTGACTCCACACGTCTTCAGGAGCAGATCTCGAAGGCTTGCGGTGTTCCGCAGTACAAGGTTACCGATTGCTATACCTACGGCGGTCACGGCGAGCAGATGGCTGTCTTCGCGTCAAAGGCAAAGGTTGACGGCAAGCCTCTCTCCGAGTACAACATCTCCGAGGAGCGTTGGGCCGAGATCAAGCACGACACCATCCAGGGTGGCTCCAACATCATCAAGCTCCGTGGACGTTCTTCATTCCAGAGCCCTGCCTACCAGGCTGTCAAGATGATCGAGGGCGCTATGGGCGGAACTCCGTTCACCTGGCCTGCTGGTTGCTATGTCAACTGCGACAAGTGCGGCTTCAAGAACGTGATGATGGCTATGCCTACCACGATCGACGCCACCGGTGTTCACTTCACCGAGCCTCAGGGAACTGAAGTCGAGATGGCTGACCTCCAGAAGTCTTACGAGCACCTTTGCAAGATGCGTGAGGAGATCATCGCCCTTGGCATCGTTCCTCCGGTAGAGGACTGGAAGAAAGACAATGTAAACCTTTAGGAGCTGTTTTGAATTGTTTGTTTGAAGTTTTTCACCTCAAAGAACATTTTAAACAACTCAAAACTGCTTCTTGGTCTTCGGACTGTATAAAGTGCGGGAGGCCGGCTTTCAAGCCAGCCTCCCGCACTTTATGTATGCTCTTGACGGGCATGCGATTGAACATTCGTGGAAAAGTGTTACATTTGCATTCTGCCGGAACAATTCTGAAATGAGGATCAAGGATTGCATAGCATGGCTTTGGAACGCTTCCCGAGGGAATCACCTTCACATTCTGTGTGTGGGCGTTACCGGTATGGTCAGGGTTGCGGTCTCTCTGTTTTTCATCTGGGTGTGCAAAGGGCTTATCGACAATGTCACAGGACAGTCCGAAGGATGGAGCCTTGGCGTCCTCGTCGTGATGATGATCGTGAGCATGGCCGTCAGACCACTTCTTTCATTGATGGCTGACAGACTGGCCCGAAAGACAGAGGCTTGCATGAACAATGAATTGAGGATGAATATATTCGATCATCTGATGGCAAGCCGGTGGGACAGCCGGGAGTCTCGTCACTCGGGAGACATCCTCAACAGGTTGATTGATGATGTTCCGAGTGTCTCCGAGGTCTTGTGCCGTGGCATCCCGAGCGTAATGATAACGACCTGCCAGTTGATCGGCGCCCTGTACATCCTTTCCAAAATGGATGTGCGTTTGGCTCTTATTCTCCTGTTCATCATGCCGGCGGCCTTGTTGTTGAGCAAAAGCTATGTCAGTAGGATGAGAAAGCTTACGCATGACATCCGTTCCCGGGAAAGCGCTATTCAGGAACACATTCAGGAAAGTGTGCAGAATCGTCTGCTGCTTCGTTCCATGGAATACAACCATATTCCGTTTCCAAACTTGGCGACATGCAATCAGGGTTGTTCCGTAATGTCATGAGGTACACGAATTTCGCGCTTTTCCCCCGATTGATGATCCAAGTCGGATTCTCGGCCGGTTACGCCACCGCGTTCCTTTGGGGAATATTCGGGATCAGAAGCGGCGCTGTGACTTTCGGCACGATGACCGCGTTCCTTCAGCTTGTGGCCCAGATACAAAACCCGATGGTCGAACTCAGTCGGCAGATTCCGGCGTTCATCCGTGTCATGACCGCTGCCGAGAGGCTCGCCGAACTGTCGGACGCACCTCTCGAACAAACCGGGAAGCCTGTCGTCCTGACCGGCAGGGCCGGAATCAGGATCGGGCATCTTACATATTCCTACCCTGGCGGCGAAAAAAAGGTATTCGATGACTTCTCCCATGATTTCACTCCGGGAAGTCTGACAGCGGGAATGTGGTGTTCTACGACTGCGAGGGAAACAAGGCCGAGGCCTCGCCTTTGACACGGCGCAACCTGTCTTATGTCCCGCAGGGGAACACCTTGTTCAGCGGAACCATCCGGGACAATCTTCGCATGGGAAATCCGGATGCGGGTGATGAGGAATATTCAAGGGCCCTTCATCTGGCCGCGGCGGATTTTGTCATGGATCTGCCTGATGGCCTTGACACCAGATGCGGCGAGCATGGCGTGGGATTGAGTGAAGGACAGGCCCAGAGGATCGCCATTGCCCGAGAATTGCTCCGTCCAGGCGGAATCCTCCTGCTTGACGAACCGTCCTCGTCCTTGGACATAGAGACGGAAAAGATCCTGTTGGAAAGGCTTTCAGGGCAGGTTCAGGACAAAACCCTCATAATCATCACCCATAGAGAGGAAATCGCGTCAATCTGCACATCTGTTCTGAGAATCACGCCTTCCTCGCTGAAGTGAGGAACAAGCGTCTCCAGACCCCGAGCAATATGCGGCGGAAAGGGGCGGCCATCAGCCAAAGCCTGATTTTCAGGCGATAGCCATTGGACTCCACGTCAACAGGATGCTTCCCTTGTTTCAGAACCGACACCACGCGTCCGAATATTCCATCTCTTCCGCAATGCTCCTTTGCCCTGAGGATACCGTCGCCTTGGATCACCGCGACGCCGTTCGCGTCAAACTCCAATATCCGGTGAAGGATGAAATGATTGTTCACCCGGAAAAGCACGATGTCCCCCTTGGCCGCGTTGCGGTGGGGCAAGTTTTCCGGGCTGGCCGCCTCCACGCCTTCCAGCACGACAAGATCCACCTCGCCCACGATGAAGGGCAGCATGCTTGTCCCTTTCACGGGAATCGTCACTTTCTTGCCTTTGCGCAGCAATGTGATGACATTCCCGAAATAAGCTTCGTTGTTGACGGTCATTTTTTCCATTTTGAGCCTTTATAGCATCGTGTCATTGACTTGTTTCTTTGCAAAAGTATTGAAAAAATCGTTGACTTTGCCATTAAGTAAGCATGAAAAAAATAAGTTGAACTAAATTTTGTGTCAGATTTTATGAGGATAGATTTCTTTTGGAAGAAGGAGTGTGCCGGTGGCACATGACTGATGAGAAAAGACATCTGGACCGAAAAGACAATCAAAGATTACCAAGTTATTTTTTAAGGATTACTGACCTTAAGAAAGCTGCCACATGAAAGTGAAGAATGGATTTGTCATCCGCGAGATTTGCGGTGAGAAGGTCCTTTCCGGGGAGGGAAGTGACTTTGTGAATTTCAACAAGTTGATCAGGTTGAATGATTCCGCTGCATACCTGTTGGAATCTGTCGGCTCATCGGACTTTACGGAGGAGTCGCTTGTCAGCCTCTTGTGCGGGAAGTATGATGTCTCTCCGGAGGTGGCCCTGTCTGATGTCAAGGCGATGTGCTCCCGGTTGAAGGAAAACGGTGTCCTCGAGTGATATGTCCACTTCAACAATCAGGGTTTACCGTGTCGGCGAAGTGGCGTTCGCTCTTGAACTGAGGTCTCCATGGATCCCTATGGAGTACACTGAACCGGTCCGGAAGCGGATAGCGCTGGCTGCGGCAGGTGATGTCTTGCCGGTTCTTCCGGTAAGGGCCGGGGACAAGGTGCCTTTCAGGACATTTGTGCAGGGGCGTGGAGAACTCATCCCTGACATTGACGCCAACATGCTGGATCTTTCCATGCTTGAACCGTTCTTCATCGGACAAGAGGCGGATGTGACTTTCCGTCTGGTCATCCATGCGCCTGAAAGTGAACCTTTCGACGCGGGGGCAGGGGGAAGGCCTGATCATGGATGTCAAAGACTCACAGCCGTACTTCAAGGTTTACCGCCGTCCTGAAGGGACATGGTTCGAGGTCAGCACCGAATCCAGTCCGTCCTTGGGAAGGTTGTTGGTTTCCAACGACAGCACTGTCGGAGACTATTATCCGGAACCGGGAATGACAGCCTACAAGGTGACATACATGATGGACGTGCTCCTGCGGATGATGTTCTCCTACAACTCTCCCGCGCATTCAGTCTTGCTGATGCACTCCTCGGTGGTCTCTCTGGATGGAGAGGCAGTGATGTTCCTTGGCCCCAGCGGAACCGGTAAAAGCACCCACAGCCGCCTGTGGCTCGAGAATATTCCTGGAACCACGTTGGTCAATGATGACAATCCGGTCTTGAGACTTGAAGACGGGAAATTGTTCGTCTATGGCACTCCATGGAGCGGGAAGACTCCCTGCTATCGTAATGTGAGGGTTCCGGTCAAGGCCATTGTCTGTCTCAGGCAGGCGCCGCTCAACAGCATCTCAAGGTTGAACGGGATTTACGCCTACGCCGGTTTTATCAGCGCTGTCTCATCTGTTCGTTGGGAACGTCGGATCATGGATGCATTGACACCGGTCGCCTCCGGAATCGCCACTTCGGTTCCGATCTATTCGATGGGGTGCCGTCCTGAAGCCGAAGCTGCAAGAGTGTGCCGTGACGGGGTCTGGAAGTAAAACGGCTACTTCGGAATGCGCCTATTGTTTCAAACGCAAAAACTTTTTTTATGAATATCCCGAAAGATGACCTGTTTTTCGACTTGTTGCGTTCCGGCCTTTGGGATAAGGCCGGTACCGTAGCGGATTATTCTTCCGTTGACTGGAAGGCTTTGATCAGTAATAACAAAAAAGCGGCCGAATTCCGGTCGCTTCTTTTGTCTGTCGGGGTACAGTGACTCGAACACTGGACCCTCTGGTCCCAAACCAGATGCGCTAGCCAACTGCGCCACACCCCGATAACATTCCTTCGGGTTAACCCCTCAGGCCTTTCCTGACAATCGCTCTTTCAAGCCTTCTCATTGGAAAGGACTGCAAAGTTATGCCTTTTTTTGAAATTCGCAAAACTTTTTTGAAAAAATCTGTTATCTTTGAAAGGAAATATTCAAAATCCATTGTCTGACCACCTCTGTAAGTGTGACGACGCACGGTTTTGGACTTTCAGGAGAAACACAAGAAGTTTTGGATTATGATCATTCAGGCTAAGGGCATAGAAAAATCTTTCGGGAATCTTAGGGTTCTTAAAGGAGTCGATTTTCAGGTTGATAAATCAGAAGTCGTGTCGATTATGGGCGCGTCAGGCGCGGGAAAGTCCACATTGCTTCAGATTTTGGGCACATTGTCCACACCTGACTCCGGCTCTCTGGAGATTGACGGGACTGACGTGCTGCATCTGAGCGGCAAGGACCTTTCGGCTTTCCGGAACCGCCGCATCGGGTTCGTTTTCCAGTTCCATCACCTTTTACCTGAGTTCAACGCCCTGGAGAACGTGATGATCCCGGCCTTCATCGCCGGACGTTCGGACAAGGATGCCAAGGCCGCCGCCACCGCACTCCTGAAGGATATGGGGCTTGGAGAGAGGATGGAGCACAAGCCGTCCGAGCTTTCCGGAGGCGAGCAGCAGAGGGTCGCCATAGCCAGAGCCCTTGTGAATGAGCCGGCGATCCTGTTCGCCGATGAGCCATCCGGCAATCTGGACTCGAAGACCAAGGCCGAGATCCACCAGCTGTTCTTCGATCTGAGGCAGCGCTACGGCCAGACGATTGTCATTGTGACACACGATCCTGACCTCGCGCGGATGTGTGACAGGTCCCTGTTTATGCGTGACGGGCAGTTCGTTGAGGAATAGAACGACCGGACATATTCATTATGAGCGTATTCCGTTTCAAGAGATTCAGTGTCCGCAACGAGCGTTCCGCGATGAAGGTCAATACTGACGGGGTGCTTCTCGGGGCCGCCACAACTGTGCTGCCAAATGACAGGCGTGTCCTTGATGTCGGCACAGGCACTGGGACGGTGGCTCTGATGATAGCCCAGCGCCTTGAGACTGAATGCTCCGGCGCGGACTGGCATATTCAAGGAATAGACATTGACACTCCGTCAGCGGAGGAGGCGGCCGAGAATTTCGATCAGTCCCCTTGGCGGGATCATCTTGAGTCAGTGAATATCGGATTGGCGGCTTTCAAGGAAGCGAACAGCGGTGAGTGCTATGACCTTATCGTCTCTAATCCACCTTATTACGACAATTCGCTCCAGGCACCCGAGGCCAGGCGCAACACCGCCCGCCACACTGGAGACCCGGAAGATCCTGCCGGGGCGGAACCTCTCTCCTATCGGGAAATTCTTGAATATGCTTCCGAAGTCCTCAGTGAATATGGCCGTGTGTCGATGATCCTGCCTTCCGACCAGGAGAAAGCGTTGTTCAGGCACGCCAGGATGTGCGGATTCGTACCGTGGAAGATTTTGAGAATCAGGACTGTGGAACGTAAGCCGGTGTCGCGGTTGATTGTTCAGTTCGGACGTAAGGGAAAGTTCGGGGATTCTCCTCAGGAGGAGCTCCTGACTCTTTTAAACGAAAGAGGGAGACGTACTTCCCAGCAAGTCTCCCTCGTAACAGATTATTATCTGTAACCAAACTAACCATTAACCAATTGACCAAAAAAATAATCTGTTATCTTTTTTCATTCTTATTATCCTTGTTCAGTTTATGAATCTGTTGCCTGCGGAACGACTCTTCCGCGATATACAACTTCGCCACCTTCTTGCCGGGAAGTATCTTTCGGTACTCCAAGACATATTTACTATCAATATCCTTGCCACAATTCTGGGATTCAATGTATTTATCCAACAAAGTGTTGATTTCTTTGTCACCTTTCCCGGCCTTGATTGCTTCGTCAAGAGCTTTGTAGGCGTCCATGGACACTTTGAAAGAGTTTCTCTTCTCTCGTTCGCATTTGTTATAGACCGGCCAGAACTTCTCAGCCTCGGCGCTTGTCAGATCCAACGCGTCGGTAAGATAGGCGATTTTCTCGGCCTTCCACTTGTCGTGACAGTCCTTCTTGCCTTTGTCCTGCGCCCCCAAGCCGGGAAGCGCGGAAATCAGGACTGTGAGTATCAATAATATTCGTTTCATGTCAAATCTATTTTTTCGCTATAAGTCCGGCATATTCAATCAATTCGGCGGAAGTGCCCGAATCAATCAGGTAGTTGACCACATCCTCGTTGGAGATAGTGTCTTGCTCAGCGCCATCCGCATGGAGATATTCATTGGTCTGAAGCAGGCTTATGTAGGCGAACTCGTTGTAAAGGTCGCTTGCCGCGCCTTTCTCCGCCGTGCCGCTGAGGATGGCATTCCCTATCATCAGTATGGCCAGGAAGCATGCGGCCAGTACAAGGTACGGCTTCATGCGCTGCATCGGACTGATCGTCTGATTCATGGCAGGTATGGTGTCAAGACGGGCCTTGAGTTCCTCGAAATACCCTTCCGGAACTTTGAAGGCCGCCTTCCCTGTGCCATTGAATATGTCGTTTCTCTTTTGCATCACGTTATCTTTGACAGATTGTCAACATCAAGGTTTAATCTGATTCTGAAGTTCCGCGCGGATTTTTTCGGAGGCGAAATGATAGGAGGCTTTCAGGGCCCCGACTGATGTCCCAAGGATCTCGGAGATCTCCTCGTAGGACAGGTCGTCGAAATATCGCAGGCAGAACACCGATTTCTGTTTTTGAGGAAGTCTGGCGATGGCTTTGAAGAGGAGCCTTTGGGCCTCGTCGCCGTTGAAGTACGGATCGTCGTCAATCTTGTCGGCCAGTTCCGTGTCGATGCTCTCGAACTTGAGGATGGCGCGGACCTTTTGCTTGTGAAGCCAGTTCAATGTCTCGTTGGTGGCTATCCTGTAGATCCATGTGAACAGCCTGGAGTCTCCTCTGAACGAAGGAAGGGCTGACCAGATCTTTATGAATATCTCCTGGAGGAGGTCGTCGGTGTCCTCGTGCGAGCAGACGAACCTGCGGACGTGCCAATATAGCCGCTCGCTGTAAGCCGCGACTATCTCTTTGAACGCTCTTTCGTCCTGGCCGTTCCGGTAAAGCCCGATAATCTCCTCGTCAGTCATCCTGATTGTATTCAATCTTTCAAATGTACGACAAATTGCTTATTTTTGCAATTATACTTAGGAACATGCGGGCGGTTGTCCCGTTACTTGCAATTGAACGACACGTTATATGAAGCATATCAGGAATTTCTGCATCATCGCTCACATCGACCATGGGAAGAGCACACTTGCCGACAGGCTTATCGAACTGACAAAGACTCTGTCTTCCAGGGATATGGAGGCGCAGGTGCTGGACGACATGGATCTGGAGAGGGAGAAAGGAATCACCATCAAGAGCCACGCCATCCAGATGGAATATATTTATAAAGGTGAGAAATATGTCCTTAACCTGATCGACACTCCGGGGCACGTGGATTTCTCCTACGAGGTCTCCCGCTCGATCGCTTCCTGCGAGGGGGCGTTGCTGGTTGTCGATGCGTCACAGGGAATCCAGGCACAGACGATCTCCAATCTCTATCTGGCTGTGGATCATGGACTTGAGATCATCCCGGTGATGAACAAGATAGACATGGATTCCGCCCAGCCGGAGATTGTGGCCGACCAGATAGTCGATCTTCTGGGCTGTGACCACGACGATATATTCAAAGTCTCCGCGAGGACGGGAGAAGGGATTCCGCCGCTTCTGGACGCGATTGTGGAGAGGATTCCGGCTCCGCACGGGGATCCAGACGCTCCGCTGCAGGCGTTGATCTTTGACTCGGTGTTCAATCCGTTCCGGGGAATCATCGCCTATTTCAAGGTTCTGAACGGATCCATCTCCACAGGCGACAAGGTCAAGTTTGTCGCTACGGGACAGGAATATGACGCCGAGGAGGTCGGTGTGCTCAAGATGAAGCTCCAGCCTACCGGCAAGGTCTCGACCGGGGACGTGGGCTACATCATCTCCGGAATCAAGAGGGCTGTGGAGGTCAAGGTGGGTGACACAATAACCCATTCCGCCAGGCCTTGCGCCGCCGCCATCGCGGGATTCGAGGAGGTGAAACCGATGGTGTTCGCCGGTATGTATCCTGTTCAGGCTGACAAGTTTGAGGAACTTAGGGCGACGCTGGAGAAGTTCCAGCTCAATGACGCCTCCTTTGTCTATGAGCCGGAGTCTTCGCTTGCCCTCGGATTCGGTTTCCGTTGCGGATTCCTCGGACTTCTTCACCTTGAGATCGTGCAGGAACGTCTTTTCAGAGAGTTCAACATGGATGTCATCACGACAGTCCCTAACGTTTCCTATAAAGTATATACCACTCAGGGGGAGGTGCTTGACGTGCACAATCCGTCCGGCCTTCCGGCCCCTACGCTGATCGATCACATCGAGGAGCCTTTCATCAGGGCCCAGATCATCTCCAAGACGGATTTCTACGGGGCGATTATGAAACTGTGCATGGACAAGAGGGGAACACTGATCGGAGAGCACTACATCACTTCCGACAGGGTCGAGCTCACCTATGATATGCCGCTTTCCGAGATCGTGTTCGATTTCTATGATAAATTGAAGTCTGTCTCAAAGGGTTACGCGTCGTTTGACTATCACGTCACGGATTTCCGCACAGCAAGGCTGGTCAAGTTGGACATCCTTCTGAACGGAGACCCGGCGGATGCGCTTTCTACCCTTATCCACGAGGATCACGCCTACGAATTCGGACGTAAGATTTGCTTGAAGCTCAAGGAGTTGATCCCTCGCCAGCAGTTCGATATCGCGGTCCAGGCGGCCATCGGGGCGAAGATCATCGCCCGTGAGACCGTGCGTCAGGTCCGCAAGGATGTGACCGCGAAATGCTACGGCGGCGATGTGACCCGTAAGAGGAAACTTCTTGAGAAACAGAAGGAAGGCAAGAAGAGGATGCGCCAGATCGGTACGGTTCAGGTGCCGCAGAGCGCCTTCATGGCTGTGCTCAAACTGGATTCTTAGGAATATGAACGTGGCTCTTCTCATAACCCTTACCGATGATGGCAAGGATGGCGCCACCGCTTGCCTTGAGGAATGTCAAAGACAGACGGAAGCATTGACGGCCACGGGAGGATATTCATTCACCACTTTTTTGAATGATGAGGGAGTAGGTGGGTATCAGAAGGTTTGGGAAAAGGTTTTGGGGATCGGCTTCGACTTTTACCTTTGGATGGATTCAGACCTCAGGTTGGAGGAAGGGGCTTTCGCATCGTTCTTCGAGAATTCATTCTTCCTGCGTCATAAGGCCGTGATAGCCGGCACTGTCTCCGACTTGTCTGGCAACCTGCTCTCCGGTGGCAGATCCCGTCATGGAAGGCTTCTGGAACCGGATCCGGTCATCCCTGTTCCTTGCCATCTTTACGACATGACGCTCACACTAGTCCCTGAATACGCCGTCAGGCATCTTGAAAATCCGTCTGATATATTCCGGCCCAATCTTCTTGACTATGGTTGTGGAGCCAAGGTGGCGAAAGCCGGAGTCGCCCGAGTCATCGCTCCGGGGATTCTGGCGCGCACCGGCAGGAAACCGGATCTTCCTGCTTGGAAGAATCCTGACAGACCGGCCGCGGAAAGAATATCGTCATTGATAAGAGGGAGCAACCGAGAGTTTATTCGGGTTATGCATTCGATTTTCAGATAATATTCGTAAATTTACGCTTACGCATTCGGTTGCGGATGCGCTTTGAAACGACATTAACATTAAAACATCCAATATTATGAAGCATCCTAAAATAGGAATCCGTCCGACCATAGATGGCCGTCAAGGCGGTGTACGTGAAAGTCTTGAGGAAAAGACAATGACCCTTGCGGCCAATGTCGCCGCCCTCATTTCCTCCAATCTGAGATATACCGACGGCACTCCGGTGGAGTGTGTCATCGCTGACGGTACGATCGGCCGTGTGGCTGAGAGCGCCGCCTGCGCCGAGAAGTTCGAGCGCGAGGGTGTCGGCGGAACAATCACCGTGACATCCTGCTGGTGCTACGGCTCCGAGACCATGGATATGAACCCTTACTGGCCGAAGGCTGTATGGGGATTCAATGGCACGGAGCGTCCTGGTGCGGTTTACCTCGCCGCCGTGCTTGCCGCGCACGCACAGAAGGGCCTTCCTGCTTTCGGAATATACGGTCACGATGTCCAGGATCTCGATGACAACTCGATCCCGGAGGATGTGGCCGAGAAGATTCTCCGTTTCGCCCGCGGCGCTGTCGCGGTGGCGGAGATGAGAGGGGAGTCTTACCTTTCGATCGGCAGTGTTACGATGGGCATCGCCGGCTCCATCGTGGACACCAACTTCTTCCAGAAGTATCTGGGAATGAGGAATGAAAGTGTAGATGAGGTCGAGATCCTGAGGCGTATGGATCTTGGAATATACGACCCTGAGGAGTTCGAGAAGGCTATGGCCTGGGTCAAGAAATACTGTATGCCTAACGAGGGTTGGGACAAGAACCCTGAAGGCAAGCAAAAGACCCGTGAGCAGAAGGACAAGGATTGGGAATTCGTGGTGAAGATGACCATCATCGTGATGGATCTTATGCACGGCAACCCTAAGCTCCGCGAGATGGGATTCAAGGAGGAGGCTCTTGGGCACAACGCCATCGCCGGAGGTTTCCAGGGACAGCGTCAGTGGACCGACTGGATGCCTAACGGGGACTTCACGGAGACCCTTCTGAACACCAATTTCGACTGGAACGGCCGCAGGGAGCCTTCGATTCTTGCCACAGAGAACGACTCGCTCAACGGCACGGCTATGCTTATGGCGCACTTGCTGACCAACCGGCCTCAGATCTTCTCCGATGTGAGGACGTACTGGAGCCCTGAGGCTGTCAAGAGGGTGACCGGCAAGGAACTCACCGGCAAGGCCGCCCCTGGAATCATCCACCTCATCAACTCCGGAGCCACGACTATGGACGGCTGCGGACAAAGCTCTGACGCAGAGGGTAATCCGGTTATGAAGCCGTTCTGGGAGATGACCGAGGAGGACGAGAAGCGCTGCCTTGAGCACTCGCAATGGATGCCGGCCGACAGGGACTACTTCCGTGGCGGCGGATTCAGCATCCATTTCGTGTCAAGGGGAGATTTCCCTGCAACAATGGCGAGAATCAACATCGTGGACGGGCTCGGACCGGTTCTCCAGATCGCCGAGGGATGGGTTGTGGACATCGATCCTGAGATCCACGCCGTTCTCGACAAGCGTACCGACCCTACCTGGCCTACAACCTGGTTCACCCCACGCCTTGACCCTAAGAAGGATGCCTTCAAGGACGTTTACAGCGTGATGAACAATTGGGGCGCCAATCACGGAGCGATCTCCTACGGACACATCGGCGCTGACCTCATCACCTTGGCCTCTATGCTCCGCATCCCTGTCTGCATGCACAACGTGGACGATGCCAAGATATTCCGTCCGGCGGCTTGGAACGCGTTCGGAATGGACAAGGAGGGTGCGGACTTCCGTGCCTGCGCGAACTTCGGTCCGATCTACAAGTAATCCTTGAATATGAAGGAGAAGGATTCAATCTTAAAGGCAGGCGGAGTAAGCTACGTCCTGCCTTTTATTCTCATAACGACCTGTTTCGCCCTGTGGGGATTCGCCAACGACATCACCAACCCGATGGTCAAGGCATTCTCCAAGATATTCAGAATGAGTGTGACGCAGGGCTCTCTGGTCCAGGTGGCATTCTACGGCGGCTATTTCTGTATGGCTCTTCCGGCGGCGATGTTCATCAGGAAATTCTCCTACAAGGCTGGCGTTCTTGTCGGGCTTGGACTCTATGCGCTCGGGGCTCTGCTGTTCCTTCCGGCCAAATCTGTCGGTGTCTATGGCTTTTTCCTTATCGCATATTTCATAATGACTTGCGGTCTGTCTTTCCTTGAAACCAGCTGCAATCCGTACATCCTGAGTATGGGAACGGAGGAGACTTCGACCCGTCGTCTGAACTTCGCTCAGTGCTTCAATCCGATCGGCTCGCTGATGGGAATGTACGTGGCGATGAACTTCATCCAGGCGAGGCTGCATCCGGCCAGCACGGCCGAGCGGGCGCTTCTGGACGATGCGAGCTTCGAGGCGATGAAACAGGCTGATCTCAATGTGCTTACGGGACCTTACTGGGTTGTCGGCCTTGTCATCATCGTGATGTTCGTCTTGATACTTTTCGCGAAGATGCCTAAGAACGCCGACAATGATCACGAGATGAACATCGGCCCGGTTCTGAACCGCCTGCTTCACAGGCCTCGGTACTGGGAGGGAGTGATCGCTCAGTTCTTCTATGTCGGTGTGCAGATTATGTGCTGGACATTCATCATCCAGTACGGCACAAGAGTGTTTATGGCCGAGGGAATGGACGAGCAGGCGGCCGAGGTGCTTTCGCAGAAGTACAACATCGCGGCGATGATCCTGTTCGTGACCTGCCGCTTCCTGTGCACTTGGCTGATGAAATATCTGAAACCGTCCAAACTCTTGACAATCTTCGCTATAGGAGGAATGATCGCCACTGCCGGCGTGATATTCCTGCAGAACAGGCTCGGGCTTTATTGCCTTGTGGCTGTCAGCGGGTTTATGTCGCTGATGTTCCCGACGATCTACGGAATCGCCCTCGGAGGGCTCGGGGATGACGCCAAGTTCGGTGCCGCCGGCCTCATTATGGCCATTCTGGGTGGCTCTGTGCTTCCTCCGCTCCAGGCTTGGATCATCGACAAGGGCACGATCGGTTTCCTGCCGGCTGTGAACGCTTCGTTTATCCTGCCGTTTATCTGCTTCATTGTCGTCTGCTTCTATGGAATCAGGACGACTAAGATTCATCTGGCAGACGTTAAGTAACATGAAAAAAATAAGTTGCTTCAGATTAAGAGAAGATTTTCGAGGATAGATCTTTTTTTGAAGAAGGAGTGTGCCGGTGGCACATGACTGATGAGAAAAGAGATCTAGACCGAAAAGATTCCTTAAGATGATGCAGGTTATTTTTTGAATGTTACTAAAGAATAGGTTAAGGATTATCCAGCCCGGAAATGATTTCCAGGCAAAAAACCAGAGCCTGCATCGCGTGATCGTTGAGGATCACCAGCGGCTCCGGACATATTCCAAGGAAAGACAGCGCGATTGTGGCCACGGAAAGGGTTATGATCGCGCTTGTCAGTGGCAGTGCGATCAGGTTGGTCAGAATGAAGTACTTGGGAAAAGTGTGGAAATGGTACCACGCCAGCGGGCCGGTGAAAACTTGGCAGGAGATTGACAGCATCGCCGCGCTCCATATTTTCCGTAAAGGATTGAATCTGGATAATTTAGAACCGTTTGGTGCGGGATAGATCCGATCAAGGGTAGGGAAGAGCAGGAATATTCCCGCCATCGCCATATAGGACAGCTGGAACGCCACTGAGGTGATGACATCCGGCTTCAGGGCGAGCTGGATGGTCAGAGCGGCCAGCAGAACCCTGACCGGCTCCCTTTTCCGTCCAAGCAGCTTGGCGGTCTCGTTGATGGTGATGAACAGGAATGCGCGGATGATCGAAGGCGTGGCACCGGTCATAATGGAGTAGAAAAGTGCGGCCACGATGATCAATGAATATCTCAACCTTCTGATCCACGGGCTATTGCCTAAAGGTGCGGTCAGCCTTGCAAGGAGGATATAAAGCACACCGAGATGCAGCCCTGAGAGTGCGAGGATATGCGAGGCACCGCTGTCCCTGAATATTCCCGTGATCTCTTTCGTCAGGTCGCTTTTGTCGCCGGTCAGCAGGGCTTTCACCAGTGGGCCGCTGGTCTCGGACGGGTAAGGTATATTGTCAATGACGTTCTGCAGTGTACCGACGGCATTGGCCGCCGCCGAACCGATGAATCCGCTTTCATATTCAGGAATCCCGCTTGCGATGTGATAATTCAACGAGCAGAATATTCCCGTGACTATGAATATTCCCGCAAAGAATATCCGCCGGCCGCTGAGCCTGCCTAAGCGCGTCAGCCTGCCGAGACGCGGTAGGTTCGACAGGCTCACCAACCGCTTTCCGCTCCGGTCGCTGAGCTTGCCGAAGCGAACCAATAAGGTTGTTATACAAATGAGAACAAGGAGAGTCGAACTAGTGATGAACGGCAGTCCTCCGGAAAGAAGAGGGTACAGAACCACCCCCATCGCGACCCCGGCCGTGAAAGGAACACTTATCCCTACGATATCTCTCGCCTCATTCATCACACAGTTCCTTGATATGCGGTAAAAATAGTTATAAATTTCGTATCTTTGTCAGCATAATTACATAAATTTCAAACGGAATGATTATTCTTGTTATCAATTGCGGAAGCTCTTCGATCAAGTACCAGCTGCTTGACATGAAGAACGATGACGTTTACTCCCTTTTGGCCAAAGGTATAGTTGAGAAAATCGGCCTTGAATGCGGAAGGCTCCAGCACACTCCGGCGGGTAAGGAGAAGGTTGTGAAGGATCTTCCTGTCCCTGACCACACGGTCGGAATGCAGATTGTGCTTGATGCCCTTATCGACAAGGACCGCGGTGTCCTCAAGTCATTCGACGACATTGAGGCTGTCGGCCACAGAATCGTGCAGGGTGCCGATTTCTTCTCCGGAAGCGCCATCGTGGACGAGGATGTCATCAAGAAGATCGACTTCTGCTGCGACTTCGCCCCTCTCCACAACCCGGCCCACCTGCTTGGTATCAGGGCTTGCCAGGAGGTTCTGCCTTCAGTGCCTCAGGTCGTGACGTTCGACACCGCCTTCCATCAGACGATGCCGCCTTACGCCTACATGTACGGCCTCCCTTATGAATATTATGACAAGTACCACATCCGCCGCTACGGCGCCCACGGAACGAGCCATCAGTTCGTGGCAAAGAAGGGCGCTGAGATGGTCGGCCTTGATCTGAACAACTCAAGGATCATAACCTGCCACATCGGTAACGGAAGCTCCATCACCGCTATCGTGAACGGAAAGTCAATCGACACCTCTATGGGTCTCACTCCGCTTGAGGGTCTGGTCATGGGGACCCGCTGCGGCGACGTGGACGCAAACGCCGTCCTCTACATGATGAAGAAGGAGAATCTCACTCCTGATCAGATGTACGACATCGTGAACAAGAAGAGCGGTTTCCTCGGAGTCTCACAGAAGACATCCGACGCCCGTGAGCTGGACGAGCTCGCCAACAACGGCCACCGCCAGGCCAAGCTTGTACTCAAGATGCTGACATTCCAGATGATCAAGTACATCGGAGCCTACACCGCCGAGATGAACGGAGTTGACGCCATCTTCTTCACCGGCGGTATCGGCGAGCACAACAGCCGTCTGCGCCGCAGGGTCTGCGAGAACTTCACCTATCTCGGACTTGCATTCGACTACGAGGCCAACACCGCCTGGGGAGTTGACACGGTGATCTCCCTGCCGGATTCCAAGGTCAAGGTCGCCCTTGTCACCACCGACGAGGAACTCGTCATCGCGCGCGACACCATGCACCTCGTGCAGAGCATGGATGAATAGAATCAATCTAAAAAAAGAAATATCATGATCACAAAATTCGCTGACGTATTCGCCGAACTCAAAGAGAAGGGCGTATGCAAAAGATTGGTGGCCGCCTGGGCTGTTGATGAGCACACAATTGTGGCTTGCGCCAAGGCTTCGGAGTTAGGTTTCGTGAAAGTCACCCTTGTAGGTGACAAGGAACTCATCAGAGAGACCTGCCAGAAGAACGACATCGACATCGAACTCTTCGAGATTGTCAACGAGCCGGTTGAACTCAAGGCTGTCTCAAAGGCCGTTCAGCTTGTTCACGATGGTGAGGGCGATGTCCTGATGAAAGGGCTTTGCTCCACGGACAAGTTCCTCCGCGCTATTCTCAACAAGGAGACCGGACTTCTTCCTCAGAAGGGCGTGCTCAGCCACGTCGGAGTCATTGAAAGCCCTAACTATCACAAACTCCTCTTCCTGTCAGACATGGCCGTGATTCCTCTTCCTGACTTCCGCCAGAAGGTGAAGATCGCCGGTTATCTCATCGGAGTGGCCAAGTCATTCGGCATCTCAAAGCCTAAGCTTGCGTTCATCGCCGCATCCGAGCAGGTGCTTGATTCCATGCCTGCCTGCATGGAGGCCGCCGCTCTCGCCAAGATGGTTGACCGCGGACAGATCAAGGGCTGTGTCGCTGACGGCCCTCTGGCTCTGGATGTCGCGATCGACAAGGAGTCTGTGGAGATCAAGAAACTTGTCAGCCCGGTTGCCGGTGACGCTGACTGTCTTGAGTTCCCTAACATCGAGTCCGCCAATGTGTTCTGGAAGACAAACTCCAAACTCGCCACTGGTGTGAAGCAGGCTGGAATGCTCGTCGGAACGACTGTCCCTTGCGTGCTCGCAAGCCGTGCCGACAGCGTTGACACCAAGCTGAACTCCATCGCGGAGGCTGTGATGTTTGTCAACAAGTAGTATTAATAATCAAACCATTCCTCATCACTTGAAGTATTTTGATGAGGCGGATAGAACATATTCCTCGGAGGAAACTTCGAGGAATATTTCATTCTGAGCTTGTCGAAAAGCTCCGCCGTGTGCCGCGCGAGCCCCGGCCCTTTGTAAGTGCTTGTGTTGGAAATGAATATCCAGCATTCCCCGTCAGGGAAGTACTTGATCAGCGCGCTTGTCCCGGCGAATGTCCCGGTACGTGTCCAGTAACCGTCCTTGGTGTCGTTCCAACCGAGCGAGTAGGTGCTCTCGTCGAAATATTCAGTCATCTGATCCACGCTTTCCTTGCTGATGATGTCAGGCACTTCCGGTCTGCCGTCGATCGAGGCTACGAGCAGTGCCAGTTCCGGTGTCGATGCCGCCCAGGCTCCCGCTCCGGAAAGACCAGTCACATTGTTGCCGCCGTAGCAGCGGATGACCTTACGGCCGCTGTTGTTGAACTCCTCCGCCGGCTCGTCATCGTGTTGGACATAGTAGCGTGTCTCGTTGGGGAGCTTGTGCTTGTAGTAGTTGCCGGCGATATGGAAATCAACGCATCCGATTGGCCGCAGCACATTTTCCTGCATAAAGGTCTCATAGTCCATCCCGCTGACCTTCTCAATCACCATGGAAAGAGCCAGATAGCCGAAGTTTGAATATTCCTGAGCGGTGCCAGGAATGAATCTCACCCGCCTTTTGAGCTGGAGCTCCATCAGTTGCTCCTGTGTGGGAACCTCCTTCCAGCCGTTCTGCATCATTATCCAGCGGGTCGAGAACATCGGGTCTCCGCCACGTTTGGAGAAACCACCCTTGTGACGCAGAAGGTCTTCAACCGTAATCCTATTGTATAAGGTGTCTTTTATGGCGGCGACATAGGCTGAGTCGTTCAGGATTCCATCCGGCCCGAACACGTGGTCCTTGATGCTCAGCAGTCCTCTTTCCTGAAGAACCATAATTCCCACAGCTGTCACCAGCTTGGAGACGGACGCCATCCTCAGAATATTCCCGGGCCCCATTTTCTTGTCGGTGTCGGCCTCCCCGTAGCCTTTGGCGAAGAGCAGGGAGTCGTTTCTCATGACCGAGAGGGACGCTCCGTGTATTCCCCAGTAAGTCAGGTAGTCCTTGACTATCTTATCGAACCCGGCCAGGCAGGACGTGTCTGACATCTCGTTTGTAAGGGTTTCGTTGAGGTTTACCGGCACAGGACACGATTCAGTTTCCTTATCCATCCGCTTGCCGAACGCTGACTTACCGGCTATGATGACGACCAGCAGGACAGACAGTCCCGCCGCGCAAGTGAGGATCAACCTTTTTGTTCTGGAATCCGACATATTCTTAGATCAGTCCGGCCTTTCTTCCGAAGTCGATGATGAAATCGGCTGTCCCGTCTATTCCGAGAATCGAGGAGTCGATGCAGAGGTCATAGTCAGACGCCGCTCCCCAGTTGCCGAAAGTGAAGAAATTGTAGTAGGTCTCCCTGGTCCTGTCCTGTCTTCCGATTCTGGTGCGGGCCTCCTCCGGGCTGATTCCCAATCTTTCGGAGACCCTTTTCACACGGTCCTCCAAAGGCGCGCAGACGAAGACATCCAGGCATTTAGAGTCCCTGAGGATGTAGTTGGAGCACCTGCCTACGAAAATCGCCGGACCTTTCGCCGCGATGTTCCTGATGACCTCGCTCTGGATTTTGAAAAGCTCATTGTCACCGACGTAGTTTTGCGCGCCGCCGAACCTTCCGGTCCCGAAGAATGATGAGATGTTGAATATGCTTCTTTTCTCGTCGCTGCGCTCGAACAGTTCCTTGCTGAAACCGCTCTCGTCGGCTGCCTTGGAGATCAACTCGTTGTCATAGACCGGGACGCCCAGAGTCTCGCTTATTTTTAACGCGATGAGCTTTCCGCCGCTCCCGAACTGGCGTCCGATGTTGATTATTGTGTTTTGTCCGTTCATATTCATTAGTTTTTAAGAGATCGCGCTTCCAAGGATCGTTGGCTCGTCCCCGTCCTTGAGTCTGCTGAATTTGCGCATGAGATTGCCGATCATGACCAATGTCGTGACGCAGGCCAGCGCATCGGAGATAGGGAACGCCGCGAACACTCCATGAATGTCAAAGAACAGCGGCATCAGGTACAGCAGTGGCACAAGGTAAAGCAGTTGGCGGCTGAGGGACAGGAATATTGACTTCCGGACCATTCCGAGACTCTGGAACAGGTTGGTCGATACCATCTGCCAGCCTACGATCAGCACAACCGGGTTCATCACTCTCAATCCTTTCTCCGCCATCTCCTTAAGGCTTGGATCGTTGGTGAAGATGCTGACCATCACTTTCGGGAAGAACTCCGAGGCGATGAACCAGAAACCGGTTATGATCGTGGCCCACATTGACGTGCGCAGGAATACCTCGCGGACCCTTGAATATTTCCTCGCCCCGAAATTGTAGCCGGCGATAGGCTGCATTCCCTGGTTGAACCCCATCACCACCATGATGAACAGGAAGTTGATCCTGTTGATGATTCCGTATGCTCCGATCGCAAGGTCTCCGCCGTACTTGAGAAGCTGCTGGTTGATGAACATTGTCACGATGCAGGAGGCCGAGTTCATAAGGAAAGGCCCCATACCGATTGACAATGAATCCTTTGCGATCCTCCACTCAAGACTGAAGAACCCTTTCGGCAGACGAAGGACGTTGTCCTTCCGTGTGAAATAGTATATTGAATATGCCAGCGAGACAGCCTGGCAAATCACCGTCGCCAAGGCGGCTCCGCGGACACCCATTCCGAACGTGAAAATGAATATCGGGTCCAGGATGCTGTTGAGGATCACTGTGAAAAGGGTCAGTCCCATTGCCATCTTCGGGTTGCCCGAAGACCGGATGATGCTGTTCAGTCCAAAGTAAAGATGAGTGATGACATTCCCGTAGAGAATGATCTCCATATAGTCCCTGGCGTACTTCAGCGTGTTGGCGCTGGCTCCGAAGAAATAGAGAATCGGATCCAGGAACATCAGGCAGAACACGGTGAACAGGAGGCCGACGATGCAGTTCAGGGTCACCTCGTTGGCCAGAACCTTGTTGGCGATCTTGTAGTTCCGCTGTCCGAGCAGCACGGAGATCATGGTCGCCGCCCCGACGCCGACAAGAGTGCCGAGCGCCGTGCTGAGGTTCATCAGCGGGAACGTGACAGCAAGTCCCGAGATGGCCAGCGATCCCGATCCGGGAATATGCCCGATGTAGATGCTGTCCACCATATTATAGAGAGAAGACGCAGTCATGGCGATGATTCCAGGGACTGCGTACTTCTTGAGCAATATTCCTATGCTTTCACTTCCAAGCTCCGTAGGAGCGGTCTGTGTCTGTGGCATTATATTCTTCCTTATTCTTCTTTGTCAACAATCTCGATCTCGAAAGTCAAAGGGGCAAATTTTGGAATCACGTTTCCGCTGCCGCTGTATTTGTAGCCCAAAGCCGAGTAGAACGCGCAGATTCCTTTCTCGTAGGATTTCAGTTTTGAGAGGCAGTAGGCGAATCCATCGATTGTGGTGCTTCCGTCCGAACTGCTTGACCCTCCGAGAGTGATTTCGGTGTAGGTCTCGTTCAACTTGACCATTTGAGGCTTGTAAGTCTTTGACGAGGAGTAAATTCCGTAGAACTTGGCGGTGTCCTCGATTGTGGTGTCGAACACCTGACCGTTGAGAAGCCTCCCTATGTAGTTGATGTAGAATGTCGTGTCACGCGGGAATGTGGTTGTGTCAGTAGGCTCCTTGAGCTGTTGGTAGTAGTACCCGTAGAATGTGGAGTCAACATCGTTCATCATGCGAGCTGTGTACCTTTCCAACGAATCGACCTCCCATTTGTTGATGTTGTCGGTCTTGTCGGTCAAGGTAAGAGTGTAGATTGTGTTGCTCCCGCTCTTGTTCTTGTAGAATTCCTCAGCGGTAGTGTAGTATTTCTCGCCGGTTGATGATGATATGGTTGAGTTGAGCCATCCAGGCACGACCACTGTCCTTGTTCCGCCGACCTTCATGCCCTTGATGGCTTCCAGAACACCCGGCTGGGTGGCATAGTAAGAGTCCATCACCACTGTCGGACCATAGTAGTTGCCTTTCGTGTAGCTTCCTGTCTGCTGCGCCACTTTCTCTTCGGACGTGCCGCTGATGTTTCCGTTCAGATCCGTGGCCGTGTAGCGGATGAAGTAATAATAGTCATCATCCGTGACAGCCTCTCCGGAGCCAGGCTGGTCATCGATGATGTAAACTCCAAGGCCGGTCGGCTGGACTCCCGGATGGTTCACGCTCATCCAAGCGTCCAGGTAGAGTTTCACGTCATCGTTCTCGTAGGTTGTGGTTTCCTTCGCGCAGGATGACGCCAAGGCAAGAATGGCCACGGCGGCCGTACAACGCAAAGATGAAGTTGCTTTCTTTGATATATTCATAACAGTTTCCTTTTTTCTCATTGATTAATTCGAGACGCTGCTTATCCACAAATGATAGGCCAAAGCCGAATTTCCTGGCACGGTTCCGTTCGTGTGCTTCCCGAATCCGTACTTTCCGTTGAACATGATGTAACATTCATCTCCGGCCTTGACCCCTACGATGCCTTTTTTCAGGCCTTTGACAAGGTTGTCCTTCGCGAGATCGACCGTGCTGACCTGAAAGATGGTGGAGTCGGTCACCGTCCAGTTGTAGGATTCGGCGAATTCTTTGCTGTTGGTCACGAACATATTCCCGGAACTGAGGCTGGAACTGTTGATGCAGTGTCCCGCATAGTAGAAGGACACGGTTCCGCCGCTCTCAAGCGCGGCCCCTTCTCCGTGCTTCACGGTGACCCTTACGACGCCGTCAAGATAATCGACCGTCGCCTCGGATTCTTCCGGAGCAAGGGATTTGACCAGAGATTCGATGTTCTTGTCCTGCTGGGTATAGGCGTTCTCGACCTCGCTCTTGCCGCAAGAAGAGACAAGAGCGGCCATGCCCATCAGGGCTGGTATGATGAGATTCTTTGTCATATTCCAAAAAACTCATTCGTTACTTTCAAGATGTATGCCTCGGCGTCCTTGAGGGAGGCCAGGTCTTTCCCGGCGGTGAGCTTTCCTCCGGCCGCCTGCTCATGTCCGCCGCCGTTGAAGTATCTTGCGGCGCAGTCATTCGCCGAGACTCCCTTCTTTGAGCGGATGGACACTTTGAATATGTCGTCCTCCTGGGTCAGGAATATGCTCATGCGCACCTCCGCCACAGACAACGGCATGTTCACGAAGCCTTCGCTTTCGCCTCTTTTGAAGTCAAACCTGTCCTGGGTCTCCTTGTCCAGGATGATGAAAGCGACGCCGCGCGGGGTGATCGTGAGCTTTTCGCTCATAAGGAACCCCATGAGCCTCAGGCGGTTCTCCCTGTAGTTGTTGTACAGGCTGACGAGTATGGCGTCACGGTCCACTCCGGCTTCGATCAGTCTTGAGGCCATCTCGAACGTGCTTGGAAAGACAGAGTTCGAGAAGTTGTTCGTGTCAGTCGTCATTCCGGTAAGCAGGGAGGCGGCGCATCTTGCCGGCAGACGAGACGCGTCTCCTTCGATCTCCGGCGTCTCCATCAGGATCCAGAACAGAAGCTCGCTGGCCGAGGATATCCCTTCCTTTGAGAACGTCAGGTCAAAGGATGCTGTCTCAGGGTTCAGATGATGGTCGATCAGAACCTTACGGGCCGTGGATTTCCTCAGGAGAGTCTCCATGTCCGCTGTCCTGGAGAATGAATTGCAGTCCAGACAGATGATCAGGTCACAGGAATTGATCCATTCCTCCGCTTTCAGCCTCTCATCCTCGAACACGATGACACTTCCGGGCTCGAATCCTTTCGTGATGAAGGAGATGGAGTCCGGGACGCTGTCCGGTACGATCAGCGCGGCGTTCTTGCGCTTTATGTCTGTCAGATAACCCAACATGGCGGTTCCGCTTCCGACCGCATCCCCGTCCGGATGGGTGTGGACGACGATGGTGACGCGGGATGAACCACCCGTCAGTCTGTCTAAAACTGTGATGTCTTTCATTGCTGTCTGCAAAATTACAAATATTATATTGCATTTCATAAATCAATTTTCTAACTTTGTCAAGAATTGACGTATAGTCTTTTCATGGGTAGAAAAAACATAAAAACAAAGAATAATGAACAAGACACTGAAAACGATCATCTGCATCGTACTCGCGCTTTGCGCGATCTTTTTAGTCTACAAGATCTATGACGGCATCATGGAACCTGTCAGATTCAACAAGGAAGTTGAGGCCAGGCAGAAAGTGGCTGTCCAGAGGCTCAAGGACATCCGTGATCTCCAGGTTGCGTTCAAGAGTGTGAACGAGAGGTTCACCGCTTCGTTCGACACCCTCAAGCAGTTCTACAACAACGGTGAGATGGTGGTTCTCATGCAGGTCGGCTCAAAGGATGACTCCCTCGCCGTGGCTCACACCAATGACGTGAAGAAGTCTCATAAGGGAATCACCGACGAGGGCCTTTACAAACTCTATCAGGAAGGTGACAAGAAACTCGTGTTCTCTATCCAGAACAAGATCGCCGTCAAGGATACCCTGTTCCGCAGCAGGACTGATTTCGATGTCAACAAGATCGACGAGATTCCTTTCGCCGCGGAGGGTGAGACTGTCGCCGCTGTGACAAAGATCGAGATGGACGCTGTCGTGAAGAAGGTCTCCGGTGTGAATGTGCCGCTGTTCGAGGCTAAGATGCCTTGGAAGTCCATCCTTAACGGAATGAATCATCAGCTTGTTGTGAACAAAGTCGCCGAGTGCGAGGATCAGGGCCGTTACGAGGGTCTTATGGTCGGAAGTGTCTCCGCGCCTAACAACAACGTCGGTAACTGGGAGTAATCCTCTGTCATCACCTGACATAGATGGATTGGAATCCAAAACAGAAGATAAACGGAATATCCATTCAAGTCTGCTTGAATGGATATTCTTTTAAGGTGGAGGATGATGGCGCCGTGACGGAATCGGGATGGCGCGGCGCTGACACGGTTTTCACGGCTCCTGAGTTCCAACGGCGGTACCGGCATGTGGAGGTGTCGCTGTTCACTCCGAAAGTGGCATTGGTCCCGCGAACGTTCTTTGATGAGTCAACGGCCCGGCAAAGCCTCGCCGACACCGTTGTCATAGGCGATGGCGATGAGGTTTCCCATGCCTCGCTTCCGGAATACGCCGCTGAATTGGTATATTCCCTGTCCATCGGAGAGATGCTGTCCCGGACAATCTCGCAGGCGGTCCTTGACTTCGATGGCAGACCTGCGGAGGTCCTGCCGGAGATGTACTACATCCTGAAGGATCTGCAGAACATCGATGAATATAACAGGATCATCGCGTCCTACGCCGCGGGATATCTTCATCTTGGAATATCTCAGGGTCGCAATCTGCTTTTGGCCAACGTGTTCCGTGCGTCCGATTTCACTACCGCGGAATATTTCCTGTTCATGGCCGTGAGAAAGCTCCAACTCAATCCGGAGGTGTCATCGGTCTATTTCAGAACTCCTTTGACCGAGGAGGAGGAAATGTCCCTGTACCGTTATTTCAAATCTGTCGAAAGGCTATGAGGATAATCGGAGGAAGACTGCGCGGGAAAACTGTCAATCCCCCTGCCGGCTACAATGCAAGGCCGACCACCGACTTCGCCCGCGAAGGTCTGTTCAATGTGCTTGACAACGAGTACGAGTTTGAGGATTTGAAGGTTCTTGACCTTTTCGGTGGCACAGGGGCCGTCGCTTTCGAGTTCGCCTCAAGGGGGGCGGCGAGAGTGTGGTCGGTGGAGATGGCGCGGGAGAACGCCTCGTTCATCAAGACAGAGGCCCGTCGGCTTGGTCTGGACAATGTCACGATGGTCAGGGACAACGTGTTTGATTTCCTCGGCATCTGTCACGAGAAGTTCGATATAGTGTTCGCGGATCCACCATACGCCCTTGACGGACTGGAGACATTGCCGGACAAGGTGTACTCGGCGGACATTCTCCATCCCGGTTGCTATTTCATCCTGGAGCACGGGGATGAGCATTCATTCACGGACCATCCGTATTTCAGGAAAGAGAAGAGGTACGGGCGTGTCCATTTCTCGTTTTTCTGTAAGGAAGATTAATCAATACTATAAAACTGACAACGATGTACGACGCTAAGAACGGGCTTTGGGTAGCCCATTGCCAAGACGGACCGCTTTCCATCATCGGGAAGATGGCCAACAGGCATGGCCTTGTCGCTGGAGCGACAGGTACCGGAAAGACAGTCACACTTCAGGTCCTGGCCGAGACTTTCTGCCAGGCAGGGGTCCCTTGCTTCATGGCGGACATGAAAGGGGATCTTTCGGGAATATCCCAACCGGGGCGTCTGAGCGGATTCATCGAAAAGAGGATGGCTGAGTTCGGAATCGAGGCTCCGCGGTTCCAAAGCTGTCCGGTGCGCTTCTACGATGTGTTCGGACAGCAGGGACATCCGCTCAGGTGCACTGTCTCACAGATGGGACCTCAGCTTTTGAGCCGTGTCCTTGGCCTTAACGACACTCAGGAGGGGGTACTGAACATCGTGTTCAGGATAGCTGACGAAAGAGGTCTGCTTCTGCTTGACATCAAGGATCTGCGATCCATGCTGAACTATGTCCAGGCGCATGCCTCTGAATATTCGTCTGTCTATGGCAACATAGCCTCCGCTTCGGTCGGTGCGATCCAAAGGTCGATCCTTACCCTTGAGAATGAAGGCGCTGACCAATTCTTCGGCGAGCCGTCCTTTGATATTCAGGATCTTCTGGCCTGCGAGGGAGGAAAAGGCGTGATGAGCGTCCTGGCCGCAGACAGGCTGATGATGAAGCCGAAGCTATATTCCACGTTCCTTCTTTGGCTACTTTCAGAGTTATATTCAACCCTTCCGGAGGTCGGTGACATGGATCTGCCTAAGTTGGTGTTCTTCTTCGATGAGGCGCACATGCTCTTTGACGACACGCCAAAGGCCTTGACAGACAAGATCGAACAGGTCGTAAGACTCATCAGGAGCAAGGGTGTGGGTGTCTATTTCGTGACCCAGAGTCCGACTGACATTCCGGAAAGCATCCTCGGCCAGCTCGGCAACAGGGTCCAGCATGCGCTGAGGGCGTTCACGCCTAAGGATCAGAAGGCTGTCAAGGTGGCCGCCGAGACTTTCAGGGCCAATCCTGCGTTTGACACATCCGAGGCCATCATGAACCTTGGCACCGGTGAGGCCTTGGTCTCCTTCCTTGACGAAAAAGGCGCTCCCGGGGTGGTCCAGAAGGCTAAAATACTGTTCCCGCTCAGCCAGATCGGAGCCATCGACGCCTCGCAGAGAAGCCAGTTGATAAAGTCGTCCAGAATCTACGGGAAGTACGACACTCCTGTTGACCGTGAGAGCGCGTTCGAGGTGCTGCTGGCGCAGGCCCGTAAGGACGAGGAGGAAGCCGCGGCGGAGGCACAGGCCAAGGAGACCGAGAATAAGTCCGCCAAGGGTGGCGGCCTGTTCGGCAAGCTTGCCAAGGCGGTTTTCACGGCTGTGACTGCGTCCGTTGCCGCATCTGTCGGCACCGCTGTCTCCAACAAGGTGGCCGGCGGTAAGACCCAAAAGACCAAGAAGGTAAGCACCGGCAACAAGGTGGTGAAGAGCGCCACTTCGGCGGCTACCCGCACCGTGACCAGGGAACTGAGCCGCTCCATACTCGGGAATCTGATCAAATAACAAATAGCAAATAACAAATCAAAATGAAGAATTGTCTTTGCACCGCTCTGGTATTGTCCCTGATGACTGCCGGAACAGTATCGGCCCAAAGTTGGGCGCCTGCCGGCGACCGCATCAGGACGGCGTGGGCCGAGGAGGTCACGCCGGAGAATGTCCATAAGGAATATCCTCGCCCTCAGATGGTAAGGCCCGAATGGAAATCCCTGAACGGTCTGTGGGAATATTCAATAACTCTAAAGAACGCTGCTGTCCCGGAAAAGTTTGACGGGCAGATTCTTGTTCCATTCGCTGTGGAATCCTCACTTTCGGGAGTAGGACGTACATTCACTCCAGAGGATGCCCTATGGTACAGGACGACGTTCAGAGTGCCGTCGGCGTGGAAGGGCAAGCGTCTGCTGCTGAACTTCGAGGCGGTTGACTGGCAGGCCGATGTGATTGTCAACGATGTCCAGGTCGGAAGGCACACCGGCGGCTACACGCATTTCTCCTTTGACATCACTCCTTATCTGAAGTCCGGCGACAACACATTGGTTGTCAGGGTCGAGGATTCTACGGATAATGATTTCCAACCTCGCGGCAAGCAGGTCCGGACGCCGAGTGGCATCTGGTACACCGCTGTGTCGGGTATCTGGCAGAGTGTCTGGATCGAGCCGGTGGCCAAGGCGCATGTCGCTGACTACTACGCTGTCTCCGACATCAAGGCGGGGAAGGTCGATGTCACTGTGACCACTGAGGGCGCTTTGGAAGGCGATGTCGTGAAGGTGGAGCTTCTTGAGGGCGGTGTCGGCTATTCGACCGACAATGCCTCCGGCAAGGTCATCGCCCGGGGAAAGACTGTTCCGGGAGGCACGGTGACGCTTCCTGTGGAGGATCCACGGCTGTGGTCTCCGGACTCGCCTTATCTCTATGGTCTCCGGGTTACCGTGGTCCGCGGCGGAAAGACGATCGATGCTGTCAACGGCTACACGGCAATGAGGGAGGTCTCATTGTTCGTCAAGAACAAGAACACGAAACTGATGGCTCTCAACGGTCAGCCTCTCTTCCAGTTCGGCCCTCTGGACCAGGGCTGGTGGCCGGACGGGCTATACACCGCTCCTACCGACGAGGCTTTGAGGTTTGATATTCAAAAAACCAAGGACTTCGGTTTCAACATGATCCGTAAGCACATCAAGGTCGAGCCTTCGCGCTGGTTCTACCATTGCGACCAGATCGGCATGATGGTCTGGCAGGACATGCCGTCCTTTGCCGGCAACAATCTCAACAAGTGGGGAATACACAACTACGGCGAGGGCACGGATTTCCCTGCCACGCCGATGGCCAAGGCCAACTATTATAAGGAATGGGGCGAGATCATCGCGCAGGTCAGGAAGTTCCCTTGCGTGGTGATGTGGGTTCCGTTCAACGAGGCCTGGGGACAGTTCGACACCAAGGCCGTCGTTGATTTCACGAGGGCGCAGGATCCTACAAGACTTATCAACATGTCCTCAGGAGGCAGCTGGGAGCCTGATTGCGGCGACATCATGGACAACCACCACTATCCTTATCCGGCGATGTACCTTTGGGAGACCAAGATGGCGAATGTGGTGGGTGAATATGGCGGCATCGGTCTTCCGCTTGAGGGGCATCTGTGGCAGCCTGACCGCAACTGGGGCTATGTCCAGTACAAGAGCGGCGACGAGGTGCTTGATGAATATTCAAGGTTCGCCGATCACCTTATCCTGCTGGTAAGGCAGGGTGTCTGCGGCGCGGTTTACACTCAGACGACCGATGTCGAGGGTGAGGTAAACGGCCTCATGACCTACGACAGGAAGGTCGTGAAGATGAATGAGAAGAAATTGAACGAGATCAACACCAAGGTGATCAAGTCAATGCCTGTCAAATAATCAACAAGTAACAACAATCATGGATAATCTTTTTGACATCAAAGGTAAAGTGGTGGTGATGACGGGGGCCTGCGGGGTTCTCGGAGCCACAATTGTGAAATATTTCGCCGCGCAAGGCGCGAAGGTCGCTCTTCTGGATCTTGACCGTGCCGCCGAGAAGGGTGAGGCCATTGTGGCCGAGATCAAGGCAGAGGGTGGTGAGGCTTGCTTCCTCGCTACAAATGTGCTTGACAAGGATACACTTGAGGCAAACTGCAAGGAGATCGTGGCGAAGTTTGGCGGGATCGATATCCTGCTTAACGCCGCCGGAGGCAACATGGCCGCCGCGACGGTTCCGCCTGAGAAGACAATCTTCGACCTGGATGTTGAGGCTGTGCGCAAGGTGGTGGATCTCAACCTGTTCGGCACTATCCTTCCTACTATGGTGTTCGCCAAGGCGATGGTAGGAAAGAAGAAAGGTTCGATCATCAACTTCTGCAGCGAGACTTCACTCAGGCCTCTCACACGTGTGGCCGGTTATGGTGTGGCCAAGGCCGCTGTGGCCAACTGGACCAAGTATCTGGCCGGCGAGCTTGCGATAAAGTTCGGCGAGGGCTTCAGGGTCAACGCCATCGCTCCGGGATTCCTGCTCACGAACCAGAACCGTTCCCTGCTCACGAATCCTGACGGCAGTCTGACCGACCGCTCTCACAAGATTTTGGCCCACACTCCGTTCGGACGTTTCCTTGAGCCGGAGGAACTTCTCGGAACCCTCCACTGGCTGGCTTCCGACGCCTCCAAGGCCGTGACGGGAACTATCAATGTTGTGGACGGAGGTTTTGACGCTTTCTCGATCTAAGGAATATGAATAAAGATTTATTTTTAATGCGGGAGAGCTGGAGATGGTACGGCCCGAACGATCCTATCTCTCTGGACTACATACGTCAGACAGGCGTGACTGACATCGTTCACGCTCTCCATCATATTCCTAACGGTCAGGTGTGGCCTGTCGAGGAGATCAAGGCCCGCCAGAAGATGATCGCCGACTGGGGACTCATCTGGAGCGTGGTCGAAAGCGTGCCTGTGCACGAACACATCAAGACCCAGACCGGGGACTATCTCCAGTATATCGAGAACTACAAGCAGACTCTGCGCAACCTCGCTGAGTGCGGCATCAAGTGCGTGACCTACAACTTCATGCCGGTGCTTGACTGGACCCGTACCGATCTGGACTACAGGCTTCCGGACGGCTCGACCTGTCTGCGCTTCGAGCGCGCGGCCCTGCTGGCGTTCGACCTTTTCATCCTGAAAAGACCGGGGGCGGAGAAGGAATATTCAGCCGAGGACATCGCCAAGGCAAAGGCACGTTTCGAGAAGATGGACGCTGAGGAGATCCACAAACTCACCCGAACGATGATCGCCGGCCTTCCTGGCAGCGAGGAGAGTTTCACCCTTGACCAGTTCAGAAAAGAGCTCGAAAGGTACGAAGGAATTGATTCAGAGAAACTTAGAAGCAATCTTATCTTCTTCCTGAGCCAGATCTGCCCAGTGGCTGACGAAGTTGGAGTGAGGATGGTCATCCATCCGGATGACCCACCGTTCCCGATTCTTGGTCTTCCAAGGATCCTTTCAACGGCGGATGATTTCCGTAAACTGATCGCCGCGGTCCCTAACTGGTCCAACGGCCTTTGCCTCTGCACCGGTTCGTTCGGCATCAGGGCTGACAACGATCTTGTCGGAATGATGCGCGAGTTTGGGGACAGGACTGATTTCGTGCATTTCAGAAGCACGAAGCGTGACGCCGAGGGCAACTATTTCGAGGACACGCACCTGGCCGGTGACGTGGATATGTACGGAATGATGAAGACCCTCCTTGAGGTGATGCAGGAGCGTGGGTTCCGCGTCTTCTGCCGTCCTGACCACGGCCACAGGATGTGCGATGACCTTCAGAAGAAATCCAACCCGGGATATTCCTGCTACGGCCGAATGAGGGGCATCGCTGAGCTTCGCGGCCTCCAGATGGGCATCGCCGGCTCGCTTTATCCTGAGGAGTAAAACTGATTGTATTTACAAATATATTCATTATGAAGACATTGAGAACCACCTTTCTGGCAATCTGCCTTTCACTCGTGACCGCTTCGGCGGGATATTCACAGAACCACTATCAGCCGACTCCGGAGAATCTGGAGGCGCGCCGCCAACTCGTCAACGACCGCTTCGGAATATTCCTGCATTGGGGAATATATGCGTCATACGCGCAAGGGGAGTGGTACCTCCAGCTTGGAGGCCTGAACAAGGATGAATATGCCCACGCGGCGACCGCTTTCTATCCCGCCGGCTACAACGCCGAGGAATGGGTTAAGGCTTTCAAGGATGCCGGTGCCGGCTATGTGACGATCACCTCCCGTCATCACGATGGTTTCTCTATGTTCGACACCAAGGCTTCGGACTACAACATCGTCAAGGCTACCCCTTGGGGAAAGGATGTGATGAGGGATCTGGCTGACGCCTGCCATAAGGAAGGTCTGAGCCTCCAGTTCTATTATTCGATTCTGGACTGGATAAGAGAGGATTACCCTCTTGGCGAGTCCGGCCACAACACCGGCCGCAAGGGCGATCATCCAGACTATGACCACTACCTCGGCTTCATGAAACAGCAGGTGAAAGAGTTGATGACTCAGTACGCCCCTGTCCGCGCCCTCTGGTTCGACGGCTATTGGGACCACAAGCGCGACTCGATTCCTTTCAACTGGAAGATGCCTGAGTTCTATGAATATATTCATTCAGTGGATCCGGCCTGTCTCATTGGTAACAATCACCATATCCAACCGATTGAGGGTGAGGATTTCCAGATGTTCGAGAGGGATCTTCCGGGGCAGAACACCGCCGGTTATTCCGAGGGACAGATGGTCAGCGACAAACTCCCGTTGGAGATGTGCCAGACGATGAACCACACTTGGGGCTACAGTGTGAAGGATCGGGACTACAAGACCGCCGCTCAGCTCATCGGCACTCTTGCGAAGGCTGTCTCGATGAACACCAACCTTTTGCTGAACATCGGTCCGCGCGCGGACGGCCGCCTTCCGGAAGCCGCTCTGTCTCTGTTGAAAGAGATCGGCCAGTGGATGAAGGTGAATGGTGAATCCATCAAGGGCTGCGGCCCCGGCCCGATAGCCGAGCAGGAGTGGGGAGTCTCGACCGCTCCTCTCACGGGTGGCAAGACCTTCTATATTCATGTCCTTCAGAACCCGGGCGCTGTCCTTGAGATTCCGGTCGCCAAGAAGGCCAAGGTCAAGTCAGTGACCGCATTGTATGACGGAACGGCCCTGTCAGTCAAGAAAGTCGGTGAGAATCTTTTCATAACCCTCCCGGCTGACCTTCCGGCGGAGGACTACGTCATCTCGGTGACGATGAAATAGCGTTCCCACATCAAACTATAAAAAGGGTGACCCGAATAGGTCATCCTCTTTTTTTTCTTGCCCGCAGTCTTGAAAGAACTGCTGTGGTTCGCATCACTTTGACAGAGCCTCCCGTCGGCAAACGCAAGCAATATGACAAAGGCGGCACAAGATCCTGCTTGACACAGGAGCAAGTGACTTGTTTATCCGAAACGCAAAGCTGTTGGGTATAAACCTAAATGATGTGGATTATGTTTTCATTTCTCATGGGCATAGTGACCATGAAGGAGGGCTACGATATTTCTTGGAGCATAATCGACAGGCTAAGGTCATCGTCTCGCCCGATGCCATGAGCGGTGAATTCTTTTCTAAACGGGGGAATCTACATAGCATTACTACGGAGTGGCCAGAAATCAATGAAGAGAGGCTTCTGAAGATTGAACAGACTTGTGAGATAGCAGAAGGCATCCATGTGATTGCCCATATCCCTCAGAATCATCCGATGCCCAAGGGAAATCAGAACCTTTTCGTGCAGGATGCCAATGGCAAATATGTGCATGATGAACTTCGGCCATGCACCGCTGACGAATTGGGGGTTGGGCTTCGTAGAATTCCAGAAGGGTTGGACGATGCTTGACATTGGCTGCGGTGGAGGTGCTACCCTAAAAAGATTAACCAAACGTAGTGAGTGGGCGCAGGTCTATGGCATCGACATTTCGGAGGAGAGCGTGGCGAAAGCCAGGAAAGTAAACGCCAACGTACTCGACAAGCAAGTCTTCGTCTGTCAGGGTTCTGCCGAGAAGTTGCCCTACGAGGACGGGAAGTTCGACCTTGTAACGGCTGTCGAGACGGTATATTTCTGGCCCAACATGTCTGACTGCCTACAAGAAGTTCGCCGTGTACTGAAAAAAGGTGGCAAGTTCGCCATCATGGTAGAGGTGCTTGATGCAGATTCCGTATGGACCAATGTCGTGGAGGGCATGACAGCGTATTCTCCTGAACAGCTCCAGTCGTTGCTCAACGAGGCTGGCTTCATCCAAACGAAGATTCACCACAAAAAGCCGTCGTATGCTGCCATTATTGGTATGAAACCATGAACATAAGGTAAAAACGATGCTTCGTAACCTCTTAGAAATTCGATATTATAAGTCCATCAAACCGAATATCCGCAGCATTCCAAGTGTCAGCTCAATGATGATGATGCCAATGCTCGTGAACCAAATTCCTGCCAGCCAAAAGAAAACTTTTTTGGAGAAGTGGACACTGCTGGCTTTTGGGATAAAATCATTATCTTTGCGGTGTAAAATATGATACCAATATCAAAAAAAGTACTCTAATATGATATTTGAACGTAAGAAATATTTGGATGAACTTATCGCAGGACGTGGGAACGGACTTGTGAAGATTATAACAGGTGTCAGACGATGTGGAAAGTCTTTCCTGCTGTTTGATATCTGGCATAACTGGCTGTTGGAACATGGGGTGACTGATAATCACATCATCGAAATACAACTTGATGATTTCCGAAACAGACGGTTGAGAAAGCCCGATGCTTTGCTCGACTACATTGATTCAAAGGTAGTGGATGATGGCAATCCTTATTATATAGTCTTGGACGAGGTACAGTTGGTAGAAGAATTTGTGGATGTGATTCTTAGCTTGACACACATGAGGAATGTGGACGTGTATGTGTCGGGCTCAAGCTCTCGTTTCCTGTCAAGTGATGTTGTGACTGAGTTTCGAGGCAGAGGTGACGAGATACGCATCTGGCCTCTCACCTTTGACGAATACTTTAGTGGTATTGGTGGAGATATACGCAAAGCTTGGTTGGATTACTATACTTTTGGAGGACTGCCACAGGTGGCTTTGCTTGAAACGGAAGAAAAGAAAACAGACTATTTGCGTGGTCTGTATGAAACTACCTATCTGCGTGACGTAATTGAGCGCAACCATCTGCGTAATCCAGAAGGAATGAAGGAACTGGTGCGTGTAATAGCCTCGGGCATTGGTTCGTCAACCAACCCAACAAGAATAGCCAATACCTTTCAATCTGCACAAGGGGTAGCCATAAAAAGAGACACTATAAAACAATATATTGACTATCTGAAAGACTCTTTCTTGATTGAAGAAGCCTTACGCTATGATGTGAAAGGCAGAAAATATATTGGTACCGAGACGAAATACTACTTCGCAGACATCGGCATACGTGCTGCCATTCTCAACTATCGCCAGCAAGAGGAAACGCACATTATGGAGAATATTATCTATAATGAACTCCGTAGTCGTGGCTATAACGTGGATGTCGGTTTAGTAGAACTTGGAGGCAAAGATGAGAATGGAAAATTTGTCAGAAGACAGTTGGAGGTTGACTTTGTGGTAAACCGTCCTCCATACAGGGTGTACATCCAGTCGGCTTTCCACATGCCTACGCCAGAGAAGGAACAGCAAGAACGTCGCCCATTATTGTCAATCAATGACCACTTCCGCAAGATTGTCATTGTTGGTGATGATATTCATCGCAAAGAAGATGAACTCGGCGTGTTGACTATTGGGTTGTTGGATTTCTTGACCGATAAGAAATTGTTGGAACAAGGTTAGTCAGCCTTTCTTGTTTATATAAAAGCGGTTTTCTTTTGCAAGCCTGTTAGTAGTAAATAGTCTTTACTGCCGACAGGCTTGTCGGGACGTTATCCATGACTCCCGGCAATCATAGATGTGTCTCTCCATTTCCCCATTGGAACTTCCTCTCAAAAGAGGTTTACTGCTGCCCAAGACTGATTATTTCTACGGCAATTTCGGAATATTCGAGGACAGCATGCCAGATGGGTACGGAAACTACCTGTTTTCATAAGTTAAAAATGCTGCGGAATGTGCTTATCTAAAAGTGGATGCTTATTTTTTCCATGTAGATCAGACTTGCGGAAACAGTTGTCCAAACTATTGAAAGTGCTGCCTTCGTGTTCGCCTATGGAAACCATTCTCGGGGGAGGAAGCTCGGTGGGTAAACGAGCTTGCTTTGAAGCCTAAAAAGCCCAGTCCTTGAAAAGGGCAGAAACTATTTATGAGTTTCCTATGATTATCAGCAAGTTGCAAGCATAAAATGTCCGATTGGAGCAGCCGGGGCGGAAGCAAAATGTCCGATTTGATAAATTTTTTGTCCAAAATGATTGTTTTTTTTCGATTTTCCTTTATTTTTGCGAATGATAGCACGTATTATTATGACCAAGTCGGAAAGGAACCTGACCTTCCCTGGAAAAGGTTGACACTTTTGGGTGGTTAAACTA
>FR893141.1:30870-38077 GCA_000433355.1 Alistipes sp. CAG:435 | reverse complement strand
CCATACTCACCTAAAACAGCATTCGCTTGATAGCTAATGAGTTGATGCTCTGGGTGCGAATATATTCGCGCACCTGAGCGTTACGGCATATTATGGTATGCTGAGCCTTAGATCCTCACAATATTATGTCTGATTAGACTTGAAGGCGCTGTAAACCATTAACAAACAGAGTTTGTGTCTGCCCGCAATCGCTTGGATGTCGGCACGATATGGAGGAAGGTAGTCAACTTGTATATATTTCCCTGCTTTTTTGTAAAATGGCGGCATACGGTTATGCTTCTACGCCTGTGTGCGGTGCGGCCGTATGCTGCCTATGGATCCGAGAACCACAGGCAGCATATCCACAGGCTTCACATCGTACTCAGGACGGTTTTGTATGCCGCCATATTCACAAAATGCGGATGCCGCCCACTCGTATATAATCGTCCACGCAAACAATGTCAGCGATAGCGAGATTGCGGGCGAGGAAAAGGCGTTGCGGCAATATGTTTGTTCAGCGACTGCTTGTTTGCCATATTATCAACCACCGTATAGTCACCTTATCTTTAGCAATTGACTACAATTGTGCATAAGTTATTGACAGGTAAATTATTGCCGCAAAATATCCATTTTGCGGCAAGTATTTCAGCACCAACGCAATAAGCAAAAAGTCCGTCAACTCCTATATAGTACCTTAATTTAAGAGACAATCGGTGAATTCGCAGGCACTATCACCCGGATATTAACCTGATATCTTAGAAGCTGTTTTGAATTGTTTGAAATGTTCTTTGAGGTGAAAAATCTTCATTTTCTTCCCGCTTCTTCAGTCAGATAGCACCGCTATCTTCCTTGGAAAAAGCGGTCGAACCTGAAGTTTTTCACTCTCAAACCTTCAAACAAACAATTCAAAACAGCTTCTTAAACTTAGTCAACAGACATATAGTTCCCGGAATTCAAACCGGATTCTGAGATTTTGATTATATTTGTTATTATTTAAGGTAATTTGAAAGATTATGGGCTTTTTTACTTTTCCTGGAGAACAGGAGCATAGGAGATTCAACTATAAGCCCCTCTACTACGATAAGGAGGAGGAAGAGCGCCGGCAGAAGTTCGGAAAGGTTGACGGCACTTTTGAGAAAGAAAAGGAGAAAGGTGAATATGTACCTGGCTCCTACATCCGCGGGTCGCTGCGTGAAGGCAACTACGCGAGAAGGACAACCGTGGCCACCAAGGCACAGAAAATCATCGGGATGGTCGGATTGGTCCTGCTCGCTGTGGTCCTGATTTATTTCACGAAATTCTATTCACTGCTTTAGGATGGAACTCAGGATACTGCCTGGAAACATAGCGAATATGATCGCCGCGGGAGAGGTTGTGCAAAGGCCGGCTTCCGTGGTGAAGGAACTTGTGGAGAATGCCGTAGACGCGGGGGCGGAACAGATCTCGGTGATAATCAAGGACTCGGGACGGACTCTGATCCAAGTCATAGACAACGGCAAGGGGATGAATCCGGACGATGCCGTGCTCTGTTTCGAGAGGCACGCCACATCGAAAATCGCGACCGCGGAGGATCTGGAGGACATCACGACCTTCGGATTCAGGGGCGAGGCGTTGGCCTCGATCGCGGCGGTGGCTGAGGTGACGCTGAAGACCCGCACGGAGGATGAGGAGGTTGGCTGCCAGGTCGAGTTCGCGGCGTCGGTCCACAATTCCACGACAGAGATCGCCACTCCGAAAGGGACAAACATAGCTGTCAGAAATCTTTTCTACAATGTGCCGGCCAGAAGGAAATTCCTGAAGTCGGACAACGTAGAGTTTAAGCATATTGTCGAAGAGTTCACGAAAGTGGCTCTGACGAGGCCTGAGATTGGGTTCTCGCTCAGTCACAACGGGAAGGACGTTTTCGTTCTCAAGCCGGCGAAATCCTTGAAATACAGGATTATGGATCTTCTCGGGGCATCTGTCACCGGAGATGTTGTTGATGTCTGCGCGGACACCTCCGTGGTAAGCCTGAGGGGTTTCGTTGGAAGGCCGGACACGGCGAGGAAAACTTTGGGAAACCAGTTTTTCTTCGTCAACGGAAGGTATTTCCGGAGTCCGTACCTGCACAAGGCCGTTATGAAGGCCTACGAGGGGATGATCGCTGACGGAGTCACTCCATCCTATTTCATCTATCTGGAAGTGGATCCGCACAGCGTGGACGTGAACATCAGCCCGACTAAGTCCGAGGTGAAGTTCGAGGACGACTCGTTCATATTCCAAGTCGTCTATGCTTCGGTGAAGGAGGTGCTGGGGAAAAATGCGTTCGCGGGAGGGATTGATTTCAGCAATCCGGAGGCTAACGACATGCCGGTGCTCGGGTCTCATTTCTCTGAATATCAGCCAGAGAGCATTCCGCAGGTGGCTGTTGACGGTGGGTACAATCCGTTTGACCCGGTCACTTCGGCAGGATCTGCGACGGATGAATATGGTGCCGTAGGGAGGGGCGCTTCGACAGGCTCAGCGACCGAACTTGGCGGCCCGGCGAATGAGTTTGGCGGCCCGGCGGGCAAAGGATATGGCTCGGCGACCGGATGGAAAGACTCCGGAAAAGAAAGATTCGGGCAATATGTTGACCGGCGGGAGGACTATGGCAAACTTTTCGAAGAGAAAACGCTGCCGGTCACACAGACCATCATCCTCGGCGGAAAATATATCGTCGCCCCGGCAAGGGACGGCCTGATGATTGTGAACGTCAGAAGGGCCAGAGAACGAATACTTTACGACAGGGCGTTGGCGGCCCTCACAAAGAACGAGCACGTCACGCAAGCGAATATGTTCCCGGTGAAGGTAGAGGTCGGAGCCGCGAACAGAGCCGTTTTCGACGACAAGGCCGAGCTGCTCGCCAGACTCGGTTTTGACATCTCACCGTTCGGGACAGACACGATTGTGGTCAACGGGGTTCCGGAAGGATATTCGTGCGAGGCGGGAAAGATCCAGACGATGGTCTCTGACCTGCTGCTGATCCTCTCGGATGACAGTTCATCGCTGCCGGGAGTGATGGAAGCGGCTATGGCTGAGAAGATTGCCCTGCTGGGAGCGTCAAGCTGCGACCCGCTGGCTTCCCCGATGGAGGCACGGCACCTGCTGGACACCCTGCTTTCAAGCAGCAACCCCGAACTGACCGGCAATGGCAAAAGGATCATGGCGATCATGACCTCCGCTCAGGTGGAAAAGTTATTTTAATTTTTTGAATATTATAGGATTATGCCCTACTACTACGATGACAGGCAATCAGGAATAGGCGGATTCCTCAACAGGTTCCCGCCGGTCACACGGAATATTCTGCTGATCAATATAGTGATGTACATCGCCACGGTGATCAACCAGAACTTCATGGTCAGCACATTCGCGATGTTCTACCCGGCCTCCCCATTCTTCCGCATCTGGCAACCAATCACTTACTTGTTCATGCACGGAGGGTTCTGGCATCTGTTCTTCAACATGTTCTGCCTCTTGATGTTCGGTTCGGCACTGGAGAGGACGATCGGTTCAAAGAAATATCTCATCTTCTATTTCGTGGCCGGACTCGGAGCGGTGCTGACCCACACTGTCGTGGAATATTTCCAGATGGAGGCAATGGCGTCAGCCAATTCGGGAATCCTCTCCGCAGGACAGATCAATCTTCTGCGCACCCCTACGCTCGGAGCCTCCGGAGCGATCTATGGAATCCAGATCGGCTACGCTATGCTTTACCCGAACGACATCTGGACATTGATATTCCCGCCAATCTCTCTGAAGGCCAAATGGTTCGTCCTGATATTCATCGCCATTGAACTCTTCACCGGCGTGACCGGGACAATGGACGGCGTGGCGCATTTCGCCCACCTCGGAGGAATGCTGTTCGGCTTCCTGCTACTTCTCTACTGGAAAAAATCCGGAAAACTCTGGCAAAGGTGACAAACTGATCTGGGATGAGCGGGAATTCACATGAGACTTCGTTCAGCGGCATCATGGCGAGATTGCTGATGTTGATTTCGGCTTTCCTGCTTCTGCTCAGTTACGCCTCGATGGTCGTGAATCCGGCAAAAGCCTGGTATATGACCGTCTTCGGGCTTTTGTTCGTGCCTATCGCGATCCTGAACGGGATATTCCTTGTCCTTGCGATCAAAAGAGGCTCGAGTTCGTTTCTGATTCCACTGCTGGCGTTGCTCCCTTCGCTGATATTCATCGGCCGGTATTTCCAGTTTTCATCCGGTGCGGCGGAAAGAGGATCAGAGACAGTCAAAATACTGACTTACAACGTGGGGCACTTCGCCTTGGGGAGCGCTCAAGAGTTCAAGGAAGAAGGCGGCAGGGCGGCATGCGCCGACTCGGTCGTGAGGTTCATCATGGAGAACGATGCCGACATCGTGTGCCTTCAGGAAGTCAATCTGCCTGGGGAATATGATGTGGCGAGGTTCTTCGAGAAGCGTTTCCCCGGGTATCATGTTGGTTACTTCATGTTCGTGACAGACAAGGGAAGTTACGGCAACGTGACACTGAGCAAATTCCCTATTCTCAACAAGGGGAAACTGATGTTCGACAAAAGCTCGAATCTTGCGATATTTACTGACCTGAAAATCGGAGAAGGTGCCGAAATCCGGGTCTATAACTGTCATTTTGAGAGTTATAACGTGTCGTTGTCACGGCTCAAGAAGTCTGTGGCGGACAAGGACGGAGAACTGATGTGGGAGACGGAGGAGAAAATGAAGAAGTCCATCAGAAGGAGGCCGGAGCAGGTGGACAAAGTGATGTCGGACATCGAGGACTGCACGCTGGAGGCCATCGTGACGGGAGATTTCAACGACAATCCGATGTCGTACACCTACAACCGTCTAAAGAAGGGCCGGGACGACTCCTTCGTGGAAGCCGGCAAAGGCTTCGGAGCGACATATTCATTCCTCTGGCCTTTCATCCGCATCGATTATATTCTTTACCCGTCACATTTCACCGCCGTCTCCCATTCCGTCCCCCGCATCCGCTACTCAGACCATTATCCCGTCATTGCGGAGATTAACCTGAAATAGCACACCGAAGACTTTGTGACCGAATATAGGTTTGAACCATTCGGACAAGTTAGCCCATAGGCAAATACCCCTCTCGACCCAAGAATTTTGGTAACGTGCAAAATTCTGGTTGAGAGGGGTATTGCCTATCCCTGACTGTATGCAACTTCGATGCTTCGACAGGCTCAGCAACCACAAGTTCAGCAACCGCAAGATAAGTGGCCACAAGTTTAGTGACGGAATAAGGTTTGAACCATTCTGACAATTTACCCCATAGGCATATACCCCTCTCGACCCAAGAATTTTGGTAACGTGCAAAATTCTGGTTGAGAGGGGTATTGCCTATCCTTTAGAGGTTGTTAGATGTTTCGGTGCCTCTACAAGCTCAGCAAACGAAGTTACTGCACAGAATTAATGTCAATGAGATTGTTGAGGATCGCATAGACGGTGAGACCGGCGACGGTCTTGATGCCGGTCTTGCGCGTGATGTTCTTACGATGCGTGATGACGGTGTAGATGGACAGACTGAACTTGTCGGCGATCTCCTTGTTGAGCATCCCCTGCGCCACGCACACCAGAATCTCCTTCTCACGCGCCGAAAGCTCATCCCCATCGGAAGCCACGTCAGGCTGCCGAGAATCATCCGCCGAATGAATCTTCTTCAATATCCCCACAGAATCATCATACAACGAAATAGCCCCGTCATACTGCTTCAGAACATCCTCCGTCACAGCCGGCCCCTCCAACGCGATCACGGAAGCGTCGCAAAGCTCGGCGATCGCCAGACGCCCCTCCTTCCGACCCTGGAAATCAAAGACAGACGGGTCAATGATGATGATGTCCGGAGCCAGATTGCGAAGCCTCGCCTCGCTGGCCCTTGAACAGTCAACCAGATTCTCCTGAACCTGAAATTCACCGTGTTCAGAAAGAATGCTCTCAAGCCCCCTGGCGACAATGTCAGACGGCACGATCAATGTCACAGTCTTCCTATTTTCCATCACGCTCAAACCCGCTTACTATCGGCACAAGAATATTATTCTCAACGTAGGTATGCCTCCTCAGATCATCGTGCAGATGATAGATTGACAGCAACACCATAATCTTCAACTCGTTGGAGCAGTCCCCCGGAAGATATTTCATCACGATGTTCTTCAAGTCCTCAAGCTTCTCCTCCACGTTCTCGTGATGTTCCTCGAACTGTTCGATGGAATATTCAGAGTCTCCCGCCGCGCCTCGCAGCAGGGACTCGACATACGGAAAGACCACCTCCTCCTCGTAGGCGAAATGCTTGTCAAGCTCATCCCTGTAGTCGTTGAAGAATTTCAGGACAACCTTCTTCTGCTTCTCGTTGAACGGAGCCACAAGCTTGTCGAACGAGTTCTCCAGCACACGGAGAGCCCGCCCCATATAATAAAGGTGCGAGCTATGCAGGTAGTCTATGATGTTCCGGATGTCGCCGCCGGCCAGTTCCTCCTGTGACGGAATGTGATCCGGAAATGAGTAAACGTTGCAGATCAGGATGAATGTGTCCGGATCGACGCCGCTGTTCCGGCAGGCCTCGGCCACCGGCAGGCCGGCGTATTTAAGGGAAAGCCCCATTCTGGAGATCACCTGAAGCAGGCTGTAGTCGATGTCAATCAAGTCCGACACGGACATATCTATTGTATATTTCTTCATATTCAGATTTATTTACATTCCCTCAAGCCTTCGCGCCTTCACCGAAAGCGGAGGAAGAAGAAACTCCCCTACAAATATATTAAATATTCCTCAATAGCCTCTATATCAGCAGTGCGGTGATGTGGAAGCCGATGAAGGCGGCGAGCCAGGCGACCACCATCGTGTAGACGCAGACCGCCACGGCCCAGCGCCATTTGCCGGTCTCGTTCTTGATCGCCACAAAGGTAGCGATGCAAGGGAAATACAGGAGAATGAATATCATATAGGCCACCGCGGCTGGCAGGGTGACCGAGCGCGCCAATGTGCCTTGAAGCTGGGTGTCGGCGGCAAGGACATCCGTGTCGGCGGCCTCGACAGCTCCGGAGACAGCCGGCTCGTCCGAAGCGTACATCACGCCCAAAGTACTGACAACCAACTCCTTCGCAACGACACCAGTCAAAAGGCCAATGTCCATCTTCCAGCTGAATCCGAGCGGATCAAGAGCCGGTGAGACAGCCTTGCCGAGCTGGCCGATGTACGAATGT
>FR893141.1:0-30829 GCA_000433355.1 Alistipes sp. CAG:435 | reverse complement strand
CTGCTGATACTCAGCGCCTTTGTCCGAGCGCGGGAAGTAACCCAGGCACCAGATCACGACTGAGCCGATGAGAATCGTGGTGGCCATCTTCTCAAGATATTGCTTTCCCTTCTCCCAGGTGTGTCGCCAGATGGCCTTGCCGGTCGGCACCCTGTAAGGCGGCAGCTCCATCACGAACGGGAGGTCATCCTCCTTGATGAAACGGCTCAGCACGACCGCCGACAGAATCGCCAGCAGGACTCCGAGGAAGTATATTCCTAAAAGAGCGAGGGCGGAATTGTGGGGGAAGAAGGCTCCGGCGAGGAGGACGAAGATCGGCAGCCGGCCGGCGCAGGACATGAATGGAATGATGGCGATCGTGATGAGGCGGCTTTTGCGGCTCTCGATGGCTCTGGTCGCCATGATCGCCGGCACGTTGCAGCCGAAGCCCATAACCATCGGGATGAAGGATTTCCCGTGAAGGCCGATCCTGTGCATCAGCTTGTCCACGATGAACGCGGCGCGCGCCATGTACCCGGAGTCCTCCATTATCGAAAGGAAGAAATAGAGAATCAATATGTTAGGCAGGAACACCAGCACACTTCCCACGCCGGCGATCACACCGTCCACGAGAAGATCCTTGAGCCATCCGTCCTTCATAAAGTTCGCGACGAAATCCCCGAACTGCCCCACCAGCCAGTCGATCCAGTTCATCGGATAGTTGCCCAGCGTGAACGTGGACTGGAAAATGAGGTAAAGAAGGAGTATGAAGATCGGGAACGCGGCCCATTTGTTCGTGACGACAGCGTCAATCCTGTCGGTGACGGTCTTCCGCGGCCTGGCTTCGACATGCTGGGTGTAAGTCTCGGCGAGGGCTCCGTGGATGAATGAATATTTCGCATCGACGATGGCGGACTCCGGACTCGTGTGGATCAGGTTCTCGATGCGGGCCGTCTCCTCGGAGCGCACCTGGGCAATCTCGCCGGCGTTCGGCAGGGTGGCGATCACCCCGTCGATCTGCTTGTCGTTCTCCAGATACTTGATGGCCAGATAGCGGGTGGAGTACCTGTCCCGGATGTCCTGGTTCTTCTGGATCAGGAGCTTGATGCGGTCGATGCTCTTCTCCAGTTCAGGGCCGTGGTTGATGTGGATGTGTCTGGCCAGCCTCTCGTCGTGCTGCTCGTAGATTTTGATCACGGTGTCCAGCAGCTCGGGGATGCCGGTCCCGTCACGGCTCACGGTCGGACAGACAGGCACACCAAGAAGATAGCCAAGCTGCTTGATGTCGAGGCTGTCTCCCCTCGCCTTCAACTCATCGTACATGTTCAGAGCCATCACCACACGAAGGTTCATGTCGATAACTTGGGTAGTGAGGTAGAGGTTCCTCTCGATGTTGGAAGCGTCCACGACATTGACCACGACATCAGGCACGTTCTCGACCAGGTTCTTGCGGACGTAGAGTTCCTCAGGGCTGTAGGCTGACAATGAATATGTTCCCGGCAGATCCACGAAGACGAACCTGTAGCCGCCATATTCAAAATGCCCTTCCTTCGCGTCCACTGTCACGCCGCTGTAGTTGCCGACGTGCTCGTGGCTGCCGGAGGCGATGTTGAAGAGGGATGTCTTTCCGCAGTTCGGGTTGCCGACGAGGGCGACGCGGATGACGTGGTGCCTCTCCTTTGCCAGACGGGCCATCTCCAGATTCAGCGCGGCGACCTCGTCGCAGTCCACGTCGCAGATGGACGTGAAGTCCTGCTTGGAGTCAACGGAGGCCTTGGCCTCCTCCTCGCTGATCACGTCGATCAGTCCGGCTTCGGAGCGGCGCAGCGAAACCTTGTAGCCAAGTATTTCATATTCAATAGGATCTTTAAGCGGAGCGTTCAGCACGACCGCAACACGCTTTCCGGAGATGAAGCCCATCTCGATGAGCCTCTTCCGGAACCCCCCGTGGCCGTTCACCTTGGCGATGACTCCGACCTCTCCAGTCTTCAGTTCAGAAAGTTTCATATACCTTGTCTCCCGCAGACAAGTGATTGCCTGCTGTAAAAATTATCTCTCAGTTGCCACCAACACCGCCGGCATCCCACTCCTCCAGCATAGTAACACCTTCAAATTACGATACAAAAATATTCATTTTGTAAGATTTTCACAATCGCTAACTGTTGGTATTCGCCAGCGTGGCAGGCAAGAAGTTGATTATCAACTATAAGAGCCATCTCCTGGTGTCAAATCCAAGACCATGATATCGGTCATTTAGCTATAAAACAAGCAGTTAAGTGCCACGGCACTAAAAAGAGAGGGCGCATCACCGTGCTGGTCACCATCACAAAGAGTGGTTAAGAAGCGGGAATATTTTCCCAATTTATTGGCATTGACCAAAGATTGGTTTGATGATAATTTTGCAGCCTGAAAAAAAAGAAAATCAAAAAGTGTTCGAGGCAAAAATAAAGTCATTAACCATCATCGTGGCGGCGACGTTGCTGTCTATCAGCGCGTTCGCCCAGGTTGGCGGCACCGTTGTCGATCAGGCGGACGGTTCGCCGGTCGCCGGAGCCGCCGTGACCATAAAAGGTAACCAGGCGGTCTGGGATGTCACTGACTCTTTGGGGCGGTTCAAGCTGAAGGCCACCGGCGGGACGCTTCAGATCACTTGTCTTGGTTACAAAACGCTGACCACAGCGGTAAGGAAGGACGGAAGATATTCATTAGCCCAAGATTCATTCGCCATCAACGAGGTGGTGGTGACGGCGACCGAGAGCCACGGGCTGACAAGCTCGTCACGGATCGGGCAGGACGCGATCGCGCATATCCAGCCGTCAAGTTTCGCTGACCTGCTGGAGTTGCTGCCAGGCGGACGCTCCGTAGATCCTTCATTCTCAACTCCGAAGACCATAGATTTGAGAGCTGTTTCGGTCTCCGGTGACAACTACAACACCTCATCCCTCGGAACACGTTTCCTCATCGATGGAGTTCCGGTCAACAACGACGCGAACCTCCAGACCACACCGGCCTACAGTAACTACGGATCATCATTCGTCAACGCCGGAGTCGATATGCGCACAATCACAACCGAGGATGTGGAATCCGTCGAGATCATCCGCGGAATCCCTTCAGTTGAATATGGCGACCTCACCAGCGGCCTTGTCAACATAAAGCGGCGCAAGGGCGGCAACGACACCAGAGCCCGCTTCAAGGCCGATATGAAGAGCAAGCTCTTTTACCTCGGCAAGGATCTGGAGTGGGGCAAGACCGACAAGCTGACGATGAACTTCAGCGGTAATTTTCTGGATTCCAGGGCGGATCCAAGGAACACGAGACAGAACTACAAGCGTCTGACCGGAAGCTACAGGATCGGCAAGACCTGGACCGGGGAGCTTGTCAGAACCCTCAGTGGAAGCCTGGACTACACCGGTTCGTTCGACAACCAGAAGTCCGACAAGAATCTGGACTTCGGCGACTGCGGTCCGATCGAGACCTACAAGTCCAACTACAGCCGCTTCGCGCTGGGCGGGGAATATACAGTCCGGAGCAAGAGCCTGAAATCGTTCTTCCAAAGCCTCGACATCACAGGGTCCCTGACCTACGAGAAAGACCTGATCGACAGATGGAAATTCGTGGAATATAGTTCACCGATGCCGCTTTCGACCAGTCTGGAGGAGGGCGAGTTCGATGTCACGATCGTGCCTTACAAGTACGAGGCCACCCTGAAAGTGGACGGAAAGCCGTTCTATGCTTACCTCAAAGGCACGGCGAAGTTCCGCAAGGACTTAGGGAGCATCTCAAACACATTCAAGGCCGGTGCACAGTGGAATGTCAACAAGAACTTCGGCAAAGGCACCATATTCGATCCCGAGAGGCCGTTCTCCGTGGATATGAATGTCCGCCCGAGAGACTATTCCTCAATCCCGGCCACACACCAGATGTCGGCTTTCATCGAAGACAATTCCGTCTGGACTTTCGGAAACGGGTTCAAGGCCGAATGGCTCGCCGGAGTGAGGGTGGCGGCGATGGCGGGAGCCGGAAAGGAATATTCAGTGAATATGAAGCCGTACTTCGACCCGAGGCTGAACCTCAGGCTGGAGAAATCCCTCGGCAAGGATGTCAAGGTCGGACTGTCCGGAGGAGCCGGATGGCACACGAAGTTCCCGACGATGGATCAGCTTTATCCGGATCCTATCTATTACGATGTCACTCAGATGAACTACTGGCCTGTCGAGGAGAATCTTCGCAGGATCAACGTCTATGTGCTGAAGATTAATCCTACCAACTTCGGTCTCAAGGCGGCGAGGAACTTCAAGTGGGAAATCGCCGCCGATGTGCAGGTCGGCCGGGAGTTCTCGTTCAACATCGACTATTTCAGGGAGGATATGACCTCCGGGTTCAGGTACGCCAGCGAGTTCACACGGCTCATCTACAAGGACTACCAAGAGGAGACGATCGACAAGAGCACACTTACCGGCCCGCCTTCCGTGGAGACGACCCTGTGGGTTCCGGACACGCTTCTGGTGGGATATTCATTCAACACGAACGGCAGCCGCACCCTCAAGGAAGGCATTGAGTTCACCTTGTCCGCTCCGAGAATCCGCCCGATAAGGACCAAGGTCACCGTCAGCGGCGCCTGGTTCAGAACGAGGTACAGCAACAGCCAGCCGACATATTACAGGCCTTCGGTGGTCGTGGCCGGCAAGACCTATCCTTACGTCGGCTACTACAAGGACACGGACGGTTTCCTGCGCGAGGTGTTCAACACGAACTTTATGTTCGACACCCAGATCCCGAAGCTTGGGATGATCTTCTCGACCTCGTTCCAGTGCCAATGGTTCACCGGAAGCCAGAACACGGCGAAAGACGCCCGCCCGATATCCTACATCGACAAGAATCTGGAGAGCCACCCTTTCACGGACGAATCCGCCGCGAACGGAATCCTGGCGCAGATGATCCGGGAATATACCCCTTCGATGTCCATCTATTTCAGAATCCCGTTCAGTATGAACATCAACCTCAAGGCCACCAAGAAGATCTACCACGACAAGATCTCCTGCGCCCTGTTCGTGAACAAGATTCTGGATGTCTCGCCTGACTACAGGACGAATATGGGCATCCTCGTCCGCCGCTCCGTCCTGCCGTACTTCGGAATGGAGCTTAACTTCAAACTTTAATGAATATGCTGACACACAAAACCATACGAAATATTCTCCTGATGCTTTCGGTCGTCCTTTGCGGCTGCGAGAAAGACTCCGGCCAGAACGTATTCTCGATTGTGACCCTCAACGTGACCTGCCCGTCCGTCAGCGCCGGAATTGAAAGGGTCGAGGTGGACAATTCCCTTGACGGGTCATTCATCCGAGACCTCAACACGAGGCAGGAATATGATATTCCGACATTTCAGGTCGGGACCGCCACGGTCAAGCTCAGGAAAGGAATATATATGATCTCCTTCGACGGCAAGGCCGTGTTCAGCGACGGTCAGCGCAAGAAGGTACGTTTCGCGGGTTACAACTCGCCGATGACCTCCGTGACCTTGCTGAACGACAAGGAGACTTTGAACCTTGAATTGACAGTACTGAAATGAACAGGATCGTCTGCATAATATTCACAGTTCTGGCGGCCGTGACACCGGCCCGTGGACAAGATAAATCTGATGTCAACTCGGCCTCGGAGAGATATCTGTCCCCTGTCCGTGCCTTGGGGCGAAGCGAGATCGCCGGCCACAACGCAGGCAGTTTCCTGCTCTGGGACATCCCGACATATTCAGAGATCAAGGCGGTCTATGACTTGCGCCGGGAGGATGACGCTCTACTGCCACAGGAAGGCGACGGGCTGGATCAGGGTTCGGTGAAGGTATATTCATTGATCAGATTGCAGAACCATTCGGCGGTCAGGGCCGGGGCGGAATATTCAAGAGGGGTGAAAAGGAACGTCCTTTGGAACTCCACATCGGATTTTGAGCTGCTCTACCCGGATGTGATGGTGGACACGATCGGCGGCAATCTCCAGAAGGAGCAATATTCATTCTACGGAGCTTGGTCCAGGCTGATCGGGAAGGCGCACATCGGGGTTTACGGTGGTTACAGGGCACTGCACGAGTTCCGTCAGGTGGATCCGCGTCCAAGATCGGTCACATCCGACCTGAACGCCGCGCTGACCGGTGGAATCGCGGCCAAAGGCTATGTCTTTGACCTTAACGCCGCGTTCAGGGTTTACAAACAGTCGCAGGATGTCAGTTTCTATGATCCGCTTGGGGCGAACACCTCGGAACTGCATTTCACAGGTCTGGGAAGCCATTTCGCCAGATTCGACGGTGCGGGAGACTTTACCTCAAGCAGGTACAATGGCCACGGTTGGGAAGTCTCCGCGACGGTCACGCCGGGCCATCCCGACGGTTGGACCGGATTGCTGTCCTACAACAGCTTGGGCATCGAATGTCTGCTGGTCGCCAACAATGAAGTGCCGATCTCGGATCTGTGGATTCAGAAAGTGGACGGTCTTGTCGGTTACAAACGGCTCAGCGGCTCCGTGAAGTGGAATGTTCTCGCAGGGATAGGCCACGAGCTGCGGCAAAGCACGGAGAACATCATCGACACGGGCAAGAACAAGGAATATGCTGTGTTAGGTTCCCTGACTATGTACCGGAACCGGATTCTGTCCGCCAATCTTAAAGGCGCGGTGGAGATTCCGTCAGCCGCAGGAACGATCAGCGTGGCGCCGGACTTTGAATATTACCAATCGTCCGCCGAATACATATTCCCGAAAAGGGAGATGGCCTTCGGATTCGCGGAGGCGGGTTTGAACGCGGGTTTGAGGAAGTCGCGCAAGGAGTGGCTGTTCAGCGCCGAGGTGAGGTTCAACCACGCATTCAGGATGGCCGGGACGCTTTCGATTCCGGCGGAGTACACTGAAGCGAGGGTTCTGGATCATTACGAGCATTTTCATTCGATGATCACCTCAGACCGGACGACAGCCGGACTGAGCCTTGGAATCCAGCGCAAGGTCGGGCAGAACACCGCCGTTTTCCTCAGGCCGGATTTCACGTTCAGAGCCATCGACGGCTTTGGGCACGCTGGGTTTCTGACCGCCGCGATAGGACTGGCGTTTTAGAAAAAGAATTCAATCATTGTTAACAACTAATAGATTATGAAAAAGTTACTTTTGATCCTTTCGGCAGCGCTCGCGCTTGCGGCCTGCAAAGATGAAAATCCGGTCTTCACAATTTCAACCGAGGAGTTGAAGTTTGACGCCAACGGAGGCGAGCAGAAAGTTTTCATCTCCACCAACAGAGACTGGACGGCACAGGTGCCGCAGACAGACACCTGGTACACGGTCTCAGCTCTCAGCGGAACTTCCGACACAGAGGTCACCGTCACGGTCGAGCCTTACGAGGACGCTACCCCGAGAACCTCTACGCTGACATTCGACACGGCTCTCGGACTGCGATCTTTCAAGATCACCCAGAACGGTCCTGTTCCGCCGGAGCAGCCTGAGTCTTCCGCTTTGAAGGTCAGAGGCAAAGGTGGCAGAGTCGCTTTCCCTGCCGTTCAGGGCTATGTGTATGAAGTAGGTGAGACTCCGGAATGGATTTCCGTGGCCGAGACCAGAAAGGACAGTGTCGTCCTTCAGCTTGACACCAACAGGACCGACGCTTACCGTACCGCTGATGTTGTTCTCAAGACAACCGCCGGAGCGGAATTGGAGAAAGTCTCTCTGGAGCAAAGCTGGAGAAACATCGAGCCGGGCGAGGTTCTTATCGAGGAAGTGTTCTTCACCAGCAACGCTCTTCCTACAACCGGCAAGCCGGACAAGTTCCACGGGGACCAGTATTTTAAGATCACGAACAACTCCGACGAGCTTCTCTATCTTGACGGCCTTATGATCTCAGAGGCAAAGTACCCTTCTTCCACAAAGACTCCGTTTGAGTTCCTGGATCCGATCAAGAAAGAGGCCTGTGGTGTGGGAACCGTCTATGTCATTCCTGGCGGCGGACACGATGTTCCTGTGGAGCCTGGTAAATCCCTGATCATCGCGAACAACGCGCAGAACCATCTGGCGACCAATCCGAACTCATTCGATCTGAGCGGCGCTGATTTCGAATGGTATGACAAGTCCACCTCATCATCCAACCAGGATGTGGACAACCCGGATGTGCCGAACCTTGACATCTGGTTTACTTACTCACTTTCAATCTGGGTTCTCCACGACAGAGGATTCAAGGGTTATATCATCTCTATGCCACCTTACGGTGTCACAAAGGAATCCTACCTCGCCGGCTATAAGTGGGAAGGCAAATACATCAACCACTCCCTCGCCGGAGACTTTGAGATGAGCATCTCCAAAGCCTACAAGATTCCTAACACTTGGGTTCTGGACGGCGTGAACACCGCCATCGAGGAGGACTTCCAGTACACCAGTTGGGATGAGTCCATCGACGCCGGCTGGACACACTGCGGCAAGATCGACAAGGACCCTGAGCGCTACGGCAAGTCCGTCCTCCGCAAGAGAGGCAATGACGGCAAGCTGACCGACACCAACAACTCCACCAACGACTTCACACCGGACTCCACACCGTCGTTGAAAAAAATAGGACGATTGGTCAAAAACAGGTAAAAACGGCTATCCCGGATTTTGTGTGTCACAAAATCCGGGATAGTTGTTTTTTATCACTTTTTACGCATTTTTTTCCATTCCAATGATAGTTCCAACATGCCATTCACCCCATCTCCAATCAACCTGAAAGTCGCCGTTTCCATGAAAGGACACGCACAGGGGGGGGTAACCGCCTCATTATTAATCACTTATGGATATAAAAGATGAACGGGGTTTGCTGTCGCAGCAGACCCCGTTCGCAATTCTAACCTAAAACTTAACCTATGAAAAAACTATTCGTTGCAAAGGTATATCTTTTTTATAAAACAAGCAAGGTTGGATGAATTTAATTTGTTCCAAACTACTGTTTTTCTGCTCCAAAAGGCGGAAATGATGTTTTTTGCCTTTTTTGCTATTGTTATTCTGCATCTTTTTCCGTTTCCGATGCGACCTCTTCAGTAATCTGCACCTTCGGCAAACAACTTTCGTCAAGTTTGATTGTCTTGATGCGGACATCCATCAAAGGTTTGTCCCTCTGATCGGTAGCCACCTGCGCTATTCTGTCAATCACATCGAGGCCGCTGACCGTCTCCCCGAAGACAGTGTAGGCACCGTCAAGCTGAGCACAGGCATTAGCGTCCTGCACAATGTAGAACTGTGAGCCGGATGATTCCTTCTTCGGGTTGGCCACATCGCCTCTGCGAGCGGCGGCGAGAGCGCCCTTCTTGTGGGTATATTCAGGGACAAACTCCGCGGGGATCGTGTATCCCGGGCCTCCCTGGCCGTACTTAGCCACAGCAGCGGCGGAAGTGTCACGCGTGAAAGGGTCGCCTCCCTGGATCATGAACCCGTTGATGACCCTGTGGAAGAGAAGGCTGTCATAGTAGCCTCCCAAAGCCAGTTTCTCGAAGTTCTCCCTGTGCAAAGGGGTCTTGCTGTAAAGTTTAACCTTGATTGTACCGAGATTGGTCTCGATGTCAAAAACCGGCTCTTCCGGCAAAGTGGCGATTGTCTCCATGATTGTCTTTGCTTTTGCGGCTTCCTCAGCGGCCGCGATTGAATCCTGGCGGGCCTTCTCGGCGGCAGCCTCGGCGGCGGCTTTCTTGGCTCCGCTGCCACAGCCGAACATCATGGCCGCGGTGGTGGCACATGCCAGGATAGTGAAAATGTTCTTTCTCATATTCATTGAAAATTAAAATTTGCGGTAGTTGTAGCCCAGGATGTCGAAGATCTTGAAGGACTCGGCCTGAAGAGCGGCTTTGTACCTGTCAAGATTCTTGTCCTCCGGCCTGCACCACTGCACCTCGCTCAATGCGGCCATACGAGGCAGGAGCATGTACTCCAGATGCTCCGGCGTGGCGACATATTCAGTCCAAAGGTTGGCCTGGACGCCAAGGATGTGCTTCCGCTGCTCCGCGTCAAGCCCCTCAAGAGGCTCGTAGCCGTAAACTTTCTCAAGCGGAAGATCTCCGCCGATGCCGAAAGGCTCCTTGTCCATGTCCTGGGACTGGTAATAGTCAAAGTAGCAGTAGGTGTTCGGCGTCATGATGACGTCAAATCCCATCGCGGAGGCCTTGATGCCGCCGTCCGTGCCTCTCCATGACATCACGGTCGCACCCTTGGCGAGCTCGCCCTCAAGGATCTCGTCCCAGCCGATGATCTTGCGGCCGTGGTCGTTGAGGAACTTCTGGACACGTGCCGTCACATAGCTCTGAAGGAACTGCTCCGCAGTGTGACGCTCGTCAGCCTTGATGCCAAGGGCCTTGATCCTGGCCTGGCAGGCAGGGCACTTCTCCCACTCGGTCTTCGGGCACTCGTCGCCGCCGATGTGGATATATTCAGAAGGGAAGATGTCCATCAGCTCCGTGAACACATCCTCAAGGAAAGTGAACATTCCATCCTTACCGGGGCAAAGGACCTGATCCGAGATGCCCCATCTGGTCCAGACCTCGTAAGGGCCACCGGTGCACCCAAGCTCCGGATAGCCGGCCAAGGCACCCATCATGTGGCCAGGAAGGTCAATCTCCGGGATCACCACAATGCCCAACTTGCCGGCGTAGGCGACAATGTCCTTCATCTGCTCCTGAGTGTAGTAGCCACCGTAGCGGATGCCATCGTTGGAGTCCCAATCCTTCTTGATGACAGTTCCGTTCCTGAACGCTCCTACCTCGGTGAGCTTAGGGTACTTCTTGATTTCAACCCTCCAACCTTGGTCATCAGTCAGATGCCAATGGAAGCGGTTGAGCTTGTAAAGCGCCATGATGTCCAGATACTTCTTGACTTCCTCGACGGAGAAGAAATGCCTCGAGCAGTCAAGGTGCATGCCTCTGTAGCCGAAGCGAGGCTTGTCCTGGATCTTCACGCAAGGGAAGAGGAACTTCTCCGCCGGGTTCGGCTCATTACCAAAAATATTGACGCTCGTGAGCTGCTTCAATGTCTGGATCGCATAGAGGAATCCATTGTACGAAGAAGCGCGGACGATGCAGTTAATCTTGCTGACGGCGATGGAATATTCCTCCTCCGCGAGACTCGCGTCATTAAGGAATATGAAGCCCTTCACCTTGTCGTAGTCCTTGTCAAGTCCCATCGGAGTGGCGTAGGAGCATATTCTTCCGCTGACGAATGTGATCTTGTCGGCGAATTCCTTGATGATCTCCTGACTCTTGGCATCAATGGCCTGATCGCAGTTGAAATTGGCGCCGGCACCCTTGAACGTACCTTTCCCAACCTCGACGCTTTGAGGATAAGGGATGACATTGATCGTTGTTTCGGATTCCTTCGCCTTCATTGAACAAGACGCGAAGAGAAGCGCGAGAGCGATGATGTTGATGACTTTTTTCATTTTTGAATATTTTAACGTTGATTCATGCACAAAGTAATCCTTAAAAACACAGGCAAATCCTTTCAAGTTTGCCGGCAAACGCTAAAGATACGAAATTCTTTCGGTTATCAATACAGCAGCAAGCCCAGAATGCCTCCCGCGATGATTATCTTGATCGGTCCGATCCTAAAGACCATAGATGCGACGACGGCCGCCGCGAACAGCCCCCAGCTGATCCAGTCCGGGAAATTTTCCTTGACTATGCTGATCTCAGGCACGAGCCCGTTCCAATCCACGGAGAACATCAGGATCAGGGCCGCGGCTCCGATAAGGCCGACAACGGCTGGCCTGAGACTGGCGAGAACGCTGGCGAACACCCTGCTGTTCTTGAATTTCGTGTAGAACTTGACTATCGCCAGAACAATCATGAACGAGGGAAGAATCACGGCGAACGTGGCCGACAGCGAGCCGAGGATCCCGACAAGGTGACTCGCACCGGCCTGGTGCAGTACCTCATAGCCGACGTAGGTGGCGCAGTTAATCCCCACCGGACCCGGGGTCATCTGGGAGATGGCCACGATGTCAGTGAAAGCGCTCTCGGTCAGCCATCCGTGAGCCACAACGACCTGTGTCTGGATGAACGACAGCATAGCGTAGCCGCCGCCGAAGGTGAACAGCCCTATCACAAAGAAAACCCAGAAAAGTTGGAGGATAAGAGCAAGCTCAGTCATTTTTAGCCTCCTTTTTGTTTTTGATGACAGCAACGCTTGCCGAAACCACGATCAGTACAAGCAGGATGTAGATCGGAGAGAAGCTCAGGAACGCCACGAGGAAAAGTGTCACGATGGAGATAGCCCAGGCCCACCAGGTCTTGTTGTTCTTCCTCGCCATGTTGATCATCGGCACGGCGATCAAAGACACCACCACCGGACGGATGCCTTTGAATATTCGCTCAACAACGGGATTGTCCCTGAAGTTTGTGAATATCATAGCAATAAGCAGGATCGTGATGAACGAAGGGAGCACCGATCCGAGGGTCGCGACAACGCTGCCTTTCACTCCGTGAAGCTTGTGGCCCACGAAAATCGACATATTCACCGCAAGCACTCCCGGGGCGGACTGGGCCATCGCTATGATGTCCGGGAGTTCCTCATCGGTCATCCAGTCCCTCTTTATCATCTCGTCCCGGATCAGGGGTATCATGGCGTAGCCTCCTCCGATGGTGAAGGCTCCAAGCTTTGCGAAAACCAGAAAGATCTGCCAAAGGGAGACTTCTTCCTTGGGGGCATTCAGTGTTTCTTCCGACATATTCATTGATTATAATTAACCATAGCGGCCACGACTTCGCGCGAGGTTCTGCCGTCTGGGCCATGGGAGGAGGAGTGAAACTCCTTGCACCCGGTTGATGCCTCAAGCCGGGCGATGTTCCCCGGCCTCACTCCAGAGCCGGCGAGGATGATGATCCTGTCGCCAGCCTTGATGTTCAATTCCTTAAGGGTGCGCTCCCCATCGTTGACATTGCTAGCATGTCCCGCCGTGAGAAGCCTGTCGCAACCGAGTGAGATGATGTCCTCCAGCGCCCTGAACGGCTCGGCGCACTCGTCGAACGCCCTGTGGAAGGTGACGCACAAACCTTGCGCCTCGGCCATCAGCCTTCCGACTGCCTCTGTGTCAACGCTTCCGTCCGCCCTCAAGGCACCGACAACCACGCCGTTCACGCCAAGTTCCCGGCACATCCTCACGGATCCGATCATGGCTTCGATCTCAGTCTCGTCATAGACGAAGTCTCCCCCACGCACTCTGATCAGCACATTCACGGGGATATTCACCGCCTTCAGTGCCGCTTCGATGTCCGCGCGGCTTGGCGTCACTCCCCCGCACGGCAGATCCTCGCAGAGCTCCACCCTGCCGGCCCCGCCCCTCATGGCCTCGACCGCCTCCGCCGCATCCGTGCAGCAACACTCCAGAAATCTTTTGTTTTTCATGCTGCAAAGGTATACAAAATCCGGAATATGGACCGGAAAAACAGCGCTGGATTTTCCGGTTAAGTGAGAGCGCCAAATTACATTTATTTGTAACACTCAACTACAGAGCCGCTTACAAAAAGCATCCGTCTCAAAACGTCTGGCATCTAATGAGAAAGATTTTGACTTTTGTATGTGTGGCACTGCTGATGGCAGGGCTGTGCGGATGTGAGAAACCGGATATGAGCAAACTGGAGGGCACCTGGTCTGAGCAGTATGCCCCCTCGGTCTTTGCGATGGATGGTTCCGTGGAATACACCTTTGACAGGAACAATAATTACCAGCTCCACACTTATGATGCGCTGGGTGGCGAACCGCACGATTACAGCGGCAGGTATGCCATCGACCTGATCAATAAGGGCACCATCACGATTAATCCGCAGATGTCGGACTACAGCAATGTCACCTATACGCTCGTCAAATTGACATCCAAGGAGATGGTCTGACAGAAGGAAGGGACGACGTATTCCGTGGGGACGTGGGGGTCTGAATATCGGCACTTTGTGAGGGTCAAGTAGAATTCGGGCAAATTGACTGGATAATAGAACTGCCGCCACCTCAACGAGATGACGCAGTTCTTATGCTAAAGGTTCTGGCCCTTTATTTTTACTGATTATCAATCAATTACGCGCAAATAACCGTTATTTCAGCTCTGTTATTGGTCCTTTTTCTGGTCCTTTACCTGCTTGCTGATTTCATTAAGACCAATCTCGACGGCTTTGGTGATCAATGCAATCTCACTCTCGTATCGTTTGCTCAATGAGTATGTCCGCATTTTACCTTCTCCGGTATAAGCGAGCATCCCATTTTCTACAAGTTTCTCAATATAGCTTCTAATCTGCTTTCTCGTGAGGTGGCCGACAAACAGATTGGCAAAATCACCCATCTTGGCCGTTTTGTTCTTCTTCAGGAACGACGCGACGATTGACAAGACCTGGTTTTCGTCCCAATCTGTGAGAGTGAAATATTCGGACATTTTTCCGGACAGTTCATAGTAATCCTTCCCCAAAATGTAGTAGGTTCCACTCGTCCGTCCTCGCTGTTCAATGTATCCGGCCTTAAGCAGTTTCGTGACAATCTTCTTGTCCAAAGACTGACGGTTTTTAGTCTGGCGGATTGTATTCAGCGTTAGAATATCATAGACGTTCAGTTTTGCGTCATCCGGGAGAGAATCTTGAATGGAGTTGATAAACTGAGAAAACGCGGCATCCTCGATCTTGGAGGACAGAATGAGCGTAACGCAGAAGTCGTCAGTCTTGCTATAATCAGGTGCCGGCTTACCTTCGGAAAGAGTGTCCAAGAATATATTGTCTACACCTTGTCCGGAACGTTCTACCAAACCGGTCTTTGAGAGGACATCTGCAAGAAGCCGGTTTCTCGGGGTACTCTGAACATAGAGGATATTGTCAATGGTGACTCCGTGCGGAAAGCCGCCTGGATTGACGAATATCATCTGCGTTGGGTATTGTTTCACGACAATCTCTCCCTGAATATCGTAGGCCCGATGAGCGATGGCGTTGTTTAATGCCTCACGAATGACGTCTTCGTTGAAAAGAGGAATGTCGTAATCCTTATATATGCCGTTACGGACCGGAACGGAACCATTCCGAGAGTTAATTGCAGCCCAAAGCTTGTCAATCATGATATAGTAAGGACCATCAAAAAACTCACGGGCGTCAAAGTGGATGTTAGATTCACCCGTCCGGTATTCAAGTGATATTTTTGCCTGAGGGTACTTGCTGTTGATGATGTCTTTCTTGCCGACAAGGATAACGGCCGCATTCGTCACTTTCCCTTGAAAGATTAGACCTAAATCAGAAAGTGCCTGATAGTTTTCCAAAGAGCGGAAGGAGGGATTCTTCTGCTTCTTTGCATACTTATCCTTCAGAATCTCTATGGCCTCATTGTCTAAATCGTCGATCGAAACACCTTCGCAAAACTGCTCGGAGAAATCCGGCTCCTGTTCCTGAATGATGCTGAGATATACTTCATCTGACATCGGTTTCAGTTCTTCTCCTACTCGCATAAGCGGCACATCTTCGAACTTGAAGATTCTTCCCCTGGGGCGTGAAGGAACATCTATGACCAACACGCGCTTGTCATTCTCGTAAAGCTCGTAGATGTCTGTCCTGATGCCGGTATCATTATAGATCCTGGACTCGAGCAGACCGACGCCGTCCTCGTTCTGCTTCGTTCCAATAACCGTGTGAGGATAGGAATCATGCATTCCTATGACCAGTGAGCCGCCTTTTTCATTGCAAAGAGCGGTGACATAACCCAAGATACATTTGCGCCTATCGGAAGGATTGACCTTGTTTCCTCCGCTGTAGGAGACATTCCCTTGCTCGCCTTTCTTGAACTCTACGTGATCTTCGGTCTCGCGCATCGTCTTGAGTTGCTCAATCGTCTTTCTCATTATCTGGCCCTTTAATACCTGAATTATATATTGATTGTTAACACCTTATACTTAACATGCTTTACTAATCTCTGCAAATATAGTCATTTTTTCTGGCCCTTCAAAAGGACCAGAAAATCTTTTGTATAAAACAGCGGAATTATTCTTCCATAGCTTTCGTAGCGTAGCGGCGGAGGCTTTTTGGTAGGTTCAGTTCGGCTTCGACATGGGCGAGGATTTCGCGGTGCTTCTGTGCTTGTTTGCGGGCGAATTCGTGGTTCTCGCGGCGGATGGAGAGGTAGTGCTCGTATTTGGTCTTGGCGGCCTACAAATCGGCCTCTATGCGCGTGATGGTGGCGTCAAGATTCTTCTTCGAGAGTTCGCATTCCCCTACGGCGATGACGGTTCTGGCGAGGGTGTCGAGGCGCTGGGCGTTGAGTTCGTCGCAGGCGATGTTGCGGGCCACTTTCTCGCGCCAGAACTGCTCGTTGGTCTTGGGAACGGTGTACTTGGTGCAACCCCGATAGCCGTGCCGGAAGCAGCCGTTGATGAAGATGTCGGCGCGATATGGTGCATCTTATCGGATTTCAGGCGCTCAAAATCTGCATTTTATCGGAATTCGGATATTTTTCTATCTTTGTATCAACCATTTAGGCAATGTTATGATTGAAGAAAGAATAATACTGCAAGTCCTTGCAGAAGGATGACATCAGCAACAGAGTGTGGTGGGATGTCGCCGACAACAGAACCGGAGTGCTGACAGAAGAGCAGTGCACTCCTCCGATCCTGTAAAGAGTCTGACGGCGAAAGCCCCTGGATTCAATGGATCAAAGGCTTACACCGAAAACCCCGGGAGTCAATGACTTCCGGGGTTATCATATTCATGGCCATCTTTGCGACGGCGACTGTGCCATACTAGTCGCTGAGGGAGAACCTCTTGAAAGCAACCACTTTGGCGTCCTTGTCAACAGACTTGATGTAAGCGGCGACAGAAACCTTCTCGTCAGACTGAACGAAGTCCTGCTCCTCAAGAGTCTGCTCTTTGAAGAACTTCTGGATACGTCCGTTGGCGATGTTCTGGATCATCTGCTCAGGGAGAGACGCGGCCTTCTCGGCGGAGACGGTCTTGATGATCTCACGGGCCTGCTCAGCCTGCTCTGGAGTGATCCAACCCTTGGCGGTGTTGGACTCGATGTGATCCTCGCTGTCAACGTGGGCAGGATTGATGCCGACCTTCTTGAGAGCGGCCTCGACAGCCTTCTGAACCATCTCGTCCTTTGTCTTCTGGACAGCGAGCTCGCGCTCCTTCTCAACCACCTCAGCAGGGCAGTCGGCCGGAGAGACAGAGACAGGGTTCATAGCGGTGACCTGCTGGGCAACGGCCTTGCCGAGCTCGGCAGGAATCTCCTTGTTGAAAGCGACAATGGCGCCGAGTTTTCCGTTGAAGTGAACATAGTCACCGATGTACGGAGCCTCAAGAGCGGCATAGTAAGCGAGAACGTGCTTCTCACCGGTCTTGCCGGTCTGGGCGGAGATCTCCTCCTCGACAGTGTGACCGTTAGAGCACTTGCTGGCCTTCAGGCCTTCGATGTCGGCAGGGAATGACGCGATAGCCGCGTCAGCGATCTCTGCGGCAAGAGCCTTGAAGTCAGGGGTGGCGGAAACGAAGTCAGTCTCGCAGCCGAGACATACGATAACACCCTTTGTGCCCTGGATGCGGACGAGAACCGCACCCTCGGAGGTCTCGCGGTCGGCGCGCTTGGCGGCGACGAGCTTACCCTTCTCACGGATGATGTTGACTGCCTTCTCGAAGTCACCCTCAGCCTCGGCGAGAGCCTTCTTGCAATCCATCATACCAGCGGATGTCATCTTGCGTAATTTCATTACGTCTTGTGCTGTAATTGCCATAACTCGTTCTCCTTTATTATTCAGCCTTTGGTTCCTCAGCAGCCGGAGCCTCAACCGCAGGAGCGGCCTCAGCCTCTACGTCAACCGGCTTCGCGCTTTTGCGGGCGCGGAGCTTCTTGCCTGTAGGGTTTGCGAGAGCCTCACCCTCGGCAGCCTCCTCGTTGGCCTCTTTCTCCTTCTCAAGCTTTCTCTCGCTCAGTCCCTCTTCGATGGCCTTGCAGAGAACAGTCATGATGGTCTCGATCGACTTCGTAGCGTCGTCGTTTGCCGGTATCACATAATCAATCGGGGTAGGATCGCAACAAGTGTCAACCAATGCGAATACCGGGATGTTGAGGCGGTTGGCCTCCTTGACGGCGTTGGCCTCCTTCTGGATGTCAACTACGAAGAGCGCGGACGGGAGACGGCTCATGTCCTTGATGGAACCAAGGTTCTTCTCCAGTTTCTCTCTCTGACGGTTGATCTGCAGACGCTCTCTCTTGGCGAGCTTCTCGAACGTGCCGTCCTCCTTCATCTTGTCGATGGTGTTCATCTTCTTGATAGCCTTGCGGATGGTCGGGAAGTTGGTAAGCATACCACCAGCCCAGCGCTCGGTTATCGATGGCATATTGACTGCCGCAGCCTTCTCGGCAACGATCTCCTTAGCCTGTTTCTTTGTGGCTACGAAGAGAATCTTGCGACCTGAACGCGCAAGCTCTTTCATTGCATCGGCAGCCTCGTCTATCTTGACGATGGTCTTGTGCAGGTCGATGATGTGAATCCCGTTCTTCTGGTCAAAGATGTATGGAGCCATCTTAGGGTTCCATTTCCTGGCCAGATGTCCGAAATGTACACCTGCATCAAGAAGTTCTTGGAAATTTGTGCGTGGCATTTTAAAATTCTTGTTTTTTGTTTAAACTTTCCTCCAGACCTTTTGCCGACAGCCTGAAGGCTCTTTTCTTCAATCCCTGAGCAGTGGTCCCCGACCAGTCTCTGAGATTTTCCGCAGTCCCGGCAATCCCCGGTAGTGTTCATCGGATTCTCATCCAGCGAAAAGTCCGCGGGATTTGAAGCACCGGACTGTGCTTTTTCATAAACCAGCTTATGCCGCTGACAATCCAGACAAGACTAACGCTTGCTGAACTGGAAGCGTGCACGTGCGCTCGGCTGACCAGGTTTCTTTCTCTCGACTTCGCGGGAGTCACGTGTCAGGAAGCCCTCAGCCTTGAGAGCCGCGCGGTAAGCCTCTCTATCCAGATCGCTGAGAGCGCGGGATATTCCGAGTCTGATCGCTTCGGCCTGGCCTTTGGTGCCGCCGCCGACAACGTTAACCTTCACGTCAAACTGACCTTCTGTCTTCGTAACCGCGAAAGGCTGGTTCACAATGTAACGGAGAGCGTCAGTCTTGAAGTACTCCTCAACACTGCGGCCGTTGATTGTGACATTGCCTTGTCCAGCTGCGAGATAAACACGAGCTACGGCTGATTTACGTCTTCCAAGGGCGTTTTTCTGTTCCATTTGCTCTGTTAGATTTCGTTCAACTTAATTTCTCTAGGGTTCTGTGCCTGGTGAGGATGCTCAGGTCCTGCGTAAACGTGCAGGTTGCCTATGATCTTGTCACCAAGACGGGTCTTAGGGAGCATACCCTTCACTGCTCTCGTCACCAAGACGGGTCTTAGGGAGCATACCCTTCACTGCTCTCCTGACGAGTTCAGCAGGTCTCTTCGCGAGGATCTCCTTCGGAGTCGTGAAACGCTGTCCGCCCGGATAACCGGTGTAGCGAACGTAAACACGATCAGTCATCTTGCTGCCTTTGAGGATGACCTTCTCGGCGTTGATGACGATGACGTTGTCACCGCAGTCAACGTGAGGGGTGAATCCCGGTTTGTTCTTGCCACGGAGGACAAGAGCGACCCTTGAGGCAAGACGTCCGAGTGCCAGATCCGTGGCATCGATGACAACCCACTCTTTCTGTACAGTAGCCTTGTTCAAGGAGACTGTTTTGTAGCTAAGTGTGTCCACTGTCTTGATCTTTAATGGTTTAACATAAAATATTGCGATCCCTACACAACATAGGGACCGCAAATATAGGCATTTTTTCTGAAATATTCAAACCTATTCTTTTATAGGTTACGGCCAGACTTCGGCAAACCTGGTGACCGGAGGCCGTCAGGTTGGTGAATCCGCCGGGCCATCGGAGACGGTCGCTTCAGAAAAAACTGAAGAGAAAGCGGACACAAGTAGGAATATTTAGATATTTTCCCCAAATTTGTCTGCCGATTTTGCCAGACACACCGGCGCCGGTTCAGCCACAAAGTTGAAAATGACACCAATAAGAATTGTACTGACAAATATATTCCTTCTGTTCACCTTGTCCGCATATTCGGAGAATGTGGTGGACTCACTTGTAACGGCATTCGATCACCAAAAAGGCTCTCAAGCCGCTCGGACAGCGGAAGCATTCTTTAGGTATCTGGCCGAAAGTGGATTCACCGAGAACACTGTCGAGTTGATTCCAGGAAGCGAAGCGGACAGTGTCAAGGCTCTGACTTTGTACTGGGCGGGAGAATGGTACTATGACATCCAGGATTATGACAGATCCATTGAATATTCAAGCAAGGCGCTGAGCCTCAGCCGTAAAGTGTCCGCCAAGGAAATAGAGTGCGATTGCGACAACATCCTCTCCATAGCGTACTTCCGGAAGTCAGACTTTCATAAGTCGCTGGAATACGCGAAAGCGACCCTTGCGCTGGGACGTGAGCTTCAGGATGAGGAGCGGATCACATATTCATTGAACACCTTGGCTGGAATCTGTCTTGCGTCGAAGCAGCCGGCGGAGGGCGTGAAATACGTTCTTGAGGCTATCCGCATCTGTGAGAAGCGGAATGATTCGCTGAAACTGGCTGTGCGCTGCGGCATGGCTGCGGAGATCCACCACAGCATGGGCGAGGATGAGAAGAGCCTTGAATATTCCCGCCGCGCCTATGACATCAACAAGGCCATGGGGCTGGAAGACAAGGCTGCGGTCCGGCTGTCGCAGATGGCGGCGGCGCAGATTGCCCTCGGCTGGTACGATGATGCGGAAAAATCTCTTCTTGAGGCACTTCCAGAATTGGAGAAAGCCGGAAATATGCAGTCATGGGCCATCAGTTGCAACCAGATGGGCGACATCTGTCTCCAAAAAGGGAACCATGAGAAGGCTGTCGAATATTTCCGGGCTGCGCTGAAAGTATTCACAGAGAAAGGGGACGCTTACAACAAGAGCCACTCGCACTACGGGCTAAGCAGGGCTTTGACCCCCCGCAATTCCAATGAAGCCATAGAGCATCTGATGCTGTACACACACATCAAGGACTCTCTCTATAACAGCGAGATGAATCAAGGTCTCAATGAATATAACGCCCGCTACCGCAATGAGCAGATCACCAGCGAGCGAGACCATCATCTGAACTCCAAGCGCCGGATTCTGTGGTGTTGCATCGCAGCCATCGCCTTGCTGGCGTTCGCGATCTGGTTTCTCGCCCGGAGGAACAAGTCGATAAAATTCATCCTGGACGACACGATGGCCAAACTCGACGCGGCAAGGAAGCATACAGCCTCACGTCCGTCTCAGACTCCGGAGCGGGATGTGGTCGAGCCGTTGAAGGCCGAGATCAGAAAGCAGATCATGGAAGGGAAGGAAGTGGATCTTCAAGAGGCCGCCGCCGTGCTCTGCACCACGAGGTCGAATCTTAACCGCCAGATCAAGACCCAGACCGGTGGCAGCAGCAGCGCCCTGGTGACCGAGGTCAGGATAGAGATGGCCAAGGAAATTTTAAGCGGACAGAAGGACAAGCCTGTCTCCGAAGTCGCCATGCTTTGCGGCATCAACGATGTGTCATATTTCATAACCTTGTTCAAAAAAGTCACAGGCACGACTCCGAAGCAATGGCGGGACGGCAACATCGGACAATAGCGGAATTTCAACGCTGATTTTGTCAAAATATGGCAAAAGAGACACATTTTGCCTCTTTGGCCATATTTCTTTTGGGGCATACCGGCTAACTTTGCGACACTTATGCAAGCTTAAAAAATAAGGGTAAAGATCTGGCGGCATTTTCGAGGATAGATGTCTTTTGGAGGAAGGAGCGTGCCGGTGACACATGACTGATGAGAAGAGACATATAGACCGAAAAGACAATCAAAGATCACCAAGTTATTTTTTAAGGATTACTATAAAACCAAAAGAATCATAATTATTAAAACTATTTCTATGGCTTACACAGAAACAACAACGACCACCTATGGTCAGCGCGTGAAAAAATCCTTCGGAGGCATCGGTTCAGGTATCCTCCTCTTTATTGTCGGCACCATCCTCCTTTGGTGGAACGAAGGCAGAGCCGTCAAGACAACCAAAATGCTCAACGAGGCCGCCGGCGTGACGGTCGAGATGACGGACATCGGCACCATCGACCCTCAGTTCGACGGCAAGCTTGTCCATGCCACGGGCATGACCGCCACCATCGACTCGCTCATCGATTCCGATTTCGGAGTAGGGGTGACCGCGGTTAAGTTCAACAGAAAGGTTGAGTACTATCAGTGGGTGGAGAACTCCAAGAGTCAGACCAAGGACAAGATCGGTGGAGGCCAGGAGACCGTCACGACCTACACGTATGAGAAGAAATGGGTAAATTCCCCTGTGGCGTCAGAGAATTTCCACGATCCTGAGTATCAGGGGGCGAACAGGATCAGAATCGCGATTGACGATCTGAGACAGACCGCCGAGAACGTTTCCTTCGGAGCCTATCGCCTGACAAAGAGCCAGATCTCATCCATTTCCGGCGATCAGCCTTATGTCTTCTCTGAGAAGGACAGCGAAAGGATCTCCAACGAACTGTTCAAGGAGGAATGCCAGGTAGACACCACACTTACTGTCAAGGTTCAGAACAATGTGATCAGCTTCGGCTCCAATTCCGGTACTCCGCAGGTCGGTGATGTGCGCGTGACCTTCACAAAGGTCCTTCCGGGAGAGGTATCCCTTATGGCTCAGGTCAGCGGCGACACGTTCGTGCCATTCACGGCCAAGAACGGCAAGTCTTTCAGCGTGCTTGAGATGGGTGTGAAGTCCGCCGACCAGATGTACGAGGGTCAGCACTCGGCCAACAAGATCTGGCTATGGATCCTCAGAATTCTGGGTATATTCCTTGTGATCGGAGGTCTGAAGGGCATCTTCGGCTTCATCGAGACTCTCGCCAAGGTGGTTCCGTTCATCGCCAACATCATCGGGGCCGGTGTCGGTCTGGTCTGCTCGCTTGTCGGCTTCGCCTGGTCCTTCATCGTGATCGCCATCGCTTGGCTTGCCTACAGACCTGTTCTGGGAATATCCCTGATCGTGATCGCCGTAGCGCTGGTCATCTTCCTTGCGCGCGGAAAGAAAAAGGTGCAGACAGCGTGAAAGGTCTGGTAGGGTTACTTACGTGTAATGATAATTATCAAATAGCATAAAATTAACAAATTATGAAAATTCTATCAAACATGAGGAAAGCGTTTGGCCTGGCTCTGGCCTTTGCTCTCGCATTATCCTTGAGCGCTCCGGCCCAGGGGCAGAGCGTCTTGAACCAGATCGGCAAGCGTGCCAAGAACGCGGTCAAGACCAGGACTACCATGGGCGCTGACAGGGCTATCCAGAAGACATTGGACAAAGCGGAGGACGCCATTGAGAAGGGAGTGACCAACGCGGGAAGAGGACGTTCCGGGAAGGGACACGCTCCGACTGTCGGTAAAGGTTCGGCTGCAGGCGGCGGAGCCGTGGCTGGCAATGGATCAGTGGCCGGCAACTCCGGCGGCACCATCTACTATGTCAGCGAGGCCGGCAACAACAAGAACGACGGCCTCAGCCCTCAGACTCCTGTGAAGAATCTGCAGAAGGCTTTGGACATCGCTCCTGCCGGAGCCACTGTCTATGTGGCCGCGGGCAACTATTACGGCATGCTCCGCTCGGGAATGTGGCCGCGGGCATCTATTGGGGCTTCCTCCGCGGGCAAAACATCTCCCCCCAAAAGCCAGTCTACATCTATGGCGGTTTCAACGAGGACTTCACCGCCCGCGACATCCTGACCTATCGCACACTGATCCAGCCTACTCCTGAGTCCAACGGCAGCGCCAAGGCTCCTACTGTTCAGCTGGAGGTCAATGTGGCCAAGTACAGCAACAATCTTGAGTACAGGAATCCGGACGTGCTGTTCGACGGTATCATCTTCGACCGCGGCAACTCGATCTCTTACTATGCCGGCAAAGACGAGGAACAGAAGGGACAGCCGGAAGGTGTGGAGACCCCAAAGATGAACCCTATCGGATCCAAGGGAATGGGCGGCGCGGATCTCTCCAACCTGGAGACCTTCACGAAAGAGACCTGCATCCTTTACCTGAACAACTCGAACGTGGATCTGACCGTTCACGACTGTGCGTTCATCAACGCCCCTAACCATGTGATCCTTGGCCTTTTCAGGGGTAGCCTGACGATTGACAACAACATATTCGTGAACTGCAGGATGGAGGCTATGGATGCCCGCGGCTCGGATTCGAAGGAGAATTCCAGGATTGACTTCACCAACAACACGGTGCTGTTCATGTGGTCGTTCAAGCAGAACCTTGAGACCATGGGCTATGGCTTCCGTTTCCAGCCTGGCACGGATTGCTATCTGGCCAACAACATCTTTGGCTGCTCGATGTTCACGGCGCTTGACTACACGCACATCGACAGCGACAAGAACCGTGAGGCCACCCGCAACACTGTTGTGGAGAACAACGTGTTCTTCCTCAACAGGATGGGCGACCTTTCTATCCCTGGCGGCGGCAATTTCATCAACATCAGCAGCGCCGATTTCTCTGACGTTGAATACATCGACTCCGAGAGCGGCAACACGACGGTTCAGGACGCGAACATATTCAAGGGCAAGATTGACGAGGCTTACCTGAAAGGTTTCCTCAACGCATCTTACACGGCTGAGATGCAGCACAACCCGAATTCGGCGGTGAACACCTTCCGTTCGGCGCTCGGCATGAACCAGATCGGCACAATGACCTCCAAGGTCACGATGTACGCCAACCGCTACAACTGGGAGAAGGCGCTCCTGCTCTTCGGTGCGATGCCGGGGTACGGAGCACAGATGCCTCAATAGTTGTGTGTTATGTATGAATATGGCGGCCTACACGCTTCGAGCGCCCTGTCCGGGTGAATGGCCGCCGCGGCCTCACCGCCACCGGAACTTCCATTACAGTTCGTAAAACAAGCACAGCCGGACATATTCATTCTAAAAAAAGAGAATGCATCCTGCCATGAAGTGCCATGCGGTGACATACAGGGGCGTGGCACTTAAATAGCTGACTGTCAACAATAAAAACATTGACCTTGTGCCATAATCAGCACAAGGTCAATGTTTATCTGATTAATATTCAACCTCTTACCTGCCACGCAGCCCACAGAGTGCCCAAAAGGAGACAATGACAAAAAGAACAGCGTCCCGGCCTTGAGCGGAACGCTGCGAAGGAGGCTAAATGGACAGGACGGCCAGAACGTTGATGAGTTCCTTGTCGATCGGTTTATCCAGTTTGATGGCCTTTCCGACAGGAACGTAAACAATCTCGTTGTTGGAGACACCGACCATAATGTTCCGCTGGCCCTCCTGCAGAGCCTCGATGCTGGCGTAGCCGAGGCGGCTGGCGAGGATCCTGTCGTAGGCGGAAGGGCATCCTCCACGCTGGAGATGGCCCAGGATGGTGACACGGACATCATATTCAGGATACTCCTTCCTCACCCTTTCGGCGTAGTGCATCGCTCCCCCGTCCTTCGGGCTTTCGGAGACGAGCACGATGGAGCTGTTCTTGCTCTTTCGGCAGCCATGGCTGATGAACTTCTCAAGCTGGTCGATGTCGGTCTGGTCCTCAGGGATGATGGCGGCCTCGGCACCTGCGGCGATGGCTGAGTTCTGAGCGAGGAAACCGGCGTCACGGCCCATCACCTCGACAAAGAATATGCGGTCGTGGGATGTCGCCGTGTCACGGATCTTGTCCACACACTCGACGATGGTGTTAAGCGCCGTGTCATAACCGATTGTGGAGTCCGTGCCGTAAAGGTCATTGTCAATCGTGCCTGGCAGACCGATGATCGGGATGTCATATTCCCGGGCGAAATCCTGCGCTCCCGCAAGGGATCCGTTGCCTCCGATAACGATCAACGCGTCAACTCCGAACTTCACGAGATTGTCGTAGGCCTTCTTGCGTCCTTCCACCGTCATGAACTCCTCGCTGCGGGCGGTCTTCAGAATCGTTCCGCCCCTCTGGATGGTGTTGCTGACACTTTCTGTCGTAAGTTCCTTGAAATCACCGTTGATGAGACCTTCGTAGCCGCGATAGATACCCATAACCTTCCATCCGTTGTAGATCGCCGCGCGGGTCACGGCCCTGATGGCCGCATTCATTCCCGGAGCGTCTCCACCTGACGTCAAAACTCCGATTGTCTTTATCTCTTTCATAATACTTGTTAACTGAATTAATTCTTTATACTATCATGCAAAAGTAGTAATTTTGCAGACATTTGGCGTCTTTCCGCAAGGAAAATGCCAATCGGAAATAAAGTCAAAGAATAACGACATTATGACAATAGGCGACATAGATCTTGGAGTAAGGCCCGTGCTTCTGGCTCCGATGGAGGATGTGACAGACGCTTCCTTCAGAGGGATATGCAGGGAGCAGGGAGCGGACATGGTCTACACTGAGTTCATTCCGTCCGAGGGTCTGATCCGGGACGCCAAGAAGGCCTACGCCAAGCTCAAGACTTCGGACGACGAGGCCCCGGTCGGAATCCAGATCTACGGAAGCGACCCTGACGCGATGGTCGAGGCCGCGAAGATGGCGGACCACGCCCCGGAACTTGTGGGCGGACACGGATGCGACGTGATCGACATCAATTTCGGCTGCCCTGTGAGCAAGATCGCTGGCCGTGGAGCTGGCTCGGGGATGATGAAGGACCCCAACAAGATGGTGATGATCACGAAACGGATAGTAGAGGCCGTCGGCAAGCCGGTCACGGTCAAGACCCGCCTCGGTTGGGACGAGGGCAGCAAGATCATCGTGGAACTGGCCGAGAGGCTTCAGGACACGGGCATCAAGGCACTCACGATCCACGGTCGGACCCGCTGCCAGATGTACAAGGGAGAGGCTGACTGGACACTCATCGGGGAGGTCAAGCGGAACCCGAGGATGCATATTCCTATAATAGGTAACGGCGACATCAACTCACCCCGGAAGGCGAAGGAGGCGTTCGACCGCTACGGCGTGGACGGGATAATGGTGGCCAGAGCGTCCTTCGGCCATCCTTGGATATTCAAGGAAATCAAGCACTTCCTTGCCACGGGAGAGGAACTTCCGCCGCTTGGGGTGAGGGAGCGGGTCGAGCTTGCGAAAAGGCAGATGCGCCTGTCGCTGGACCTCAAGGGCGTGCCGACCGGAGTTTATGAGATGCGCCGCCACCTGTCCTGCTATTTCAAAGGACTGCCCGACTTCAAGGAGACCAGAATGCGGCTCGTGACGGAGAATGACCCGGCGGAAGTGTTCAAGATTTTGGAATATATAGCCGAAAAGTGGGGAAACACTGAAATTTCAGAGGCGAACAGCGTCTATGGCTTATGATTTTTTGTATCTTTGCAGTCTATGCTTGACAAGATTCTTCTTGCACCATATTATTTGACGCTGAAGCTGAGGCACGCTTGCTACGACCACGGCATCTTCAAAGTCGGCACCTGTGAGGTACCGACCATCTGCGTCGGCAACATCACGGCGGGCGGCACAGGCAAGACTCCGCACACCGAGATGATCCTGCGCACCCTGCTGCGGAGCGACGACTGGGCGTTCCGCAACATCGCTGTCCTGTCGAGGGGACACAAGCGCAACAGCGGCGGCTTCCAGCTGGTCGAGAAGGACGGGAAGGTCAAGGAATATGGCGACGAACCTCTCCAGATAAAGAGAAAGTTTCCCGGCATCACCGTGGCCGTGGACCGTCAGAGGATCAAGGGATGCGACATTCTCTGCCATCCGGAGAAGCTGAAGACCGAAAGGCGGGCCCGCAAATGTTCCGGCTCGTCGATCCCGCCGGCGGATCTGATCGTTCTGGACGACGCGTTCCAGTACAGGACGCTACGGGCGTACTTCAACATCGTTCTGGTGGACTACAACCGCCCGACCTACAAGGATCAGCTCCTTCCTTTCGGAAGGCTCAGGGATCTGCCCCAGAGGCTTCACTACGCCGACATCATCATCGTGTCGAAGTGTCCGGCCTATCTTGAGGACGGGCAGAAGATCCAGTGGGCGGAGTCGTTCGGTCTCAAGGACTATGACCTCAAAACCTGCACGGGGACGGACAGAAAGGGTTCCGTAAAGACCCTGTTGTTCACGACAATCTGGTACAATTCGCTCCAGCCGATCTTCGAGGAAGGGAACAAGAGGTACGCATACTCGCAGAAACTGATTCTCTTTTCGGGAATAGCCAAGGACACGCCACTGCGGATGTATCTCAGCGATGAGCACAAGATCGTGAAGAGGTTCAGCTTCATGGACCACCACAACTACAACCGTTTCGACATCAAAAAGATAATGAAAGCCGTGAAGGAGCATCCTACGGCGGTTGTGGCGACGACGGAGAAGGACTGCCAGAGGATTCTGGACTACAAGAGAATCCCCGAGCAACTGAAAGTCAGGCTATTCCAGGTGCCGATCGAGGTCGGGTTCCTGTCAGATCACGAAAAAGCGGTCTTCGAGAACACTCTGATGACCGCCCTTCGCAATTTCACTCCGGAATATTAATTCCTGACTATCCCTAACTTCTCCAGCAGCGCCTCCGGCTCAGGATCGTGGCCGCGGAAGCGACGGTAAAGCACATCCTCGTCCTCGCTGCATCCCTTCGAGAGAATGTTGTCACGGAACGAGTGCGACACCTCGGTGCTGAATATTCCTTTCTCCTTGAACAGACTGAACGCGTCCGCCTCCAGCACCTCGGACCATTTGTAGGAATAGTAGCCGGCGCTGTAGCCACCCGAGAATATGTGGCTGAACGAGGTCGAGATGCAGGCCTCAGGGATTGACGGAATCACATTCGAGCTCTTCAAGGCAGCCTTCTCAAAGGCGATGGTACCCAGTTCCTGCATAGTTTTAAGGTCACTGAGCCTGTCGAAGTGACCTGATTCAGAACCACCCTTCAACGTGTGCCAAGCCATATCCAGAATCCCGAACTGAAGCTGACGCACCTGTGCGTAGGCGGCATTGTAGTTCTTCGCCTCCACAATCTTGTTTATCAGAGTGTCCGGCAGCGCCTCCCCCGTCTCGAAATGACGAGCGAAAGTGTCCAGAAACTCCGGCTCGAACGCCCAGTTCTCCATGATCTGCGAAGGCAGCTCCACGAAGTCACGCGAAACATTCGTCCCGGTGAGCGATGAATATCTTCCCTCTGCGAGAATGCCATGCAGACTGTGCCCGAACTCGTGAAGCAAAGTCGTCAGCTCATCGTGGGTCAGGAGCGCCGGCTTCCCGGCAGTCGGTTTCGTGAAGTTGGTCACAAGACTGATGAACGGACGTTTCTCCACACCGTTCACGATGCTCTGGCCACGGAACTCGGTCATCCAGGCCCCTCCCCTCTTGCTTGCGCGCGGAAAGAAGTCAGCGTAGAACAACGCCTTGTGCACACCGTCAGCGTCCTTCACGTCATAGACCTTCACATCCGGGTGATATACAGGAATATCCTTCCTCTCCTCGAACGTCAGGCCATAGAGTTTCCCAGCCAGACCGAAAGCCGCGTCGATGCAGCTTTCCAGACGGAAATATGGCTTGAGCTGCTCATCGTTGATGGAATAGCGGGCGTCCTTGAGTTTCTCCGACCAGAATCCGAAGTCCCAAGGTTGGATCTCAGAGTCCTCGAAGCCGTTCGCACGGGCATATTCATAAAGTTCCTTGACCTCGGCCTTTGCGGCAGGAAGCGAAGGCTCCAAGAGTTTCTGAATGAACTCGTTGACAGTCTGAGGATTCTTCGCCATCCTTTCCTCAAGCGCATAATCGGCATAGGTCTCGTAGCCAAGGATATTCGCTATCTTCAGGCGCGATTCGGCTATCTGGCGGCAGAGTTCGATGTTGCTGTTCTCCCCTTCCGTGGCCCTTGTGTTGTAGGCCATCCACATCTTCTGACGAAGGTCGCGGCGGGTGCTGTACTTCATGAACGCACCATAGCTCGGGGCTGAAAGGTCGAACGCCCAGCCCTCCATTTCCTTGGACTTGGCCGTCTCCACGGCAGCCTCACGCACGAAATCCGGAAGACCCTCAAGATCAGCCTCCTCGGTAAGGTTCAGCGTGAAAGCGTTGGTCGCGGCCAGCACGTTCTTTCCATACTGGAGGGTCAGCAGGGAGAGCTGCTCGCTGAGCTTGCTGTAGGTCCCCTTGTCCTCCGCACCGAGGTTGGCTCCGCTGCGCACGAACGACTTCCAGGTCTTCTCCAGAAGCCTCGCCTGATCCGGCTCCAGCCCCTCTGCGCTCTCGTGCACGGCCTTGACACGGGCGAACAGCGGCTCGTTCAGCGAGACGTACATTGAATATTCAGTCATCATCGGGGAGACTTTCTCCGCGATGTCCTGCATCTGATCGTTCGTGTCGGCCTCCATCAAATTATAGAATATGCCGGCGGCATCGTTCAGACGGCCCCCTGCCTCGTCCAGAGCGGCGATCGTGTTCTCGAAAGTCGGCGCGTCCGGATTGTTCACGATAGCGTCAATCTCGGCCTTGGCCTCGGTGATGGCCTGCTCGAACGCAGGCAGGTAATGCTCAGTCTTGATCTTGTCGAACTGAGGCGCGCCATACGGCAGCGTGGAATCTGTAAGCAATGGGTTCATTTTGTTGTCACAGGATGAAAGCAGGCACAGGATCCCTCCCGCGGCCGCAATGATTCTTTTGTCCATAAATATATTTCATTGTTATTCAGTGTCAAATCAACGCTTTACCTCAGTTAATGATTGTTTGCCTGTCCCTTCCCTATGCGAATGATTCCCGAATATAACCCCATAGCCTGGCCAGACAAGTCTATCCTACCGGTTTATCCAATCACCTTCCAGCCGTCGATGCGGCGGG
>FR893140.1 GCA_000433355.1 Alistipes sp. CAG:435 | reverse complement strand
TACCCCATAAGCCCTTTTCCTGTACCAAATTGAGATGGAAGTGGTTTTCATACCTCAGAAAGCTTGATATTGTGCCTGGTGAGTCACGACAAATGCGCTATGTGGTTATTGGTTTACGGCAAATACAGCTGTCATAATGTCAATACAGGGTAACGAGAAACAAAAAAGCGAGTCAGGTGCGATATAACCTAACTCGCTTTGCGGATTCTGTGCTCCGCGGCATTCAGCATTGTCTTTATGAATATTCAGTAACGTGTAATTGCTGATTGCCATAGAATACGGTAATATTCAGTTGGCATCAGACATCGCGTCTGTTATATTCATAAAGAATGGTCATTCCCTACAGCGTGCCGTTCTCGGCCTTCTCGATCATCGTCTTGTTGGCGGTGATGTAGATCTCGACACGGCGGTTCTGGGCGCGGCCTTCCTTGGTGGAGTTGTCGGCCACCGGCATGGAGTAGGACTTGCCTTCGGTGGTCATACGTGAGGAGGCTATGCCGCAGTTCTTCAGGTAGTTGGCCACGGACTGGGCCCTCTCGTTGGACAGGCGCTCGTTGACGGCGTCGGGACCGGTGTTGTCGGTGTGGCCGTAGATGGTGATGTCTGTGTCCTGCATATCGCTCATCTTTGTGGCGAACTGTGAGAGTTCGTTCTTTGAGGTCTGTGACAGGGTCGATCCGTTGGTAGGGAAGAGGATGCCGCTGTTGAAGGTGACCTTGATGGCCTGGAGACCGTTCTGATCCTGTACGGTCTCTACCTGGGCGTTCTCAAGTGCCTCAAGCTCGGCTGCCTTCTTGTCCATCTTCTTGCCGATGACAGCTCCGGTTCCAGCGCCCACGGCTGTTCCGATGGCCGCTCCGATGGCCGCGCCCTTGCCGTCACCGATGGCGGCGCCGATTCCGGCTCCGATGATGGCTCCGGCTCCGGAACCGAGAAGTGTACCTTGTCCAGTCTTGGACATTGTGCCGCAGCCAGAGAAGATCATGGCGCCGCAGAGAAGGGTCAAAACAACTTTCTTCATAATGTTTGATTTTTTAATGTACGGCTTCCAAAAGAATGCCGTCTTTGTGTTGTCAAAAAATAAGGTGCTCCCCCAAAAAAAAGCTGCTAAAATATAAAAAAAATAGGAGCGAAGCGACCGAACGGGATTCGGGGAAACCTTTCCCCGTGCCCCACCGGGGCTGTCACGAAGTGACCAGGGGGTAGGATTATTATAAATAAGGGTGACTAAAAAGAGACTTTAGCCACCCTTGTTCTTATTCGCAAAAAAGTGAATTAATTATTTCGCGATAACACGTGCCATTTCGAGCACCTTGTTGGAATAACCCCACTCGTTGTCGTACCAAGCGCAAACCTTGACGAAGGTAGGATCGAGCTGGATACCAGCCTTCACGTCGAAGATTGAAGTGCGTGAGTCGTTGCGGAAATCGGTGGATACCAGTGGCTCGTCAGTGTAACCAAGAACACCCTTGAGCTCGCCCTCGGAAGCCTCCTTCATGGCGGCGCAGATCTCATCGTAGGTGGCTGGAGTGTTGAGCTCGCAGGTAAGGTCTACGAAGGAAACGTCAGAAGTAGGAACACGGAGAGACATACCGGTAAGCTTGCCGTTGAGCTCAGGAAGAACCTTACCTACAGCCTTGGCGGCACCTGTTGATGAAGGGATGATGTTCTCGAGGATTCCACGACCACCTCTCCAGTCCTTCTTTGAAGGTCCGTCAACGGTCTTCTGGGTAGCGGTGGCGGCGTGAACGGTTGTCATAAGGCCTCTCTTCACACCGAACTTGTCGTTGAGCACCTTGGTGATAGGAGCAAGGCAGTTGGTGGTGCAGGATGCGTTGGAGATGATGTCCTGTCCAGCGTAGGTCTTGTGGTTTACACCATAGACGAACATAGGGGTGCTGTCCTTTGAAGGAGCTGACATGATGACTTTCTTAGCGCCGGCCTGGATGTGCTTGCGGGCTGTCTCGTCAGTAAGGAAGAAACCTGTTGACTCAACAACTACGTCTGCCTCAACCTCGTTCCACTTGAGGTTTGCAGGATCCATCTCAGCGGTGACACGGATCTTCTTGCCGTTTACTACAAGGTGTCCGTCCTCAACCTTTACGTCGCCCTTGAATGCTCCGTGAACTGAGTCGTACTTGAGCATGTAAGCAAGATACTCTGGATCGAGAAGGTCGTTGATACCTACAACCTCGATGTCGTTTGAGAAGTTCTCAACCGCTGCACGGAAAACCATCCGGCCGATACGGCCAAATCCGTTAATACCAAGTTTTACCATTTTATTAGATATTAAATAAGTTGTTAATACTTTTCTTTACTAAACTAACCGCAGCCTTTCACTGCAAAAGCGATGCAAAATTATTAAAAAATTGCGGAAATTAATATATTTGTGGGCTAAAATATTAATAGAATGTCTGATGAACTGAATATACTGCTGACAAACGACGATGGTTATCAGGCTGGTGGCATACATTCGCTGGCTGACATGATGCGTCAATTTGGCAGAATCACGGCAGTCGCGCCGAAATTCCACCAGTCCGGGATGTCAATGGCGGTCTCGATGGGTGGCAGGGCGATCGCCTACAAGGAACTCCCGACGGAGGATGGAGTGCGTTGGTCCTACCTCGATGCCACTCCGGCAAGTTGCGTGAAGTATGGCCTGGACGAGATCTTCTGGCCTCAGAAGCCGGATGTCGTGGTCTGCGGAATCAACCACGGCTCCAACGCTGCCACCGCGGCGAACTATTCCGGAACCCTCGGCGCGGCGGAGGAGGCCGCCCTGAACGGAATATTAGGCATCGGAGTCTCGCTCGACACTATGAGCCTGGACGCGGACTTCTCCGTTGTCAATGAATATTTCCCCGGCATATTCAGAAAACTTTGGGCGTGTCATAACCCGAAGTCAGGAATATATTATAATGTCAATTTTCCGAATATTCCGGCATCGGCTGTCAAAGGCATCCGTGTGGGACATCAGGGGCTGGGGCATTGGGAGAAGGAGTTCAAGCCTTGGGACGCTGAGCTTTTCGCCAAAAGAGGAGTCCGTCCGGAGGATCTGGGGCACACGTCATTCCCGAAGGCCGAGGAGGGGGAGACCCTTTACATGATGGTCGGGGAATTTAAGGACGATTCGCCGGTGGATGACATTCTGGCCGATCATCACATCCTCGCCGACGGGTACATCTCCATTGTCGCCCACAACATCAACAGTTCGGACCACGAGGAGATCGCCAGGTTGAACGGACTTGGGTTCAATGAAGATTTTTAAAGAATATGCGCTACTATATCATAGCCGGAGAGGCGTCCGGGGATCTGCACGGATCCAATCTTATGCGGGGGCTTTACGCTGAGGACCCCGAGGCTGACATCCGCTTCTGGGGCGGAGGGCTTATGGATGCCGTCTATAAGGAGCATCAGCAGGGAACCGGCCTCGTGAAGGACTACAAGGATGGGGCCGTCATCGGCTTCACCCAGATTCTGCTCCACGTCAGAGCCTTCGCCAAAAGGTTCACGGACTGCACCACGGACATCCTCCGCTGGAAGCCGGACGTGGTGATTCTCATTGACTATCCCGGATTCAACTTCCGTGTCGCCGAGTTCGCCCACAAGGCCGGATTCAAGGTCTTCTACTACATCGCCCCTAAGGTCTGGGCCTCAAGGGAGAGTCGTGTGAAGAAGCTCAAGGCGTTCGTGGACAAGCTGTTCATCGTGTTCCCGTTCGAGATCCCGTACTTCACTGAGAAAGGCGTTGACTTTATATATAAAGGTAATCCGCTGATCGATGCGATCGACAATTCTGAGGCCTTCAAGGAGACCCGTGAGGAGTTCCTGGCGAAGACGGGGCTGCCTGACAGGCCGATGATCGCCCTCCTGGCCGGATCCAGAAACGGCGAGATCAGCTCGATGATGCCGACCTTTATGGAATTTGCCGACAGGCTGCATTCCATCCCTGAATATTCAGAATACCGCTTCGTCGTGGCGGCTGCTCCGGCCCGCTCGGAGAGCGACTACACCAAGTACATAAGGGGGCGTGAATATGTCAGCGTGGTCTTCGGCCAGAGTTATGCCGTGATGCGTCACGCCAAGGCCGCGGTGGTCAATTCCGGCACGGCTTCGCTGGAATGCGCGCTGATCGGGACTCCGCAGGTGGTCGCCTATAAGGGTTCGGATCTTAACTTCCAGATAGCCAAGTCGATAATAAAGATCCAATATATCAGTCTCGGCAATCTGATTCTTGACCGGATTTGTTTCCGAGAGCTTCTCCAGTACTATTTCACGCCGGAGAACGTGCTGAACGAGGTCCGGAGGATGATCGAGGATGAGGAGTATCGTTCCACGATGCTGTCCGGCTATCAGGAGATCCGTGACGCTCTCGGTGGAGAGGGCGCTTCGGCTGCTGTGGCAAGAGCGATGATTGAAGAATTAAGAAAGTGACCAAAGAACAGGATATTAATACATTGAATATGAAAAGAATAGCATTGATCGCATTGATGATTGTGGCCGGAACCATGGCTGCGTATTCGCAGACAGTGCAACAGCTGCCGACGGAAATTTACGTTGAAGGCGCGAAGAACCATGTCCAGGGAATCGCCTACGACAGCTCCGCCGGCAACATGTACTTCTCTTTCACGACCAGCTTCATCAAGACGGACATGGAAGGAAAGGTTGTTGGTTCAATAGACAGGATCCAGGGACATCTTGGAGCGATGACGTTCAATCCTTCGGACAGAAAGGTTTACGCCTCTCTCGAATGTAAGGACGATGTCATCGGAGCCGGACTTTCCTCTTTCGCCAAAGGCAGGTCGATGTTCTACATCGCGATCATTGACGTTGACAAGGTCACGGAGGTCGGCATGGATTCCGAGAACAATGACGCTTTCCGGATTGTCTGTGTCAAGGACGCCACCAGGGATTACCACATGACCGGCTTCGCTGACAAGGGCTACGAGCATTACTATGGCTGTTCCGGAATCGACGGCGTGACGATCGCCCCTAAGCTCGGCAAGAAAGGTGGAAAGAATTACCTCTATGTGGCTTACGGCATCTACGGCGACAAGGCCCGCAACGACAACAACCATCAGGTGTTGCTTCGCTACGACATCAGGAAGCTTAATGAATATGCCGGCAAAGTCAAGTTCGGAGACTTCTACGGTGAAGGACCGGCAAAACCATTGAGCAAGTATTTCGCCTACACGGGCAACACGAACTGGGGCGTGCAGAATCTGGCCTACGATGCGGAGACGGGGAAGATGTTCATGGCTGTGTACAAGGGCCGTAAGGAGATATTCCCGAATTATGACATGTTTGTGTTCGATGTCGCTGAGAAGCCGGTCAAAAGGCAATTGGCCGGGGTTCTTTACGACAGGACAAAGCATCCGGTGATCGGATCGTCGGAGAATCCGGTTCCAGGCTTTTACTTCAAGTACGGGGCGACAGGAATATGTCCGGTCGGGAACGGGTTGTTCTATTTCGCCGAGCCTGGCAAGAACGCTGCCGGAAAGCAGTACTCCAGAACCCATCTTTACCGCTTGACCGGCGACTCCGCCAAGCCTTTTGACAGGTTATAAGGTTATTTTCTCATAACACTGAGGTCAACGAGTCCCGGGACTCCTTTCACAACAGCCTTGTCTGTGAACTGCCACCAAGTCCAGCCCTCGAAAGCGGGCTGGTCTTTTTCGTAGTGCGCTATCCAGACCGGATAGTTCTCCGTGATATCCTTGCTGAGATAGTCCTTCGCGAATGACGCCCCGGCATAGACTATCGGCTTCTTGCCGTAATGTTCCTCGATGATTCTGAGCCACTTGAGCGCCTCTTCGTTCAGCTTCTTTCTCGAACCGCCCCGATGTATGGTCTCGATGTCCAGAACCGGAGGCAAGTCCTTGAATCTCAGGTCGCCAACCGTCTTGATGAATAGCCTTGCCTGAGCCTCGCCGTCCTTTGAACTCCTGAAGAAGTGGTACGCGCCTCTTCTAAGGCCAGACCTGCCGGCGTCCTGCCAGTTCCTTTTGAAATCCTTGTCCACCATCGACACCCCTTCCGTAGCCTTTATGAACACGAAACTGACAGGCCTGATGTCTTTAGCCAGATGGTGATCACGGATTGTTTTTCCACGTTTGTCCGTCAGCACGTAAAGGGAATCCCAAACGATGTCGCCAGCGTTGTGGTGGGAGATGTCGATTCCGTAGCGCCAGTCTCCTGGCGGAACCTTGGCCCCTGTCTCGTGTCCGCCTCCGCCACCCTGGCTGATGAACATAACCGCCAGAGCCAGAATGACTGACGCGGCGATGCCGACAGCCGTCCAGACTCCTATATTCACTTTCTTGGGCTTCCTCTTTTTCCTCCGGGGACGTTTTGCCGGTGATGTCCTGGCTTTCTGTGCGCCGGCCTTTTTCCTGGCGGCTGAACCCTGAATATTCTTGTTTTTCGCCTCTGGCATATTCATAAAATCCTTGAAACCGCGGCGACCGTGGCCACCGCCTCACAAAATTAATGAATATTTCTGACTATCTTTGTACGCAGTATATTTAAAGGACTATGAACTGGTTCATCGAGATATTCACGGAACCGTCTTATATTCAGGCGATTCTCGTCCTGTCGCTGATTTGCGTCGCCGGCCTTCTTTGCAACAAGATCAAGATAAAGGGGGTGAGCCTTGGCGTGACGTTCGTTTTTTTCGCCGGGATTGTTGTCGGGCACTTCGGGCTCAGCGTTGATCCCCGTATGCTGGCGTTGGCGCAGAACTTCGGCCTTGTGCTCTTTGTGTTCACCCTTGGCCTGCAGGTCGGCCCGAGTTTCTTCCCTTCGCTGAAGAAAGGAGGCATCAAACTGAATATCCTGGCGTTCGCGGTGCTTCTGGTAGGCACTTTAATGACGTTGGGAATAAGTAAGTTATGCGGAATATCGCTGCCGGTGGCGACCGGACTTCTCACCGGTGCGGCGACCAACACTCCGATGCTTGGAGCCGCGCAACAGACTCTGCTCCAGACCGATCCCGGGGCTGTGGATGTCTCCAACCAGATGGCCACCGCCTGCGCTGTGGGTTATCCTTTCGGCGTGATCGGCGTGATTCTTTGCGTGGTGGTCCTTTCGGTCATATTCCGTAAGAACCGCGGCCCAAAGGACACGCACAACAACCAGACATTCATCAACGAGTTCAGTGTGAGCAATCCGGCTGTATTCGGCAAGACGATCCGGGACATCATGAAGGACGCGCACATCAGAATTGTAGTGTCAAGGGTTTGGAAATATGGCGGTGAAGGCCGCGGTCAGGTGATAATCCCGGACGGGGACACCGTGCTTGAGGAAGGGGAGCATGTGCTTGTGTTGACTCGTGAGAAGGACGCCGGGTCTGCCGAGCAGCTCTTCGGAGAGAAGGTCGTGAAGGATTGGAACAAGAAGGACATCGACTGGAACCATCTGGACGGAATGCTTGTTTCCCGTCATATTTTCGTGACCAAGACGAGCGTCAACGGGGCGAAACTTGGGGATCTGCATCTGCGTAACGTTTACAGAATCAACATCACAAGGGTTAACCGCGCGGGCATCGACCTGCTGCCGTCCCGTGACCTCAGACTTCAGATCGGAGACAAACTGACGATCGTAGGAGAGCAGAAAGCGATTGACCGTGTGGCGGAGGTGCTTGGTAATCAGGAGAAAGAGCTCCGTAATCCGAATCTGCTGTTCATTTTCATCGGACTTATGCTCGGATTGATTCTGGGCAGCCTTCCGATTTCCATTCCGGGAATGAGTGTCCCGATCCGTCTCGGGATCGCCGGCGGCCCGATCCTTATCGGCATCCTGATGGGGGCGTTCGGTCCGAGAATCCACTTGACCACCTATACGACACACAGCGCGAATCTGATGCTCAGGCAGTTCGGTTTGACGATCTATCTGGCTGGATTGGGACTCAGCGCAGGACCTGACTTTTTCGAGACTGTCTTGAGGCCGGAAGGCTTGCTGTGGATCGGGATCAGTGTGCTCTTGGCCATTGTGCCGGTGCTGCTTGTCGGCTTTGTCGCCGCTAAATTCTGCAAGACGGACTATTCGGAGAATGTCGGGATGCTGTGTGCCTCTATGGCCAATCCTATCGCTCTCAACTATGCGCTTACCACGGTTGACGATGACGAACCGTCTGTCGCTTACGCCACTGTCTATCCGATGGAGATGTTTCTGCGTGTCATTTCCGGGCAGGTGCTGATGCTGCTTTAGAACGAATGAACCTGTAAATGTCCGGCAGGATGAGTACCGGCGAGGTGCAGAGGAGAATCCAGCCCCAGTCGGAGAGCGGAAGAGGGGAGACCTCGAAGAAGGCTCCGAAGCAGTTGACGATCAGGAACTGGCCGGCCAGGATGATTCCAGCGACCCAAAGACATCCGTAGCAGGCGGAAGCCTTGAACCTCTTGCGGTTGAAGAAGGAATCAAGAATGCCCTGAAGTACGCTTCCGTCAGTCTTGAAGTATCTGGCGTTGAACAGATTCCAGAACTGGATCAGCACGAATGTCGTGAAGAACACTCCCAGCTCGTAACCTGAAAGATGTGCCTTTGTGTGGGCCGAGAACGCTCCGCTGAAGAACTCTCCGACAACATTCCAGTGAAGCAGGTCGGCAACCGAGCTGATGTCCATATGCCAGAGAAGCTGCCAGAGAAGAGCCAGATAGACAAAGAAGAATATTCCCGAAAAGGCTATCCGCTTCCCCATCCACCGGTCGATGATGTGGCTCTTCTGGTCGCGTGGCTTGTCTTCCATAACCCGGCGGTCAGGTGGCAGGGATGACAGGGCCATCGCCGCGAATGTGTCCATTATCAGGTTCACCCACAGCATCTGCGTGACGGTCAGCGGTGAGTCCAGACCTATGAACGCGCCAAGGAGCACAATCAGGCAGGCGCAGACGTTGATCGTCATCTGGAACAGGATGAACCGCTTGATATTCAGGTACAACGAGCGTCCCCACAGGATGCCTTTGCCTATGCTGGAGAATGAGTTGTCGATGATCGTCACATCGCTGGCCTCCTTTGCCCTCGCCGTGCCGTCACCCATCGAGAGCCCCACCTGGGCCTTTTTCAGAGCAGGAGCGTCGTTCGTTCCGTCACCGGTGACCGCCACGACCTCGCCCATCTCCTGAAGCAGGGTGACGAGACGGACTTTGTCCTCGGGACGCGCCCGGGATAGAACCCGCAGAGTCGGGATGACTTCCTTTTTGAGATATTCATCACTCTTGGCTGCGAACTCGGGGCCGGTGATGGTCAGAGGATTGGTCTCGTTGGCGCCGATGATTCCGGCCTGACGGGCGATCTCGCTGGCGGTAAGGGCGTTGTCCCCGGTCACCATGATCACCCTGACCCCGGCGTGACCTGAACAGGTGTCGATCGCCTGACGCACATCGTCTCTGATCGGATCTGCGATGCCGACAATGCCTATGAATATTAGTCTGGAGTCGTCCGCTGACATATTCCTTATGGCGAATCCCAATGTCCTCATCCCCTTTGACTGCCATGTCGCCAGGGTGGCGAGCACGCTTCCCTTGGACGGGCCGCCGTCAATGTCATCGGCAGTCTCCAGCAGAAGCTCCGGCGCGCCTTTCACGAAGAGATATTCATGGCCGGAAACAGTGTCAATCGCTTTGGTGCTCATCCTCTTCCTTTCCGTGGAGAATGCCTCCTGGTTCAGGATTTTGTAGGCGTTCCGGCGCTCGGAATAGTCTATTCCCTTACCGCGAAGCCAGAGCAGCAGCGCTCCTTCCGTCGGGTTGCCGATAGCGCGTGGCTCACCGCCCTCCGAAACGTTCAGCGCCGCTGTGGAGTTCACTGCGATGCTGTCGGCGACAAGACTTTCATCGACGCCCCAGAACTCGGATTCCACCACGCTCATCCTGTTCTCTGTCAGCGTTCCGGTCTTGTCCGTGCAGATGACGGTTGTCGCCCCGAGGGTCTCGCAGGCGTGAAGTTTCCGCACCAGATTCTTCTCTTTCAGCATCTTGCGCATGCTCAGCGCAAGGCTGATCGTCACGCTCATCGGCAGCCCTTCCGGCACCGCCACGACAATAAGCGTCACGGCGATCATCAGCGAGTTGAGCGCGGTGCGGAAAACCTCGATGAATGAATATGTCCCCACATCATTCGTGAGGAAGAATATGCTCATCCGTCCGATCACGATAAGTGCAGCGATGATGTAGCTGGCGTATGTTATCCACTTGGCGAGCTGGTTCAACTGGGCGTTCAGAGGAGTCTCCACCTCAGGCTCTTCCTGTAATATTCTCGCACCTTTCCCTTCCTCGGTTTCCGTGCCGACAGCTGTGACTCTATAGGTCGCGCTGCCCTCGATCACGGTTGTGCCCCGAAGCAGAAAGTTCTCTGGATAGGTGCTTTCTTCCTTTGTGCCATCGGGTTCGGTCCTCTTTTTCGTGAACGGCTCGCCCGTGAAGTTCGACTCGTCTATGATCAGATTCCGGTCGCTGATCAGATTGCCGTCCGCCGGGACCTCGTCCCCGTTCTCCAGCACCACCACATCTCCGACAGAGACATCACTTTTCGGAATCTCATAGGTCTGCGGACGTATGTCGTTCCTGTTTTTCAGTCGCAGCACCTTGACCGGTCTTTCGTCCTTGGCTTTGTTCAGAATCTTGAACTCTTTCTCCGCCTTGACCTCGAATATGAACCCGATCCCTGTCGCCAGAAGTATCGCTACCAGCACCCCCAGTGGCTCGATCAGGCACGAGGCATCCCTACCTGAATATGCCATCTCATATCCGGACACTCCAAGCGACAGTCCCAGCGCCACAAGCAATATGATGATGATTGGATCCTTGAACTTCTCCAGATAGGCCTTCCAAAGTGGTTCCTTCTCTGCCTCCGGAATGACGTTCCGTCCTTTTTTCTCGATAACTTCCACTGAGTCTCCGCACAGATAACTTATTGTCTTTGTGCTATTTTGCGTCTCACCGTTCTGGAAATATCCCGTAACCTTACCGTTGTTTTCCTTAGCCATAATCCTATAACTCTTACTTGGAGTCCGCTAAGATAACGCTCATTCCAGACTCTTCCGCCAGGAATCCAACCGTTTGGAAAATAAACACACTACTTGACAACAATGTCGCTGTATTGTCTCCTGAAATCAATATCCCGTGATTGGTTTAAAATGTGGCTGAACTGTAACTCCTTGATGACCATATTGTTGTGTAATCCTGCCCTCTCGTGTTGGCTGGCAGTAATCTGTAATAGATTGAAATTCAGTATGATGCGTCCAACGGACTACCTAAGAGAGTGCCAGAAAGCAGTCTCGGTAAGAGGCTTGGTGCTTGTGGAACCTAAGGTTGAGGTGAAAAGCGATGGACTGGCCGACACTGAGTATGTTTGGGAAGCGGTGTCGAAACGGACCGTAAAGTGCTCCGGATTAGCGAGTTTCCTGGCGGAAGCGAAACCGGAGTTGATGTAGGTCTTCAGCGAACTGCGGTGCTGGAGGATGCTCTGGATATATTCAAGGAAATTCTTCTTCTGGCAGTCCTTGGTCGAAAGCGTGCGGTAGATTGTGATCGTGTCGAGGATGATCCGGGCATATTCATCAGCCTTGCCGGCGAGATATTCATTGAAACGCGGAAAGTCGAAATCGCCGGATGAGGTGAGATATTCATTGATGTCCAGTGCTTTGAGAAATGAGACGGCTTTGTTGAAGTCGGTTTGGGAGATTCCTTTGTGGCCGCGGCTCAGAAGAAGCACGTAGAGGGTTTTCGCCTGGGGGGCGGATTTGAACCTGATGATCTCGCCCGAGCCGAGGATGAAGTCGCCTTTTGAGTTGATGCTGATGGGGTTGGTGATTTTCGCCTCTGAACTGAGATAGTCGTACAGGAACTTGTAGTAGCCTTTGTAGGAGAGGAGGTCGCGGCGCTCGTCGAAGCGGGAGACGAAAGCCAGGATTCGTTTTTTGACCTCGGATGAGATGTCTATGCAGAGGAAATCCACCGTGCGGCGCATCGTGTCGCTGTCGTCAAGAATATGGCTGTCCCTGATTTTGACGAGCAGGAACGCTTGGTACGGAATCCGCTCAGGATCAATGTTGAACCTTGAAAGGATGAGGTGGTAGAAGGTTCTGGTGTCGAGGGTCGCCAGTGATTCCTTCAGATTATTCAGTTTGATTTTGTCTCCGGCCGGCACGAGGTATTCCATCGAACGCTGGAGAAGCCCGAATTTGTCATCGTCCTCAAGATGTTGCCCGAACTCTCGAATAATGTCCGGAAGGTAGAAAAACTCGATTCCGATGTCGCCGAATGCCTTTGAAATGAGTAAGTTGTCGTATTTGTCATCGAGAACCAGATGCGCCGCTTCCGAAGTTTGGCCTTCAAGAAAGACGATTTGCTTTTCAGGCGCTTCGGATTCGGCTGCGTCCGCGGACAGAATCCTGCACCAGTCTCTGGATCCGCTGTCGCAAGACATTGAGATTGAGAGCAACAGAAGATTCTCCTCGAAGTCGATGTCGTTGTCCGAGCACATTATCTCGTTGAAAAGGTTGATGATGCGCCTTGTCGGCTCTTCCTCAAGATTCTTGAGACAATCCACTGCACTCTCCAAAGACAGGTAGTGTGTAAGATCCAGCTCCTCCTGATCAAGCCCAAGCCCGGACTGCAATTTGTCCAGCACCGCGACCTCTTTCGAGTGGATCCGGTCGTCCGCTTTCACCAACTCAACCGCAAGTTTCATTACCGCCCGCCGCTGAGTCGCGCTGAGGTCTATGGAATCAAGGTTCTGCATCTGTCTTTTACGTGTTTCCTCGTTTCAAACTTAACGTTTTTCTTACGGAAATCCAAATGTCGGTTTCCGCTCTTTATTTTTCTTGCACCTTGAGCATCCCGAGGGTGCGCCCGTCCCTTTTGCCGTCAAAGAAGGTGTCAAGAATCTCTCCAAAGACCTTGCATCCATCGTCATCGCCAGCGGCGGATTCAAACAGCGTCATCGAGGAGCGCAGCTTCTGTGCGTCAATTCCTCCCATAATGCTATGAATATCCTCTTCCTTGTGCTCTATCAGCGCCTTTGAAATCTCCAGCAGCCGTCCCCTCAGCACCGCGTCTCCAAGATATTCCTTAGCCTCCTCCAACGATGCGATCCCATAATATTCAGAGTTGTAACTTCTTCCCAACCCCTTGGGTTGCGGGAATATATACCAGATCCAGTGAGATCTCTTCCGTCCCTGCCGGATCTCCTCCAGCGCCGTCTCATACTCCCCGAAGCGCTCCTGCGCCTCCTTGAATCTTGTTATGCTCATATTCTGTCAAAAATGATGGTTGTGAATATAGCCAATATAGTCTTTGCCCGATTTTATTGATTTATAGGATAGCCCATAACCGCAAACAACGCAAGTGTGAATACTATCTTTTTCCCTTCCGACAAATTTATGAATATCTCTTCGTAAAACCAATATACCTTGCGGGAACTGCATTCTTTGTCATTATTGGATACGATGGGGCGTGTTCCTGGGCAACGTTTTTGCCAGAAAGTGTCGCCGGGGGACACCTCGTTGCCCTCTACGGGAGCGAAATCGGCTTGAAGTGCTGCCCGGGAGCGTTCCTCTGTAGGTCACGGTGGCATTTCTGTCGTGTTATGCTGCCGTCATACGTTAATTTGCCATCGATGGGAGCGATATTGCCTGTTTTTGCTCCTCTGGAGGGGACCCGTAAACGGTTCGCGTGACCAATAGTCGTGGAGGGCTTTCTTTATCAAGTTAATTTTATTACATTTGCAAGATCAAGTTAATTTTATTACATTTGCAAGGCCGGTGTCTTGTGGCTCGGGGGGAATGAATGATGTTGACGAAAGGCGGAAGGAAGTATCTGCCGGAGGCTCACTTGGGGATGGATGATGGACTCGGGGCGGCAAAGGCACGGAAAGGAACACAAAAGGTTATATTTAATATTCATAGAATATGGAACTTAAAGGATCGAAAACCGAGGAGAACCTGCGCACCGCGTTCGCGGGGGAGAGCCAGGCTCACACTAAGTATTTGTATTATGCCTCGAAGGCCGCCAAGGATGGCTATGTGCAGATAGGCAAGCTGTTCGAGGATACGGCGAAGAACGAGAAGGAGCACGCCAAGATCTGGTTCAAGCTTCTGCACAACGGCGGGGTGCCTTCTACGGAGGAGAACCTTGCGGACGCCGCGGCAGGGGAGAACTACGAGTGGACCGACATGTACGCCGGATTCGCCAAGACCGCGAAGGAGGAAGGGTTCGACGAGATCGCTTTCCTGTTCGAGAAGGTCGGGGCGATCGAGAAGACCCACGAGGAGCGCTACAGGAAGCTGCTGAAGAATGTGCAGGATGCGGTGGTGTTCTCCAAGGACGAGGACATGATCTGGGAGTGCTCTAACTGCGGCCACATCGTGATCGGCAAGAAGGCTCCGGAGGTCTGCCCTGTCTGCAAGCACCCGAGAAGTTATTTCCAAATCAAGGCTGAGAACTATTAAAATTTATGAAGAAAATCATCATTGCCGCGGCGGTGGCGCTTGTCTCTATTTCTGCAAACGCGCAGCCAAAGCCGGCTCAGCCTGAGGCCGAGTACAAGTTCACCGTTGTGAAGGAGAACCCTATCACATCTGTCAAGAACCAGTACCGTTCCAGTACCTGCTGGTGCTTTTCGGCACTCGGATTCCTTGAGTCAGAGGCCATAAGAATCAAGAACATCAAGGACACGACACTCTACCCGGATTTCTCGGAGATGTTCGTTGTCTCGCATTCCTACAAGGACAGGGCTGTGAAATATGTCCGCACGGACGGCCACATAAACTTCGCCGCCGGCTCAGAGGCTGATGATGTTCTACATGTCATTGAGGACTACGGCCTTGTGCCTCAGGACGCGATGCCTGGACTCCAGCCTCTCCCGATTCACGGAGAACTCGACGCCACCACGAAGGCTTATGTGGAGGCCATCGCCAAGAATCCTAACAAAACCCTTTCCACGAACTGGAAGAAAGGCTTTGACGCCATCGTGGACAGTTTCCTCGGCGAGACCCCAGAGACATTTGAATATAACGGCAAGAACTATACCCCAGCCTCCTACAGGGACGAGATGGGAATCGTTCCGTCTGACTATGTGACCCTCACTTCGTTCACCCACCACCCGTTCTACACTTCGTTCATCATTGAGATCGCCGACAACTGGAGGTGGGACTCCGCCTACAACATTCCTCTGGACGAGTTCATGGAGGTGATCTACAACGCTATCGACAAGGGTTATACCCTCGCTTGGGGATCAGACGTGAGTGAGAAGGGCTTCACCAGAAATGGAATCGGTGTGCTTCTCGATGATGTTAAGGCGACCACGGGCTCTGATCAGGAGCGTTGGATCGGCAAGGCCGGCGAGAAGAAGGAAGTTGTCGCCGAGTTGTCAAAGGAGGCTTCCGTGACCCAGGAGTCCCGTCAGGAAGGCTTTGAAAACAAGACCACCACTGATGACCACGGAATGCAGATCTTCGGTGTGGCCAAGGATCAGAACGGTACCAACTATTTCATGGTCAAGAACTCTTGGGGAACATCAAGCAAGTACGGTGGAATCTGGTACTGCTCTGATTCGTTCGTGCGCGCGAAGTCGATGGATGTTCTCGTCCACAAGGATGCCCTCTCTAAGGATCTGAAGAAGAAACTTGGAATAAAGTAAATGAATATAATAAGACATATTCCCAACACGATTACCTCTATGAATCTCCTCTGTGGAGTTCTGGGGGTAATCGCTTCTTTGAACGGGCGGCTGGAACTCGGATTCGAACTGATGATCCTTGCCGCTGTCTTTGATTTCTGCGACGGACTGGCCGCAAGGCTTCTGAAGGCATATTCAGAAATAGGAAAGGAGTTGGATTCGCTGGCGGATGATGTCAGCTTCGGAGTGCTTCCTGCCGTGATGCTTTACCAGATCAGCGGGACGGACATTTGGATCCTGAAATATTTGCCGCTTGTCCTCGCCGCATTCTCAGCGTTGAGGCTTGCCAAGTTCAACCTTGACGAGCGTCAGCACGACAGCTTCATCGGGCTGCCTACCCCGGCGGCGGCTATGATCTGCGGATCACTTGCGACCCTTGTGACCGTTCGGCCGGACTGCTTTCTGGCGCATTGGTGCCAGGGACAGGTTTTCATTCCGGTTCTGACACTTATTCTGTGCTACCTTCTGATCTGCGAGATCCCGATGTTCTCGATGAAGTTCGGTGGCGGAAAGAAAGCCTCTAAACTGGAGGTGGCGAAGCGAATCGCCTTTCTGGTCATCGTTGGACTGGCGGCCATCATCGCGCTTGTCGAACGTTCCCACTGGTCGTTCATATTCCTGACCAGTTTCCTGGGGTACATACTTATCAATCTGGCGATGAGCGACTTGGTCGCCAAAAAATAGCGGATGCGAAAATACGTTATACTTTATGTCCACGGAATGGGCGGGGGCGGTGACAGCCGCATCCCGTCCATTTTGAAGGATAATCTGGGACCTGATTTCGAGGTCATCATCAGGACTTACGATTTTGATCCGGAAATCGCTCAAGGCCAGCTGGCCGCTTGGGCGGAGGAGGTCCGGCCGGATCTTGTGATAGGGGAGAGTATGGGTGCCACGCACGCCATCGCGCTGAGGGGTAATCCGCATCTTTTCGTTTCCCCGTCACTGAACGCTCCGCGATATTTCATTGCCTTGGCCTGGCTGACTTTGATTCCTGGCGTCACGGCTCTGTTCGACAGGATTTACAGGCCAAAACCGGGTGACCGCCAGAAACTGCATTTCACCTATAAGCATTTGAAAAAGTGGAGGCGGGTTCTCGGCGACGCTTTGCAAAATACCCCACGCAACGGTGGCAAGGACTATTTCTATGCCTTTTTCGGTACCCGTGACCATTACCGGCGCAGCGGCGTTGTCTCCATCCGCACCTGGAAAAAATACTTCGGCGACGGCACCTGGACCATCTACGACGGCACTCACTTTATGGAGTATGAATATATTCTCTCGTTCCTCATTCCTAAGATCTATGAGGTTTTAGGAATATCGGGTGAATAGTGACCGGTTTTTCACCCGAAAGTAGTCTTGAATGGATTGTGGGGTGAGAAATACTTTACTTTTCACCCGAGCATCTTTGCTGGAGATAGGACTGCATTGATTGCGTGATGTTGGCTGAGGCCGTGACTGGATCAAGGGCCTCGGAGAGAGGCATCCCTTCCGGTGTGATTTGGAGCACGGCATCGAATCCGGCATTGAGAATCTGCTGTCGGTCAGAGACTTGGCCGGCGATCAGGATGACCTTGGGACGATGAACCGGAACAGTATGCGCTCTGACATATTTAAGAACCCCGACAGGTACTTTGCCACGGAGGGTCTGTGCGTCCGCCCGACCTTCGCCGGTGATGACAATGTCGCAGGACTCCAGCTTGCTGTCCAAACCTGAAATGTCCAGAACCTTTTGAATCCCTTGAACCATTGACGCTCCGAGCACTCCGCCAAGCGTCCCTCCGATTCCTCCGGCTGCCCCCGCTCCCGGAATATTCAAGACATCTTTTCCTGAATATTTTGAATAGACTTCGCAAAGCATTGTGAGCCAGACATCCAACGATTCGACCATTTCGGGATCCGCTCCTTTCTGCGGCGCGAACATCCTTGCCGCCCCACCCGTACCACAGAATGGTGCGGAGACATCGTAGAATCCGGTTATCTTGCAGGAATCCAACAACTTGTTTCGTTCCGGGATGTCTATCCCGTGAATGTCTTTGAGAATGACATTGGGGATATTCCTTGAAACGGACTCTTCTCTTGGAGCGGCTCGCTGGACATCCCCGGAAACGAATGAGCCGCTATCGTCCGGCAGAAATCTGTAGCCCAACGCTTGCAGCATTCCGGTCCCGCCGTCGCAGGTGGCGCTGCCGCCAAGACCCAGCCAAATCTCCTCACAGTCATATTCAAGAGCGTCCGAGATCAATTCGCCTGTGCCGTAGGAGGTGGCCAGAAGGGGATTGAGCTCATCCTTGCGAAGGAGGCCAAGTCCGCTGGCCGCGGCGGTTTCGATGATAGCGGTCCTTCCGATGATTCCGTATCTCGCTTTGATGGAACGCCCGAGCGGATCGTGGCAGGAAACCGTCCTGAATGATCCGCCCAGACTCTCCGTCAGAATTGTCGAAAATCCTTCACCGCCATCAGAAACCGGAATGACTTCGGCCTCTCCATCGGCGAATGCTTTAAGAGCCGCCTTCCCGGCCTCGGCCGAGGTCAGGCATCCCTTGAAAGAATCTATGGCGATGATCGCTTTCATAAAACCTTTGGATTACTTGGCTGAACTGTTTTTGTCAGACAGTTCTCCCGGGATATTCCTTTAGCCCGGCCTCCAGCGCGTCGAACGCTTTTTCAAGTTCCGGAACTCCAAGGACGTAGGCCAACCTGATCTGGTCGGCTCCGAATCCAGGAGTCTTGTAGAAGGACTTCGCCGGAGTCACCATCGTGGTCTGGCCGTCAAGTCTGAAATCCGTCAGCATCCATTTCGCAAACTTCTCGGCATCGTCCACCGGAATGCGGGCGATTGTGTAGAACGCACCCATCGGGGTAGGGGAATATACCCCCTCCATCGCATTGAGCCTGGAGATCGCATAGTCACGTCTGGCGACATATTCATTCCTCACTTCCGTGAAATAGGATTGCGGGGTGTCGAGCGCTCCGATCGAGGCGAGCTGGCCGTAAACCGGCGGGCAGAGGCGGGACTGGGCATATTTCATCGCCGCTTCCATCACCTCCTTGTTGTGGGAGACGATGCAGCCGACGCGGCAGCCGCAGAGGTTGTAACGCTTTGAGACTGAATCGACAAGAATGACATTGTCGGCAAGACCGGGTATATTCATCGCCGAGAAACGAGGTTCGTCGGTGTAGCTGAACTCGCGATAGACCTCGTCTGAAATCAGGAAAAGGTTGTGCTTTCTGGCTACTTCTCCGAGCGCGAGCATATCCTCTTTCGAGTACAATGTTCCGGTCGGGTTGCCGGGGTTGCTGATGAGGATGGCTTTCGTGCGTGGTGTCACGAGTTTCTCGAACTCTTCGATCGGAGGGACCTTGAAGCCGCTTTCGATGTCGGTGTGGACCGCTTTGAGAATGATCCCGCTTTCAAAACAGAACGTGTTGTAGTTCGTGTAGAAAGGTTCGATCACGATGAGCTCGTCGCCTTCGTCGCAGGCTATCTGAAGCGCGAGGTTGACCGCCTCGCTTCCGGCCACTGTGATGATGATCTCGGGGACGGAGACCTCGATGCCGATGCTTCGGTAGTATTTCTCCGCCAGTCCCTTGCGCAGTTCCGGCAGGCCCGCCGAATTGGTGTAGGAAACGTGGTCGAGAGTGTTTTTGCGCACCGCCTCAAGGGCGCATTCGGGGGATTTGATGTCAGGTGCGCCGACATTGAGGTGATAGACTTTGATGCCGTCGTTTTGGGCCGCGTCGGCGAACGGCACAAGCTTTCTGATAGCGGAAGCCGGCATCAAGCTCGATTTTTTTGAGACTTTAACCATCTTGTCAAGGAGTTTTATACACAACTAAGTAATCCTTAAAAGATTACTTGATAATCTTTGATTGTCTTTTCGGTCTATATTTCTTTTCTCATCAGTTATGTGCCACCGGCACACTCCTTCTTCCAAAAGAACCATATCCTCGAAAATACCGCCAAATCTTTATCAACTTATTTTTTAAGGCTTACTATCTTCAAAGATAGTGAAGATTTTTTTACCTTTGCAGTCTGAATCAGTTTTAATTTGTCTGAAATGTTTTAAAGGTGAGAAATCTTTAGGCGGACGAATCAAGGCAACGGTTCGGAATTGTACGAATTTAAGAGTGGTCCGGGCGGCTATGCCGTCTGGAAGGTATTTGATAACAGTGAAGAGATTTTTTGCGGTAATATTGTTGGCACTATCCGTCATTGCGGCTTCCAGCTGTTCAAGGCGGGTTGAAAATGGCTATAGAACAATAGCCTACGTCAATTCCCTCCTGACGGATTCCCTTCCGGAACTGCGGACATTGGCTGAAAGCAACGGCAAATCCTCGGGGACGATAGTTCTGGTCGGCGATCCGTCGGGGTGCCTTCGTCTCAGCGAAAGGATGATGGTCTGTGACGATTTCGACAATATTGACGCGCGGAAAATCAGCGACGGCCTGCCGGACTTTGCGGGGGAGACAATCGTCTCTATCCTGAATTTCGCCGACACCGCCTATATGAACTGGCCTGCCACGAAAGACGGACAGACTGTCTTGCGGGAGTTGACGGTAAACGGCGCGCTCGCCGCTCTCAAAATTCCTTCCCGCTGCAAGATCCTCATCATCTGCAACCCGATCCTTTCTGAATATGGCGGGAGCGATGTCAGCGATCTCTTCGAAAGGATAGGCTGCGATGTCCCGGTAATATGTTCGTCTGACACAACGTTTTCATTCACTGAGGCTTGCTTCCGAAAGATGAGGGAAAGGGACGCTTTCACGCACAACATTGCATACCCTGTCGCAAGGCTATATATGGCGGTGCGTGATTCCTTGGATTCCAAGGTGTCCGTCCTTCCGTTCATTGACAGTCTTGTCCCGGCTTCGTACCCAGACACGGTCGGGGTTCTTGCTCCAAACACTTATTATTCCTATGACGTACAAAATCAGCATTAGTCCGGAGGAAATGGAACAGCTGGAGCCTTCGAGCTTTCCAGGTAAGATTAAGGTCATTGACAACCAAGGCTTTGAGTTTCTCAAGGCCATCAGTTATCTGAGGCGGCAGAAGGTTATCGGTTTCGACACGGAGTCCCGGCCTTGTTTCTCGTCGAACCAGCCGCACTACGGGGTCTCTCTGTTGCAGCTTTCCGGCAAGGAGAGGGCTTTCCTGTTCAGGGTGAAGCTTATGGGCGGAATCCCTAAGTCCCTTCGCAAGATACTGGGTAACAAAGAAATAATCAAGGTGGGAGCAGCGGTCACTGATGATGTCCGCGGATTGAAGAAGCATCACGATTTCGAGCCGAAATCCTTCGTCGATCTCCAGAAGATGGTCTGGGAATATGGCATCAAGGACAAGAGTGTCAAGAAAATGGCCGCGATAATCCTTGGGGTGCGGATTTCCAAGACCCAGCAGCTTTCCAACTGGGAGGCGGATGTCCTCTCGGATTCGCAGCAGGCCTATGCCGCGACAGACGCTTGGATATGCCGTGAGATGTACTACAAGCTATTGGCCTCGGAGAAGAATCCGTTGACTCCGGAGCAGATGCTTCCAAACCCTCCAAAACACACTGAAAATGACAAAGATAATATTAAAGAAAGGTAGAGAGGACTCTCTTTTGAGATTCCATCCGTGGGTATTCTCTGGTGCCATCGCCCAGATTGTCGGCGAGCCGGCTGAAGGTGACATCGTCGGTGTGTTCTCTCAGGGCGGGGATTTTCTGGCTTACGGGCACTATCAGATAGGATCTATCGCCGTCCGTGTGCTGAGTTTCGCCGGCGAGGATGTCCTTTCGCCAGACTTTTGGAAGAATATGATCGCCCGGGCGCTCTGGGTACGTGTCGCCGTTGGACTGGCCTGCCCGGTTTCTTCGGCCGCCGAGCCTGTCTCTCCGGTCGCCGAGCCAGTTTCTTCGGCCGCTGAGCCAGTTTCTTCGGCCGCGGAGCCTGTCTCTCCGGTCGCTGAGCCGGTTTCTCCGGTCGCTGAGCCAGTTTCTCCGGCCGCTGAGCCTGTCGAAGCGACTGGTCTTGTCAGAGAACCCGCTCTCACCAACTGCTACCGCCTTATCCACGGCGAAGGCGACGGTCTCCCCGGCCTGATCATAGACTATTACGATGGCGTCTGCGTTATGCAGGCCCACTCCGTAGGAATGTTCCGTGCGAAAGGCGCGATCTGCGAGGCCCTGAAATCCGTCTATGGCCCGTCCTTGAAGGCAGTCTATGACAAAAGTTCCGGCACCGCCCCGTTCAAGGCCGGCCTCGACCTTGTTGACGGCTACCTTTACCGCTCCGAGAGCTTCTCCGATGACGAGCAGATCGTCCTTGAGAACGGCCATAAATTCTTTGTCAACTGGACCGAAGGCCAGAAGACCGGCTTCTTCCTCGACCAAAGGGAGAACCGGGCCCTTGTCGGGAAATATTCCCGAGGCCGCAACGTCCTGAACCTCTTCTGCTACACCGGAGGCTTTTCCGTCTATGCCCTCGGCGCCGGCGCAGTTCACGTTGATTCCGTGGACAGCTCCCGCAAGGCCATCGATATGGTAGAAAGGAATATGTTCCTGAACGGTTTCGAGCCATCCCGACACACAGGCTATTGCGCCGATGCCATCGAGTTCCTGCGCAACGTCCCAGAGGACAAGTACGATCTGATGATCGTGGATCCTCCGGCATTCGCCAAGCATAGAGGTGCCCTGAACAACGCCCTCCGTGCCTATCAGCGTCTGAACGCCGCCGCGATCTCCAAGGTCGCTCCCGGAGGCTTGGTCTTCACGTTCAGCTGCTCGCAAGTCGTTGACAAGGAGGGCTTTGCCCTCGCCGTGTTCTCCGCCGCCGCCCAGACCGGCCGCAGCGTCCGTATCCTCGATCGTCTGAACCAGCCCGCTGACCACGCCGTCAACATCTACCACCCGGAAGGCGAGTACCTCAAGGGACTCCTCCTCTACGTGGAGTAGCGATGATGTCATCAGATACCGCTGAATGACGTGGCATTTACGCCTTTGATAATCAACTGATTAAATAAACTCCTGGTGCCGAATCCTGTACCAGGAGTTTGTGTTTTCTTTTGATTATCAGCTAGTTATCTGCCACGCTGCCAAAACGCTGTTTGGCCTTCGGTTGCTACTCTGCTTAAAGTACATTACACTTTAGGCGCTATGTGTCTTCTGTAGATGTTCAGGTTCGCACTGTCCAGTACTGTGTTGATATGATCCAAACGTTCGCGCTGGCTGATCGCGCTATCCTCAAAATCAATATCCTCTCGTATGCGGATGCTTCCTTGTCCTGTGACGCTTATGTATTCATCCCGATAAACGGGCACTTGATGTGATCTTCCATCGCCACCCCATACGCTGACATATGTAAGTCGTTGCATTCTACGGTAACCATAGGCATAGACCGTTATGACCGAATCACCCTTCCCCACCTCCCGTTTCTCTGTCTTGAGGATACTGTCAGTGACACAACTTGGGTGCTTAAAGCGATCTTCTCCCCAGAAGTTAGCCAAAGATTCGTCCTCCCAGAATGAGCTGCGCTTGAGAGTTCCTCTGCCATAAATCGCCTCCAAAGGCCTTATTTGCTGGTACATCGGTACGCAAAGAAGTGGCGCGAGACTGAAATAGATAGCCTTAAAATATTCCGCGTTGATTTCTTGGAACCCTTTCTTAGCCTTCTCATCTTGTTCTTGTAGAAGTCAAAGTCATCGCCATATCCAACTTGCCGATCCTTCAGCAAACGTAAAATATTCTCTTGTGCGAGGGGGGAAAACAATTGCTTCTTAGTTAAGATAGGTACACCAGAAGTGTGCTTTCTGTACCAATGTCGCGCCTCGGTAAATTCGGTGCATACAAAGGTATTCTCTCGTACATTTTCTGTCCTGTAAAACAATTGTATTTGCCTGAAAAAGGTTGACTCACAAAAAGAGTCAATCATTATGACACCACACACAGAATTTCAAAAGAAGTACTATCAACAGGTGATAGAGATTCACCAAAAGACAGGTTTTAGCCCGCGGAAGATAGCGAAATTGCAGCTTGTTCCGGTAAGCGTGAGGCAAATGTACAACTGGATTGCTATCTTTGAGGCGGAGAACGGGAAAGGAAGCCCGCGAAGAATTATGGAAGCGAAGAAGTCAAAGGAGCAGGCAGAGATGGAGTCCCTGAAGTCGCGGATATCCGAACTGGAGGAGAGCCTCAGGGTGGAGCGTCTGCGCAACCGCCTGAACGAAAAGATCATAGACATAGCGGAGGCTCGTTGGCACATTGAGATAAGAAAAAAAGCTGGCACCAAGCGGTAAGGGACCTGCACGCGGAATCAGCCACCGAATGTCAGGTGGTTGGGCTCTGCGGGCTGCTTGGTGTAAGCAAGCAGGCTTACTATCAGCATGACGAGGACGCGGTCCATGCCAAGGCCGCGCGTGAGGAGTTCGCCATCCAATATATCAGGGAGGTCAGGAAGGAAGATCCCGGCATCGGCGGGAAGAAGCTGTGGTACATGTATCAGAGGGACTTCCGCTTTGACAGTCCGATAGGCCGCGACCGCTTCTGCCGGATCATCGACGAGCAGGGGCTAAAGGTGCGCCGGAAGATGCGCAAGCCCCGCACGACGGACTCGACACACGGACTCCCGACATACCCCAACCTCATAAAGGATTATATCCCCACCTCGGCGGATCGGCTGTGGGTCAGCGGCATAACATACATTGTCATAACGGAGGACGATTACCATTGCCACTTCTGCTACCTGTCGCTGATACTTGACGCATACACCGAGGAGATCATCGGCTGGAGTGTCGGGCCCACGCTTGACACGGACTATCCGATGGAGGCCCTGAGGATGGCGTTGAGACGCATAGAGGGGAAGGATGAGGTCAACCTCATACACCACTCCGACCGTGGCTGCCAATATGCGTGCCGCGAGTATGTGGGGATGCTGCGGAAGCACGGCATCAGGGTCAGCATGACCGAGTCGGGAGATCCGAAGGACAACGCCCAGGCGGAACGCATCAACAACACGATGAAGAACGAGCTGCTCAAGGGGAAGGTGTTCAGGAACATCAACGAGGTCGTGGCGGCGGTCGCCCGGGCCG
>FR893139.1 GCA_000433355.1 Alistipes sp. CAG:435 | reverse complement strand
TCAAACCGGTCAACTGATGCAACTAATTTTTTACACATTACTTAGGAAAATTAACCGTCCAAAATGTAGAAAATGCTTACTTTTCACTTCACCCACTCCAACCAATTCTCTGGTGTTATGATAGTTTTCTCCTTCACATCATAAGTAGTGAGAAATGTGTTAGGGAACTGATTATTGGCACGTTTGGGATTCCACTTCATCTCAAAGATGGAGAACTGCCCATCGCACTCCTCTATGTAATCTATCTCTTGCCGCTGGTTGGTACGCCAGAAATAACCATTCACGTACCGACAGCCATACTGATTTGCCTTGATACGCTCGCTGATGAAGAAATTCTCCCACAAAGCACCCACATCTTGGCGAAGAGCAAGAGGCGCGAAGTTCTGCAAAATGGCATTGCGGATGCCATTATCGTAAAAATAGAATTTCTTGGCTCGCTTCAACTCCGTGCGAAGATTACGACTGAATCCATTGAGTTTAAAGACAATATAGCATTTTTCCAACAAGTCAATGTACTTCTCTACAGTCTTGTTGTCCGTACCCACCGTTTGAGCCAACTCATTATACGACACCTCGCTCGTAACTTGTAAAGCCAAAGCCGTAAGGAGCTTGCCCAATAGCGCAGGGCGACGCACACTCTCCAGGTTCAGCAAATCCTTATACAAATAACTGCTGGAGAGATTATACAGCAAATCCTTTGCATCCTCTTGATGATTGAATATGTCAGGATATGAACCGAAAATGAGACGACTCTCCAAGGTTTGCTTCACAGAAAGCAAGCCTTGCGCATTCAGGAGTTCCCCTGTTGACAGGGGGAAGAGATGATATTCAAATTTTCTTCCTGTCAAAGGTTCGTTGAGTTTGTTTTGGAGCTCAAAAGAGGAAGAGCCTGTCACCAACAACTGCACTTCAGGGAAATTATCCGTAATCCGCTTCAATGTCATACCGATATTCTCCACCCTTTGCGCCTCGTCAATGACAAGTATCTTATTCTGCCCTATCAGCAATTTCAACTCTTGCGTGTTCATCGCCGTCAGCATCTCCTGCACCTCTGGCTCATCACAATTCAGACGCAAAACAGGCTCCTTGCGTCCCTCCAACACCATATTGAAGAGCGTACTCTTACCAACTTGCCTTGCCCCTATCACAACGATTGCCTTACCAGCAAACATCCGGGACTCTATCACGTCTTGTAATTGTCGTCGTATCATATCGTTGTTCACATTGGATCTGCTGCAAAGATAGCAAAACAATGTCCCTAATCCCAAAATTTATAGTGATTTTTGGGATTATAATCCTAAATTTAATACTAATTTTTGGGATTAGAGACAGGGATTGATATTTCAATCTTCTTATACGCCAGAGTTAGTTATTCCTTTTTTTCCTGTTCAACAACACAGTTCCTACGATGAACAAGACTGAAAGTCCGCCGAAAAATACCACGGCAATCACTGCATAAGTCTTTCTGCTAAAGTCAGTGAAGAAAGTTAACCAAGCCAAAAGAATAATCAGAGGCAGGAAGATAGAAAGGAATAGAAGATTATTAGGCTTGCGTTCATTACCTGCTTTCCTGCCAATTGACGTGTAAAAGTCAATCAAGGAAATATTCAGGCAAGATATAACGCCTAAACAAAACAGGAAAGATTTTGACGAATCAGTCAGATCCCCTCCAATGCACAATAGAGAAAGACAGACAATGGTTACAATTGTCCAAATTGTTTTGTATGCGATATTCATCATTACTAACAACCCATTACCTCGGACATCAAAGCGCTACCAACAATTGAAACGACAGTGATAGCAACTGCACCCGCCCCAGCTGTACAAACTCCTAATCCAACAGCAATGGCTCCGCCCCAACTAGCCCAAATGGAGACCAATGTTCCAGACAACATATTACACATAATTCGTCTTGACCCATCACTCATTGCCCTTGTCATCATAGGATTCGCATTTTGAAGTGCGTCAACGATTCCAGACGTAATTGCAACAAACGCATACATAGCCTGCGCTTCTTCTTCCGATAACTCAGAGCGCTTCACAAGATCAAAGGCGCAAGCAAATGTAAAATCTTTTTTTTCACTCATTTGCAGTATTTCGCCCAAAAGACGCATCTAATTCTCTGTCAGTGACGATTGTATAGAGTTCTCGTAACCCGATCTTGTCAGGAATTTCGAGGAAATCTCATTTTCAAAATGTGGTGCATTTGACGCTATTACATCATTCGCGATTACTTCATCAAATGAATTATCATTAAAAGAATATGCATAAGCAAAAAGGTCGTTCGTGCAATCCTTAACATAGCCCGAAAGAGTTTCCGTTAGCTGAATGAAGCCGTCACGTTCAGCTTTTGGTGATTCAAAAGTATCTGAGCACGACACAAATAGAAGACATACAAATAAAAAAAGGTTATTTTTCATAATTATCTGAAAATAAAGGGGATGGTTTGCTGTTAATATTTCACTTTTCCTTATAGAAGCACATTCAAGTACAATTGGTTTCTGATTCCTTGAATTCCTTGAACGAGAACGCTATTAATTGCAACTTAAATACGTGAAGTGAAGTTGCTTTTACAGTTTCCCAATTACCAATACAGTAAGCAAAAAAGAGAGAATTAACGTCTTAATATTTCATAAGAAATATTAAGACAACACGACAATCGCCGAAAGAGCAATCTTAATCATCATATACCTCATCAAGAGATATGCTATGTTGAGGGTCGAAAATAGAATACCCATAAATACTACAAAACAGGCCTGAAGCCAAATCATTATATTGCTAATATACAAATAATATTTGCAATGCCAACTATTTTTTACGTTTCCAAGTTAATTATCCCACTATATCAATCGCTGCTTTACCGGACTCCTTGGAATCAAAACATCAAAAACAAGAATAATTGCAGCCCTATACGCAGAAAATGCTTACTTTTGTCCTAAAGGCCAATGAATATGCCGCCTCGCGCCAAAAAGAGGACGGCCACGACTGAATCACTGAATATGGAAGAATACAGAATAGGCAACGGCTACGATGTCCACTCCCTCAAGGAGGGGCTGCCGATGTGGCTCTGCGGAGTCAGGATCGAGAGCGAGACGGGATTCGTGGCGCATTCCGACGGGGATGTGGCCATACACGCGCTGTGCGACGCCCTTCTCGGAGCGGCCGCTCTCGGGGACATAGGACTACATTTCCCGGACAACGACGACAGATGGAAAGGCGTTGACAGCAAACTGCTTCTGAAAGAAGTGATGTCGATGGTAAGGGCCAAAGGCTATGAGCTCGGCAACGCGGACATCACGATTGCCCTGCAGGCACCGAAGTTACGTCCGCACATAGACGCGATGCGTTCCAAGCTCGCGGAAGTGATTGGAACAGACATCGACAACATCTCGGTAAAGGCCACGACCACAGAACGTCTCGGCTTCGTCGGCAGGAAGGAAGGCTGCGAGGTCTGGGCCACAGTTCTCATATTCAAAATTTGAATAATCCAATCATGATGACTGATTTCAATGAATAATGAAATAAAGTTATCGTGATTTGCCTTCAAAAGCTTACTTTTGCATATAATACCCTATTGATAGCACAATATGAGCCCTTTATCAGTAATAATCACAGTTCTGGCGTACTTTGCCGTGATGTTCACGGTGTCTTGGATCTCGTCGCGTAACGCGGACAACGCAGGATTCTTCAACGGGGGACGCAAGGCTCCGTGGTGGATCGTGGCGATCGCGATGCTCGGTGCGCCGATGTCCGGAGTCACATACGTCTCTGTGCCGGGAATGGTCGGCGTGGGAGGCACGGCGATGGGCTACATGCAGATGGTGCTCGGATTCTTTGTCGGCTACATCATCATCGCCTTCGTCCTCACACCTATATTCTTCAAGATGAATATGGTGTCGATCTACCAATATCTTGACGACCGGTTCGGAGTCTCCTCGCACAAGACGGGAGCATGGTTCTTCTTCATTTCCAAGATTTTGGGAGCCGCGGTCAGACTATTCCTCGTCTGCGTGACGATCCAGTTGATGATTTTCGAGCCGCTTGGGCTGCCATTCATCCTGAACGTGATCGTCTCCGTGGCCATCGTGCTGCTGTACACGTTCCGTGGCGGGGTGAAGTCCGTGATCTGGACAGACACATTGAAGACAGTCTGCATGATTGTCTCCATCGTGCTGGCGATTGTGTTCATTGCCAAGGATCTGGGTCTTAATTTCTCCGGCGTGGTGCAGACGGTGCGTGAGAGTTCATATTCAAAGATGTTCTTCTTCGATGATGTGAACCACCCTGAATATTTCTGGAAGCAGTTCCTGGCGGGCGTGTTCACCGTGATCGCGATGACTGGTCTGGACCAGGATATGATGCAGCGCACGCTGAGCAGCCGCAACGCCAAGGATTCGCAGAAGAACCTCATTACCAGCGGTTTGTTGCAGATTCCAGTGATATTCCTGTTCCTCTGCCTGGGGGTGCTTTTGTACATATTCGCAGGTCAGAAGGGCATCTCCGAGGTTGGCGACACGCTGTTCCCGGCCGTTGCGACAGGTGGCTATCTGCCTGCGATTGTGGGCGTGCTGTTCGTGATCGGGCTTGTGTCGTGCGCGTTCGCGGCGGGAGGCTCGGCCCTGACCGCGCTGACAACGTCGTTCACGGTGGACATCATAGGAACTAAGGGGAAGAGCGAGGAGCAGGTCACCACTATAAGAAAGAAGGTGCATCTGCTGATGGCGTTCCTGATGGGTGTGGTGATCTTTGTCTTCTATCTGCTGAACACGAAATCGGCCATTGACGCGGTTTACAAGCTTGCGAGCTACACTTACGGGCCGATCCTGGGAATGTTCGCGTTCGGGATATTCTCGAAAAAGAAGGTCAACGACAAGTGGGTGCCGCTGGTGGCGGTCATCGCGCCGGTGCTTTGCTTCATTCTGCAGAGCAACTCCGAAAGGTGGTTCGGCGGGTATAAATTCAGCTATGAGCTGCTTCTTTTCAACGCTTTGTTCACAATTTTGGGACTTTGTCTGCTAATTCGAAGAAAAAAGTCGAATTAATTTTGTCAATTCAGGATAAAGTTCTATTTTTGCAGTCCAGTTGCGAAGAAACGCAGCGCATCATTGAGATATGGTGTAATGGTAGCACTACAGATTCTGGCTCTGTCAGTGAGGGTTCGAATCCTTCTATCTCAACAAATCCGGCTCCGGCCGGTTTGTTTTTATGGCTCTTGCCAACAAGAATGGCGGGGTAGCTCAGCTGGTTAGAGCGTCGGATTCATAATCCGGAGGTCGTGGGATCATGCCCCACTCCCGCTACACAACAATAGAAACTAATTAGACGATAATGGCGAACGCATTTCACTATTCCATCGGAAGGAAGTTCATTCAGGCAGTCAGCGGAGCATTTCTTATAATCTTCCTGCTGCTTCACGTGACTATTAACCTGTTCTCCGTCATTGACTCTTTCACAGGCAACTACAACGGACTTGACGGCCTTTTCCAGAAAGGCTGCGATTTCATGGCCCTGCCTATCGTGACCATCATGGTTCCGGTTCTTGCCGCCGGTTTCATCATCCACATCATCTACGGATGCTGGCTTACTTGGAAGAACATCAAGGCTCGTGGCGGCTACAAGCGCTATGAGGCTTCAAGCGTCGCTGCCGCCGACTCCTGGTCAGCAAAGAATATGTTCGTGCTTGGCATCATCATTCTCGGCATCCTTGCATTCCATCTTACCCACTTCTGGGCCAAGATGCAGCTTGCGATGTTCACCGGCGCCGAGGAGGGCAACCCTTACGAACTTCTCAATCTCACTTTCGGACGATGGTGGGTGCTGGCATTATACCTTGTCTGGTTCGTGGCTGTATGGTTCCACCTTTGCCACGGTTTCTGGAGCATGTTCCAGACAGTTGGCTGGAACAACCAGACCTGGTTCAAGAGACTGAAAGTGATCGGCATCGTGGTCGCCACGCTGATCTTCCTTGGCTTTGCGGCTGTTGGCATCAACGCATTCCTTCAGGCAAACGCTTTGATTTAGTCAAGGATTAAAAATGAAAATTCAAGGGTGACCGTGTTCGGTCACCCTTATTTGTTATACGCCACCCGGTCGTGGAACCAAGAATCCGGTCACTGAGCTACACTTCCGGTCACTGAACCTGTCGAAGTGACCATATAAAAACAGGACGACAAATAAGCCGCTTCGACGCTTCGACATGCTCAGCGACCAAAGCGTCAAAAATCAGACAAATTGATTTATAAATAATAGTTAACATTTTAAAAACGAACTGAAATGAGACAGAAAAAGTTCCTGCTCCCAGAGAGCGACATCCCGACAGCATGGTTCAACATGCAGGCAGTCATGCCCAACAAGCCAATGCCTATCCTCAACCCGGCCACCCACGAGGCCTTGAAAGCCGAGGATCTCTACCCGATCTTCTGCAAGGCGTGCGCCGACCAGGAGCTCAACACGACAGACGAGTGGATTCCTATCCCTGAACCGGTCCGTGAACAGTACGCCGGCTACAGATGCACGCCTCTGGTAAGGGCTTATGACCTTGAGGCCGCGCTCGGCACACCGGCACACATCTATTTCAAGAATGAGAGTGTCTCTCCTGCCGGATCCCACAAGCTGAACTCTGCCCTGGCACAGGCCTACTATGCCAAGGAGCAGGGCATCACCAACATCACCACCGAAACCGGAGCCGGACAATGGGGCGGAGCGCTATCCTACGCCGCAAAGAAGTTCGGTCTGGACTGCGCCGTCTATATGGTCAAGGTCAGCTTCCAACAGAAGCCTTACAGGAGGTCGATCATGCAGACTTTCGGAGCGGCCATCACTCCGTCTCCGTCAATGTCCACAAGGGCAGGGAAGGACATCATCACGGCAAATCCTAACGATCAGGGATCCCTTGGATGTGCGATTTCCGAGGCCATAGAGCTTGCGGTAAGTACCCCTAACTGCAAGTACACACTTGGATCTGTCTTGAACCACGTCTGCCTCCACCAGACCGTAATCGGACTGGAAGCCGAAAAGCAGATGGAGATGGCCGGGGAATATCCTGACATCGTGGTGGCCTGCTTCGGTGGCGGCTCGAACTTCAGCGGCATCGCCTACCCGTTTATGAGGCATAATATTCAGGAAGGCAAAAAGACCCGCTTCATCGCGGCCGAGCCATATTCCTGCCCGAAACTAACGAGAGGAAAGTTTGAATATGACTTCGGTGACGAGGCCGGTATGACTCCGCTCCTCCCGATGTACACCCTCGGTCACGATTTCAAGCCGGCGACCATCCACGCAGGCGGACTTCGCTACCATGGAGCCGGCGTGATATTGTCACAGCTGATGAAGGATGGGTATATGGAAGCAGTTGACATCGAGCAGCTTGACGCATTCAAGGCCGGAGTTCTCTTCGCTCAGACCGAGGGCATCATCCCTGCTCCGGAATCCTGCCACGCCATCGCCGCGACAATAGGCGAGGCACTCAAGTGCAAGGAATCCGGCGAGGAGAAAGTCATTCTCTTCAACCTTTCCGGCCACGGTTTCGTGGATATGAGTGCCTACGATCAATACCTCTCCGGCGAGATGCAGAACTTCCACGTCTCCGACGCCGAGCTTGCAAAGTACATCAAGTCGGCAGACACACTGAACAAGTAATCGATTAGATATAAGGTGGAATATAGTCAAGAGGGCCTCTAACCTGAATTTTGCACGTTACCAAAATTCAGAACAGAGGCCCTCTGGACTTATTAGGGTAACCTAATATTTCAATGACATCATACTGCATAGTGCATAGTCATCGTACATAGTACATATTTCAATGGCACCATACTGCGGTTGCTGAGCTTGTCGAAGCAGCGAAGCAGCTGAACCCACGGATGTACTGTGATGTGCCGTGGCAGATAACTATTTGATTTTCATGCAAAAGAGCGATGTCCTGGTGAAGAAGACAGCACCAGGACATTGCTTTTTATATTCATTTTCAAGCACTTAAGTGCCACGAGATACCACATTAGATCGGCAGCGTCTTCTGACGAAGCCAAGAAGCGACCTCTGGAGTGAGACGTGGGGAAAGAGTACGGTAAACGTGCTCGTTGTAGGCGTTGAGCCAGTCAATCTCTGAGCGGTCGAGAAGGTCTTTGACAAGGATCGACGTGTCGAAGTGGCAGAGGGTCAACGTCTCGAATCTCAGCCAATGGCCGAAATCGTTCTCTCCGGCATCAACGCAAAGGATCAGGTTCTCGTGACGGATACCGAACTTGCCCTCCCGGTATATTCCCGGCTCATCACTTGTGATCATTCCCGGAATCAAAGCCTGACGATTGAAGTTCTGACGGATGTCCTGCGGCCCCTCGTGGACATTCAGATAGAATCCGACCCCGTGGCCGGTTCCGTGGCCGAAATTGCGCTTTGCGCTCCAGAGCGGTTCGCGGGCCAGGACATCCAGCTGGCAACCAGCCGTCCCCTTAGGGAAAACAGCCTTTGCCAATGCTATATGCCCTTTCAAGACCAAAGTATAGTCCTCTTTCTCCAACTGGGAACAAGGCCCAAGCGGAACAGTTCTGGTGATGTCAGTGGTACCGAACAGGTACTGCCCGCCGGAATCGCACAGGTAAAGTCCTTCCGCATAGAGTTCAGCGGAGCCTTCCTCCGGTGTGACATAGTGAGGCAGAGCGGCGTTCGGACCGTAAGCCGAAATCGTCTCGAAACTCTCCCCACGGAAGCCCTCGATCTCACTACGGAACTCGTGCAGTTTCCGTGAGGCTTCATATTCATTGACCGCATCTCCCGCCTCGACGGAGGTTTGCAGCCAATGGAGGAAGCGCTCCATAGCAACGCCGTCCTCAAGATGAGCCTCCCTCATCCCAGCGATCTCGACTTCGTTCTTGACCGACTTGCGAAGCCCGACAGGCGAGGTCCCCATGATGACATACCGAGAGTTCAGAATACTGAACAAACTGAAATTCAACGTCGCCGGATCAACAAACAAAGCCTTGATGTAATTGCCGTCCACAAGATTTGAAAGCGCGGCCTCGACATCTGAATATTCCTGAATATTCACTCCGTCAGCAAGGAGCTCGTGGAAACTGTCCTCGGTCTCTCCGTCATCATCCGGAATCTCACCCTTACGTGCGAACCAAAGCACATTATCCTGAGTGACAAGCAAGTACGACATCACGACAGGGTTGTAAGCCACATCCTGACCACGCACATTCAGCATCCAGGCAATCTCATCCAAAGCCGTGAGAAGAATAGCATCGTACCCTTTGTCAGTCAGCCATTTGCGGATCCAACGCACCTTTTGCACCCTTGACCAGCCAACCTGCTCAGGTCCAAGAGTAATGATCGGGGTCTGAGGAATCTTCGGACGATCCGTCCACAGAACCTCAAGCATGTCCAGAGCGTTGACGAAATGGGCCTTCCCGCCCACAGATTCCTGAATGTCCTTCACGGAAGAGACTGTCATGCAAAGCCCGTCAACAGCGACGCGAACCTCATCGCAGTCCGCAAAATGACCTGCAAGCCACTCTGGAATAAGCACTTGGCCAGGGACACGGGTCTTATGCAACTCAACTCCCGCGGCCGGGAGCTGCTGAGAGGCCTGGATGAAATAACGAGTGTCAGTCCAAAGACCGGCGCGATCCTCTGTGATGACAAGGTCACCCTCCCCAGTGTAGCCGGTAAGCCACGCCACCTGATGCCAGCGCGCGGCGGAATATTCACTGTTGTGCGGATCATTCCCCGTCACTATGACGGCATCCCAACCTTTCGAGCGCATCATCGCCCGAACAGCCTCGATTCTATCTTTGAATATGCTCATTCGCGGAATGGGTTATATTAATGAATATGATTGACTGTCATTTGAATATCCTGTGCTTGAGCAGCCGCACGGCAGCAAGCAGCAGCTTCTCCACCGGCAGGAACGCCGAAAGGTTCCTCAGGCCGGAGAACAGCATATTGGAAGGGGTGAAAGCCTCCCTGGCATCCAGAAGCGACTCGCGCATCGCAAGTTTCCGGCGGTTAAGTCGCTCACGGACATTTCTTTGAGCCGATTCCAACTCGCCCATCGTCTTTATTTCTGAATATCTCATGGCTTATCTGTCCTCGTCAAAGAAAAGTTTGATGAACATCGGAACGAAAGTATTACGGAACAGTCTCTCTCTCAGCAGGATGACAACCGCAAGAATCACAATGAACACGGCGGCCACAATCCCGGCCCCCGCCGCATAGCTTCCTATCAACTCACCTATCCACATAACACCTCCGATGGCGAGAGCAGTCAGAATCACGGACACGATAAAGAGGACAAGCAACATATAAAGCAACTTGCCCAGCGTCAATGACAATCCCTTAGCGGTTCTTAATTTGAGGTCATCAATCCTTGCCTCGACATAGTCCGCAGTGTTCTTGCCAAGGTCCTCAATCGGTTTTGTGAACTCACTCATCGTCAAGCGTTTTCCGACGGCCTTTCGGCATATTCAATGTCCTTCTGAATCGCGCTCTCGAGTTTCTCCAAGCGCTCGAGAATCTTCATCCTGACATCTTCCTTCAGATCCTCGGCCTGATCCTGAAGTTCCGCCCTCAGGTCGTTGAGTTCCATTCTGGCGAGTCTTGCCCGTGCCTTGGCGGAATCCGCGGCGTCACCGACAGTTTCCTTAATCTTCCGACGCGTATCCTCGCCCTTCTCCGGAGCGAACAACAGCCCAAGGGTAAGCCCGGCGGCCGCCCCCGCGACAAACGCTAATAATGAATCACCTTTCATAACATTCGATTTTCACAAACTTACATAAAAATCTGCGATTTTTACGCCCGTCCCATAAGAAAGGAACAGTTTTTTAGAGGAAATATAAACCATACTGATCAGAAATCCAGTTCATCAGCGCCGATTTCTGTCTGCCAACACAAACGGAACTCCTCGTGCAAGTGACAATAAGGCCATAACGCAACCCGTGAGTGTCCCGCAATCCTTCCGGGCGACAGAAAAGGGTCCCACAATCCTCCCGTGCGCAAAAGTGACCCTCTCACGTACGAAGGCCTTATTTTGATCCTCCTCGTGAGCAGGAAGGCCGGGGCTGCGCACGGGAGGGACTGCCGAGGCTGTCTCGTGAGCAGGAGGGCCGGGGCTGCGCACGGGAGGGGACTGCCGAGGCTGCCTCGTGAGCAGGAGGGCCGGGGCTGCGCACGGGACCATAGACATTATTTTCTGACAGGCACGCACTGGACGCCAAGGAGTTTCAGGGCGGAGACGAGTTCGGTGGTGACAGCTACCTTGAACTTGGTTGAGTGGAACTCGATGTTGTACTTGGTCTGAGGGTCGTAGAGGAACATCTTGAGAGGGACGGTGCCCCGATTGGCCTGGATCAAGGACACGAGATCCTTGCGGAATTTCTCGGTCAGCATAGGCGTGGTGATGCTGATGGAGAAAGCGTTCAGCATCGTCTCGTTCACGTTGCCCAGAAGCATTATCTTCTTTACCCTGAAAGCATAAGGCGAAGTCTTGCCTTGCGCGCGCTCTTCAGGTTTGATGAAATATTTCTCCTCGATGTCACCCTCGATGTAAAGGTTCTCGTGCGGCTTCATATAGCTCATAAAAGCCTCGTGGTCACGTCCGAACAGCGCCAGCTCGTAGGCTCCGCTGTAATCCTCCAGCTTCGTCTTTGAATATGGCTTGCCGGTCTTCGTGGTCAGGGTGCTGTACTCGGTCACCAGGCCGGCTATCGCTACCTTCATCTTCTTCTTGGAAGCCTCACACTCCGCGACTTTCTTATTCAAATCCGCCAGTTCGCAGTTGGTAAAACTCTCTATCTCAAACGCATACTTATCCAAAGGATGTGAGGAGATATACATCCCGACATATTCCTTTTCCTTCTGGAGCCACTCGAACTCGTTGTCCGTCCCGACCATTTCAGGAATATCCGGACGCACAGGCTTCATTTCTTCAACCTCGCCGAAAAGCGAAGCCGCCGAATTGGCCGCATCCTGGCTGTAAAGGTTGGCGTATTTTGCAAGCTCGTCAATGAACAGGTTCCCGCTGCGGCACGGCAGGAAAAACTGTTTGCGCTGGATGCCGAACGAATCGAAGCCTCCTGAATATACAAGGCACTCTATCGCCTTTCTGCCCAGCGAGTTACCAAGCCTTTCGATGAAATCGAACACATCGGCGTAGGTACCGTTGGCTGCCCTGTCGGCGATGATCGCGTCCGCCACATTGGAACCGAATCCCTTGATCCCCTTCAGGCCAAAACGGATGTTGCCTTCCTTGTTCACGGTGAAGTGTGAATATGACTCATTGACATCCGGGTTCAACACCTTGATCTTATGAGCCTTGCAGTCGGACAGAATCTTCTTTATCTCCGGCATGTTGGAGAGGTTGCAGGAGAGGTTGGCGGCGAAAAACTCGGCGGGATAGTGGCATTTCAGCCAGCCGGTCTGGTAGGAGACCCATGCATAGCAGGTGGCGTGGGACTTGTTGAAGGCATACTGCGCGAATTTCTCCCAGTCCTTCCAGATCTTGTCCAGCATCTTCTCCGGATGGCCGTTGGCCTTGCCGCCCTCCATGAACTTGTCCTTGAGCTCGTTCAGAATCGTTATCTGCTTCTTGCCCATCGCCTTGCGGAGCTTGTCCGCCTGACCCTTCGTGAAGCCGGCCAGCTTCTGGGAAAGAAGCATCACCTGCTCCTGATAGACGGTCACACCGTAGGTGTCCTTGAGGAACTCCTCCATCTCCGGGAGGTCATATTCAATAGGCTTGAGTCCGAGTTTTCTGTCCACGAAGTCCGGGATGTAGTCCATAGGGCCCGGACGGTAGAGGGCGTTCATCGCGATGAGGTCCTCGAAACGCTCAGGATGCAACCTCTGGAGCCAGGTCTTCATGCCCTCGGATTCAAACTGAAAGACGCTGTCCGTGTCGCCGTGTCCATAGAGTTCGTAAGTCGGCTTATCGTCAATCGGAATCGCCTCGATGTCGATGTCCGTACCAAAGCGCAACTTAATGTTGTCCAGACATTTGTGGATTATGGACAGGGTGTTGAGTCCCAGGAAGTCCATCTTCAGCATGCCGACTTCCTCGATGTAGTGGCCGTCGTACTGCGAAGTCCAGACGTACTGTCCGGACTCCTTGTCCATCGAAAGGCAGATAGGAATATAGTCGGTCAGGTTGCCTCGTCCGATGATCGTGGCGCAGGCGTGCATTCCGACCTGACGGATGCAGCCCTCCAGCTGACGGGCATATTTCAGAACCTCCCTCACCTGCTCTGTTCCGTTTTCCAACTCTTCCTTGAACTCAGGCACAAGACGATAGCAGTTCTTCAGGGTTATCTTGACATCCGTGTCCTCCATGCCCCTCTGATAGGTCTTCTTGACCGTTTTCTTCTGACCCGGATTGTCAGGATCATCAACCTCGACATCCTTTTCCACCACCTTGAATCCTGGCTTGAGATCATCCAGATCCGGATTGAAGAGATATTCCTTCTCCACCTTTTCACTGAGGCGGTCAGGCACCATTCCGGACAGGCGGTTGGACTCATCGATCGACAGGTCATGGATTCGCGCCACGTCCTTGATGGCACCCTTGGCGAGCATCGTGCCGAAGGTGATCACCCGGGAGACGTGATCCTTGCCGTAGGAGTCCTCGACATATTTATGCGCCAGGGACAGATCCTCGAAATCGACATCTATATCCGGCATCGAGATTCGGTCCGGATTCAAGAAACGCTCGAACAGGAGCTGGTACTTGATCGGATCCAGGTTGGTGATTCCCAAGCAATAGGCCACCACGGATCCGGCCGCGGAACCACGGCCTGGCCCCACCATGCTGCCCTTCGCCCTCGAAGCCGCAATGTAGTCCTGCACAATCAGGAAGTAGTCCGGGAAGCCCATACGGCAGATGGTCTTGAGCTCGAAGTCTATCCTCTCGGACTGCTCGGCGGTCAAAGTCTCCCCATAACGTCTTTTGGCTCCCTCGTAGGTGATGTGGCAGAGATAGGCCACCGACTTGCAGAACTCGTCGCCACGGTAATTGCCCTTCTTGTCGCACTTTCCGACCTCGATGACATCCTTGTAAATGTTCAGATAGTTGTCCAGGTCATCAAGGAAGGCCTGGTCGATCTGATACTTGGGAAGCACATGGTCGCGGTCGATCTGATATTCCTCAACTTTGGAAGCTATCTCCAGAGTGTTTTCCAGCACTTCCGGATGGTCTGGGAACAGAGCGGCCATCTCCTCCTCGCTCTTCAGGTACTCCTGCTGGGTGTAGTGAAGGCGCGGCTCCTCGTTGATCTTCTTACCGGTGTTCAGACAGATAAGATGGTCGTGCGCCGGGCCGTCCTCCTTGTTCACAAAGTGGACGTCATTCGTGGCGACCACCTTGACACCCATCTCCTGAGCCAACTGGAATATTCCCTCATTGCTGATCTTCTGCTCCTCATAAACCTCCAGCGACAGCCCCGGGACCTCCGTCTTGTGGAGCATCACCTCAAGGTAGTAGTCGTCTCCGAAGACCCTCTTGTGCCACTCTATCGCCTTTCTCGCCTCGTCCATCTTTCCGGCGACGATGTTCTTGGGAATCTCGCCGGCAAGGCAGGCGGAGCAGCAGATCAGATTCTCGTGGTACTTCTCGATGATCTCGTGGGAGACCCTCGGCTTGCCGTAATAGAGACCTTCGATGTGACCCTGCGACACGATCTTCATCAGGTTCTTGTACCCGTCGAAGTTCTTGGCCAGCAGGATGAGGTGATAATAGGATCTGTGCTCGCTGTCCTTGAGTTTCGGATCATAGTGGCGTGTCACATAGACCTCGCACCCGATGATCGGCTTGACCTTGAAATGCCCGGTAGCCTTGTCCACATGCTTGCCTGCGAACTTGAAGAACTCCTTGACACCGTACATGTTGCCGTGATCCGTGATGGCCAGGGCCGGCATCCCCATCTCCTCGGCCCTGTCGAACAAGGTCGAGATGGAGGAGAATCCGTCAAGAATCGAATATTGCGTGTGGACGTGAAGGTGTACAAAAGCCATGGTGACAAGTCAAATTTTCATATATCCGCGAACCGTTCGGGAACGAAGCGGCCAGCACCCGAACCCAAGCGAATTGCGACAATACAAAGATACCGAAAAACCCTATCCCCACAAAGCCGCCCCCTCCGAAAAGTTTTCAACATCTGGAAAAAGTCCCGATTTCAACCCTTGAAAATTTAGAATAATTCCCGATTTCAAGGGTTAAAAACTCGGAAAAAGTCCCGATTACGCTTGTTATTTGATTGATTTACCGTCCTTTATGCCCATCAATCGAAGAATATCTGACAAAGAGAGACTGTGAGTATATTCACAGTCGTGTCCATATTGCTTATAATGATTGAAGCATTAATGTTCAATATCGCTCCAGTCATCGTTAAATTCACTCTTGACGAGAGCATTCTCGGGCAAAAACGCTACCGTCAAAAGAAAAATGTGGAGATCACTTCGACAAGCTCAGTGACCGATAGGCTCAGTTCCCGACAAGATAAGTGACTGGCCGGTGAGTTTTGCGAAGACCTATTCAGTGATGCTCTAAAATAGATCATCTCAGTACGCCCTGCCGTACATCTTCGGGGAGTTGAAGGCGGGGGTGTGGCCGGAGAGGCGGAAGAGTTCGGGGATGGTGACGAACTCGTAGCCACGGGCTTTGAGCTGGGGGATTATGGTCTTCATCGCCTCGACGGTGCGCTCGTTCGTATCGTGGAACAGGAGGATGCGGCCGTCCTCGACGCGGGCGAGGGTCTTGGTCACACGATCCTCGACCGGCATGTCGGCCCTCCAGTCCTGACAACTGAGGCCGGAGATGAATATCTTTCCGTCCACAAGGCCGGCGACGTGGGCATTGTGCGCGGTAAACGGAGGGCGGAGATATTCCGGCTTGGCACCAGCGTAAACCTCTATCAGGGAATCGGTCTTGGCGACCTCCGCAAGAATCAGAGAGTCAGGAATCTGCGTGAGATTAGGATGGGAATATGTGTGGTTCTCGACGTCGCATCCCATCTGAACCATCCGGCGGATGATAGGGGCGGTCTCCTCCGTGATGTTCTGGCCGATCAGAAAGAACGAGGCTTTCACACCGTTCTCCTCCAGCACGTCCAGCATCATAGGAGTGTACTTCAGGCTCGGCCCGTCGTCAAAGGACAAGGCGACATACTTCGGCTTGACATCTGCCGATAGGTCTTCTTGTGCAAGAGCCGTCAAATGGCACATGATCGCTGCCATCATCACGAATATTACCTTCATATTCAAATAGTTAATAATCCATATTCCCGCAACGGAGCGTCAGAAAAGTTGAAAGATTATGATTTGGAGCGTAGCGACAGAAGGGGTTCGGGGAATCCCTTCCCCGTGCCCCCAGGGGCTGTCACGAAGTGACTGGGGGTAATTAGAGTATGGTGAATTTCACCATACTCTTAAAATCCCCTTCCGAACATCAGCCAGTACTTCGCCTCAAGCTCCTTCCAGCGGGCGGCGCACTTGTCGTGGATGGCGGCGGTGTAGGCGTTCAGCAGCCTCGCCCTCTTGCGAGGGGAGGCCTTTGAATATTCAGCCTCAAGCTTCGGCAGTCCTTCGAAGGTCATCGCCTCCATCTCCAACACATTGTCGGTGAACTCCTTCTTGGTCTTCTGCCACGAAAGGGTGGCCAGCTTGTTGGCACGGCGGAACTCCCACAGAACGCTGTTCGGGTAATATTCCTTCTGCCCGCACTTTTCAAAGGCAGCAGGGAGTTTCGTGCTTCCGCAGAAGATCGGAATGCGAGGGCTCTGCGCCGGGTTGTCCACAGCGTACCAGCAGACTCCCCCGATGCCGTCCGGCAACCAGGAGCGACTCTGGATGACCGTCGAATATGAACACCAGGCTACCGCAAGCGTCCTTCTGAAATCGATCACGCCCGGAGCGATGCTGTTCAGCGTGTTGCGCATCGGAGTGGTCAGCCAAGGATTGGCCAGAGGACTCATCTCCTTGTGCGCCGGAACACCATTCTTCTCAGGCACATCAATCGTCCAGTTCTTGCACATATCCCATTCCGTACCCTCGTAAGTATCTCTCAGCAACGCCATTACCTTCCTGACATCGACCAAGGAGTCCGGCTTTACGGAAAACGGAAAATCATCCATTCCATACTTCAGACCGAGCGACGGTGCCAGCAGATCGAACACCCTGAACTCTCTCTCACGGTAGTTCCTGCCCTGTGCGTATGAGCAGACGATCACCTTCCAAAAAACGAAATCGCCCTTACCATCCCAAAGGCCGTTGTCGATAGCCACCTGCTCAAGGTTATCGGAAGCCATAAAGTTCTCTGTATCAGAACGGTCAATCTTTCCGATTCTTGGGATATTGGCGGAAATCCCGACGTGCTCGTCCGGAATCCTCTGCGCAGCCCAGGCCGCGCCGATCCTATGCTTGCCGACTCCCACGATCTCAAATTGCCAGACCTCCTTTGGATCGGAGACCGTAAGGCACTCGCCACCATCGCCGTAGCCATATTCCTCAGCCAGAGAACCCATCACCTTGACGGCCTCCCTTGCCGTGGCGGCACGCTCCATCGCCAGACGGCAAAGCTCCTCGATGACCAGCGGCGCGTCGTGGTTGATCAGGGTGTCCGGCCCCGTGAACGTCGTCTCACCGATGCCCACCTGCTTCTCGTTCAGCGATGGATAGCCAGTGTTGACGTAGGAATATGTATGCGCGACCTGCGGAATCTCTCCCACTATCTTGATCCCTGCGGTGTCGGTCACGAACTTGGTCTTGCGCCAGTTCTTGCGGATCGGAGTCACGGAACCCGGCTTGTGATCCTTCGCTGGAACGATATTCACCCAAGTGTGCGAAGTGCCGTCGCAAGTGTGCGAGGTCATCACCGACCCGTCCGTGCTGGCCAGCCTCCCGACCACAATGCTGGTGCACTCCAGCCCCGAATTCTCATCATCCTGAGCCCAAGATCCGAATCCCGCGGCACAAAACGCCGCCACCATCACAAGAATTTTCTTCATTACAATCAATCTTAATCTTTGAATATTCAAACGATGTCCAACAATCTATCAAACTTACACAAAAATTCTCAATATGCCAATTCCACCAGTCGCAATATGATCTTAGAATATATAATCTCTCTCAGACATGTCAAGATCATGGTTGAAGAACATCACAAAATATATCGGGAAATATGTGATGCCATCTTTTTCAAAAACCCTTGACTCGTTGGACAACACACACGCCTGCCGGATCGCATAATCTCTGTTGGCCACAAATCTGTCAAGAGCACTGTGTGTCGCGTAGTCTTTTCCTGATTTTACCTCAAGCGGTATTGATGACATATTCCTCACATCATCAATCAGATAGTCCACCTCACCGTTTTTCTTGTTATCATAATAGTACAGGCCGAATCCGTGCGCCTTCAGTTCTTGGGCGACAACAGTCTCGTAAACCGAGCCAAGATTGACAGAGCGGATGTCTTCAAGAACCGGCCTGATGTCGTTGCCATATAATATTCCCGTAAACAAGCCACAGTCATTAAGATACAATTTGAGAAGATTCTTCCCCGCATTCTGTCTGAGAGGATAAGTAGGCTGACTTATGGCATCCACCTCCAATGCGACCCCGGAAGACACAAGATAGTCAAACTCGTCCTGATAGTCACTGGTTCGCTTACCTTTTTTCCCTTCGATGTCCTTGACCTTGACACGCTTCTTCTTGTTTTCAAGGTTTGACGGAATCATTTCATATATTCGTAGAATCTTAAGCTTACGTGAAGACTCCTTTTCGTATTTTGAAGCGTCAAGACCATAGAGTTCCAGAATTTCCTTGTGCACATTGCGAACTTTAACGATGTTATGCTCCTTCACATAAGTATTCACAGCATCAGGAAGACCGCCCACAAGAAGATACTTCCTGAACAAGTCCAACATTTTCCTGTGTATGGATTCGTTGGGCGAGACCCTCTCTTCAAAGCACCGGCGCAAGTCTTCCATAACGAGTCGCCCTACACCGTTGGCCCAAAGAAATTCCTCGAAATCAAGTGGATACATATGCAAAGGAGTTATGCTTCCTATCGGGATGGATTGTGTCTTCTTCAATGTGACCCCGAGCAGAGATCCGCTTGCTATGTAGGTAAAGCGCCCATCTTCCATAAGAAACTTAACCAAGGTAAGCAGGTGGTCATAGGCCTGGATCTCATCGATGAACACGAGCGTTGATTTCTTGTCGGACATCCTGTCCCCTGCGACAACACTCAATGCAAGATAGAAGTTCTCTGTTGTCTTGGCTTCCGCAAACAGCCTGTCACCCTGCTTGTCTTTCTCCATATTAATCTCAATGAAGTTCGGGAACAACCGGCTTCCGATCTCACGGATAATGAAAGACTTCCCGATTTGTCTTGCACCATCGACAACAAGCATCTTATCGCCACCAGACTTTAGCTGGTTTTCTATTTGTTTGGAAATCTTACGCTTAAGCATGTTACACACATTTATTCCATAATTCCACACTGGCAAATATACATTTATTCCGAAAAATATGGAAGCCA
>FR893138.1:33121-92730 GCA_000433355.1 Alistipes sp. CAG:435 | reverse complement strand
CACAATTACTTAAATATCAGCATCATAAGGAAAATGTTAGCCAATTCCTATATAATTTCCTAATTTTATTCATATCTTACCTTGAAGTTTTGTCCGGCGAGAAGCCTTTCAGCCGGACAAACTGTGCAAATCAACACGTTTATCCGGCGGATGACAGTTAGCGTGGACAAAATTGTAATATGACGTGGTTTGTACGGGAGAATGCCGTTCCAGTGACCATCAAGAATCAAATATTATTCTCTGATTCCGAATGTTTGGAGAATAGTTGTTAGTTTTGCATGATAGAAATGTTCAAATGAAATGTGGTGTGATGTCGATTTGGAAATTGGCATAGAAAATAGAAAATTGTACAAGGCTCAAATAGAATGTTTACCGTTATATTATTCTTGTTTGCGGGAATCGCGGCCGGAAGGCTTTTGAGGAACAGAGACTGCGGGTGGGTCTCAAAGTTGACAACCATTCTGATCTGGTCTCTGCTGTTTCTTCTGGGTGTTGAGGTCGGAGGGAACAGGACGATAATCTCATCACTTCCGTCGCTTGGTCTGGACGCTTTGCTCATTGCTGTGTTGTCTCTGGCTGGTAGCTGTTTATTCGCCTGGCTTTTGTGGCGTCATCTTAAATCCGAAAAGAGAAGGACATGAAAGGCAGTCTTGTGATAGTAGGCTTCTTCGTCCTTGGCATCCTTGCCGGCCTGTCCGGAATTGTGCCGGAGAAAATTGTGGAAGGGAACCTGACATTCTACGCCTTGTGTGCCCTGCTTTTCTTCGTGGGGATAGGTGTGGGAAGTGACAGGAACATTGTCTCCAGATTCAAGTCCCTTGATGTGCGAATGGCTTTGCTTCCAGTCGGAACTATGCTCGGCACATTCGCCGGGGCGCTTGCGGCCGCACTGATTCTGCCCGGAAGGTCGGCCACAGACTGTCTGGCCGTTGGCTCCGGATTCGGCTACTATTCCCTCTCCAGCATATTCATAACCGGTTACCGTGGCGCCGAACTCGGTACCGTTGCATTGTTGTCCAACATCATAAGGGAGATGGCCACGCTTCTGCTGGCTCCGCTTCTTGTCAGAATAGGTGGTCCGCTCGCTCCGATAGCCGCCGGTGGCGTTACATCGATGGACACCACACTTCCGATCATCATGGCATCCTCCGGCAAGGAATATTCAGTGATCTCTCTCTTCCATGGCTTCGTCCTCGAATTCTCCATCCCGTTCATCGTCACATTCTGGTGCACGATCTGACGTCAATGCAGGGAAGATCAGGTTGCTGAGCTTGTCGAAGTGATCGGTGAAAGTGTAAAGTTTCTTTACACCCAGTGTTAAATTTCTTTACACTTTCCCAAATCGCTAAAATTGCTAAAATATTCATAACTAATTAATTGAATATTTTGGCACGCCTAATGCTTATGACTTTTACCGAAAAGGAAAAAGAAATATGAAAAAGACAATATTCATAACATTCGCGATGATGGTCGCCGCTCCGGTTTTCGCGCAGGAGTCGCTTCCTAATCCGATGACGCTGAAGGATTGTATGGAATATGCGATCAGCAACAGCACCAAGGTGAGGATCCAGCAGGCGTCCAATGGTGACGCACGGCTTGCGAGAAGGGATGCGATCTTCGATGCGTTCACCCCTGAGATAAGCGGAAGCAGCTCGGCTTACTATAACTTCGGACGTGCGGTTGACCCTAAGACCAACACCTACGTCACCACAACCTCGTTCCACAACAGTTATGGTGTAAGCGCCGGCATTGCCCTCTTCAACGGATTCAAGGCCGTGAACAATATGAAGATCTCCAAGACTTCCATCGCTCTTGGCAACTCGCAGGAAGACCAGATTGAGGCTGACATCTGCCTCGCCACGATGGAAGCCTACTGCAACGTGCTCTATTACAGCCAGCTGGCCGACATCTACAAGGCTCAGGTAGAGGTCGCCGAGGAATCTCTCACAAAAGCCCGCCGTCAGGAGGAACTTGGACAGAAGGGTCACGCGGATGTTGTGGAGATGGATTCCAACCTTGCAGACAAGCAGTACCAACTCGTTGAGGCCAACAACAAGCTCAACGACGCTAAGATCACACTTGAGGACGTGATGTTCTGGTCTGAGGATCACGAGCTTGTCATCGACACTGAGCTTCCGGTGGCCCTTGACAGCGAAAGGATGCTGACCGATTCCTTGGCTCTGGAGGATATGGTTGATTTCGCGCAGGCGAACAACCCGGCCGCACGTGTGGCACGCTATAACCTCTTGAACGCCAAGCGTGAGCTCAGCACAGCCAGATGGCAGCTTCTCCCTTCGCTGAACGCCTACGCAGGATGGTCCACGACTTACTTCACCTACCCTGGCAGCGGCTCGGCATCCGACCCTTTCCGCACGCAGTTCAAGAACAATGGTGGTGAATATGTCCAGCTGTCCCTGAATATTCCGATCTTCTCAGGACTTCAGCGACACAGCAACATCGCAAGGAAGAAGAACGCGGTCGCCAAGGCTTCAGCCGAGTACGACCAGAAGATGAGGGACATCTCCGCCGAGGTGCGCAGGGCTGTCCAGGATCGCGACGGAGCGTCGGCCGCCTATATTCAGGCGCAGAGAAAATCCGATGTGCAGGAGGAAGCATATTCATTGAATATGAAAAAGTTGGAGCAGGGGTTAATCTCTCCGATCGAGTTCCAGACCGCATCGAACAACTACCTTGAGGCGAACGCCCAGCGGCTCAACTCGCTGCTGACCTACTTCATCAAGCGCAGCGTGGTCAACTACTATAACGGAGTGGATTACATCAATCAATGAATATGACCGTGCCGGTCGCTGAGCCTGTCGAAGCGACCACCTCAGAAATAATCAACGAATAATAACAAACATTATGGACAAGATAATCGAGAAAAAGAAAGGTTGGAGATCAGCCTTCACAAAAAAGGCGATGCCTTACTGGCTTGGAGCCATCGTGGTAGTGTTCGTGCTCTACCTCGTGTTCAGAGACAATTCCAAGACCCTCAGGGTTGACAAGGACACGATCACGGTCAGCCAGGTGACTGACGGACAGTTCAACGACTATATCCGTGTGAGCGGTCAGGTACAGCCAATGGTCACAATCCAGATCAGCCCGCTCGAAGGCGGTACCGTCCAGAAGATCATCGTCGAGGAAGGCTCCACCGTCAAGGCCGGGGAACCGATTCTTGTGCTGTCCAATGATAACCTTGACCTTCAGATACTTAACGCCGAGGCTGAGCTTGCGGAAAAGGAGAACATCCTTCGTAACACGATGATCTCGATGGAGCAGCAGAAACTCTCCCATGAGCAGAACCGTCTCCGCTACGCCTCCGAGGCCAGGCGTAACAAGAGGGCATTCGAGCAGAACCAGCAGCTTTACAAGGAGAAGCTCATCTCAAAGGAGGATTACCTCAAGGCCCAGGAGGATTATGAGCTTTCGCAGCAGAACCTTGACCTGACTCTCAAGAGTATGGAGCAGGACAGTCTCTACCGTTCGACCCAACTCCTGAGTCTGCGCGAGAGTCTTGACAACATGAAGATGAACATGCAACTCATACGCCGCCGCAAGGAGAGCCTTACGATCAAGGCTCCGATCAACGGGGTTCTCGGACTGTTGGATGCGAACCTTGGCCAATACATCGGTGCCGGCACCAAGATCGGCCAGATCAACTCCGAGGGTAGCTACAAGATTGAGGCTAAGATAGATGAACACTATATTGACCGTGTGGTTCCGGGACTCGACGCCACATTTGAGCGTCAGAGCGAGAAGTACGACGCGCAGGTGCGCAAGGTCTATCCGGAGGTGCGTGACGGCAAGTTCCAGGCGGACTTCAAGTTCGAGGGCCAGCAGCCCGACAACATCAGGACCGGCCAGACATATTACCTGAACCTTCAGCTCGGTCAGCCGGAGCGGGCGGTCCTCATCCCTCGCGGGACATTCTACCAGAAGACGGGAGGCAAGTGGATCTATGTGGTCAGCAAGGATGGAGGCAAGGCTGTCAAGCGCGAGATCCGCATCGGTCGTCAGAACCCTCAGTTCTATGAGGTGCTTGAAGGGCTGGAGCCTGGCGAGAAGGTCATCACCTCCTCCTACGACAACTACGGCGACAGCGATGTGCTTGTCTTCTAATTGATTAATGAATATAAACAATAACAAATAAAATTTTTCAAAGCCATGATTAAAGTCACAAATCTGTCCAAGGTCTTCAGAACAGAGGAGATCGAGACAACAGCCCTCAATGGAGTTTCATTCGAAATCGCTGACGGAGAATTCGTCGCCATCATGGGTCCTTCCGGTTGCGGTAAGTCAACCCTTCTGAACATCCTCGGCCTTCTTGACAACCCTACCGGAGGCTCCTACGAACTTCTCGGCACGGAGGTCAGCCAGCTCAAGGAAAAGGAGCGCACCAAGTTCCGTAAGGGCAACATCGGATTCGTGTTCCAGAGCTTCAACCTGATCGATGAACTGAATGTCTATGAGAACATCGAGCTTCCGTTGAGGTACCTGAACATCTCCGCGGCCGAGCGTAAGCAGAAGGTCACCGAGATTATGAAGAGAATGGCCATCAGCCACAGAGCCCAGCACTTCCCTCAGCAGCTTTCCGGAGGTCAGCAGCAGAGAGTCGCCATCGCCCGTGCGGTCGTCGCAGGTCCGAAGCTGATCCTCGCCGATGAGCCTACCGGTAACCTGGACTCCAAGAACGGTAAGGAGGTCATGGATCTCCTCAGCGAGCTCAACAAGGAAGGTACGACCATCGTTATGGTGACCCACTCCCAGAGAGACGCCGCCGTGGCACAGCGCACCATCGACCTGTTCGACGGCCAGATCGTCTCCGACGTGAAGAACGAGCTTTAGCGTTGAATCTTTCTCGTGAGGGTCGGCTGATTACTTGGCGATAGCTGATGAATCGTCACTACGGACTTGACAGTAGATAATGTAATTATACCACCCATAAGCGCCGCCCCTCACGTTTAAGATATTATTGGCGGAAGGTTGCCTGAATCTCATAGTCAAACTCCTTAATACTTTGTCTCGGTTCATCCAGAAGGTTGCCACAGCAAACCTTGGCCACCCGCGGCCATAAGCGGGAGGGGCCCAGCCGTCAGGCTGGGAGGGACGGAGCGCGAAGCGCGGAGGGTTCGTCGTGGCAACCTTCTGGATGGGATTTCCAAACGGGTAAAAATCCGTGGAGGATAAGTGATTGACCATTAGGAATATGCTTGGATGTCCTCTTGCATGAAGCGGGAATGAGGATAGGGAAGCAAAAGAATGAAAAACAAAAAGTTGGCCTCCGCGAGGCCGTGAATAGATTTATGAGCAGTTTCATTAATTTCTTGAAGCGCAACAAACTTTACAGCGCTGTCAACCTTCTGGGACTCAGCCTCTCGATGGCGTTTGTCCTGCTTCTGGCCGTGTACGTCACCAGTCAGCTGAATACTGACTCGTTCCAAAAGAACGCCGACAGGATCTACGTCATCGCACAGAAAGAGACCCTTTCGTCCGCTTACTGGCTGTCCCGCCACATGAAGGCTAACTTTCCGGAGATTGAGAGGTCAGCTTCATATTCCAGCAACGGAATGCAGGAGTACAAGATCGACGGCAACATCGTGAACGCCAGGACTTCTTACGCTGACTCGTCGTTTTTCGATATGTTCAGTTTCCCTCTCGTGGAGGGCGACTTCAGTGAGTGGAAGGCCTCGATAAGCGGAGTCCTGATCAGTGAGTCTTTCGCCAAGGCTCAGTTCGGGGACAGGGATCCGGTTGGACGTGAGATCCGTTTCGACGGCGCTGACTCAACGGTAAGCAACCTGACAGTCTCAGGTGTGTTCAAGGACATCGAGAACTCCATCATCAGGCCGTGCGACATATTCCTTCGCGGAGAGATCATGACGATCACCAACCAGGCGAACGATGAGCGGATGTCCAACGCCGGATCATCCACTTGCTTTGTGATGGCTTATCCGAACGCCGATCTTCCGGCCAGACACGATGATATTCTTAAATGGTGCCGGGAGAATTTCTGGAGATATATGTCAGACTACGGCGGAGGTGATAATGACGTGAGAATCATTCCTTTACGTGATGTCTATTTCCTGTCGGACGGCAATGAGGACTATAATGACAGTCTGCGTCTTGGCAACAAGACGACAGTGATGCTGCTTGCCGGAATGTGCTTCCTGCTGCTTCTGTTCGCCATCCTGAACTATGTGAATATGACCACGGCTCTCTCCGGCTTCCGTGCCAAGGAGATGGCCACCAGAAGGCTCATCGGGGCGACGAAAGGCGGGATATTCCTGAAAATGATTGTCGAGAGCACCATAATCTGCGCGGCCGCTATGGTCATCGCCGTCCTGCTTGGCGAGGCCATTTCCCCGGCGGCTTCGAAGGTGTTGAACTATGACATCTCTATCTTCAAGGCAATCTCTCCGGTGAGCGTGCTTGTCTGCGTCCTGTTCACGGTTTTGGTAGGGGTCATCGCCGGCATAGTTCCCGCGCTTATCATCCAGAAGGCCGAGCCGATCGAGATTGTCCGAGGAACGCTCAGGCTCAAGACCAAGACACTTTACAGCAAGGTCATCATTGTCATTCAGAATGTCATCACGGTCGTGATGCTTGTGACGGCGTTCACGATGTTCCTCCAGATCCGCTCTATGATCAATGCTCCGGTGGGTTACAATACTGAGGATCAGATCACCATCAGCAATCAGTTCGGCCTTGCAGGTGATTTGACGCCACTCATCAACAAACTTAAGGCTGAGAGTTGCGTCGAAGCTGTCGGACTTGGAGATGGACATCCTATGTTCATGACCAACAACTGGACTATGTCCACAGAAAGTGGAAGAGAGGCTTCGTTCCAGTTGGTTAAGGGCGACAGCGCCTACTTCAACATCCTCGGCATCAGGAAGAAACAGGACAACCACAGTCCGAACAGTTATTGGCTGAATGAATATGCCTACGGAATCCTCGAAATAGACGAGACCGCCACGGAGTTCACGACCAAGTCCAACAGCACATGGCAGATAGGCGGAATCTACTACGACTTCAAGATCAAGCCGTTGCTGGAGGAACAGCATCCTGCGTTGATTTACCAGTATGATGAATATCCTGCCGGGAAGTGGCCGTGGACGATTCTTGTGAAGACCACGCCGGATCACAAAGAGGCTTTCGCAAGGGTCAAAGCGGTCTTTAGCGAATTGTACCCGGATAAGTTATTCGATGCCAGCTATGTCGAGGATGACATCAAGGCTGTGTTCGCTTCCGAGAACAGGGTGTTGGAGATCATGGTCATATTCACAATCCTTTCGCTGTTTGTCTCGGCTCTGGGTCTCGTGGCGATGAGTTCGTACTACATGCAGCAGGAACGCAGGACAGTGTCTCTCAAGAAGGTCTATGGCGCTGACTATAACTCTGTTCTGTGGGGCCTTGTGGCCGAGTTCATGAAGATGATCGGTGTGGCGTTCGTCATCGCCGTCCCGGTGGCGTGGTACCTGATGCACACTTGGCTGAACGGCTATTCCTACCGCATCGGTCTCCATTGGTGGATCTTCGCGGTGGCAGGTCTGTTCACAGCCCTCATCGCCGTCCTCTCTGTCCTTTGGCAGGCTGTCCGCGCCGCCCGCACCAACCCGGCCATCGAGCTGAAGAAGGAATAGCGTGCTATATCTCCAATCCAGATGGTTGTCGCGATGAACCCTCCGCGCTTCGCGCTCCGTCCCTCCCAGGCTGCGCCTGGGCCCCTCCCGCTTATGGCCGCGGGTGGCCAAGGTTCGCTGCGGCAACCTTCTGGATTGAGTAGTAATATTCAGTGGAGCCTAAACGATTGAAGATTAGGAATATAATGATGTGTCCTCACCGCTGGAATCGGGAGGAGGATATGCAAGCAAAATATTGAACGATAAAAGATTAGCCTCCATGTGGAGGAATGGGTATGAGAAGAAAAAGTGATTTGATCATCAAGGTTTTGTCCTTGGGAGTCGGGATGGCGATCGCCATCATCCTGATCGCGAAAGTGTGCTTTGAACTGTCCTACGACAGCTCCTATAAGGATGTTGACAGAATCTATAAGATCCGCACAGGCGTTTCGCGCCAAGGCGGAGAAGGGGATGACATGGATTTCGGTCAGGTCAGCGGTGCTGTGGCTCCAGGTTTCAAGGCCGAGATTCCTGGCGTTCTTGAAGCCACAAGGTACTCAAGTGTGTTCAACAGCGATACTTTCATCATTGACGAGGAAGGCAACAAGGTGGAGGCCAGACATATCATCACCGACTCCTGTTTCTTCAAGATATTCGACAGACCATTCCTTGCCGGGGATCCGGAAGATGCGTTGAAAGCCTGGGATTTCAAGGTAGCTGTCTCGAAGTCATTCGCCGAGAAACTTGGCGGAGTCAACGAGGCTATCGGCAAGCAGATCGCCAACGATCAGATGCCGAAACGGAAACTTACAGTATGTGGAGTTTACGAAGACTTTCCGAAGAACGGATCCATTCATCCGGATGTCATCCTGTCCATTGAGACGATGAGCTCTTGGAGCCTTGCCAACTGGCTTGGCAACGATCGCTACATCGGATTTGTGAAATTGGCTGAAGGCGTTGATCCTGCGTCCCTTAAGGATGCCATTCACGAGATGCAGAAGGCTCACCAACCGTTGGATGAGTTGGAGAAGAACGGAACCACACTTTGGTACTTCCTCGCTCCTCTGGCCAAGGAGCACAGCTCTCAGCCTTCGGTCAGGAATCTGGTCTTCATCCTGTCCATAGTCGCCATTCTGCTGCTTCTCGTCTCCATTATGAACTACGTTCTCGTGGCGATCTCGGATGTCATCCGCAGAGCCCGGGAGGTCGGAGTCCGCAAATGCTATGGTGCGGAACCTTGGGACATAAACAAGATTCTCCTCAAGGAAACTGCTGGTAATCTGGTCCTTTCGCTTGTAGTGGCGGCATTGCTGGTTCTGGCGTTCAGAGGTGCCATCGAATCCCTGCTTGGAGTGCCGGTCCAGGATCTGATCACTCCGCTTTCCGTCTGGATCATCGTTGGAGTTGTCGTGCTGGTCTTCTTGGTTTCCGCCATTATTCCGGCCCAGATGTTCACCAGAATCCCTATCTCCAGTGCCTTCAGGGGCTATAAGGAAAGCAAACGCCGCTGGAAGATCTCGCTGCTGGCTTTCCAGTTCGCCATCAACGCCGTGCTTGTGTCCCTTGTGCTGATCGTAAGCCTCCAGTACCGCAAGGTGCTGAACACCGACCCAGGCTACGAGTACCGGAATCTGGTCTACGAGACATTCCCGTCCTACGACCAGACAAAGATGAACGCCATCGCGGGAGCTCTCCGCTCGCTTCCTGAGGTAGAGGCCGCGGAACTGACCTACACCCTGCCATTCGAAAAGGCCTCCGGCAACAATGTCTATCTTCCCGGCGACGACCGTGAGCTTTTCAACATCGCCGATGAATATGGAGCCTCGGAGGGCTTCTTTGATATGATGGGTTTCCGTCTTGTCGAGGGATCTGTTCCTAAGGGACCGAACGATGTGGCTGTCAGCAAGTCGTTTGTGACCAAGATGGCCGCCTTCGCGGATTGGTCAGACGGTGCGGTGGGCAAGATCGTCAACATTTCCGAGCACGATCAGGTCACCATCTGCGGAGTCTATGAGGACTATGTCATCGGGGATGTCACCGACATGGACGACCGTCCGAGCGTCCGCTTCTGCTGGAACCGGGACTTCTACACGGAGGAATACAAAGAGAAGGGGGGATATGATTGGGCCGGCCTGATGCATACCATCGTCATCAAGCTGAACGAGGTAACCCCTGCGGCTATGCGTAAGGTAGAAAGTGCCATCAGGGAAGTGGCTCCTGACAGCGACGCGGAGGTGAAGGCATATTCAGAGACTCTTGTGAATATGTACGATTCGACGAAGCAGATGAAGAGGACCTACGAGCTTGGCGCGTTGTTCGCCCTTCTGATCGCCGTCATCGGCCTCATCTCCTACGTCCGTGACGAGAACTTCCGTCGCAGTGCCGAGATCGCCGTCCGCAAGGTCAACGGCGCCCAGTCCTCCGAGATCGTTTCGATGCTCGTGACGGACATCCTGAAGGTGGCTGTCTTCGCGGTGATCATCGGTGACGCGGGCGCCTGGCTTGTAGCCCATTACTGGCTCCAGCAGTTCCCTGTCAAGATCGCCCTCAACCCACTGTTCTTCATCGCCGCCGACATCATCGTGCTGGCCATCATCGTCAACGTCATCGTGATCGGCTCCCTGAGGATCGCTCACACCAACCCTGTCGAGTCCCTCAAGAACGAGTAGGGTAGTCCTGCTATCCCGGTCGCTGAGCGTGCCATCGTTGAACCCGTGGTTCGACAGCTCACCAACCATCGAAATGCGATTGCAGTGTCGTGGCAGATAACTATCTGTCAACTAATATAATAAGCAAGTACGTGGTGCATAAACCGGCACCACGTACTTGCTTTATTGTTTGATAATGAGCTACTTAGTTGCCACTCGCTCGGAATCAATGAGTGGCGATTAACCTGTTGATTGACAGTGAATAAGCGTTGTACCTTTGGTGGAAAACTACTGAAGGTAAATTATTATATTCTTGATAATGAATATGTTCCATCCCATGGTCCGCTAATGAGTTTTACTTGAATATCAGCGTGAAAACAGTCGCTTCGGAGTCCGAGCGGGTGAGGCGGAGGGTGCCGCCGTGCATCCTCATGATCTGACGGGAAAGGCTCAGTCCGATTCCGCTGCCCTCAGGCTTGGTCGTGAAGAACGGAATGAATATCTCCTCCTGGCTTGCCGCGCTGATAGGCGGCCCGTCATTGCTCACATTGATGATGACGTTGTCCCTCTTGTCAATCTCGGCAGAGATTTCGATGTGCCGCGCCCCGGCCTGAGCGGCGTTTTTGACAAGGTTGATGAGAATCTGTGAGATCTGGCTCTCGTCAGCGTACAGAAGCACGTCCTCGGTCTTTTCCACAAATCCAGCGGTAGCCCCGGCGGCGGTCAACACCGGCTGGCTCAGATCGATGACCTTGGCCGCGAGGTCGCGAGCGAAAAACGCCTTCCTGACCGGCACGGCCACGTGGGTCAGATCCCTGTACGAATTGACAAACTTTATAAGACCACGGGACGAACTGGCGATGGTCTCCAGACCTGCCTTGAGATCCGGCCCGTCTGATGGCGGAGTGATCGTCCCGGCATATTCGGAAAGAGCCTCGGAAAGGGAGGCGATCGGTGTGACGGTGTTCATGATCTCGTGTGTGAGAACCCTGATGAGCCTCGTCCAGGACACTGACTCGTTCTCCTCGATGGCCTCAGAGATGTCGTTTACCGCGATGATTTTCACGTCCTTACGCCCGATGTGCGCCGATGTGGCGGACAGGGAAATGTTCGTCTGCGAGCTTTCCGAATAGATGGACGCTTTCTGGTCCAGCCCCTCCTCGACTTTCTCAAAGGCTCCTCTTAATGAAGGGCTTACGATGTCAAGTTGCCGTAAGGTGCTCAGTGACGACACTCCCAGAAGAATCAACGCCTGCTTGTTGGTGTAAAGCACGGAATCCGTCCCGGACTCCAGCACGACGATGCCGGTCTTGGCCTTGTCCAACATCTGTCCGTAATATTCCTCCTGCTCCCGGATGTCGGCCGTCTCTTTCTGGAATATGGTACGGATTCGGTTCAGGGTCCTGTTGATCTTCCGGCTGCCCAAGCCCCCCTCGTCGAACCTGAAATTGGTCTCCTTATCCTCCAGGGCATCAAGCATATAGGTCACTTTCTTGAGGATGCGATGCCGTGTAAGAAGCACCGCAAGCAAAGCCACCAGCACCAGAACGCCGGCCGGAATCGCTATCTGAGGCCACGGAAGCATATTCATAAACTTCGACTAAATCCCGTATTTCTTGAGTTTGCTGTAGAGGGTCGGGCGGCTGACATTCAACGCCTTGGCAACCAGCGACATATTCCCGGAATATTTCTCTACCGCGGCGCGGATGGCCTTCTCCTCCACTTCCTCCAGCGTCGCCACAGAAGTCTCGCTTCCCTCGACCAGAGCCTCTGACGGCAGCTGCAACTCGTTCTCTGTCAGATTACTGCCTTCCGCCAGAATGACCGCCTTCTCGATGCAGTTCTGGAGCTCACGAATATTCCCGCTCCAGTGGCAGTCCTTCAAAGCGGCCTTCGCCTCCGGATCGATGTCCTCTACCTCGCGGTGGTACTTCTCGTCGAACCTTTTTATGAATATCCCGGCGAGCGGAACGATGTCTTCCGGGCGCTCCCTCAGGGCCGGCAGATGGATGCTCATCGTGTTGATCCTGTAGAAGAGATCCTCCCTGAACGAGCCTTCCTGCACCTTCTGGCGCAGATCCATATTCGTGGCGCAGACAAGGCGGATGTTCACATTGCGTGGCTTGGTGTCGCCGACCCTCGTGATCGTCCTGTTCTGGAGAACCCTCAGAAGCTTCGCCTGAAGGTGTAAAGGAATATTCCCGATCTCATCCAGGAAAAGGGTTCCGCCCTCGGCCAACTCGACCTTTCCGGCCTTGTCGGCATAGGCGTCCGTGAACGCTCCCTTGACGTGTCCGAAGAGCTCGCTCTCGAAAAGGGCCTCCGGAATCGCTCCGGCATCCACGCTGACCATAGGGCCGTTCCGCCGCTCGGAATGATTGTGTATCTCTCTGGCCAGAAGATCCTTACCCGTTCCGTTCTCGCCGGTGATCAGTACCGTGGCATCGGTAGGGCCGATCTTCTCGATTGTCTTCTTGATTTCGGCCATAGCCTGTGAAGTGCCCCAGTACATCCCGGTCGGGCCGGTGGCATATTCATTAGACTGCCGGCTGTCCTTCCGGTTCTCCGTCACCGCCCTTTCCAGCGTGGCGAGCAATTTCTCGTTCTCCCAAGGCTTCACGATGAAGTCGAACGCCCCTCTTTTCATCCCCTCCACGGCCAGGGATATGTCCGCGTAGGCCGTGAACAGCACGACTTTCTGGTTCGGGTTGTTGTTGCGTAACTCGCTGAGCCAGAAAAGTCCCTCATTTCCAGTGTTGATGTCCGTGTTGAAATTCATGTCCAGCAGGATCACATCCGGCTGGAAGGCATTGACGGTGCTGATAAGCTGTGCCGGTGACGGCAGGATCTCCACCGCCTCGAACCGCATAGGCAACAAGATCTTCAACGCGGACCGGATCCCCGCATTGTCATCAACCACAAGAACTTTCCCGACTTTCTTCATCTTGGTCACGTTTTTCTTTCAGTGAATCTATTCCGAGGCGGACTCGGTGACGGAGATGTTCTCGACACCGGCGGCTTTCAGGGCGGCGACAAGGGCGTCGGCCTGTGACCTGTCTTCGAACGGACCTGTCGTAAACACGACCGCGCCAGCCTCCACGCTCTTGATCAGATCCTTGTCGGAATGCTCGTGGATCGCGGCGATGGCCTGTTCCGGAAGAGACTGGCCGTCCTCTGGGTAGATCTTGACCATGAGCAGAGATCTGGTCTTCGACTCAATCTCACGGGCTTTTGACACGCTGATGATCTGCCCGTTGCGGAAAGCGTCGATCTGAGCGTCTCGGAACCCTTTCTTCTTCACCTTGTTAAGATTGGAAAGCACGTCCTTGTAAGATTTGAACAATCCGACTGAATATGCATGTTTACCCGAAGTCGTGATCCTTTCAAACACGGGGCTCAAACCGTTGAGGTCCGCCACCGTGGCTTTCCTTGACAGGGTGAATATCCTTATCTGATAGATGATTCCGTCCGGCAGAGTGTTGTTCTCGGCGAACCGTCCTTCCGGAAGGATCATGAGAGAGTAGTCGAAAGATGGCTTAGGTTTACGGATGTCCAGAAGCTTTTCCGGACCGTAACTGTTCTTTGAGAACGTGTAGCCGGAAGCAGCCCCCACGATCTCCTTGTCGACCTCCGCCTGAAGTCTGCCGGTGTCGATCACGATTCCGTTGGCCAGAAAATCCATCTCGATGTTCTGGAGCTCCTTTACCGCGGCGTTTAAGGAACTGTTCAAGGTCGGAAGCATCAATTCCTTGTCGGATATCTCGGCCGTGAGTCTGGCTTTTTCTTCCGCTGAGGCCGCCGCAAGTTCCGAGCGCATCTTGTCCAGATTCTTTCCGTACCTTGCCACCGAGTCACGCAAGGCTCTAACCTCACGCATCTTTTCCATGTAGCGCTTTGTGCCTTCATCGTGTTGCCCATCGTCCGGAACCGCCGCGTCATTGTCGATCCTGGAAGGATCCTTGGCCGGATTCAGGGCTGCCAGAGTCCTCAGCTCGCCTACATCGGTGACGGCTTTCCGGACAGGCATGCTGTCATATTCAAGTACATAGATTGTCACACTGTCGCGGCCGCACTCGCGGTTCGACGCGAAGATGGAATATTTCCCGTCCTCCGTGTTGACGAAAAGGAAGTCGTCGTAAGGTGATGAATATGGAAAGCCCATATTCACCGGCATGTCCCAATCGTTGGTCTCGCTGTTCCAGTTTGAGACATAGAGATCGTAGCCTCCCATGCCGTACAGACCTTTGGAGGCGAAGTAAAGTGATTGTCCGTCAGGGGACAGCATCGGGTAGATCTCGTCCGAGGAACTGGTCATCTGCTCGTTGATCAGCGCCGGTGCGGACCATAGGGAATCCGTCAGATGTGTGCAGTAAATATTCCTGATGCCCTCCTCGTCTTTGGCTGAGTAGTAGATGTCCTTCGCGTCGTCAGGGATGTAGATGGCGCGAGAGAGGTCGTCTCCGCCCAAAGAGTCGAGCTGGTTCGGGGTCTTCCTCCAGCTGAAATCCTTCAGCGGGTAGAACAAGAAGAAGTCCCTGAGCGGGAATGTCCGCTTCGCGACGACAGTCGGCTGGCTGCAGAACCCCATCATGTTCAGTCCATTGCGTGCCATCAATAATTGTTCCTCCGCCTTTGCCGAAGCGGTTGAGTCCAGAATCTCGATGGCGCCTTCGCTGTACTTGACCGCCTCCTCGAAGCTGTAGGCCAGCCGGCACGAGTCAGCCTTGATCATGAGTCTGGTCGGGGAGACTTGCGCGTGAGCCTCTCCGTTGGATGTGATCTGCGCGAGCAGAGTTAGAATGCCGATGAATATTTTGTTTCTCATTCTGAAAAATCTCGGTGATTGCGTCTGCAAAAATAAGAAATACTTGGCAGATAATTTCTTTCTAAGAAAAAAATGCTAAATTTGTACCCTTATTTTTATGCGCAAAAATTAAAAACAATAATAAAAGTACACAATTATGCAAAGTAAAGGTTGGATTAGGCTTGTCGCCATTCTGCTTGCGATCGCTTCCATTTGGCAGCTTTCCTTCACAGCGGTGACTTCCATCCAGGAGAAGAAAGCGGCCAAGTTCGCTGAGAAAGCTGCCGTGGCGGCTCAGAATTCAGCGGCTTTCGCCCAGGTTCCTGAAAATGACCAGGCTTACTATCTGGATTCGATCAGGAAGGAACAGAACAGGGTATTCATTGATTCCATCTCTTCGAAGAAGGTATTCCTCTGGAACACCTACAAGGAGTGCAAAGCCAAGGAGATCAACCTTGGTCTGGACCTCAAGGGTGGTATGAACGTCATGCTGCAGGTGCAGCTTCAGGATCTTGTGAAGGCCATTTCCGGCAACAGCATGAATCCTGAGTTCCAGAAGGCTCTCGCCCTCGCCAAGGAACGCAGCGTTAATTCCAGAGAGGACTACATCACTCTTTTCGCGGATGCGTGGAAGGAAGTGAGCAACGGTCAGCACCTTGCCCAGATTTTCGGTACTTACGAGATGAAAGACAAGATCACCCCGGCCTCCTCAGACGCCGATGTCATCAGTGTCATCCGTGACGAGGCTGAGAGTGCCGTCGCCAACTCGTTCAACGTCCTCAGAAGCCGTATCGACCGTTTCGGTGTGACCCAGCCGTCCATCCAGAAACTTGGCAACAGCGGACGTATCCTCGTCGAGCTTCCGGGCGTCAAGGAGCCTGAGCGTGTGAGGAAGCTCCTTCAGGGAACCGCTTCCCTTGAGTTCTGGGAGACCTATACCAGCCAGGAACTTTCCGGCTATCTTGCCGAGGCCAACGCCAAGCTGGCTGAGATTCTTGCTGGAGAGGCCGACACCACAGCGGTCGCCGAGCCTGTCGCCGAGCCTGTCGCCGAGCCTGCCGCCGAGAATGTAGCCAAAGAAGGTGTTGACTCTCTTCTCAATTCAGAGATCGCTCAGAACCAGGACAATTCCGCTAAGATTGACGCTTACAGAAAGGCCAATCCTCTCTTCGCTGTGCTGAGCCCTTCAGGATCTAACAATGCCTGCATCGGTTTCGCCGCCGCGATCGACACCGCCAAGGTCAACAGGTATCTCGCCATGCCTCAGATCGCCGAGATCTTCCCGGCCGAGTTCAAGCCTATGTGGTCTGTAAAGCCTTCCGAGTATGCTCAGGGCGAGAACATCTTCGAGCTCGTCGCCATCAAGGCTACCTCAAGGGACGGCAAGGCGAAGCTTGACGGAGGTGTGATCACCGATGCACGTGTCGTTTACGACCACGGTTCAAACGGTGAGCCTTCCGTTTCCATGAGCATGAACGCCGAGGGAGCCAATATATGGGCCCGCATGACCAGCGACAACGTCGGCAAGCAGATCGCCATCGTCCTTGACGACATGGTATATTCATATCCTAACGTACAGAACGCCATCACGGGCGGAAGTTCCTCTATCACCGGTCACTTCACTCCGGATGAGGCCACCGACCTTGTGAACGTCCTCAAGTCAGGTAAGCTTCCTGCGCCTGCCACCATCATCCAGGAGCAGGTTGTAGGTCCTTCACTCGGTGCCAAGTCCATCAACGCCGGTATGATCTCCTTCATCATCGCGTTCCTCTTGGTTCTCGTTTACATGATTTTCTTCTATCAGGGCGCCGGTGTCGCCGCTGACATCGCACTCCTTTGCAACGTGCTTCTCCTCTTCGGAGTCCTCGTTTCATTCGGAGCTGTCCTGACATTGCCTGGTATCGCCGGTCTCGTCCTGACAATGGGTATGGCCGTTGACGCCAACGTGATCATCTACGAGCGTATCAAGGAAGAGCTTGCTGCTGGCAAGGGTCTGGGCAAGGCCGTAGCCGATGGTTACAAGAACGCCTACTCCGCCATCATCGACGGTCAGGTGACCACCCTCCTTACCGGTATCGTCCTTTTCGTGTTCGGTTCAGGTCCTGTCCAGGGCTTCGCCACCACGTTGATCATCGGTATCATCACCTCTGTCCTCACCTCTATCTTCATCACAAGGCTTATCTTTGATGACCGCATCGAGAAGGGCAAGAGCATCGCTTTCGAGAACAACCTCACCAAGAACTTCCTCAAGAACACGCATTTCGACTTCATCGCCGCACGCAAGTGGTCTTACATCATTTCCGGCGCGTTGATCGTCATTTCAATCGTGTCTATCTTCACCAAGGGCTTCACTTACGGTGTTGACTTTACCGGTGGCCGTACCTATGTTGTACGTTTCGACCAGCCGGTAACCGCCGAGCAGGTTCGTGATGCCGCTATCGTTGAGTTTGACGGTGCCGTCGAGGTAAAGCAGTTCGGTGGCGAGAGCCAGATGAAGATCACAACCCAGTACAAGAACGATCAGGAGTCAACTGATGTTGACGCCGAGGTTGAAGCCAAGCTCTACAACGCTTTGAAGCCGTTCTTCGCTGAGACAGACATCACACTTGACGAGTTCAAGTCAACCGTTGACAATCCTAACGGTATCATCTCATCAGACAAGGTCGGCCCTACGATCGCCAACGACATGAAGAGAGACGCCATCATCGCCGTCATCCTCTCCCTGTTTGTGATCTTCGCCTACATCGCCTTCCGATTCAAGGGCTGGACATGGGGCCTTGGTGGAGTCGTTTCACTTGCCCACACCGCGATCATCGTGATCGGTTTCTTCTCATTGTTCTCCGGAATCCTTCCGTTCAACCTTGACGTTGACCAGACGTTCATCGCGGCCATCCTGACCATCATCGGTTACGCCATCAACGACAACGTGGTTATCTTCGACCGAATCCGTGAGTACAGGACCCTGCATCCGAATGTTGACGTGAGGACCAACACCAACCAGGCCATCAACGCGACATTGACACGTACCGTCAACACCTCTGTCTCCACTCTCGTGACCATGCTCGCTATCGCGATCTTCGGTGGTGAGTCCATCAGAGGTCTCGCGGTCGCCCTTATCCTTGGTATCTGCATCGGTACTTACGCTTCCATCTTCATCGGTACACCAGTGATGTTCGATGCTACGATTTGGAACCAGAAGCGCCTTGCCGCCAAGAACGGCACCACAGCCAAATCATCAAAGAAATAATATCTTTGACAAATGAATATGCAAAAGCGCCGACCCGATAGGGCCGGCGCTTTCGATTCGCACAATAGCCATACACCCCCAGTCACTACGTGACAGCCCCGGTAAATAAATAATAATTTGAAATATATCGCGGCATTTTTGCTTATAATCTTTTTTGGACTTACCTTTGTCAGAGAGATTGTAAAACAATTTATAAACCGATAATATTGATTTATTATGAGCGAAGAGAAATTCAGGATTGAATCCGATCTTCTTGGGGAACTTCAGGTTCCGGCTGAGGCCTACTACGGTGTTCAGACACAGAGGGCTCTCAATAATTATAAGATTTCCAACACCAGGATGTGCGACTACCCTGAGTACGTCATCGCCATGGCCTGCATCAAGCTTGCCGCGGCACAGACGAACAAGGAACTCGGAGCTATGGATCCGAAGATCGCCGACGCGATCGTGGAGGCATGCCGCGAGATCATCGACGGAAAGTTCCACGACCAGTTCCCTGTGGACATGATGCAGGGAGGCGCGGGAACATCCGTGAACATGAACGCCAACGAGGTGATCGCCAACAGGGCTCTTGAGATCATGGGACATGCAAAGGGGGAGTACCAGTTCTGCTCACCTAACGACCATGTGAACTGCGCCCAGTCTACCAACGACGCCTATCCTTCTGCCTTCCGCTACGCTTTCATCAGGATGAACAGAAAACTGGAGAAGAGCCTCAAGGATCTCATCGACGCGTTCAAGGAGAAGGGTGAGGAATTCAAGGACGTTATCAAGATGGGCCGTACACAGCTTCAGGACGCGGTTCCTATGACCTCAGGCCAGGAGTTCCACGCCTATGCCACCAACCTTGAGGAAGAGGTTCTGAACCTTGAGAGAAACGTGAATCTTCTCTATGAGATCAACATGGGAGGCACCGCAATCGGTACCGGCCTCAATGCCAAGCCTGGTTTCGCAGAGCTTTGCGCCAAGAAGATGACCGAACTCACAGGCGAGAAGTTCATCGCTGCTCCGGATCTCGTGGAGGCCACTCCTGACACTGGCGCCTATGTCAGCTACTCTGGTGCCCTCAAGAGACTGGCAGTCAAGCTTTCCAAGATTTGCAACGACCTCAGGCTCATGGCCTCCGGTCCTCGCTGCGGTCTGAAGGAGATCAATCTTCCGCCTATGGCTCCAGGCTCGTCAATCATGCCTGGCAAGGTCAATCCTGTCATCCCGGAGGTCACCAATCAGGTTTGCTTCAAGGTGATCGGCAACGACATGACCGTCTCATTCGCTGCTGAGGCCGGACAGCTCCAGCTGAATGTCATGGAGCCTGTGATCGCAGAATCAATCATGGAGAGCATAACATGGCTTACGAACGCGATGAACACCCTGCGCGAGAAGTGCATCGAAGGCATCACCGTCAACAAGGAGCGTTGCTACGAGATGGTGAAGAACAGCATCGGCATCGTGACCGCCCTCAACCCTATCATCGGCTACAAGGCCAGCACCAAGGTCGCCAAGGAGGCTCTTGAGACCAACCGCTCTGTCTATGACATCGTCCTTGAGAAAGGCATCCTCACCAAGGAGGAACTCGACAAAGCCCTTGATCCAAAGAATATGATCAGATAACCATTTGATGAAGATATCAAAAAGGCCGGCGGATTCTTTTCTCCGCCGGCCCTTTTTGTAGAATCTCCTATGACAATATATAGGTGAAATATTACTACCTTTGTGTCCGTTTTTATGATTGCAAGGCGATGAAAGCGATAGGGACAGTCCTCTTGTTGGTGCTATCCAACATATTTATGACATTCGCGTGGTACGGCCATCTGAAGCTTCAGGAGATGAAGGTCTCGACGAGCTGGCCGCTCATTCTGGTCATCCTCTTCTCCTGGGGACTGGCGTTTTTTGAATATTGCGCCCAGGTTCCAGCCAACCGCCTCGGATTTACTGGCAACGGCGGCCCGTTCAGCCTTATGCAACTAAAAGTTATCCAAGAGGTTGTCTCCCTCGTCGTCTTCACTTTGGTTGTCACCCTCCTCTTCAAAGGCGAGGCTCTCCACTGGAACCACATCGCGGCGTTCGTCTGCCTTGTGCTCGCCGTCTTCTTCGTGTTTATGAAGTAGTTATTCCTGAAATTCAGACAGAAGCGAGAGCCATTTCCCCGCGGTGGTGACCCAGACTTCCTTGTAGCAGGCGTTGTTGGTCTGAGGCCAGTATGGGGAGTCGTCATCGTTCAGGGTGCGGATTCCGACGGGCATCTCACCGGTGATCTCTCCGCTGGAGAAACTGTCCATCTGAGGATAGTTGTGTCCTTCGCCGTAGATCAGAGACTGGCCGAAAGGATTCTTGCCGACGGTCCAGTAAAGCTGCTCACGGGCGATCTGAAGCAAATCCTCGTCCCCAAGCATCTTCCCGCAGACAGCGGAGGCCTTGCCGGTCGAAAGGTGTACGGCGGAGTTGCCGTTGAATATTCCGAACCAGACAGGGAATCTCTTGACGAAATGCCTGTCGTCCAGCTGTACCCCATTCTTGATTTGACGGGAGTATCTTTCCTCGGCGTTTGCCGGCGGGAACAGATGAAGGGCGTAGAAACTTGCGGAGTCTTTCCATTCCTCAGCCTCGTAAACACCGCTCGGAATCATTCCGTAAGGAGCCGTGAAACGCATCAGATCCTTGATATATTCTCCGTGGAGACGCATCGCCCCAAGCCACTTGTCGTAGTCCGGGGACTCTTTCTGGGTCTGGCAGAGCAGTGCCAAGGCTTGCATAAAGACCTGATCCCGTGACTGATGAATGTAATGGACTATGGATTTCCTGGTCGTGTCCCTGTAGAAGAATCCTCCGGAGCACTCACCGACAGGCTCTTTCCGTTGGCATAATAGGACATATTCAATGGCCTCTGAGGCTCTGGCTGCATATTCCTTCTTTCCGGTCAGTCTGTAGAGCTGGCTGGCCGCCCAAGAGATTGTGGCTTGGAACTGGCTGTGTGAGGTGTTGTAGGTGTGCTCGTAGGGTTGCGTGAAGATGTCGTAGCCATCTTTCGCGAACTTCTCGGTTGCGAAACGGAAGTCTTCCTCGGCGATGTCGCACAGTTTTGCCTTCAATTCCTTGTCGGAGTCCGGAAGGGTCATAGCCGCGAACGCCTCGTAACCGGAATACAGGAAATTGTCGAATGCGTTGTTCTGCACCCTGACCGATGTGATGTCGTCGAATGTCCCGATGATTCCGTCCTGCCAGATCAGAAGCCCCATACTGCTGGCCCTGAAACCATCGCCGAAGCGGCAGCCAAGGATGAACGACAGTCCCCAGCGCGCCTCCTCAAGCATCCTTGCCGCCAGGATCGGGTTACGGTCTTTCAGCGATGAATATGCTTCCAGAAGGGAATATGTCACATCTCCTGTCTGGAGGGTTTGTTGGGAAAGGTCGCCGGCGTCGTGCCAGCCACCGGAATATCCAATCCTCTTCCCGTCGTGCGAGGCGAATAGATCTTTATGGCAGACTCCGTGAATCCCGGGCACTTCACTGCCGCAGCGTTGACTGAATATGTAGTTGAGAACCCGCCAGCGGGAATCGTCCCAAAGATTGTCCGAGATCCTGAAAGTGTCTGTTTCGGCATTTCCGGCCTTGATTCTGTAGGTTCCTGGCTTTGTGAGATCAGAGAAATCCAGCACTCCGAACCTGCCTGTGGTCGTAACCTCTTTCCTTATCCGTCCGGAACAGGCGACCGCTCCGGTTTCTGCGTCAACGACACTGAATCGTCCTCCGGCCCGGTAATCAGTGACGGCTGTTTTCTTGCCTGCCACACTGTAACCGGTTGTGGAATAGACGATTTGGCCTTTCATCGGTTCCCAGCCGGAGACTTTGTCGGGATTCCTGACTTTCAGGAACGAGATCCTGTCGATGACAAATCTGGCGGAATAGTCCTTCGCTCCGATGGAACTGCCTCTGTCTGTGGAACTGAACCTCAGTCCGAGGACTTGGTCTCTTTGATATTCATTAATCTCCAGAAAGCACCTGTTCCAGATTCCGGGTTTCAGATTGACAAGGTGCGATCCGGACGGCCTGTTGTAGCCGGGTTTGGCCGGTACGTTCCCGTTGATGAAAGCCAGATCCACATTAACAATGCTCAGCCCCTTGCAGTCAGGATAGATCCAGAACTCGATCCGGTTGTAATCCTCCAGATTCCGTCCCCCCAAGTCGTAGGTGACCTGACAGCCTCCGTAGGTGGCATAGTCTGGATCTCCCGGGGAGCCTACGGCGCGGAATCCAGGCTTTTTCCGGAATTCCATCTCTATCGAGAGACCGGCAAGCGGGCCGGTCTCGGAGACCACAGCCTTTCGCCAGCCGTTAGCCTCATAGGAGTCAAGAGTGTCAACCGGCAGCGGACTGTGAAGGAAGCCGCTTTCAATCAGCTGATTGCGGAGTCGCTCATCGTGGCAGAACGTGGTCTGCGCCTGTGAGAGGGCGCAGACCACGAGGCAGATCATCGTTGTCAGAATCCGTGACGGTCTCATTTTTCGGTCACCCAATCTATCGCGTTCAACAGAAGCGTCTTGAAATTATCGTTCTCCAGCAGTTTCGGACTGTGCCCGAATTGGAAATAGATGTTGCGGGCTTTGACCGAGGTGTTGGTCCAGATGACAGGGTGGTCGCCCATCCTGATGTCCGAGGCCGGACGGTAGGAATCCTCATCCACACTCGCCAGGACGTGGATATATTCAGTGTCCCTTGGATCCTTGTCGTAGGTGTACCACTCATCGTCCGGAATCGTGAAGACTGGGTCAACTCCTTTGAACAGAGGGTGTTCCGTGCTCTCAATGTGCACGGTCCCGTTGGCGAGCGGCTCGATGTAGCCAGCGAAGCGTATCCCGCCCATAAAATCAGAGAACCATTTCCACATCGGATAGCCGTCGAACTCTCCCAGAAGGGTGGCGTGATGGAAGCCGATGTAGCCGCCGAGACCTTTTTCAACATATTCAATGAAAGCCTCCTGCGCGTCCTCAGGCCAGGTGTATGGAGGAAAGTCGAGCTGGATGACAGCGTTGAAGTTCTTGAGGAACTCCGCGTTCACATCGTTCATATTGTGAATGACGGTCACAGTGAATCCACGGGAAGCGGAGACGCTGTCCAGCCAAGACACAGCCACATCTGTGAACGGTTTGTGGTGTCCGCCGTTCTCGCTGACAACCAGAATGTTGGCTTTGGGGCTTGGGGCACAGGAACACAGTAGCACCATAGCTGCGGCCATTAAAGAGATAAGTGTCTTTTTCATATTGATTATGTGTTATTATTCAGCCGATTGCCTTACCCTGCTTCCTCGTACAGCGTAGTAAAGCATAAACAGTTCGCAGAATACCACTGCCAGCCAGGTCATCTTCCAGCCTCCGAGAATGTCGGCCAGAAATCCCTGTGCAAGAGGCAGGACGGCTCCACCGAACACCCCGATCATAAACACACCAGACGCGACGGAGGTATATTTTCCGAGTTTCTGGACTGAAAGGGTGTAAATGGCGCCCCACATTATGGAGTGGAACAGTCCGACGGCGGACAAAAGCCACGGGTTGTCGAGCAGGGCAGCAAGAATCAGCAGGACAATGGCTACAGAGGTTGTGAATATGAGCTGGGTGCGTGGAGGGACCTTGCTCAGGGTGCTACCCAAAGCGCGACCGGCCAGCATTCCTCCCCAATAGATGGTGGCGAGAAGGGCAGGGGAGCCTATTCCTTTCTCTATCGCGTACATATTCACATTCGCGCCGACGCAGACTTCAGCGCCGACATAAAAGAATATCGCGATGACCCCTAAGGTCAGGTGGCTGAACGACCAGACGCTCTTTTCAAGTCTCTCGCCGTTTTCCGCTCTGGTCCCTTGGATGTCCGGGAGGGAGAATTTCATCAAGGCAAGCGTGACAAGCACGATGACGGCCGCAAGGGAAATGAACGGAACCGCGAGCTGTGCGACCTGCACGTCCTCCATAGCGATGCCTCCGAACACTATTCCGGTGACAAAGTACGGTGCGATCGTGGTGCCGACCGAGTTGGCGGTTCCGCCGATGGCCAGCCTTTGGATGGACTGAGTGCCTTTCACGTCACAAGCCACGAGATAAGGGTTGATGACAACCTGAAGGATTGTGGCCGAGGCTCCGACCACGAACGAGCCCAGAAGGAAAATCAGGAATCCGGCCGGGAACGATAGGGTCGCCGAACCGATGACGGCGTCTGGAAACCGTACCGTGAACTCGGAGGACGCGAAAAACAGCAGCAGCCCGACAGTCATCAGGACCAAACCTCGGATCAAAGTCCCTTTGTATCCATATTTGTTGACCCAAGCCGAACCGATAGGCCCGCAGATCGGGTAGGCCAGGAACCATGAGAACGTGATCAGAGTCGCGAATGTGTTCTTGAGGCTTCCGGCGTTGGAGAGGAAGGCTTCCTTGAGCGGCCCTTGGAACTGTGAGTTGGCTGTCGTCAGGAACCCTACGATAAGGAACAGGAAAACCATCGAAAGGAATGGTCCTAAATAGTTTGTCTTCTTGTTTTCCATAACTAATCCAGTTTTGAGGCCGCGTCTTTGTCAAGAATGAACTCACAGTCCGGGTGAAGCTGGAGAACGCTGGCCGGAACTTCCTCGCTGACAGGACCTTCCACGATACGCTTGACAATCTCCGCCTTCGTTGTTCCCTTGGCGACCGCCACGATCTTTCTGGCCGTCATCACGTCCTTAAGCCCTAAGGTCACTCCTCCGAGCTCCACATTGTCCGGCGTTCCTGTCTCCCGTCTGATCCTCGCCTCAAGTTCCGGGTACATAACGGAGACGCGGCATCCGCTTCCGAACGCCGAGCCTGGTTGGTTGAAGCCGATGTGGCCGTTTTCTCCGATTCCGACGATGAGCAGATCGATTCCTCCTCGTGACTCCAGTTCCTCGATGAACTCCTTGCAGTCTTTGGAATAATCATCAGATTTGACAGGAAGCATAAGGAAATGTCCGTCATCTGTCCCGATGTCGTCGATCAGTTCGGTCTTGAGCATCTTCCAGCAGGATCCGAAATATTCCCGTTGCACACCCACGACCTCGTCCTGGCCGAAGAATGTTACTTCGGACACATCGAAAGGATACTCCTTGTGGATTTTGGCGACAGTCCGGTGTAATTCTCCGGTGGTCCTGCCTGTCGAGAGGCCGATGACACTGCGTTGTTTCCGCAGTATCTGACCGATGATTCTCCACGCCGCCGCGTTGGTGAACGCCTTCTCGTTTTCTGTGATTGTGATCTTCATCTTAGTGCTTTTAATTTGACCGCAAGATAGCGACTATATGCGCGCCCGAGGTGGATTTTCAGACAAAAATAGTTGAAAATATATCATTGCCCACCAAACACTTGACAGATTTCCAACTTTTTTTGCCAATATTCGGACATGTCCTATTGAGAATATGACTACCTTTGACATCAAACAATAGCCACATGATTATGATGCTTAAGAAATTTTCAACCGTATTCTTGTCACTGCTGCTGGCCGTTTGTGCCGAGGCGCAGTTCCGGGTGACGGCCCATCAGGTCGGTTGGGACAATATTCCGCCTGAGGCTGTCAAAGAGGGCTTCTGGTTTCAGAAGTCAATCATCGCGCAGATGGACGATGACCCGCAGCTGGAGGAAGTCATGCTGTTCGGCCGGGACAATGGCCATTGGCCTGAGTTCGATCTCTTTAAGGCCTATTATGTGATAGTGGGGACATATTCAAAGGAAATCAAATACATCTCCCCAGTGGAATATGTCACCGATGAATATAATATGCTTGTCGAAGACAGGAACAAGGATGGTGTCAGCGAGCTTTATATTACTTACATAAAGGAAGGCTCGTTCAGCGTCGATGAACGAGGCTATGGCAAGAAGGCAGTATATTGCCATGACAGGATCGAATTCAGAAAGGAGGAAGGAAGATGAAAAGGATAGTCTTGACGTTGTTTGCTTTGCTGGGAATTTTCCTGTTCACTGTCTCCGCCAAGGAACAGCCGAAAATCCGGACCTTGATTGTCACCGGTCAGGACGGAAGCCACTATTGGAGAGGTGCTTCCGAGTGCATGAGACAGATTCTTGCCAACACCGGACGCTTCGATGTGGATGTCATCGAGACTCCTGACTGGGGCGGGGATATGAGCACCTTTAACCCTGATTTCAAAGCATATAGCCTTGTCATTGTCAACTATGGCGGTGTGGAGTGGATCGAGCCGTGCAAGAAGGCTTTCGAGGAATATGTCAGCGCCGGTGGTGGTGTTGCCTTCATCCACTCATCGATAATCCCTATGGAGAATTGGAATGAGTACAACGAGATGACCGGTCTCGGTGCATGGAACGGCAGGGATGAGAAATGGGGACCTTATCTTTATATGCTGAACGGGAAATACATATATGACTACACTCCTGGATGGGCGGGACATCACGGTCTCCAGCACAAGACAGTGATCGACACACAGGCTGGTGAACATCCGGTCATGAAAGGGCTCCCAAAAAGATGGAAGCACTATAAGGATGAGATCTACACAAAGTTACGCGGCCCTGCCAAGAACATCGAGATCCTTGCCACAACATCTGACGCGGGACGTGACGAGCCGGTGATGTGGACTGTGAGATACGGCAAGGGTCGTGTTTTCGTGGATGTTCTCGGACATTGCGGCAATGATCCTGACATGACATATTCGATGACATGCACAGGATTTCAGGTCACTTTCGCAAGAGGGTGCGAATGGGCGGCCACAGGTATTGTGACACTTCCTGTTCCAAATGATTTTCCTACAGAGGACACACACACTTTGAGAATGGATTTCAAGGCTCCTTTCCACGCTTGCTCTGAATGATGTTTCGGAAGAAACATATTATATTGGTTTTGTTGACCCTTCTGTCCTTCCTCACGGCAAGGGCGGAAGGTTTTGTCACTCTTGACGGAATCCTCAGCGGCAGGAAAGTCTATCAGGTCACACAGGATGGGGACGGGTTTGTCTGGATATACACGCAGAACGGAATCGATCGCTTCGATGGCCATACCGTGAAAACGTACAGGATCGAGGATCTGCCTCAGTCCAGAGACCAGATCCTGTCATCAACGAGGCTGGAATGTGACAATTCTGGAGTCCTTTGGATGGCGGTGAAGAACGGTAGGCTTTACCGTTATGACAAATGCTTGGACTCTTTCCACCTTGAGATGGATCTAAGGAAGAATCATCCGGGAATATCCTTGTACAGCATCTGTTTCCCTGGGTCTGGAACCGTGGCTCTGGGCACTTCGGAGGGCATAATTTTCCTGACGGAAGGCGGAGAAGAAGCCAGATACGTCACTGACAGGATTGTCAAGGCTATCGCTGTCAAAGGGACGGATGCCTTTTGGCTGGGAACTGACAATGGAATATTCCTGCTGGAGAATGGAAAGGTCCACGGGGTGGCTGATGATGTGGATGTCGCGTCTTTGCTCTATGAGGGTGGAAAGCTCTATGTCGGGACGTTCTCCGAAGGAATGAAGGTTGTCGGGGATGACGGAATCTTGAAGGATTTCGGCACTGTCTCCCTCAAGGTTCCGGTTTGGGCGATTCTGAAGGATGGCGAGGGACGTCTCGTAGTCGGGTCGGACGGGGAAGGACTGTTCTACTTTGATCTGGAGTCGGGGAAAGTCCTCGCCCATTATCTGGCAGACGATCTGGACCGGTCGTCCATTCCGGGGAACACGGTCAGTGACCTTTGTTTTGACGTGAACGGCAACCTGTGGGTCTCCACGACCACGGATTGGGTCTGCCGTCAGAGCAAAGGCACCCCATCAATCGAAAAACTGGCCCATCAGCCCGGGAATCCGAATTCTTTGTTGTCCGATCATGTCAACGTGATCTTTGAGGACGCGTCCGGGAACATCTGGTTTGGAACCAATGAGGGCGTGTGCAGCGTTGATCCGTCCGGCCGTAATTGGAAGAACTATCCGATGCCGGATCTCGGTGTCGTGCTTGCCTTGACTCAGGATGTCCGTGGCGATGTATGGGTCGGAGGCTACGGTTTCCCTCTGTACAAGATCAATCCAAAAACCGGAACCACGACTGTATTTCAGGACGATAGGTTCAATCATACGTATTCTCTTCTGACTGACGGAGAATATGTCTGGATAGGCGGGATAGACTCACCTTTGGCAAGATACGATGTCCTGGACGGAAGCTTTGCGACCTATCCTGTCGATAACATCGGGGACATCAGAATGACCTCTGACGGGAAGTTGACATCGGCCACCATCGGCGGATTGTGTGTGCTGGATCCTGGCACTGGTTCTTTGACGGTTCTTGACTCGTTTGGTTCCAAGACGTTGACGTACCCGGTGAGATGTCTGGCCAACCACGGAGATGTTGTCTGGCTGGCTACGGACGGCGATGGCTTGATATGTTATGACAGAAACACCGGGACGGCCCGGTCTTTCTCGAAGGATTCCGGCCTCTCCAGCGATTCCGTCACCGGTGTCGTGGTGGATCGGGAGGACAATGTCTGGTTCGCGACCTTTGAGTCCCTCTACAGGCTTGATCCGGTCTCCGGAGTTCCGATTGATATGAACGGATTCCTCGGAGTCACCAGAGGCAGTTTCAATCCTAACGCCGTCTGCCGACTCTCGGACGGCCGTCTGGCCTTTGGCACCGCTGACGGAGTCATTGTGTTCGACCCTGCGGAGTTCTCGATGAAGGATCCGGGACAAATCGCCCCGGTCATCTCGGGCTTCAATCTGCCGGACGGCTCAAAACCTACAGTCTCAACCAACGTCGATCTTCTCGACAGGATCACTCTGAAAGCCGGCCAGAATTCTTTCCGCATCGCATACTCAGCCCTTGATTTCACCTCGGGGTACAGGACCAGCTTTTCAAGTCAGCTTGTGGGCTTTGACATGGTTCCCCGTCTTAGCGATGCAGCGGGAGAGATTGACTACTATAATATTCCTTCCGGAAAATATGACTACACACTGAAGGTCATAGACAAATATTCAGGAAACATCCTTGGTGAGCGTCACCTTTCCATATTAATAAAGAGGCCTTTGTTGCTGTCCTGGTGGGCGTTGTCTCTATATGCGGCCTTGCTGGTGGCGTTCGTGGCGATGACCGTGGCGTGGTACCGCAGGAAGTCGTACAACAGGATTATGACGGAGAAGATCAACACTTTCGTGAACTTCGCCCACGACCTGAAGACTCCTATAACATTGATCAAGACTCCGCTCAACGATTTGGAAAGTATGGATGACCTTTCCGACAAGGTACGGAGTTCAGTGATGACGGCGAACCGGAACTCTGACCGACTTATGTCTATGATCAACAATCTTCTGGACATCCGGAAGAATGACCGGGACTGGAGTGTGCTGAGGTTGGCTGAATATGACTCAGGGGATTATCTGGACTCCGTTCTGGCTGATTTCAGTTATGCCGCCCGCCAGAAAGGGCTTGATTTCTCGTACCGCATCGAGCCGGGATTGAATGACATCTGGATCGACCGGGAGAAGATGGATCTGATCATTCACAACATCCTGTCAAATTCGGTCAAATACACCTCGGAAGGCTTCATCAAAGTCCTGGCTAAAAGCGAGCGGCGTTCCTGGACTCTGGAGATCAGTGATTCGGGAATAGGAATACCCGCGGATTTCCAATCAAGAATATTCAGAGGCAGCTACAGGGCGGACAATGCCCGCGAGTGCGATGAGAGCGGTTACGGCATAGGCCTGATGATCACCCGGCAACTGGTCGGCCAGCATCACGGGGCGATTTCATATTCAAGCGTCGAGGGAGAAGGGACCACGTTCACCTTGTCGTTTCCGAAGAAATACAAGGCTTCGGATTCAGTGGTGTTCCGGAAGGAGTCGGACACTTTGGAGCCGATTCCGGACTCTGTCCAGCAGGATCCGGACAATTCCGGGAACCGCATCCTGATTGTTGAGGACGACGCTGAGACCTTGGAGTATATGAGGTCCTCTTTCGCGGAGGAATATTCAATCAACACTGCCACGGACGGTCAGACGGCTCTTGGAGTCATCGCGGAAAAAAATCCTGACATCGTGATCTCTGATGTCATAATGCCGGTGATGAACGGTTACGACCTTTGCCGGAGTGTCAAGTCGGATGTCGCGACCAGCCATATTCCAGTGCTTCTGTTGACTGGTATGACCGACAGGGAGAGCGTCATCAGGGGACTTGAGTCCGGAGCCGACGACTACATCGTCAAGCCGTTTGATATGTCGGTTCTGAAAGCCAGAATCAGGAATATCCTGAACGAGCGTCAGCGTCTCAGGGAGGCTATTCTCTACTCCAACAATGCCTCCGCGCGCAATGAATATTCCAACAAGCTGGACAAGGAGTTTATGGACAAGGTTATCTCCGTGGTTCAGAAGGAGTTGTCCAACTCGGAATTCCAGATTAACGACCTGTGCCGGGAACTGGCTATGAGCCGCACCGCGTTCTACAACAAACTGAAGTCTCTCACCGGTCAGGGACCTAACGATTTCATCAGAATCTATCGTCTGGAAAGGTCAAAGGAATATCTCGCGGACCATCGCTACAGCATCGCCGAAGTTTCGGATATGGTCGGTTTCTCAGATGCTAAGTACTTCAGTGTCTGTTTCAAAAAGCAGTTCGGATTAAGCCCAAGCAGATTTTAAACCATTTTTGTTAGATCTTAAACCCCCGTCCGGAGATAGTTGGCTAATATTGCGGAAGAATAACACTCAGACGCAATGGAAACATATCTCGGCCTCGATTTGGGAGGAACAAAATTACTCATCGGTGAAGTTGACAAGCACGGGAACATCCTTCGTTTCAAGAAGTATGATTCCGGCTATTTCAGTCAGCAGACCGCCTCGGAAATAATCAAGTCATCTCTTGATGACTACATTCGCACCGTGGGATGGGTCGGCGAGAAGCCTGTCTCTATGGGCATCGGTCTGATCGGCCGTGTCGATCCCAATGAAGGGATCTGGCTTCAGATTGACCCGAACAGGACCCATCCTATTGAACTTGCCAAGGAGATCACGGAGATCTACGGCATTCCTTGCCGCATCGACAACGATGTCAAGAGCGCTACCAGAGCCGAGCGTGTCTGGGGCGTGGGGCAGTTCTCGAAGAATTTCGTTTATATTAATGTAGGTACCGGCATTGCTGTCGGGACCGTGGTGAATGGCCGTCAGATCAGAGGAAGCCATTTCAACGCGGGGGAGGCCGGGCATATGACCGTCGGAGTCAATGTCGGCGTGAAATGCTGCTGCGGCAGGATGGACTGCGTGGAGACAATCGCCTCGGGAAGCGGCTTTGACGCCTGCGCCAGACTGCTCAAGGACAGGTACGATACCCGCCTTGAGATCCCTTCCGATGAAGGAGTCAGGGTGGATGTCAGGGATGTCATCCGGCTTTGTCAGGAGGGGGATGAGCTCTGCCGTGTGCTCGTGGAGAACGCCACGCAGGGAATCGCCAACCTCATAATGAACCTTGTCAGGATCACCGATCCGGATACCGTTGTCTTGGGAGGCAGCATCGTGGCGGACGAATACATATTCGAGAATATTCTTAATAAATTGAACCATAACACTATGCGCTTCGTTTCAAACGGCGTGGTCATCACAAAGCTGAACCCTCAGTTCATCGGACTTCTGGGTGCGGTGGCGGTCGCCATGAATATGTAGGAACATCGCACATGAAGAACTAATCGCCAATCAATACTGTTAGATTATGAGAATAAAAAATTTGTTCTTGCTGCTTGCAGCGGTATTCTGTACTGTAAGTCTGTCAGCGCAGACCAGCAGCGTTTCCGGTAAGGTCCTGGATCCTGCCGGCGAACCAGTCGCGGGGGCTGGAGTCTTCGTCAAGGGTAACACCACGAAGGGAACCTCTACGGATTATAACGGCCAATTCAGTATCTCCGCCGACAAGGGAGAGACATTGGTTTTCTCTTTCCTTGGCTACGATGATGTTAACTATCTTGTCTCCGGCGATGAGAGCAATCTCGTCATCAAATTCGCGGAAGGCTCCAACACTCTTGACGAACTGGTTGTTGTCGGCTATGGCGTCCAGAAGAAGAGTGTCCTGACTTCCTCGGTAAGCCGTGTCTCTTCGGAAGATCTTGACATCGGTAACCCAACCAACCTTCAGAATGCCTTGAAAGGCAAGGTCTCAGGTGTTTCCATCATATCCAACTCAGGCCAGCCTGGAGCAGGATCGAAGATCAGGATCAGGGGAGTCAGCACGATCAACGATTCGAATCCTCTGTTCATCGTGGATGGCATGCCTTCCGAGAATGGAATCGACAACCTGAACCCGTCCGACATCGAGTCTGTCGAGATTCTAAAGGACGCGGCCTCGGCCGCCATCTACGGTGCTCGTGGTTCCAATGGAGTCGTGCTTGTCACCACCAAGGAAGGCAAGAAAGGCAAGGCTGTTCTGGACTATGAGTTCACTTATGGTATCCAGAACCCGTCCAACAAGATTTCCCTTCTTGGCAGCGAGGACTACATGACGCTAATCAACGAGCAGGCCGCCAACTCGGGTAAGGATCCGTACTTCACAGGAACCTCCAAATTCAACACCGACTGGCAGGAGGCTCTTCAGAACAAAAACGCTCCGATTGTCAACCATAGGCTTTCGCTCAGCGGTGGCACGGACAATTCCAATTACTATATCTCGTTCGGCTACGTCAATCAGGAAGGAATCTATGCTAAAGGTTACTCGGACTACAGTCGCTACAATGTACGCGCGAAGTACAACAACACCGTCCTCAGTGCCCCTGACCGTGATTGGCTCAGCAAGGTAAACGTCGGTGTCAATGTTAGCTATTCATCAGCAAGGATTAAGGGAACGGACATCGACAACAGCGAGGCCGGCGGTCTTATGGCGTCAATGAATATGCTACCTCCTACCGAGCCTGTCTATCAGGAGGATCCAGCGGTTCTTGCACAATACGCGATCACCTATCCTAACGCCGTGGTGGCACCTAACGGAAAGACCTACAATATTATAGACATGCGCGAGCTGGTTAATCCTCTGGCTGACATGCAAGTCAACCATAACCGTAGGTACGAACCTCAGAACTTCACCGGCAACATCGCCGTCAACGCCGACCTTCTTCCGGGGCTTACTTTCAAGACATCCTACGGAATCGACCTGATGGTCTCATCCACCAGAAAAGTGACACCTGAATATGATCTCAACACCACGAACAACAATAAGACCTCTTCTGTCGAGGATAGCAAGTGGCAGGGATTCAACTGGCAGTGGGAGAACGTTTTATCCTATAACAAGTCTTTCGGAAAGCACAATCTTGGCGCGCTTGTGGGAACCAGTATGTCGGCATTCTCCTCATCGAACATCTGGGGCACAGACTATAACCTTCTTGTCGTTGACATCAACAAGGCATTCATCGACACAGCCACGGCTTCTGAGGATCAGTCCAAGGTTGGCAGCAGCGGCTATGACCACAGACTGGCCTCCGCGTTCGGAAGAGTGAATTACAACTATGAAGAGAAATATATGCTGGAGGCTGTGCTCCGCCGTGATGGCTCCTCGAATTTCGGACGTAAGCATCAATGGGGAATATTCCCTTCAGTGTCGTTCGGTTGGGTGATCACCAAGGAGAACTTTCTGGCTTCCAAGCCGTCATGGTTCGACTTTGCCAAACTCAGACTCAGTTGGGGACAGAACGGTAACGAGCGCATAGGTTCGTTCGCCTACACTACGATGATGGCAAGCGGACATAACGCTATCATTGATGGGAAATCCTACACTGGAATGTACCCAAGCGGCTACGCAAATGAAGACCTCAAATGGGAGACTTCCGAGCAGTTCGACGCTGGTCTTGACCTCAGGTTCCTGAACAACGCTCTTTCGTTCACTGTGGATGTGTTCCAGAAAAAGACAAAGGACATGCTTCTGAACAAACCTATTCCTCTATACACTAGCTTCAGTTCCATGACTGTCAATGCCGGATCGGTCGAAAACAAAGGAGTTGAGATGGAGGCCAGCTATAGGTTCACCACCGGCAATGTTTTCTGGGGAGTAGGCGCCAACGCTTCCTACCTTAAGAACAAAGTGACCGACCAAGGGCCAGACAGAGTTGGCTTGAATATGATAGGCGGAGGTCTTGGAGGACGTGTTTCCTACAGCGAAAGCGGCAGACCTTACGGTTTCTTCTATGGCTACAAGACTGATGGAATATTCCAGACAGACGAGGAGGCCGCGGCTTCCAAGCAGAATGTTGGTGGAACCCCTCACGCTGGAGACATCCGTTTCGTTGATGTGACTGGTGACGGATCCGTAGACGCTGATGACAGGACCATGATCGGAGATCCTAATCCGGACTGGACGTTTGGTTTCAACTTCAATGTGTCTTGGAAGGACTTTGATTTCAGCGCTTACTTCCAGGGAATTGCAGGGAACGACATCTACAAGTTCTACCGCAGACCGAACGCCACACTTGCCAATTTCGGAACCGAATGGCTTGACCGCTGGCATGGCGCCGGGACATCCAACAAGATGCCAAGACTTGTCGAAGGAGACAACATCAACGATCAGATCTCTGATTTCTTCGTCGAGGACGGTTCTTATTTTAGATTCAAGGTGGCCCAGATCGGCTACACGCTTCCGGAAAGAATTTCCCGAAAGGCCGGGATGAAGGCTTTGAGATTGTTCCTTCAGGGTGAGAACCTGTTTACGATCACAGGCTACACTGGTTATGATCCGGAGGTCGGCACCAGAGACGGTCTCGACGCCGGAACCTATCCTCAGGCAAGGACATTCACTGCAGGAGTCAACATTAAATTCTAATTAACGATAACAGGCAATATTATGAAAAAGATATATTCTTACGCACTCGCGATCGGCGTTTCGCTTATGACGCTTGCCGCATGCTCTGATTTCCTTGAGGTACAGCCTCGTACCCAGGTTTCGGAGACAGAGTTCTACAAGACGGAGGATGAGATGATGAAGGGACTGTACAACGTGATGTGGGAGGTCAAGACAAGGCTTCTTGAAATTCATGACTATTCATGCATTCTTTCGGACGAGGCGGAGACCGGAGGCGGTCTGGGTGAAGGCCAGTGGAAGACAAAGTGGGACACGTTCTCCTACAACGCGACATCTTCTTTCGGACAGTGGGGCTATGGCTCTTGGTGGAATGAGTGGGACTTCGGCATCTACAACGGAGTAATCGCCGCCAACATATTGATTGACAAACTTAATTCCTGCTCCCTTGACGATAGTTTCGTGAAACCGTTGAAGGCAGAGGCCAGTTTCTTCAGAGCTCTTTTCTATGACTATCTGTTTATGGGCTATGAGCAATTCCCTCTCATCAAAGGTATCCTCAGCGCCGACCAGATGTATTCCGTTCCAAAGGGGACCAGAGATGAGATTTATGATTTTATGATGAGTGATCTTTCTGACGAGAACATCGCCGCCCTTCCGGCCCGAGCCAGTGTTCAGCAGGGAAGAATCTGTGCTGACGCGGCCCGTGTACTCCGCGCGAAGGTGATCCTCTTCCACCGTGACGAAAAAATGTACCCTAAGGCTCTTGACGATATGAAAACCATCATCAACTCAGGTGTTTACACGCTTGATCCTGACTATCTGCATCTTTGGCTGAAGGACGGAGAATGGGGTACGGAGTCCATCTACGAGGTTTCTGCTGGATCCACCAACGACACCGGTATGGGCTTTGTCCACGGACTTGGCGGACGTAACCTTGTTGATCCGAGAAGTGCCGAGGAAGGAGGTCTGCTTGAAGGATACGGCCAGTGCACGATGCCTTCCACAGTCTATAACATGTTCGAGGAAGGTGACACCCGTAGGGAAGGAACTTGCATCGTCTATGCGGACGAGGCTAAAAAGGTTGCAGAAATGGTCACGTCCGGTGCGCTCCCGGAAGGCAGCACATTCATCGTGAGCGACCAACAGGAGAATTACGAAGGACTTGGACATTACAAATACCATCCGAGAAAGGAAAGCACCGGATCCATTAATCCGTCCAGCAACCATGCGACTGCCTTCCGCTTCTACAGGTATGCAGATGTGCTTCTCTTGGGTGTCGAACTTGAAGCCAGGATCAACGGAACCGTAAGCGATGCCGGCCAGCATTGGTTCGATCTTGTCAGGGACAGAGCTTTTGGTGACAAGAACCATAGAATCACCCTTGCCGGTAAGTCAAAGCAGGAACTCCTTGACATTATATTCAAGGAAAGAGGCTATGAGTTCATGGATGAGATGCAGCGTTGGTTTGACATTCTTCGTTTTGACAAGGGAACAGAGATCCTTGGCTCGAAAGGCTGGACTGAGAAGTACAGGTACTTCCCGATCGACCAGAGTGAGATAGATCGTACCAACGGCCTTCTTACCCAGAATCCGGGTTGGATTGACTGATGTATATTTTCGAGAATAAATGAAGAGAGGGTGAGTAAGAAGAATCTTTACTCACCCTCTTTTGTGCCTCAGGCGGGAATCGAACCCGCACGGACATTTCTGTCCAAGGGATTTTAAGTCCCTCGTGTCTACCATTTCACCACCAAGGCAGTATGATAGAATGCAAATTTACTAAAAAAAAGTCATTGATTAAGGAAAACAGTCGCAAACCAGTTAATTTTTGGGGAATATATACAAGTTGACTACCTTCCTCCGCATCGTGCCGACATCCAAGCGATTGCGGGCATACAAGAAAACCCCTAAGGTAACTGTGTCTGTTAATGGTATATAGCGTCTTCAAGACCACCCAGACATAATATTGTGCGAATCTAAAGCTCAGCATACCATAATATGCATAACGCTCAGGTGCGCGAATATGCTCGAACCTAGAAGAGCAAGTCGCTGGTTATCACTCTGATGACATTTCAGGTACGCGTGGTTTCTCGCACCTGGGAGTTCGGAACACCAATAGAACGCCCTGTATCGCGGCTGTCGACTCTTAGGTGCGCGAATACATTTACACTTGAAACATCAACTCATTAGTTATCAAGCGAATGCTGTTTTAGGTGCGCATAGTTTTTCATACCTGTAAGAACGGTCTCATATTGTTTTTGGACAGAAAAATGTACGTAAGGAGGCCTTTGTATGCGCTGAATATACTGGAGCGCATCACTGGTGCAGGAAACGAACTTCTGGTGTACCTACAAGGACAAGACGTCTGATTGGGGTTAGGAGAAGAAAACACTGGCCGAACAGCTGGCGACATTCCGGATTCACGTTCAGCAACCTTGGCGCGTGGCATTGTCTGCTCAGATCCAAACAACTATTATTCCGGGTGAAAAAATGGTGGTTATACACCCGGAGAGACATCCCTGATTAGAGTCGGGTGCGGAAAGCCACCTTTTTCACCCGATGAATAAGCCAGGGATCTTCCGTCACCACTTATCTTATTATATGACTACGATGGAGATTAGGTCCTTTACATACAGATTATTGTCCAGAAATATCAATGAATCACAATTGCCTAAATATCAGCGCTATAAGAGAAACGTTGGTCAACACCTATATACCACCCTAATTTTTAACAGTCTGAACGGCTAATAGTATTTCTTCTCTTGCCGATACAATGCTATGAATATGAAGATCAGCACGGTGAATGCCCACAGCGAGGATCCTCCATAGCTGAGCAGCGGCAATGGGATGCCGATCACAGGCATAATGCCGATGGTCATCCCGATGTTGATGAACAAGTGCATGAATATGCACGAGGCCACACAGTAGCCGTATATTCTGGTGAACGCCTCCCGGCTTTTCTCCGCGTCCATGATGATTCTGGAAATCAGGAACACGTACAGAGAGATCACGACAAGACAGCCGAGGAATCCCCATTCCTCCCCGACGGTACAGAAAATGAAATCGGTGCTCTGCTCCGGCACGAATCCGAAAGTGGTCTGGGTCCCGCCCAGAAAGCCTTTGCCGTGGAGTCCGCCGGAACCGATGGCGATCATGCTCTGGTTGACATTGTAGCCGACACCTGCAGGATCCTCTTTCATCCCCAGCAGCACCTCGATTCTCTTGCGCTGATGATCCTGAAGGATGTTGTTGAATATGAACTCGGTAGAGAACACGAGCGCCATTCCTGCGATCAACCCCAAGGCGGACATTGACAGAAAGCGGTGACGCGACCTGTAGCCAACGATCATCAGATACAACACCGCCGCGACACATATTCCGACAAGGATGTAGAGCGGATTTATCTTTGAGACGAATGACTCCGGGCTGAACTTCCCGAAAATCCACGGCAGCAGGCAGAGAATCAGCAATACTCCTGAGAATATCCAGAAAGCCACTCCTATTTTGTTTGATTCAAGGCCATTGCATAGCAAAAGGACTCCTGCCAGCACAAGGATGGACACGTAAGGAGATGCCGTCAGCGTGAGGATGAACAGCAGAGCGGCCATTCCGATGCAGAAGATCCACCAACCGGAAAAACCTTCCCTGTACATGACGAATATGAATCCGACATAGACCAGTGCGGAGCCAGTCTCGCTCTCGGCCAGAATGACCACCATTGGAATGCCGAGAATCAAGGCGGTCAGAAGAAAATCCTTGAACCGTGTGATCCTGAAATTGACCTGGCTCATAAGTGTGGCCAGCAGCAGTGATGTCGTGATTTTCGAGACTTCCGCCGGCTGGAACCTGATTGGCCCGAACTCAAACCATGACCGTGACCCCTTAACTTCCACTCCAAGGAATATCACGGCCACAAGCAGGCACAGTACCCCCAGATACAAAGGTATGGACGCGCTTTCCCAGAGCTGGGCGTTCACCACGAACAGGATGAGAGCCGCAAGCCCGAGCGCGGTGAGAATCCATACGAACTGCTTGCCGGAGCGGAAATTATAATCGAATATGCTGGCGGGGCCATCGGAATGGATGGAGGCGTAGATGTTGACCCAGCCGATAAGGATAAGGAGCAGGTAGGTGACCACCAGCGCCCAGTCAACACTCTTCTTTATGCCTCTGTCCGAAAAGTTCTCCATCGCTCAACTATTTATAGGCCTTGACCCTTGACATGAGATTCCCCTGAAGAACCCTGTCTTCCAATCCGCGGCGCTGGTCACTGATCTCCCCGTTGAGATATTTCTCAACCAGCAGGGACGCGATAGGCGCGGCCCATGTCGCTCCGAAACCAGCGTTCTCTATGTAGGCGGCGACGGCGATCTTTGGATTGTCCTTAGGAGCGAAGCAGATGAACACGGAGTTGTCCGCGCCGCGCGGATTCTGCGCCGTTCCGGTCTTTCCGCAGATGTCCAATCCCGGAACCGCGGCGATGGATGCCGTTCCTCCCGATCCGAATCCACTGTTGACCGCCCTCCACATGCCTTGCGTCACTTTTTTGAAATTCGTCGTGTCAACCATCGTGTACTGCCTCTCGTAATATTTCGGATCAATCTCGACCCCTTCCGACGCTTTCACGATGTGCGGTATCTTGTACCACCCTCTGTTGGCGACGGTCGCCGCGAGGTTGGCGATCTGCATAGGCGTGGCTCCGACCTCGCCCTGCCCGATGGAGATGGAGATGATCGTAGTGAATTTCCATCCTCCCTTGCCGTAGATCTTGTTGTACGTCTTTGATGTCGGCAGAGTTCCGCCCAGTTCGGCGGGGAAGTCCGTGCCCAGCTTGTGTCCGAAGCCGAAACTTTGGACATATTCGTTCCATTTGTCAAGCGCCTCTCCTATGCCGTGGTACTTCTTGTTTTCAAGAATATTCCTGAGCACATAGCAGAAATAGCCGTTGCAGGACATCATGATGGCTTCTTCCAGGGCGAGCGGGGATTTGTGGACGTGGCATCCGAGCTTGCGGTTGCCGAAATGGTAGCCCTGGCTGCAAGGATAGGTGATCTCTGTGTTCAATGTGCCTTCCTGCAGGCCTATGAGGCCGTTGACAAGTTTGAACACGGAGCCTGGAGGGTACGGAGCCTGTACGGCTCTGTTGAACATCGGCTTGTGAGGGTCCTTGATGATCTCGTCATAGTGCTGGCCGATGTTCGCCAGCATGCTCACATCGACTCCTGGACTGGACACAAGTGTGAGGATTTCTCCTGTCTTAGGTTCGATCGCCACGAGGCTCCCGACCTTGTTTCTCATCAACTCTTGGCCGTATTGCTGCAGATCCGCGTCGATCGTGGTGTGGATGTCGTGTCCCGGTACGGCTTCCTTGTCCATCTCTCCGTCTTTGTAGCGCTGCTCGATCTGGTTGCGGGAGTTGCGAAGGTAGATGTGGTACCCTTTCTCTCCACGCAGTTCCTTCTCTCTCGCGGCCTCGATCCCGGTCTTACCGGCATAGTCTCCAGGGCGGTATTCCCCGGAATGCTTCTCTATGTAGTTGGCGTCCACCTCCGAGACATAGCCGAGCAGGTTTCCACCGGCGTTGACGGGATAGTCCCGGATGCTTCTGGCCTGTCCCCTGAAGCCTGGGAACTTGTATTGGATCTCAGCGAACTGCATGTAGGTCTCAGGCTTTATCTGCTTGAGCATCACGACACTTTGGTAACCGATGCGGCGACGGTTCCTGGCATATTCATTCATCTTGTCACGGATGAATTCTGGTGTCACGTTGAGGGCGTCCGCCAGCATAAGCGTGTCGAACTGTTTCACCTCGCGCGGGGTGACAAGGATGTCGTAGGTGACCTTGTTGCTGACTATGATCTTGCCGTTGCGGTCATAGATGATGCCTCTGGTGGGATAGATGATGTCATAGACCATCGAATTGTTGTTCGAGTTGATCTTGTATTCGTCATCGATGATCTGGATGTAGAACAACTTCCCGAGGATGATGGCGGCGACGACAAACAGCCCGATTATCAGGGCTTTTCCTCTACCTTCTGTCTTCATGGGTCAGCAGATTGATGATGCAGACTGATACCAGGGAACTGGCCAGGGTGGAGAGACCCAGGCAGGTGAAGACGAACCATAGAGGTCTTGTCCCGGCACAGTCGGCCAGGATGTAGATGAGAAGGAACAGCACTGTTGTCAGGATGATGGCTATGGAGACTCTGGCGTAGCCGTATTTCCGGACGGTGACGCTCTCTTTCTGCTCGAAAGGCTCGTTGCCGAAAAACATCCCGATGACAGGCTCTCTGAGCAATGCGACCGGTACGAGGGACATGGCGTTGATGCCGAGTGTCCCTTCGGCGAAGAAATCCACGGCGAGTCCGGTGGCGAACGCTATCAGCATGGCCTTCACGGTTCCGACATTTGTCGGGATGCACAGAACCATCACCGGCAGGATTGTGATCATCATGTAGGGCGTGAAATGGAAATAGTTGCTCAGAACCATTTGGGCAACCGTCAGCAGAACGTATGTCAATGCGAAACTGTTTCTCATTTCTTCGGTTGTTCTTCTTGTTGTTCAATGGATTCTATCTCCGCGGCCCTTCTGTTTGCCACGATGGTGACATATTTCAACGCCTTGTGATTCTGGAAAAGGTTCACTTCGATCTCATTGGTGGCCCCGTTGATGATCTTGGACTCGCCGGCCACGCCGATAGGGATGTCCGGCGGAAAGATCGTGGAGTAGCCACTGGTATAGACTGTGTCCCCGGGCTCGAATTTGAACTGGAGAGGGATCTCTTTCAGGATGGCCCTGTCAGAGCTCATCCCGTCCCAGGCAAGCGGTCCGACGGCTCCCGATTCGCCGAGTCTGGCGCTGATGAACAGCTCCGTGTTCAGGAACGAGATTGCGTAGGAATAATGGCTGCTGACCGCATCGACAATCCCTATGACACCTTTCTCTGTGATCACGCCTGAGTTGCGTACCACTCCGTCCTCGCTGCCCTTGTCGATGATAAGGTAGTTGTGCTGGGTGTTGGCGCTGGACTTGATGATCGTGGCCGGGATATATTCGAATCCATTGTCCATCAGGACCGGCTTGGCCGATGGGTCGGCGGCTTTCATCGCCATCTCATAGCCGCGCACCAATTCTTGCAGCCTGTTGTTCTCGACCGCCAGCTCGTCATTCTGCCTCTTCAGGGAGAAATAATTGGAGACACCTTGCGTCGTTCCCCAGACCTTCGCCATGAATCCGTGCGAGATCCTGGCTATCCAAAGCCTCTGGATCTGGTTGTTATGCGACAGCATCAGAACAGCCGCGACCTCCAGAAGAATGAAGACCGCGACTGTGAGGATGTTCTGGACAACGGATCTCTCCTTAGGCATTATCTCATCAGGAATGAGTAGTTGGATGTCTTTTTAAGCGCTATGCAGGTACCTCTGGCCACGGCGCGCAGCGGATCCTCCGCGACATGGAACTGGATGTTGACCTTCTCTGTGAACCTCTTGGCGAGACCACGCAGCAAAGCGCCGCCGCCGGAAAGGAATATTCCGTTCTCCACGATGTCTGAATATAACTCCGGAGGTGTCAGCTCAAGCACATGAAGGATGGATGACTCCAGCTTGGCTATCGACTTGTCGAGGCAATGGGCGATCTCCTGATAGGTGACCGCGGCCTCGACAGGGTGGGCTGTCATCAGGTTCGGACCGTTCACAACGTATGGCTCCGGTTCTTCGTCCAGATCCGGAATCACGGCTCCGACCGCGATCTTGATCTTCTCCGCCGTGGTCTCTCCGATCTTGATGTTGTGCTGCTGGCGCATGTAGTACTGGATGTCACTGTTGAACACATCGCCGGCCGTGTTGATGCTTTCCTGCTGGACGATGCCGCCCAAAGAGATCACGGCGATCTCGGCCGTACCTCCGCCTATGTCAACAACCATGTTGCCTTTCGGCGCCTCCACGTCCAGCCCGATACCAAGCGCGGCAGCCATAGGCTCGTAGATCAGATAGACATCACGTCCTCCGGCATGCTCGCAGGAGTCGCGCACGGCCCTGATCTCCACCTGGGTGCTTCCGGAAGTAATGCCGACCACAATCTTGAGGTTCGGGGTGAAAAGGGATCTCTTCTTGTTGTTGACCTGCTTGATGAAGCCCTTGATCATCATCTCGGCGGCGTTGAAGTCGGCGATCACGCCGTTCCTCAGAGGCCTGATGGTCTTGATTCCGGGGTTAGTGTGCTCATGCATGAGCTTGGCCTGCTGACCGATGGCTATGCATTTGCCTGTGTTGTTGTCTATCGCGACAATGCTCGGGGCGTCCATCACAATGTCGTCATTCCTGAAAATGACGGTGTTGGCTGTTCCGAGGTCCATCGCTATCTCCTGAGTCAGAAATGAAAATGCCATAGCTGTACTATATTCGATTCCTAAAATTTTTATTGTCTTCTATACAATTTGTAAATATACGAAAAAAGTTATATTTGTAAGAATTATTATGAGCAGAAAACGAATATTAATAGTCATGGCCGCCGGAAGCGGCGTCAGGATGGGTGCCACGGTTCCGAAACAATTTCTGGATCTGGGAGGTGTTCCGATTCTCCGCAGGACGATCGAAGCGTTCATTTCCGTTGTCCCGGACATCAAGGTAGTCACTGTCCTTCCCGGGGACCATATTGCTTTTTGGAAGGACTATTGCCTCGTTTCGGACTTCAACTGTCCTCAGACATTGGTTTCCGGAGGGTTCACCCGCTTCCATTCCGTAAGGAACGCCTTGAAAAAGGTCCCGGATGGGGCCGTGGTCGCCATCCACGATGGTGTCAGACCGCTCCTTTCGCCAAAACTGATAGGGAATATGTTCGAGAGGATGGATTCGGGCGGAGTCCGTGCCTTGATTCCCGTCATCCCGTCGGTCGACACCCTCAAGGTCATCGACCGGGTAAAGGACGCGGACGGGAACGAGATTCTTGTCTCGCCGGAAGGGGAGAATGTTGACAGAAGCCGGATTTTCGGAGCTCAGACTCCGCAAATGTTTCTGTCAGAGGACATCAAGTCGGCATATTCGCAAGCCTTTGACACCGCTTTCACCGATGATGCGTCCGTCGCGCGCAAAAAAGGAATACCCCTCTCCTTCTGTGCCGGAGAGAGGTATAACTTCAAATTGACGTCCCCCGAGGATCTGGCCCTCGCAAGACTGATTATTTCGTCTTCTTCGCGAACTCGTTAGGCTGGTAGTTTGTCCGTTTGTAGTCCTTGACCCAGACCTGACGCTCGATCGCCTGGTCGAGGGAGATCATCGTCTCGGTTGACTGGATGTAAGGAATATTCTGGATCGTGTTGATAAGAATCTCCATAAGGTGATCATTGTCAAAGCAATATGCCTTGAGGAGCAGAGCGGCCTTTCCTGTTACGAAATGACATTCCACAATCTCGGCGATCTTCTTCAGGTTCGCCACTACCTCGGGATATTTGTCCGCCTCTGACAGGGTTACGCTGATGAAAGCGCACACGTTGAGCCCCAATGCCTGAGGTTTCACGAGCAGCCTTGATCCTGTGATGACTCCGTTGGTTTCCAGTCTTTTGACTCTCTGATGAATAGCGGCTCCAGAAACACCGCACTCACGGGCGATCTCCAGGAAAGGCATCCTGGCGTTGTTGACCAAGAAAGAAAGGATCTTCTGGTCAATCTGATCAATGTGATAAGTTGCCATTGCTTTCGATTTATAACTAAACAGCCGCTAAATTATATAAAAAATCTTAAAATATCAAGATTTCTTAAAGTGACGGCGCCCTTTTTCCGTTGGTTTTGAATTGTTAATGATCTCCAGGCAGGCCGCCTCTGTGAGAGTGGCCGCGTCAGTCTCCTTCGGAATCTTGTAGTTTGAGCCGGCGTGCTTGATGTACGGGCCGTAACGACCGTTGATCACCTGGATGTCACTGTCCTTATATTCAGCCATCACAGAATTGGCGGCGGTCTTGCTCAGGCCGTCCTCTATGATGGCCGCGCATTCGTCCAATGTGATCTTGAGAGGATCCTTGCCGCGAGGAATCGAGAAATTCCTGTCGCCATATTTCAGGAATGGTCCGAAGCGTCCTTTCAGGGCGATGACCTCGACACCGTTATATTCTCCGACCGTGCGGGGCAGCTGGAACATTTTCAGCGCGTCCTCAAGGGTGATGTTCTCGATGAGCTGGTCCTTTCCGAGGGACGCGTACTGCGCTTTCTCGCCCTCGCCCTTCTGGATGTAAGGCCCGAACTTGCCGAACTTAGCGGTGATCTTGTTGCCCTCGCTGTCCGTGCCGAGTTCCTTTGACACATGGCTGTAGTTTCCGTCATGCAGCACCTCGTCCACCTTCTTGTGGAAAGGAGTGTAGAAAGCCCCGATGACATCGTTCCACACGAGATTGCCGTCCGCGATCTGGTCGAACTCCTTCTCGACGTTGGCTGTGAAGTCGTACCCCATGATGTCGGTGAAATTCTTCTCAAGGTAGTCGGTCACTATCATTCCGATCTCCTGCGGGAGCAGCCTGCCCCTTTCGGCGCCGACGGTCTCCGTCTTGGATTTTTCGGAAATATTCCCGTTCCTGAGCTCCAGGTCATTGACTGTGATTTTCTTGCCTTCCTTGTCACCCTTGACGATGTAGCCGCGTCCGGTGGTCAGAGTGGCGATGGTCGGTGCGTAGGTGGAAGGACGGCCGATGCCGAGCTCCTCAAGCTTCTTGACCAAAGTGGCCTCTGAATATCTTGGCGGCGCGGCGGTGAACTTGCACTCCGCGTTTATGCCCTTCTCCTCCATCTTGGTCCCTACCTGAAGGTCCGGGAGCATAACCTCCTCTTCCTCGGCCTCCTGGTTGTCCGTCCCCTCGATATATAATTTAAGGAATCCGTCGAACAGGACCTGCGTGGCCTGGGCGTTGAACTTCTCTGATCTCTTGTCGGAAGCCACCCTCAGGGTGGTGTTGAGGACCTTCGCGTCAGCCATCTGCGACGCCACCGTCCTCTTCCAGATGAGGTTGTAGAGCTTCTGCTCCTGCGCCGTGCCCTCGATCTCAGTGTTCTCTATGTATGTCGGGCGGATCGCCTCGTGGGCCTCCTGCGCACCCTTGCTGTGGGTCTTGAACTGGCGTGTCTTGGAATATTCAGGACCGAAGTTTCCGGTGATGAATTTCTTCGCCGCGCCGAGTGCCAGGGTCGAGAGGTTCGTGGAGTCTGTTCTCATGTAGGTGATGAGACCGCGCTCGTAGAGACTCTGGGCCACCCTCATCGTCATACTTACAGGGAAACGCAGCTTCCTTGCGGCCTCTTGCTGGAGAGTCGATGTCGTGAACGGGGCTGCCGGGAAGCGTGTGGCCTCTTTCTTCTCCACATCGGAGACAGTGAAGTCCGCTCCGATGCAGTCCTGGAGGAATTTCCTCGCCTCGTCGATTGTCTTGAACTTTGTGTCGAGGACGGCCTTGACCTTGACCGCCGCCGGGAATCCGGCCGGATGGAAGAATGCCTCGACCTTGTAGAAGGCCTCGTTCTCGAACGCCATGATCTCCTTTTCCCTCTCCACCACAAGCCTCAAGGCCACGGACTGCACACGACCCGCCGAAAGCTTAGGCTGGATCTTTCTCCAAAGGACAGGTGAAAGCTCGAAGCCCACAAGCCTGTCCAGGACCCTGCGCGCCTGTTGGGCGTTCACGAGGTTCATGTCTATGGAGCGCGGGTTCCGCACGGCGTTCACGATAGCGTCCTTGGTGATCTCGTGGAAAACGATTCTCCTTGTATGTGCCTCATTAAGTCCGAGAGTCTCGAAGAGGTGCCAGGAGATGGCCTCTCCCTCTCGGTCCTCATCGGACGCGAGCCATACTGTGGAAGCGCTTGCCGCCGCTTTCTTGAGCTCCGCCACGACCTTCTTCTTGTCGGAAGGTATGACATACTCAGGAGTGAAGTTCCTTTCCACATCCACACTCAGCTTCTTGTCCTGAAGATCCCTGATGTGGCCGAAGCTGGATTTCACCTCATAGCCGTTACCCAGGAATTTTTGTATAGTCTTGGCTTTGGCCGGAGACTCGACGATAACTAGATTGTCTGCCATATTGTTCTATTTTACAGGCCTTTCATAGATAGTTTGCCATTTCAATCTGCAAAGTAAGCCACAAACTGGGCAATTTTCCAAATTTTGTTATAAATTTGTCTTTATTATGACCGACTCGACTCGAAAGAAAATAATCAAGTGGTTCTGGATCGTGGTGACGTTTCCGGTGCTGCTTCTTGTCTTTATGATACTCCTTGTCTGGATGTTCGCCGACATCCCGTCGTTCAAGGATCTGGAAAACCCTGACAACAAGCTGGCCACGCAGGTCATCGCGGAGGACGGGGAGATCCTGACGACGTTCCACATCGAGAACAGGACCTACGTTTCCTACGACGAGATCTCCCCGAATCTTGTGCACGCCGCCGTGGCCACGGAGGACGTGCGTTTCTACAAGCATTCCGGAATTGATTTCAAGGGACTGGGACGTGTGCTGGTCAAGACGATCCTGCTGCACAACTCAAGCCAGGGCGGCGGCAGCACGATCACCCAGCAGTTGGCGAAGACCCTTTATCCGAGGGCCGGGATGGGGCGTAGGATTCCGGGAATATATCATGCCAAAATGGTGTGGATCAAGCTGAAGGAATGGATCACCGCCGTGAAGCTCGAAAGGGACTACACCAAGGACGAGATTATGACGATGTACCTCAACTCCATATTCTTCGGCAGCGGTGCGTACGGTGTGCGTTCGGCTTCGGAGACATTCTTCGGGAAGCTCCCGTCCGAGCTTTCTGTCGAGGAGAGCGCTATGCTTGTGGGAATGGTCAACAAGCCGACGAGGTACAATCCGGCCATCAATCCGGACAAGGCTCTGACCAGAAGGAACTTTGTGATCGGCCAGATGGAGAAGGCCGGCTATCTGGACAAGTCCCAGAGGGATTCCATCCGTCTGATCCCTATAGAGCTCAACTATGAGGTGCAGGACCACAACGCCGGTCTGGCCCCGTATTTCAGGGATATGGTTCGCCGCGTGATGAACGCCAGAAAGCCTCGCAAGTCCGACTATACGATGGTCGAGGACTATTCCGCCGACTCGCTTGCCTGGGCCACGGACGACCTGTATGGCTGGCTTGAGAAGAACAAGAAGGCTGACGGAAGCAAGTATGACCTTGACAGGGACGGTCTGCGGATCTACACGACCATCAACTACAAGATGCAGAAATATGCCGAGGAGGCTGTCGCCGAGAGGATCCGCGACCTTCAGGCTGACTTCCGCAGGGATCTGCGGAGCAAGACCCACAAGCCTTTCTCCAACGACATAGACGAGGAGACAAGGGACAGGGTCATGCGTCAGGCCAGACGTTGGAGCGACCGTTACCGCACCCTCAAGAAAGAGGGACTGACCGAGGCTCAGATCCTCAAGACGTTCTCCCGACCGGTGAAGATGCGTGTGTTCGCCTATAATAAGAAAGGTTACGCCGACACTACGATGACGCCGGACGATTCGATCCGTTACTACAAGTCGATTCTCCGTACGGCCTTCGTGGCGATGGAGCCGGGCACGGGACACGTGAAGGCCTACGTCGGAGGTCCGAACTACCGCTATTTCAAGTACGACAATGTCCGTCAGGGCAAGCGTCAGGTCGGTTCGACGATCAAACCGTTCCTCTACACGCTGGCGATGCAGGAGGGTATGACTCCGTGCGACAAGGTCGTGAACCTTCCGCAGACGTTCGTCCTTCCTGACGGCAACACCTGGACCCCTCGAAGCACCGACAAGGAGCAGTGGATCGGTAAGACCGTCACACTGAAATGGGGTCTCACGAACAGCTCGAACAACATCTCGGCCTACCTGATGAAGCAGTTCGGCCCAGAGGCGATGGCGGATATGATGCGCAGGATGGGCATCCAGAGCCACATCGACGAGGTTCCGGCGCTTTGTGTCGGACCGGCTGACCTGTCGCTTTGGGAGATGGTGGCCGCCTACAACACGTTCCCGTCCAGGGGAGTCTATATCGAGCCGATGTTTGTGACCAGGATCGAGGACAACCAGGGCAACGTCATCAGCGAGTTCACGAACCGCAAGCGCGAGGCGATAGGGGAGAACACCGCCTACCTGATGGTCAACCTGATGGAAGGCGTGGTGCAGGGCGGAACCGCCAGCAGGCTCCGCTACCGCTACAAACTGATGGGCGAGATCGCCGGAAAGACCGGAACCACCAACGATAACGCCGACGGATGGTTCATAGGCTACACCCCGACTCTCGTGGCGGGAATATGGACGGGCGCGGAGGACCGCCAGGTGCACTTCCAGTCAATCACTTACGGCCAAGGCGCGCATATGTCCCTCCCTACCTGGGGAATATTCATGCGCAAGGTAGTTGAGGACGGTACCCTCGGAATCTCGGAGAACGACCGCTTCATCGCCCCTGCCGGCGTGAGCTTCGACCTGAACTGTACCGGAGGCGACAATGACGCCACGGACGTGCAGCAGAAGACGGAGGACTACTATTTTGAATAAAAAGGAATATATTAGGAATATTTAATATAGGAATATGGGCAAGTACCAGAGGATTGCAGTGATTTATGGAAGCGACTCTTCGGAATGGGAGGTCGCTTGCCGCAGTGGGGAGTTTGTCGCTTCGCGCATCGACGGGACGAAGTACGATGTCTATGAGATTTTCGCACGGTTCGGTAAATGGTCTCTTGTGGCGATGAAGAAACGGGACTCTATGAGGATTCCTTTCGCCGAGGGTGCCAGACCGGAGATTGACAAGACGGATTTTTCCGTGAAGGTTTATGGAGAAAAGATAAAGTTCGACTATGCCTACATAGTCCAGCACGGCACTCCGGGCGAAAACGGTCTGCTTCAGGGTTATCTTGAGATGCTTGGGATTCCGTTCAGCAGCTGCAGCGCGTTTGTCTCCGCGATCGCCTTCGACAAGTTCGCCTGCAAGAGTTATCTGCGTGAGGTTGATTTCGTCAAGTGCGCCCCTGATGTCTATGTCCGCAACGGAATGGACATCGAGTCCGTCTGCCGTAAGGTGGTGGAAAAGCTTAAGTTCCCGGTGTTCGTGAAGCCTACCGACGGAGGCTCAAGCTTCGGGATCACCAAGGTCCGCAAGGCTGAGGATCTGCCTGAGGCGATCCGGTTCGCCTTCTCTGAAGGCCCTTCGGTCATCATCGAGCAAGGGATTCCTGGCCAGGAGCTCACTTGTGCCGCCTATGCAGATGCGGAAGGAGTCAAGTCCTTGCCTGTGATACAGATAGTCACCGAGCACGATTACTTCGACTACGATGCCAAGTATAACGGTCAAAGCCAGGAGATATGCCCGGCTCCGATCAGTGAGGATCTGAGCGGACATATTCAGGAAGTGAGCAAGAGAATATATTCGCACCTTGGTTGCTCCGGTGTCGTGAGGATGGATTACATCCTTGCCGAGGATGGCCTGTACTTCTTGGAAGTCAACACTATCCCTGGAATGACAAGTGCTTCTCTGGTGCCAAAGATGGTGCGCACGGCGGGTCTTGACATCACTGATTTCCTGACAGGTATCATTGAAAACTCATAATGTTCAATTCTAACTTTTAAATTTTAAGCTTATGCTATTGAAGGATTTCCTTAATGAAGGAGTAGCGCGGCTGGAGTCTCTCTATCCGACGAAAGAAGCCAGAAACATCATGCTTATGCTTTGCGAAAGCCGCATAGGCACCAAAAGTTACACCCATATCGTGGAACCTGAATATCAGGTAAAGGACAAGTCTCTGGAAGGTCTCGGCGCTGATTTGAACAGACTGGCCGCCGGTGAGCCTGTCCAGTATGTGATAGGATTCGCGGATTTCTGCGGTCTGAGGTTCAAGGTGACCCCGGATGTGCTTATCCCACGCCCGGAGACTGAACTTCTGTGCCGCGAGGCCATCAAGATCGGCTCCAGAATGCAGAGGATGAGAAAGGCCTATGGTAAGTCGGCTAAACCTGTCCGTGTGCTTGACCTCTGCACAGGCTCAGGCTGCATTGCGTGGACGGTGGCCCTGAATATTCCCGGTGCCGAGGTGACAGGTGTTGACATCTCGGAAAAAGCGGTTGCGGTGGCGTCCTCGCAGGATTTCGCCGCCAAGATCAAGGAGTCTGGGGCATCTGCTCCCAAGTTTGTGGTCGCTGATGTGCTGGCTGGGAATCAGACCTTCACCGAAGGTGATTACGATCTGATTTTGAGCAACCCGCCTTACATCATGGAGTCGCAGAAATCTCAGATGCGAGTCAATGTCCTCAACTATGAACCTTCAACGGCTTTGTTTGTGGAAGACAGCGATCCGTTGGTGTTCTACCGCTCCATAGCCGTCTTGTCTCGTACCTGTCTATCGGCTGAGGGTAAGGGCCTTACAGAGATCAATGAACTTTTAGGCCCTGAGACGCAGAAGGTTTTCAGCGAGGCCGGTTTCCAGAAAATCGATCTTGTCAAGGATTTTTACGACAAAAACCGCTTTGTCTTTTATTCAAAATAAGGGCTGCATGTAACTGGAAGCCCTTTTTCGACAATTAGCCGTGGAATATTTCAATCCACGGCTATTTTTGTGTCACTTTGTGCTGTATCAACAACTTTAAACTCATTCAGTAATGAAGAATTTCAGTACAAAGAAAAGGTTGCTGGCGTCAGTCGCGCCGGCCCTTGCGGTGTTCGCCGCCCTGTTTTCATCCGCTTGCGACCGGGTGGAACAAGCGGAACTGTCTCCCGCCGATCCGATCTCCATGGTGGATCCGGCTACTGATCTGTCGGCCGAAAGCGTCGCAAGAATGCTCTCCGGGTTGCCTCTCACGTTGACCCAGGTCCGTGAAGTCTTCGATGGTGTGGTCTCCTCGTCTTCCAATGGCTATGATGAGGAATATCCTTTCGCGAATCTGCTTGCGTCTCCGGGTTCCGGAGTCGGGCACGAACTGCTTCAGACAAGATCCGTGACTGAATATCCAGAACCTTTGCGTGATCTTTTGTCCGCCGCGGACATCGCTCAGACCAGGGCGGGTTCTTTCTTGGACGCTCTTTCCGCATCCGGGTTGCAGATCTATTGGCCATATTCAGAGGACTGGGACGGGAAGGCAATGCCTGTCATCACTTTCAATCCGGAGGAGTCTTCCGGCGATGCTTATCTCAGGCGGCAGGATGACTCTAATGTAGGTTTCCTTAGGGAGCAACTCCCGAACGGGGCTTGGATCGTAAAGGAAGTCACTGTGGATGAGGAATATGCCCGCAATCATCCTGTATGGGTCATAAACAGGAATGAGGATGCCGCATATCTTACTCCTAAGATGCTGGACGCTCTTTATCCGGAGAGGACAGTGGCAGTCTCCACAAGGTCTTACGAAGATTGCCGGACATTGGTCCTCAAAGAATTCAAGGCTCATCGAAACTATGATTCATGGTTGGCAGGCGGCTCGGAGTTCTTCGTTAAGTGCGGCTCTTTGAATGGGTTCACGGCCAAGACTGAGGAGGAGTTGAAGCTTTACAGCCCGTCCGTCACCGACATGATGATCAACGTGAAACGCAAGAATGTGGGCAAAACGTTGAGATTCAACACCGTGCTTGTGTCGGAATGGACATCGCAGCTTGAGGAGTGCGTGTTCCTGATGATCGAGGATGATGGCGGCAAGCAGACTTCATGGAAGGCCAGCGGCTTGGTGAAGATCAAATCCAAGTCTTATGGATTCGAGGTCGAACTTCCTTTCCGTCGTAATGATGACCTCGTCTGGCGCGGAAAACTCTCCAACAACTATTTCGAGAAGTACAACGGTAAGCCAAACCGCTTCGGCGACGTCAGCATAACGTTCAGCTTCATGTAAATCTCTGGATTGAGACTTTAGATATTCCGTAAATTGGAATTTATTATTATGAAAATTTTGATTTACGGAATATTTGTGTAATTTCGCACTGGGTAATACTATATGAGAATCGTTTCGCATAGAAAACTGAAGGAATTTTACGAGCAAGCCGGGCACGAGGACGCAAGGATACCGCTTGAGCGTTGGTATCATACCGTTGAGGAGGCAGAGTGGCATTCCTTCGCGGAAATGAGGATGTCTTTTGGCGCGGTTGACTGTGTGGGAAACCAACATTATGTCTTTAACATAGGTGGCAACAAGTATGGATTGATTGTCGTTGTGAAATTTGTGATGGGGTATGTTTTCATACGGTTCGTCGGTACACATCAAGATTATGATAAAATTGACGCTTCAACTATATAAGAGGGTAGGATTATGAGGATAATCACTGAAAACCAGTACAAATTGGCTCAGAAAAGAGTGGAGGATCTGCTTCCTCTGGTTGATGACAGCACACCATTGGATGACCCCAAGGCCGTTGAGCTGATGATGATGTCTGACATTGTCATTGATTATGAGAAGGAACATTTCCCCATAGTCAAGCCGAGCGTCGCGGATCTTATCGCTGACGGCCTGAAAGAGAATCATATCACTCAGAAACAGCTTGCGGAAGAACTCGGAATCAGCACGACGCGAGTGAATGATTTTGTGTCTGGGAAATCAGAACCCAATCTGAAAACGGCCGGACATATCTGCCGTTTTCTGAAGATACGTCCGGCCGCCATGCTGATGCTTTGATCATCAAGGCGTTGATTCTTGACATCTTCACACGACCTTGATCTTGAAGATGGCCTTTTTGATGCGCCCGGTCCCGATGAGCGGGGCGTGGGCGGTGTCAGGGGTGAATGTGATGGAGTCGCCGGCCTTGACATGGACGGTCTCGGTGACGGGGTCGTCGAAGAACATGATGTCGTTGCCGGCATTGATGTCCTTGGCCTCGCCGCACTCTTTTCTGGGTTTGACACCGAAATATTCATCACCAGAAAGCGGGACCTGCAGGTCGATGTACTTGTCGTGATGCGACCTTGGCCTCGACTTCCGTGAGCCTTTGATCCACATCGTCCAGACGAGATTTCAATTCCTCGTCGTTGTAGCATGCTGTGCCAGCAGTACAACCAGGGCATAATTACTTATAATATGTAAGGAATATTTTATTGCCTAAAATGTGCCTTGTATCGCCACTAATGGCATATTGTGATATGTGCTGAGAGTATATTCCTGCCCTGTTTATGAATATTTATGTTGCAATATGTGATAATTTGGGCTAAAAAAAATTATAAAATAGAACAAAAATATGTCCTGACGACCATCTCACAGTTCGCGCAGTCAAAGGCGAGGTGATACCGTTTGCCGTTGTTGGTCAGGTATAGATTGGTTTTGCGGCTGCTTGGGATAGGAGGATTTACCATACCGGAAGTATGATTTGCCCTGCCATGCTGTCTGCCGGCTTGATGAACTGGACAGAGGCCGAGCTCATAACGGATGCAGTACTTGGTGCGCATCAGCTCGGCATCGGGGCGGTGAGAGATCTCGAAAGCGTCATCGGTCCGGGATGCTCCCAACGACATGTATATCTTACGGGCGATGTGGTTCGCGATGTTTGCCTTGTACGAAAGGTGTGGGCCATTCGATGTTGTCTCTTGAATATCTTGCACTTGTGACAAGACATCAGGCTCAAGTACTGGATATTCGGCGTTCCCGGTACGGCTTGACGCCTGGTTTACCGGCAGAGGAATCGCCCGGCAAGGCATCTCTTCCAGGGCGGCGGCGAGGTCTCGTCTGATTGCGTTGAGGGCTGATGTCGGAAGGAACGGCAGCGAGCCGTCCGGATTCTCCACTTCAAGCGAGCGGAGGGTGAATGAATATATTCCTGTGGCCTTTGAGATTTGAGTGGCGAACATTCCGCGCATCCTTTCTGGGTTCTCCGCTGCGTTGTGTCCCGCTTCACGTTCCAGTTTGACGCTCCGCCCGTCCTGACTTACCGCGTTGATTTTCAGTGAATATGTTGGTTCGCTGAGTCGCTTCGGCAAGCTCGGCGACCAGTCCTCTTCGGTCCCTGAGCTTGTCGAAGTGACCGGAACCACAATGACCGAAATATCCACCGAAACAGGAATAGTCCTGACAGGCAGATTAGACTCCAGCTCTTTCTCGAATGCGTTGCTGAGGTTCCGGTACAGTTTGGCTCCGGGATAGAGTCCAGTGACATTTATGCACGTTATCCGGTTCCCTTGGCAGACATCGCCACGGAAACCGACAATCTCCCCACGACCTTTGGACAGAAAAGAGAATCCGTCCCCGTTCTGAAGCCGGTCACCCGGATTTTTCATCCGTAATGTTATTGTGATGTTCTCCTCGCTCAGCCTCTTTCCGTTTGAATAGTTCTGGCGCATTGGGGCGATGGAAACCACCGTCCCGACCTCTTCTCCGATTGATTTCGGCGCGTCCATCGAGGACCAGTTCCCAGACCGTTTCCCGTCCAGAAACAATTGCGTGTACCCACGGTTGAAAGTCTTGGCCAGATCCGGCGTGAACCCGCCTTCCGACCGACCGAAAGAAACCCTACGGTACTTTCCCGGATTCGCCGCGACCAACTCATCCAATGCCAATGAATATGCCCGGACGACATTCCGCACGTAGGAGATGTTCTTCAACCTTCCCTCGATCTTGAACGAGCATATTCCCGCTTCCGCAAGGTCTTTCAGCCTGTCCTTGAGGTTGTAGTCCTTCAGCGAAAGTAAGGCCTTGTTCCGCACCAGTACGTTTCCATCTTCGTCCACAAGGTCGTAAAGCGACCGGCACGCCTGGATGCATTCCCCTCTGTTGGCGCTTCGCCCGGCAATCCGCTCTGACATATAGCACTGGCCGCTGTAGCAGACGCAGAGCGCTCCGTGTACGAAAAACTCCAGTTCCCAGTCCACGGACGACCTTATCGCACGGATTTGGTCCAGAGACATCTCCCGCTCCAGAACAAGCCGTGAGGCTCCGATGCCCTCGTAGAGCCGTGCCTTCTCCGGAGTCCTTATCGCACATTGTGTCGAAGCGTGGACCGGCAGGTCGGTCAGTTCCCAGACCGCAAGGTCCTGCGCGATGATGGCATCCACTCCCGCGTCCTTCGCCTCGGCAAGCAGTCTTTCCGCCTCCGCGAGCTCGTTGTCAAAAAGAATAGTGTTGAGTGTCAGGAATATGCGCGCTCCGAATCTGTGAGCATATTCGGTGAGCCTCCGGATGTCCTCCATCGAGTTTCCGGCGGCTTGACGCGCCCCGAACGCAGGCCCGGCGATATACACGGCATCGGCACCGCAGTCAATCGCCGCGATGCCGATGTCAGCGTTTCTTGCCGGAGCAAGAAGTTCGAGGAACTTCATTGGTTACTTGCTGAGGGAAGCGATCATCTGCTTGGCCTGTGCGCCGAACTTAGGATCGTCCTGTACCTTCTTGTAGTATTCAAGAGCCTTGGCGTTGTTCTTAGCGCCCTGATAGAGGGCGGCCACGGTGAAAGTGATGGCCGGAGCGTTCTTCGCGTCCGGTTTCATCTCAAGATACTTCTCGAAGTACTTGATGGCGTCGGCGTTCTTGCTGAGTTTCTGTGAGCTCTGCCCTGCGATGAGGTAAGCTGTGGCGTTCTCGACATAACTGTTGGCCTTCTCGGCTGCCTTCACGGCGTCAGCGAACTTCTGGCCCTTAAGGGCGGCGTTGGCCTGCCTTACATAGATGTTGGAAACCTGCTCCTTGGCCTCGGCCTCCTCACCGTTCCATGCGGCATGCCTGAAAGCCTCGATGGCCTCCTCGGTCTTGCCCTGCGCTCCGAGAGCCTGACCGAGATAAAGGGCTGTCTTGCCGGCGGTGGTGTCGGCGGCGTAAGACTTCGCGAAACCATCGGCGGCGGTGGCGAAGTCCTTCAGTTTGAGTGCGTCAACACCTTTCTGCATCCACATCTGAGGAACGAGTTCCTTAGCCTTCTCGGCAACCTCGGCGTTCTCATATTCAGTGGCGATCTTCGCTACCTCGTCGAGTTTGACTGCGGCCTCATCGTACTTCGCGTCCTTGATCAGGTCCTTTGCGATCTCAAGGGAGACTCCAGGGATGGCGTTCTTGCAGTTTGCCACGAGCTCATCGGCGTCAGCGCCTATAGTCTTACCCATTTCGAGAGCTTTCTGGAAGCAGTCGAGGGCTTCAGTCCAATTCTTCATAGAGATGGCTGTGGCTCCATTATTGTAGAGTTCTGTTGCCTGGGCCATGTCCTGGGCGGATGCCATGCTTGCTGCCATGAACGCGGCAGCGATCGCGAGAATAAACTTTTTCATCGTATTAAAAATTATGTTTAACTATATTCCTTATAATCGCAATAACCACAAATGTAATAAAAATTTGTGTCAATTGCACATTATTGGCTATTTTTGTCTAAACGGGAGGTGTCAATGATGCGTAGTCTTATCTTCAAATCAGTCTTGTGTTTTGCGCTGTTTGGTTTTTCAATAATGATGCCAGCGCAGAATCTGCCCGTTCTCCAGAAGGACGGCTCGGTCACTACCGGCAATCTTACCAACGGGATTTCCTACTATCTGTTGACGAATCCATCGATGAAGGGAGTCGCTGACTTCGCGCTTGTGCGCAAGGGGGTAAGCGACACTCTGTCAGCGAGAAAAGAGCTTTCGTCATTGCCCCACTTCAACAAGACGATTCCTTATAAGTTCTTGTCGCGCAAGGGAATAGGCTGCCGTTCGGAAGGATATATCTCCTACCGTGACGACGCGACAATATTCAGATTCGATGATGTGCCGGTCTTTGACCAGGCCGCGTCGGACACCACGCTTCTCATGCTGTTCGACCTCATCGCGGCTCAGCCTTGCCAGCATGCCATCATCATCGCGGGTGACATCAATCCTACCGCCATCAAGGAAAGGATGAACGTATTCTCGCTGATGGTTCCTTCCCGCAATCCCGCCTACAAGAAGAAGGAATATGTCTGGAGGCCTGCCATCGCTCCTGAATATTCATTCATCCCGTCCGGCGGTTCTTCCGTGACTGTGGAGTTCCGCTCGCCGAGGACACCTGACGACCAGATGAACACGATCCAGCCGTTCATCTCGGAACTATTCTCCAGATCGTTGAGGGAGATTGTCTCAAGCCGCCTCCGCGAAAGTTTCCTTGGTAGGGATATTCCTGTGGAATCGTTTGATGTTGAATATCTTGGAAGTGCGTCATGCGCTGGTGACGAGCGTTTCAGCGTGAGTGTGCGGACCTCCCGCGGCCAGCTGATGCCAGCCTCGATGGCGGTCGCCTCCGTCCTTTCGGAGATTTGTTCCAAGGGAATCGGGGCGGAGGAATATCTGGTCGCGCGCAATTCCGTCCTGAATGGTTTCCTAAGGACGCAGACGAATGATGCCCTTGTTCTGCGCTGCGTCTCCTCTTACCTTTACGGAGCTGATCTGGCTTCCCCGGCGACCAAGGCCAACTTCTTCTCTTCCAGGAATATGTCCACAAAGGCTGAGACCGAACTTTTCAACGGTTACACTCTGGCCCTGCTCTCCGAGATGGAGAATCCCAAGATCACATGGACGGGAAACGAGGAGGATTATGACGAATGGTTCTGGCCGGTTCTGTTCGGTTCGGTGACCGACGGGGTCTCCATGCTGGACAAACCGCTCTACAAGTGGCCTGTGACGGCCAAGGACACCTCGGCTTTCTGGAACGAAAGGAATAAGGTCAAGATGAAGTCTGTGGCCGCGGAGCCTGTCTCCGGAGGGGAGATGTGGACTTTCTCCAATGGCATGAAGGTGATTTACAAGAAGATGCCGGCTGCCGGGCGTTTCAGTTACTCTTTTATGATAAAGGGTGGTTTCTCCACTGTCCGGAATCTTCCTCGCGGGGAGGGAGCGTTTTTCTCCGATATGTTCGGCCTGTGCAACATCGCCGGCATGCCTGGAAGCGACTTCGACAAAGTGCTCCGTGCCAACGGGGTGGAGATGTCATGTGCCGTCTCGACATCTGATCTGCGACTCTACGGCTCAGCCCCGTCAAACAGGTTCATGCTGACCCTCAAGGCCTTGCTTTCCGCCGCCAATATGCGGAAGCCTTCGCTTTCGGCCTTTGAGCCGTGGAAAAGGATGGAACTGGCTTCCCTCAAGCCGGCCTATCTGGACAGCCTCATGTACCAGGACTACAACTACTCGTCCGTCAAGACGCCGTCCGGTCTCACCGCCAGAACGTTGGATGACGCATCTGATTTTTTTGACAATCAATTTATAAGAGCGAATGACGGAGTTCTTGTGATTGTGGGCGATCTGTCGGCGGAGTCCGTCCAGAAAATCCTTTGCCAGTATCTTGGCGGATTCCGGGTCAGCAAGTCCTCGTCCGTACGCCAGTTCTCATCTTATAAGTTGCGCACCGGTGCCACGACATATTCCCGCATCGGAACCCCTGTTGAGATCAGTCTGGCTTTGGCCTGCGCCGAGCCGTTCACGACAGAGAACTATATGGCATTCAAGGTCGCCAGCCTCGCCCTCCAGCGCAGGCTTACCGGTGTGATGGCCGAGCACGGGTTCAGTGTCAGAATGGCCGACCGCTTCAGCATCTGGCCTCAGGAGGCTCTGGAATTGATATTCACCTGCACTCCTGTGCCGGAATCCGGCCTCCCTTATGGTGTGAAG
>FR893138.1:0-33089 GCA_000433355.1 Alistipes sp. CAG:435 | reverse complement strand
CTTAGGGTGTGAAGACCGGTTCCGACCAGCCGATGAGGACTCTTGTGGAGGCCCGCAAGGTGATTGAAAACGTGCTTTCCAATCCGGTCAACGCCGCGGAGCTCGCTTCCTGCAAGTCCCTGCTGACCAATGGCTACTCGACCTATCTTGCGGATCCGAAGAATTATGTGGACGCCGTCCTGATGCGCTATTCCGGCGGAAAGGACGTGCTGACCGGTTATAACAACAGAATCGGCAGTGTCTCCGCCGACAAGGTAAAGGAAATTTTCGGAGCTCTGTCCGAAGGAATGAGAATTGAATATGTCGTCAAACAATAAGTTCGGAACCATTATCCAGATCGGCGACATCCTTGTGTCTGAGGATGTTGTCACTGAATATTTCGCCTGTGACTACGCTGTCTGCAAGGGCTGTTGCTGCATAATAGGGGACAGCGGGGCTCCGTTGGAGGAGTCGGAGCTGGAGCCTCTGGAGGAGAATTACCCCATATATTCAAAGCTTATGAGGCCGCAGGGCCGCGCGCAGATTGACAAGGAGGGCTTCTTCTCCATCGACCGTGACGGGGACATCGTGACCCCGGTCGTGGATCAGACCGAGGAATGCGCCTACACCACTTTCGACGAGGCCGGCAACTGTTTCTGCTCCATCGAACGGTGCTTCTTCCAAGGCGAGTGCAAGTTCCGCAAACCCCAGTCCTGCTGGCTCTACCCGATCCGCGTCACCAAACTCACCGGCGGCGGCCAGGCCCTGAACCTCCATCGTTGGGGAATATGCAAGGATGCCTACGAGAAAGGCCGCCGCGAAGGCATCCGTGTCTATCAGTTCCTCCGCGACCCCCTCATCTCCGTCTTCGGACAGGATTTCTATGACGCCCTCTCCTACGCCGCCAAGAAGATTCTTGACGAGGCGTAGCGGATTTGTCTAATAATGGAGTCTTGCGCCTAAGGCTTATGGCCGATATTAGCGGTCGTTGGAGTTGATGAGGGCCATGGCGGCGTCGTAGTCGGCCGCGTTGACCTTTACCTCGACTGGATCTACATAGTTCAGTGAGACGTAGGAGGAGTTCTCTCCGAACACTGCGGCAGGGATGCCGTTCTCATTGAGCATACCCGCTGTGATGTGGGCGCTCATCGCGTTGTCGAACTTTGCGACAGTCTTGAGTTCTTCTGCCATAATCTTTGAATATTAGAGTGTTATATCTGTGCTTCAATGGTGCCGGCAGCACCGATCGAGCATATTCATTTCCCGTAAATGTGGATTACTCCTCGTCCAGCACCCGGAATTTGTACTCCAGTCCGCCGACAATCCGCACCACTTCTTTGGTCAGGCCTTCCACCTCGAAGCCGCCAAGCTCGCGGGTCATTGTGATCCGATCCTCGAACATCTTGAAGAGGGCGCTGAACTTGGAGCGGAGGCGGAATGTCATATTCTCGCCATCCTCGCTTTCGAGGCGGTAGCCGCGCATCTCCATATATTCAATAATCCCGCCACGGAGGTCGGAATATTCACCTTTTAATATGACTGATCTTTTGATGAAACCGAATCTTGGGTAGAAGGCTGAAACGAAAGCGAATAGCAAGGCTATCTGCCACAGCGACTTATAGCCATCGCGGAACATTAGGCTGACATCAGCCTTGACGACTCCGATGAACACGAGCGCCGCCATTATGACCACAAACAGGATGGTGAAGTAGAAAAAGTATTTGACAGCTCTGATAAAATATTTCATAATAGTCCGATTTTTGCTAACGAAGCAAAGATATGAAATAGTTTTGTTATTTTTGTGTCATTAATCATTAAATCGAAAGACTATGGCAGAAATTGATCCTATCCGCGAGCGTCGTGATCGCGAAGAGCAGGAAAGAAAGAATGAAAGCCTCAAGAAGGTTATGTGGATTCTTGTGGCTGTGGCGGTGCTGCTTGCCGCGGGACTTGCCTACATTTGGTTCTCGAAGTCCAGCCTTGTAAAGGACCTTAACGCTGAGAAGGAAGACCTTACCCAGCAGATGATCGCCTTGAGAGGGGACTATGACAGCCTTTCATCTGACTATGCATCGATCAACAGCCAGCTGGATTCCTCCAAGGAAGAGGTTAACCAGTTGATAGAGAGGATCCAGAAGACCGAGGCCACGAACCGCCGCAAGATGCGTCAGTACGAGAAGGAACTCGGAACCCTGCGCAGCATCATGAGAAACTACATAGTGCAGATTGACTCGCTCAACACATTGAACCACAAGCTGACAGCCGATGCCGCCGCCGCGCGCCGCGAGGCCGCCGAAAGCCGTGCGGAGAACGCTGACCTCAAGGGACAGGTCGAGAACCTTTCCGGTCAGGTGGCGGCCGGCTCCGTGATCAAGTCCAGAGGTTTGAGCGTCGCCGCCTACAACGCTTCCGACAAGGTTACGGACCGTAGCAGCAGGGTAGTGAGACTTCTGGCCTCCCTGAGCCTTGTCGAGAACGACCTGGCTCCTAAGGGACCGGTGAGAGTCTATCTCCGCGTCAAGGATCCGGACGGAATCCTTCTAACCAACAGCACGCAGACCTCGTTCTCGTTCAACGGCCAGACTATGGTCGCCTCCGCTTCCCGTGAGGTTGACTACGAGGGTAAGGAGGTTGACCTGAGCATCTATCTCAACGACATTCCTTCCTATCAGTCGGGAATATACACGGTTGAGGCCTACACCTCTCAGGCGTTCCTCGGCAAGACTGAACTCTTGCTCCGCTAACCTGTGATCTACCTTCACGTCCCTTTCTGCGGCAGTTTCTGCACTTACTGCGACTTCTATTCGGAAATATGCCGGAGCAGACAGGCGTTCAATGAATATGCAGATGCCGTCATCGCTGAGATTCGTGACCGCCGGAAGGAACTGGAAATGAATATGTCCGCACAGGATGCGGTCAACACCCTATACATCGGAGGAGGCACCCCATCGGTGCTTCCTCTTGATGTTTTGTCACGGATTGTCGGTGCGGTTTCCCAGACTGAACGGCTTTCTTTGGTCACTGAACAGCTTTCTCTGGTCACTGAGCCTGTCGAAGTGACCACCCAGACAGAACTCTTCGATGAGTTTACCGTTGAAGTGAACCCCGAAGATATAGTGGAAAAAGGCCGTGAATATGTCCGCGGACTTCTGGCCTTGGGTGTGAACAGGATCAGCATGGGCATCCAGTCATTCAACGATGACATTCTCCGTTGGATGAACCGCCGCCATGATGCAGGGAATGCCGTCAAGGCTTTCCATATCCTTCGCGAAAGCGGAGTCCGGAACATCAGCATTGACCTGATCTTTGGCATATCCCAACTGACGGACGAGACCTGGAAAGACACGATCGGAAAGGCCTTGGAACTTTCTCCAGAGCACATTTCGGCCTACCAACTGTCAATAGAGGAAGGAAGCGCCCTTGCCAAGATGGTAGCCGACGGGCGTTACGTTGAGGCTTCCGAGGAACAATGTCGCCGGCAGTACGACATCCTGTGCAGATGTCTTGGGCGGTCCGGCTACCATCATTACGAAATCTCCAATTTCGCAAAGCCCGGCTTCGAAGCCGTCCACAACAGCGCCTATTGGCGCCGGGCACCGTACATCGGCCTCGGCCCCGGTGCCCATTCCCTGACCGGCAATGTACGCTCCTGGAACAGCCAGGAACTCCCGCACCGTCAGCAGGATGAAACCTCATCCTGCAATCCAGACAGAATCTCGTCCTGTAATCCGGACTCGACTTCGTGTCAAACTTCATCCCGGAATCTGGACGTAATCTCATCCTGTAATTCGGGCTTGTCTTCGCGTCAAACCTCATCCAGGAATCCAAGCGGAAAGTTGGCCACATATTCAAGAAACTTCGAGACCCTTTCGCCGGAGGACATTCGTGTCGAGAGAATCATGCTCTCCCTCCGCACCGACAAAGGCCTGAAAGCCACGGAATTATATTCATTGACAGACAGCACTGTTGTTGACGCCCTTTTGAGCGAAGGAGCTCTTGAGAGGCAGGGCGCCAGCATCCGCATCCCCGAATCCCGCCTCTTCACCTCTGACGAGATAGTCCGCGAACTGATCTAATGTCCTTTGTGGTCGCTTTGGATTTCTATTTCAGATACCGCTCTCGGATCCAGACATCCAGAAAAAGATCGTAGACTTGATATACACCATGGTTGTGGGTAAGCAGTCCTTTGTCAAGCAGCCCTTTGACAGCGGAATTGACGGAACTGGCCGATGTGAGTGAATATTTCCGGACAAAAGATGATGAGGTGATGTTCTGCGCCTTACGCTCTTTTGAAATGGCGAGCAAAACCTGTTTCTGCCTCTCCGGCAACTGATAGATCAAATCTTCGTAAGTCTCTGAACTGAAGTCGATAACATAGTTGATTGCCTCAGCTAGGCAGTCCATGTGGCATTTTCCTCCTTCTTTGGTTCTCATAAAGAGAACATTCATGATCTTTTGAAGGTAGAAAGTGGTACCGTCAAACTCATCGTACAGGGCAGAGACAACATCTTCATCCAGATGTTTTCCATATTCTTCAAATAATCTATCACAGAATTTTGAATATTCCATCTCCTCAATTCGCGGAAGGTTAATGATGGTGGCGCTTTGGTAGAATGGTCTTGCGGATGATGTGAACATAGCACCCATCATCTCTCTTTGCGAGCCGGAAAAGATGAAGTTGGCATTGGTGCAATACTGGACGTATGTTCTTATGGTCGCTTCAACATTCTTTTCGTCATATTTCAGTATCTGTTGGAACTCATCTATCGCAACGAGGCAGGGTTTGTCTGAATTCTGAATGTACTTGAATATTTCATCAAGAGTGACTGCCGGATTCTTGATGTCTCCAATCTCAACACTCCAAGAAGGGACACCGGCCGCATCATAGGATATCCCTGCCTTGAGTGAAGTCAGGGCACCGATAAACTTTCCCCACGCTTTCTCTCCTTTCGGCTTTAGCTGTTCAAGAATAGTTTTTCCCATCTTGTCAGCCATTTCAGCCAACGAACTTGTTGAATACACATCTATGATGAAAGTTAGATAGTTATCCCTCACTTCCTTTTGTGCGAAGCAGTGCCGGATAAGGTCAGTTTTACCATAACGTCTCGGGGAGATCAGAGCGATGTTGTTGCCATTGGTCAGCAGCTCCACAACATCCTTCGTCTCTTTGACCCTGTCACAAAAATATTTGGCTCCGGCATAGCCGGTCGTAATGAATGGATTTAGCATAGTCACAACATTTTACATTGCAAATATAACATTTTATCATTTTATGATAATCACTTTATGATAAAAATTGTGCTTTTGCCGAGAATGATTGGACTCTCATGCGTGTGCGGGAATCTTATTGCTGTGTGTTGGCATAGTGAAGTTGAGGGTGACTGGCTATGTGTAGGTGAGGTGGTTTTTTGGGGAGGCGTGGCACTTAACTGATTGAGATTCATAACTCTGGTACGGTATTCTGGTGCCCGTTTCTGCCACCAGGACAAGTGCTTTTATCTTTGATTACCAGTCATTTATCCGCCACGCCCTCATTCTCAATGGGTGATGTCTAACTTCTTGAATATCAGTTAAAAGTCGCCTCGCCTTTAGTCGAATCAACCCAAAGGCATTTCTTTAATGCATTGAATATCATTACCTAATCCTCCACGCATTTCACGTATCCCCTTTGCCCCGGTGCCACCCTCACAGGTGTTGTCATCTACGAAAATATTGCTATATTAGCATCGTTTTAGGTCGAATGACCCAGACATACATATTAGGTGAAAGTGTTTTCGCACTGTCCTTTAACAGAAAATGTGGTAATTTTCAACGGAATAGGGACTTCGACAACACCATTTCATCTGTATTCGCTTGCGTGTACCCTACACTCAACGATACAGGTGTGGGGATTGTTTCTGTTTATTTATTCCAAGGTTTTACCACAGCCTCTGTTAAGATAAACGAATCGGCTCCACACTTTCTTTGTTTATAAAACTTAATCAGCATCGGGGCCGTGCCGAGACATATTATTTGTTATGGTTATTACTAATTTACAGTTGCATGGCCCAGAAGTTCCTGGCGGTAGGACGTTCTACACTGCGGATTTGGTAGAAGATGGGCGAACAATTACAGTGCAATTCTCCCAAAGCAACACTGGTGGTTGGATTGCATACAATCAGGAAACGGAGAATATCTATCCTGTTCTTTCTGTTGGAGAACCGAATGATATCTCAACGTGGAAAAATGGTGATCCTATCCAGTTAGGAGAGTGTGTTGAGAGGCCAACAGAATAAGTAGTAGTGAGTCCACTTGAAAAGTTTGTTTGGTTTAATTGGCCATTTATATACAATAATAGCTGATGAAAGCGTAAACTGCTTTTTTGAGTGGACTCTATAAAGGAGTGTTCAAATTCTAACATAATATGAATATGAAAATTTTTGCAAAACTTAGCACTGTGTTGTGTTTCTTGTTAGCTCTTATAATAGGCTGCACAGAGAAAGAAACGCAAGTTGAGGTGTCGTCCGTGTCATTGAACACTGCGACAATCGAAATGGTTGAGGGCGAGACCTTCAGCCTTATGGCAACCGTCCTGCCTAAGGATGCTGAATATGACGGTGTGACTTGGGCGTCATCCAATGCCTCGGTAGCCAGTGTGAATTCCGGCACCGTCACTGCCCTTAAAGAAGGTACGGCCACAATCACAGCCAGCGCTGGCGAGAAATCCGCCACTTGCAGCGTCAAGGTTTCGGCAAGGATTATAGCCGTGACATCTATCACATTGGACAAAACCGGTTTGTCAATGCAAGTCGGTGATACGGAAACCCTTACGGTCAGCATAAAACCGAATGACGCTACCGACAAGACCGTAACATGGTCGTCCTCGGACGAGTTGGTCGTCAAGGTTGCCGACGGTAAAGTGACCGCTCTTAAGGCTGGCCAAGCAAAGATAACGACAACGGTCGGAAATATTGCCACGTCTTGCGATGTTGTTGTTTACCAATCTGATAATGTCATCATATACACGACAACCGATAAGAAAGTATTAAAGCCGTATAATGAGGATGCGTTTGGCTCTGCTATAGTATCCAATACTTATGTCGGTGATGTGGGAATCATCACTTTTGAGAAGCCTATTACATTTATTGGGAATATGGCTTTTTATAAGCAGTCAAAACTTCAATCTATTGTTATACCGGATACAGTGTTAACAGTAGGGGAAAAATCATTTTGCACTTGTACTGGACTCTTGTCCGTAAAACTACCTCAGAGTTTGACTTCAATAGATGATTACGCATTCTGTGAGTGTTCATCCATGAAAGCACTGACGTTCCCAGATAATGTTCTGAAAATAGGTGAATTCGCATTTTATTCATGCGAAAATGCTTTTGAGGATAATACCTTAATGTTGCCTAAAAAACTTCAAACGATTTTAGATCACGCTTTTTATGGTTGTAGGTTACGAGATATTGTCTGGCCTGACGATCTAAAATTTATTGATAACAGTGCATTTTGTAATAATGACTTTGAGGAGATAACCGTTCCTGGAAGTGTCACAGATATAAATGCATTTACTTTTCAAGGATGCAAATTACTGAGAAAAGTAGAATTAAATGAAGGCGTTATAAAGTTAACTAAAAATAGTTTCTGGAGTTGCTTAAAGTTGTCAATGATTAGCCTACCAAGTTCGCTAAAAAGCCTTGATGATTCTACGCCATTCAGTGACTGTAATTTGCTTAAAGATGTGTATATTAAGGTAATAGATCCGTCAAAAATTGACACTTATGGCTCGGATCCTTTTGAGGATTGCGATAAAAACCTACTGTCAATTTGGGTTCCAATGGAATCAGTGGAGGCATACAAAGAAAAATGGAACACCTACAAAGACAACATCAAAGGTTATGATTTTTAGTCAAGTGATATGAAATTATTTCACACATTTATCCAGCAAGCGGCATATGAAATCTTGGCTGAGAATAGAAGAGAGGCTTTGCGGCGTAGCGGGGGCATGATTCTTCATGGTGATGAGGGAAGGATGACAGCCGAGGAGATTGCCGAGGCGATAAACAAGAATCCGAATTATGGATGGCATTATCATCCTTTGACGGCCGATCAAGTCAGTGAAGCCTTGATGGAGGTCGTAAGGACAGACAAGCGTTTTGCGTGGTTCAGATCATTTTACCCAGAGCAGATAGAATTTGGGGCATACTGTGATGATTGACAAGAGTCGGTCAGCATGTCTGTAGGGCTTTGCCAAACTCTAAATGCGACAAGGCACCACCGTTCTCGTTTTGCAGAATCGGCGGTGCCTTTTGCATTACGGGAAATCTAATATCCTTCGGCGACCTTTCGGAGGGGAGGCTTGGGGAACGTTTTTGGGCTGAAACGTCTCTCGGGAGGGCTGCGGAGCGCTCTTGGGGAACGAAAATGGCCCAAAACGTTACCCAAGAGCCTTTGAAGTTCCTCAAGGTGAACGGTGCCGCTTTCAAGAGGTACGGATTTAAGAGATGCCACTATCAGTCATGTCCACGAGCCAGAAGTGTTATGTCTTGTGGTTTTTCAAATACAACATGTCCTCAAACATAGATCAACTTGTTCGTATTGCTGTGGTGGGTTGTCGGGTTGAGTGCCTTGCCGGGAGCTCTGAGTGGAGAATGTGCGTCTCAAAAAGTGTTTTCTTCGGGGGTATCACCGAAAATATTTCTGTTTTTTATGAATTGAATGTGTTTCTTTCTGTTTCCTTTCATTAGGAATGCCTAACTTGCGGTCGTGTTCCGGGAGAAATCGCGGGACATTTTGACAAACAGACATGATTCACTTCAACTATGAGGACTTCAGGGAGAAAATGTGCCGTCAGGCGGAAGGCCGATGACCAGACTACCATTAACCAAGGGACCATTGAACAGCGGTCCATTGATCAGGGGACCTTTGAACAGGGCATCATTGAACGTGAGGCAATGGACCACGAGATTGTTGGACGAGACTTAAATGGCCAACATGCCATTGAACAGGAGGAAGTTATTAACAAGGAGACCACAGATAGCAAAGCCACGGAGAAAACCGCTGGTAGCTCGGCCACAGTGTCAGAGGAGGAGCAGTACCTTAAACGTTACCGCCACTGCCGTAGGCTGATTGAGAACGACGGGCGGTTCATCGGGATGACCGACGAGGAGAAGGACGCCTACGCGCAGCGGCTCGCCACGCCGGAGTATCTTGACCTGACCTGCGACTGGGCGTTCAAGTATCTGTTCCAGAGCCACCCGGATCTGCTTGTCCGGCTCCTCAATGACATCCTTCAGGAGGATATCATGTCGGTTGAGTTCCGGAACACTGAACTGACGGAGATGTCTTCGCAGGACAAGAGGATATTCTTCGACCTTCTTTGCCGGACACCGGGCGGGACGATTCTGGTCGAGATGCAGAAGGCTTCGCGTTTCGACCAGCGCGACCGTCTGCTCTTTTATGGTTCAAGGCTGGTGACCAGACAGGTGAAGCGCGGGGATGAGGAATATGCCCTGACACCCGTCAAGGTCATCTGCATAATGAACTATGAGGACGATCATCCGGACTCGCCTGAGGACAAAATCCTGTACCATTATAGTCTGCGTGAGGTCGAGACGGCCGAGCCGTTCGGCGACCGGATGTCGTTCTACCTGTTGGAGTTGCCGAGGATAATGCGTTATACTGATGAATATGACAGTCCTGTTGCGGGATGGTGCCGGATATTCAGAAATTTCGCTATATTTGCGAAGTCGAGGTCGGAGAAAGACGCTGAGTTTGAGAGGTTGGAACGGGCGATGCGTGTCAGCGGCCTTGACGACCAGGAGATTGACAACTATTTCAGCGATATGATGACAGAAAAAGAGATGCACCCGTACATCAAAGGTGCCGAGCAGCAGGGCTACCGCAAAGGCTTTAAGGCCGGTGTCGAGCAAGGCACGGCGGAAGGCGTTGAGAAGGGTATAGAGAAGGGTATAGAGAAAGGTATAGAGAAAGTCGCTAAGTCTATGCTGTCGTTAGGCATCCCGGTTGAACAGATCGGGATTGCCACAGGGCTGTCTCCGGAGAGGATTGAGACTTTGAGACAGGACTAAGAAGCTGTTTTTGAAGATTTTTCACATCAAAGAACATTTCAAACAACTCAAAACAGATTCTATGCGATTATTCCGGTTTTAGTGCCGTGGGTGATAAGAATCAGATTATGTCTTTGTGGTAATTGGCCAACAAAGACATAATCTAAATGACAAGACTATTTGCCTGAGAAACCTATAGATTCCAGACTATCTGACAGTGAATCCGACAGGCTCGCCGGAGGCGGAGTCGGTGGCTACCCAGAGTTGGAAATCACCGGGCTCGACAATATATTCATTGTTGATGTTCCAGAAGGCGAGGGCGGAGACAGGAAGCGAGAAATCCACGACCTTTGATTCGCCGACGTTCAACGCAACCCTTTGGAAACCTTTGAGTTCCTTGACAGGGCGGGCGATGGATCCGACGAGGTCACGAACGTAGAGCTGTGCGACCTCAATGCCGGCATATTCTCCGCTGTTCTTCAGGGTGAATTTGACCTTGATCGTGTCGACGGCGGTATATTCACGGCTGTCGAGAGCTATGTCGGAATATTCAAAGGTGGTGTAGCTCAGGCCGTAGCCGAACGGGAAGAGCGGGCCGTAGCCGCTGTCGAGGTAGTAGGAGGTGCAGCCGTTGGAGGTTTGGCCGGCTTTGAGAGGAAGGTCCATCAGGAGGGTCTCGGTGCCGGTGTTCGGACGGCCGGTGTTGAGGTGGTTGTAGTACATCGGAGCCTGGCCGACGGTCTTTAGGAAGGTGACAGGAGTCTTTCCGGACGGAACGGCCTTTCCGCTCAGGAGGTCGGCGATCGCCTCGCCACCCATTGTGCCGGGATGGAACGAATAAAGCATCGCGTCACAGTTCTCCAGGTCGCGGCCGATGGTCAGAGGCCTGCCGGCCATCACGACCACGATGACCTTTTTGCCGGTCTGCCGCATTGCCGCTATCAGCTCGCTTTGAGCACCTTGAAGATTCAGGTCGGACAGGCAGTGCGCCTCGCCTGAGAGGATCGCCTCTTCTCCGGCGAACACCACGATGGCGTCTGCCCTTGACGCGGCGGCCTTTGCCTTAGCGATTCCTGCAATGCTTCTGTCGCGGCTGAAGGCGGTCCCCGGTTCGTAGATCACGTTGTAATCCTTTTTGAGAGCTGCCAGAGGGGTGACGGAATGAGTCTCGTCCCCGTCAAAGGCCCAAGTGCCCATCTGTTCGTAAGGAGCGTCGGCCAAAGGACCGGTCACGAGCAGAGTCTTGGCATCCTTCAAAGGAAGAGCCGCGTTGTCGTTCTTCAGAAGGATGGCTGATTCAATGGCGCTTTGCTTGGCGGCCTCCAGATGTGACGGGGCGTAGAGAACATCTCCTGAGCCTTCCTCCTTGACGTAAGGATTGTCGAACAGCCCGAGGCGGAACTTCAGGCGAAGGATGTCTCTGACAGCGTCATCGATTTGTTTCTCGCTGATTTTCTTTTCTTTGACCAGTTCCTCGATGAAGGATATGTAGCCGTAGGACATCATATCCATCTCTACTCCGGCGTTGACGGCCAGATCGGTGGCGTCCTTTAGATCCTTGGCGAATCCGTGCATAATCATCTCGCCGGAAGAGTTCCAGTCGGTCACGATCATTCCGTCGAATCCCCATTCTCCTCTCAATATGTCCTGAAGCAGCCATTTGTTGCCTGTGGAAGGGACTCCATCGATGGTGTTGAACGAAGTCATCAGGGTCATCGCACCGGCGTCCACACCTGCCTGGAACGCAGGGAAATAAACATTGCGCAAAGTCCTTTCGGAGAGTTCGACTGTGTTGTAGTCACGGCCTCCTTCGGTCGCCCCGTAGCCTACAAAATGCTTGAGGCAGGCGGCAATGGAGGTTGAATCCCCATTGCCTTGATAGCCACGAACCATAGCGGTGCCCATTACGGCGTCAAGGTACGGATCCTCTCCGGAACTCTCGGCGATCCTGCCCCAGCGTGGATCCCTTGAGATGTCCAGCATCGGGGAGAATGTCCATCTCACTCCGCAGGAAGCGGCCTCGACGGCTGCCACACGGGCGCCACTCTCAACCAATTCCGGATCAAAAGTGGCCGCGAGTCCAAGCGGAATCGGGAATATGGTCTTGAAGCCGTGGATGACATCCCTGCTGACAAGGATCGGAATTCCCAGCCGGCTTCTTTCGACAGCGGCTTTCTGGACCCTGTTTATCTCAGCCGGATCCACACAGTTGAGGATGGAACCTACCTCGCCTTTCTCGGCGGCCTCGGTCAGCCAGTCTCCGCCGGAAAGCTGGTTCATCTGACCGATCTTCTCGTGCAGGGTCATCCGCGAAAGAAGGTCGTCGATTTTCTTTTCAGTCTCGTCTTTCTCAGAGCAGCCGCAGATTGCCAAGGCGGATGCCGCTGTCATTATCAAGTACTTTAATATTTTCATTTACAGATTCTTGCTTATTATTTCCAATCGTTCTTCGTAAATCTTTTTCAATCTCTCCACGGCTGCGTTGTACGTCATCCTCTCGTCTCCGTTGACAATCACACCACCGTTCTGCGATGCGTCCTCTGCCGGATCCCACATCTTGAAATTCAGCTCAGCCGAGGTCTGAAGCGTCTTCTCCATCTCATCGATGTAGGCCGGAATCGTCTTCAGCTGAGGAAGCAGTTCGTTCCACCGGGACTTGACCGCGGCCTTGAAATCAGGATCATCGAACAGCCTTGCGTACCAGAAGGAATCCCTGTTTACCAGACCGTTTCTGGCCTGTGGGGAAACATTGTAGGAAAGCACACCCCAGTCGAAATCCCAGATCGGTCCGGCGGTCAGCTTCCCGTCCGCACTCTTGTGCAGGAACACCAGCACATACATCGCCACAAGCATATTACTTGTCTTTTTCTGATGGGTCTGCTGGATGTCCGTGTAGCTTTTCTGCACGGCTGGAAGAATCGCGGAGATCTGCCATTGGCGCAGTTTGGCGTCGAAGGCGATCGCGTCCTCAAGGGAGAAACTTGAATATTTGAAAGCCCTCGCGTAGTCTCCGTCCTTGAACAGGGCGTCCGCCAAACTGAACAGCGAGGCATTGTCCTTGGTGGCGGTCTTGATGTCCGCCATAGCGGAGCGGATGAACCAGTTCTTCATCTCCTCCCGGCGGTTGAGGCTCTCGCAGATCCTTGCCTGGAAATATGCCAGGTTAGCATAGTCGTGGCTTGCGGGATCCATTCTTGAGAGCGAGTGCCTGTTGATGAAGTCCGCCTGGGCGAAGTACTTCTCATCGATGTACTTGGTACTGTCACATAACGGCTCAGGCTGCTCGAAGGGTCCGCCAAGGCAAGCAGGCGCTCACGGTAATACGCCACTTTTCTAAGCATGGATTTGTCAGCACCTTTCAGGTTCTCGTCATAATCGAACCAGAACCGTTGCTGGACATTGCAGTAAGCGATTTCCTGCTCTTTTGTGAATATGGTCGTGTCAACCCGCGCCAGATCATTCCTGGCTTCCAGAAACTCTCCGGCGGCCGTGTTCAGCATCGCTTCCTTGAGATAGACATCATTCAGCTTGCTCTTGTCGCCAAGAAGCATGGCTATCTCCATCTGTTTATCAAGAGTCTCTACTGCCTTGCCATAATTAAAAGGCTGATACTCATCGAACAGTTCACCGTAGATCCGGTACTGTCTTTCAGGAGAGACTCCACGTGAGTGGAGAGTGTTTTCGATGGTCTTTATGCGTACCTCTTTTGCCGAGACATAGGATTCCGCCTCCTCAATCGTTCTGTCCAACTCATCCAGAAGTTCTTTCTGGGTCTGGGCTGAGACAGTGCCTGCCGTCACCAAAAAGATGATGGCGGCAAGCTGTGATCCTATGAGACGGTGAACGGTCATATTCAGTCGTTCTGAATGATGGTGCCGGCCACGATGTTGGCCACGAGGGCGCGGAGACGGCCCACGCCGCCTTTATCCTGAGGGTGAACCCTGTGGGTCAGCAGGATGACAGCGGTCTTGCTTTCCATATCGATCACGATGGAGGTTCCGGTGTAGCCGGTGTGCATGATCGTGGTCTCCGGATTGAATAGATCCCCGCGGAGGCCACTGTGGGAGCTCTTCTTGTCCCAGCCGAGGGCCCGTCCCACGGATGGATCGTTCTGTGACGGAATCGTGGTCATCAGCCTTACCGTGGCCGGGCTCAGGATTCTGGTGGATTCAAGGGAGTTACCCTTTTTGTCAACGAGGCAGCCGCCGTTCATGATGGCCGCGCAGATCACGGACAGGTCCTCGGCGTTGGAGAACACTCCGGCGTTGCCTGAATTACCACCCATTATCCTGCGGGCCATCGGGTCGTGAACCTGTGCTACCAGTGGCTTGCCGTCAGCCTGAACCTCTGTAGGAGCGCAGAGTCCGGCCAGTTCGGCCGAATTGCTGACCGCGGGGGTGTAAATCAACGGGAAATAGCAGGTGTGCGTCAGTCCGAGGACATCGAAGACATGTTTTTGGGCATATTCATAAAGCTTTTCTCCGGTGACTCTTTCCAGGATCCGTTGCAGTGTGACGAAGTTCAGGCAGCTGTACATGAAATCGGTGCCGGGACGGAAGTTTCTCTTGACCTTGGTGGCGATGTACCACTCCATCTTCTCTGGATTGTTTCCGCCATATTCCTTGACGAATGTGTCGGCGTTGATGTAAGGCGTCAGTCCGGAAGAGTGTGACAGAAGATCCCTTACCGTGATGTCCACAGTCTCGCCGCTTTCCGGGTCGGTCCAAGGCTTGAAGTCGGGAATATACCTGTCCACATTGTCGGTGAGGCGTACGTACCCGTTCTCGATCAACTGCATGAAGGCGAGCGTCGTGCCCACGCATTTGCTGACGGAGGCGAGGTCGAAGAGCGTTTCGGTCGTCATCGGCTCCACCGTCGGCACCACGGACTTGTTGCCGTAGGCCTTCAGATAAACGATGTCGTTCCCCCTGACGACAGAGAGCACGGCTCCGGGAATCTCTTTGGCCGTTATCGCTTCGTTGATGACTCTGTCAACTTGGGCGAGTTTCTCCGGATTCATCCCGTGACGCTCAGGAGAATCCTGCTTCAAGGCTCCCTGGGCAAAAACCGGAACCGCCAGCGCGGCGGCCACGGTGATAGTGATCAACTTCTTCATTTTGAATATATTCATGTTCTTGCGGAACGATTGGCATTAAAAAATTAGTGTGGCCTTGATAGGATAGTGGTCAGAAACGAAGGTCCTTTCCATATACGGCTTTGTGATGGTTTGATATTCAGTGCAGCTGCTGAATCCCTTGAACCAGATGTAGTCGATGATCTCGTCCGCCGGAGCCTTGCCCCACCCGTTGTAGGTGTTGTGATGGTCTGTCTTGACGGCCACCTCGCGCGCGTTTTGCATGACCTTCTTGAGGTCATCGAATTCCGGACGGTCAATCTTCATGTTGAAGTCTCCAGTGAGGATCATCGGGTAGTTCTCCGGATTGATGCTTGCGATCCTGTCCACGATCAGTTGAAGTCCGTTCTTGCGGGCCTCCCAGCCGACGTGGTCAAGATGCGTGTTCACATAGTAGAACTTCTTTCCGCTGTCCTTGTCCTTCATCAAAGCCCATGTGGCTGAGCGGAAGCATGCGGCGTCCCAACCCATGGAAGGCTTTTCCGGAGTCTCCGAAAGCCAGAACGTTCCCCATTTGATCAGCTTGACAGTCTTCTTGTTGTAGAATATGGCCATGTGCTCGCCTTTGTGCTTCCCGTCCTCGCGGCCTACTCCGATGCCTTTGTAGTCGGGGCAATATTCCTCAAGGTACTTGAATTGGAAATCCAGGGCTTCCTGGAGTCCGAATATGTCCGGTTTCTGGTCCATGATCATCATCGCGGAAACCGGGTAACGGTATTCCCATGAATTGGTGCCATCCTTGGCTGTCCCGACACGGATGTTGTAGGAAATCACATTGATGTCGGCAGGTTTTCTTTTTTTTGCTGCCACGCTGAACGGCAGAACCATCAGGGCTGCCATGAGGGCAAGAATCACTTTTTTCATAACATTATCTCTAATTATTATATTCATAAGAAAATATGTGGACTACAAATTTAACAAATTGTGCTAATTTTGCCTAAAGATAAATCGGTGAAGAAAATAATTGGTTCACCGTGTTATTAACCATCATTTGAAATATTACCGATCATGGCGGAAAAGACATTTAATGAATATGGCAAAACGCAGGCTATCGACCTGCTTTTCGAGGGTAGTGGTTTCTCTCGACAGGGAAAAATTGGTTTTGAGCCGGCGGCCGGGAGTTTTTTATCTTCCGCCTCAAGGCTTTTTGTGGAAGGGATGGATTTCGACCTGACATATTTCCCTCTTAAACATCTTGGCTACAAGTCTGTTGTGGCCGTGGCCGGGGAAATATATGCATCCATGTCGCACCCACGGCTGTTGTCCGTAAGGTTAGGCGTCTCCGCCAAACTGGATTTCAGCCACATCAAGGATCTTTGGCTCGGAGTCGTGACAGCCGCCAAGGAACACGGATTCTCGGCGGTTGACCTGGATTTGGTTCCGTCACCGAACGGGTTGACAATCAGTGTCTCGGCAATCGGGGAGGAATTCAAGTTGACGAAGGGACGCACGGTAAAGGCCAGAAGCATGGATCTCGTCTGCGTGTCAGGAAGTCTCGGCGCGGCTTTCCTCGGCCAGCAGATTCTGGAACGGGAGAAACGTGGGTTCGACAAGACCAAGGATGATTCCGTCCAGCCTCAGCTTGAGAAATACAAGATGCTGATCGGGAGCTATCTCAAGCCGGAACTCAGCGCCTCGATCGTCACCAGGCTGGAGGACGCTCAGATTTACCCGTCACACGGTTATCTGGTCTCCCACGGCCTTTCGGACGCGGTAAAGAGACTGGCCCGTGAGTCAGGCTTGGGCGTGAAGATCTACGCCGACAAGATTCCTTTCGAGGGCAACAGCTTCTCTTCCGGCAAGGAACTGGACATCGATCCTGTCTCCGCCGCCATGAACGGAGGTGATGACTTCAGGCTATTGTTCACGATTCCGATTCTGTCCGCCGAGAAGTTCCGCCGCGACTTCCAGACTTTCGACATAATAGGCCATCTGGCCCAGCCGGAGGTCGGCTCCGTTCTGGTTTCTCCGGATGGTCTGGAGCATCCGATCCTGGCGCAGGGATGGAATGATTGACCCTGATGCGCCTGATCCCGATATTCAAATACCATTTCCGATGAAACCAGCAAGTTACCTGATTATCACTGTCGCCTGCATTGTGGCACTGTCTTCATGCGACACCGGACTGTTCAGCCAGATGGACAAGGCTTTGGATGAGGTCGAGCAGGGGCTTGGCTACGTCAACACCTTGGAGACAAAGGATGTGAGGAAGATGGCGGACTGGTTCGACAGGCGAGGCGATGATGGCCAGAAGGGGAGGGCGTTTTACTGCCTCGGACGCAACCAGTTCAATGACGGGGATTTTCCAGCCGCGATAGTCACCTACATCAAGGCTCTTGAATATTCAGTCAAGGCCGCGGATACCCTGCGTGTGGCCCGGATATGCTACGACATGGCGCACACATGCAACGCTTCCGGCAACTCCACGGACGAGATGATGTACCTCGCGCGCTCCGCCGAGGCATTCAAGGTAGCCGGTTTTCAGCGCGAGTCCCAACAGGCATTGTTGGAGATAGGTCAGGCGGAATCCGGACTGGGGCGGTACGGAGCCGCTGAGGACATATTCAAAAGCGTCCTTTTCGATGCCCACGAGATGCGGGACACTCTTCTGGAGGCGCGCTGCCTTGAGTCCTATGCCGCTCTTGCGATGAGTAAGGACACCTTGGATCCGGCGCTTGCGATTGATCTTCTGAGCCGCGCGGCGCGGGATCTCGATTTCCCTCTCTCGTCCTCCGACAAAGGAATCCTGGCCTATGCCTATTCTGTCGCGGGAAAGTCTTCCGAATCCCAACGGTGGCTCTTGGAAGCCCGTGCCACAGCTGAGACCGATGCGGAAATCGCTGATGTGAATTTCCGTGAATATCAGATTTCCTCCCGTGGCGGAGATTCAAAGAAGGCTCTCGCATCCCTTGAAAAAGTTATGGAATATGCCAACCGGACCCAGTCGGCCGCTCTTTCCGAGGCTGTGGCCGCAAGCCAGAGGGATTATATTCAAGGACAGGCCGAGGCTGACAGGGAGAGGCTCCATGCGGCTCGTCTGAAACTTTGGGTTCTGGCCCTTGGCGCGTTGCTGGCACTCGCCGCCGTGTCCGCTGTCTATTTTGTACGCAAAGCGGAGGCACGGCGTAAACTTGAAGCGGAACGACTTGAGACGGAGAAGTTTATGAATATCGCAGAAGACCTTCAGGCCCGTCTCTCAAGGCCGGTCAGCAAGGCCGGACTGAAAGACATCGACCGCTTCAACGTCCTTGAACGTCTTTGCGAGCAGTACTATGTCTATGAAGGCACGGACAACTTGCAGCCGAAGATCCTCAAGGAGGTGAAATCCATCGTCGAAGGTCTGCGCAGTGACAAGAAGACGCAAAGAGGGCTGGAGGCCATGCTGGATCAGACGATGGACAGCGTGATGTCGCGTCTCCGTGGCGATTTTCCGTCTTGGAAAGAGGACGACTTCCTGTTGTTCTGTTTCACGGCCGCCGGGTTCTCCAGCACGACAATCTCGGCCTTGATGGGCAAGGAAAAAAGTGTCATCTACAACCGTGTCTGGCGTCTGAAAGGCCGCATCTCAGCTTCGGACTCTCCGCAGAAAGAGTTCTTCCTCAGCGCTTTGGAGAAGAAATGATAATGATAAGGCAGCCGTGGAGGTTAACCGACTGATTTCCATTTTCATAAAAGAATGTACTCCTGCCGGTTCTCAGGGGGAGTAAGGTACGTTTATATATTCAGAAGCTGTTTTGAATTGTTTGAAATGTTCTTTGAGGTGAAAAATCTTCATTTTCTTCCCGCTTCTTCAGTCAGATAGCACCGCTATCTTCCTTGGAAGAAGCGGTCGAAACTGAAGTTTTTCACTCTCAAACCTTCAAACAAACAATTCAAAACAGCTTCTCATTCATAAGAAATTAGCCTCCACGCGGATAAATAATCATCCGGGAAGGTTAGGTAAATCCTGCATTCTGTGTTATATAATATGTAACAAGTCCGATTTTACAGAATGGAAACAAGAATCAGAAAGTTATATGACCGCTTCCTTGAGGGCAAGGCGACCAAGGAAGAGATAAATGAGATTTATGACAGGATAACCGCCACTCCCGAGGAATTGAAAGAGTTTCGTGAATACGAAAAGTTCTGGGAGCAGATTCACAAGCCTTCAGAGGAGGTGCTGGCGTCCTTGGCGGATGTCAAGGCCACAATCAAGTCCTATAAGAGACGCCGGGCATGGCGTTTTGTGTCCGCGGTCTCTGCCGCGGCGGTCGTCATTGCCGTGGTGATGTTCAGAATCCACACAGGGGAATCCGATCCGGCGATCCCTGCCGCGGCGGTTCAAGAATATGTCGTGAATGTCCCGGCGGGTGGAAGGACTGACATAGCTTTGCCGGATGGAACCAAGGTGATGCTCAACGCAGGGTCAAGGCTGAGCTACACATCGGAGTTCAACAAAAGAACCAGGGACATCTTCCTTTCTGGAGAGGGTTATTTCGAGGTCGCTCATGACAAGGAGAGGCCTTTTAACGTGAATACGAGCAAATGCACTGTCACGGTCCTGGGAACAAAGTTCGACATTTCCGCCTACGAGCAGGATGGTGAGGCGTTCACGGCGTTGGTGGAAGGTTCAATTCTGTTCAAGACCGGAGAGAAAGAGACTCTCGTGTCACCGGGAGAATTGGTCACGATCGGGGACAAGGGACTCACAAAGGAAGCAGTGGATGTCAGAGACTACTGCGGATGGACCTCCGGGATAATCAAGTACAGCAATATTCCTTTCTCATCACTTCTGAAACGGCTCGAAAGGGAGTATGACACCCACTTGATCCTTGAGGACAAGTCCTTGGGTGACAGGACCATCCGCGTGTCTTTCAGCAAGGATGACTCTGTGGACACGATCCTTAAAGTCCTGTCCGACATCCTTCCTATAAGCATCCGCAAGGGCAATAAAGTCTATTACATAAATCAAAAACAATAACCAGTAACATTCATGTGACACAAACCTATTATCGTCATTCTGGCGCTATGTCTCTTGCTGCCAACGGCGATGAGCGCGCAGAAGGTCACGGGGAACTTTTCCTCTACAACATTAGGAGCCGTCCTGGATGAGGTGGAAGCCCGCACGGGTTATCATTTCATCTTCGACAGCAACGAGATCAACACGACCATTCCGGTGACGGCATCCTTCAAGGACGCTTCGATCACTTCTGTGTTGGACAAGATTCTTGGGCCGACGATGCATTATTCCATCAACGGGAAGTACGTCACAATCTCAAAGGTCCAGAATTCCGTTGTCCGTAAAGAAAACGTGAGATCCGTCAAAGGGACGGTCATCTCATCCTCTGACAACCAGCCGATAGTCGGTGTGGGTGTCTATGTGGCCGGGACGACAACCGGAACGGTGACGGATGTGGACGGAAACTTCGACCTCCGGCTTCCGGACGGAGCCGTGACGGTGACTTTCGAGTGCATCGGCTATGACAGGAAGGAACTGACTGTGGAGGAGTTGTCCAAAATCCGGATCATAACACTGTCCGAAGTCGCCAACACTCTTGACGATGTGGTGGTTGTAGGATTCGGTACGCAGAAGAGAGAGAGTCTTGTGGGAGCCGTTCAGGCTGTGAAGCCAAGTGAGCTGCGTGCGTCCACATCGAACCTTTCCACCTCTTTTGCGGGAAGGATTGCCGGAGTGATCTCCGTACAGTCCACCGGAGAGCCGGGTGTGGCGGACGGAGCTACGTTCTGGATCCGTGGCATATCCACATTCGGAAGCGGGCAATCCCCGTTGTACATCGTTGACGGTGTAGAGGTCACAGCCCAGATGCTCAATAACATAGCGCCTGAGACCATCGAGTCTTTCTCGATCCTTAAAGATGCCACAGCGACTTCTCTCTACGGCTCAAGGGGAGCCAACGGAGTCATGATCATCACGACAAAGAGCGGACGCAACGCCGAGAGGATGTCCATCAATGTAAGGGTCGAGACCGGTACCTCCGAGGCCACCAAAATTCCGAAAGCTGCCGATGCCGTCACCTTCATGAACACATTCAACGAGGCTCTTCAGACCAGAGGAAAGGATGCCTACTACTCCGAGGAGAAAATCACGAACACCATGAACCATGTGAATCCGTACGCCTATCCGGACGTGGACTGGTACAATCTTCTGTTCAAGGACAGGACTTTCAACCAGAACTTCAACATCAACATGACAGGTGGAGGCAAGAAGGTGGATTACTTCATGAATGTGGCTGCCCACAATGAGAACGGAATCCTCCAGAAGCCGGATTTCTCCGATTTCAACACGAACATCAATTCCCAGAAATACATTTTCCAGGCCAACATCAACGCCTTCCTGACATCGACCACGAAAGTGTCCTTGAGAATGAACACCCAGCTTCATTTCCAGCACACTCCTGTGACAAGCACGGAGACGCTGTTCAACTACAGCCTGAAAGCGATGCCATGCGAGTTCGCTCCGGTACTGCCTTCCGAGGAGGATGACACTTTTGTCCGTTTCGGCACAGCCCCTCGCTGGACGACCGGCTACAGCACAAATCCTTATGCCGAACTCTGCAAGGGCTATTCGGACCAATACCGGGGACATTTCACCTCCGCTCTTTCGGTGGATCAGGATCTCAGCTTCATCACCAAGGGACTCCGTGCCTATGGATTGGCGACATTCTACAACAGGGTGTATTCAGCCGTGAGCCATTCCATGAAGCCATTCCTTTACAGGGTGCACGACTTTAGCGTGGACGAGAACGGCAACTATGTTCTGGACATGATCCAGACGGAGCAGGGCAACACCTACCTTGACACCAAAAGAGCGAATGACGGACTCCGCGAGCTGTCATTCCAGGCCAAGATCGACTACAACAGGACATTCCTCAGGCACACCGTCGGCGCGACTTTCCTCTATCACCAGAAAGAAAGGGTCATGAACATCGCGGCCGCCAATGAATATGCTTCCCTGCCATACCGTGAGCAAGGTCTTGCAGGCAGAATCACCTACGATTATGACAAGCGTTACATGATCGAAGGCAATTTCGGCTACAACGGATCGGAAAACTTCGCGAAAGGGAACCGCTTCGGCTTCTTCCCGTCCATCGCGGCGGGTTGGGTGATCTCCAACGAGCCATATTGGAGAACCCTCAAAGACAAAGTCAACCTGCTTAAATTCAGGGCTTCCTACGGACTTGTCGGCAACGATGTGATATCTTCCAGCACGGCGGACAGATTCCCTTACCTTTCAACAGTCAACATGAACTCAAGTTATGGAATAGCCCTTGGACCAAGCCTGAACGGGCAGAGTGGCCCGAAGATCTCGACCTACGGCAACGCCACAGCCACATGGGAGACGTCCAGGAAACTGGACATCGGAGTGGAGCTTGGACTCTTCAGGCAGCTCAACCTCATAGTGGACTACTTCTATGAGAAACGTAGCGGAATATTCATGCAAAGGCAGTCTCTGCCGTCTTCATTCGGCCTTTCCGGCATCACGCCTTGGGGTAACATCGGCAAGGTTGACAACAGCGGAATCGATGCCTCGCTGGACTATAACAAGGCTTTCTCCAATGGGCTGATCCTTTCCCTGAGAGGATCGCTGACCTATGCGCACAATGAGATAGAATTCATGGACGAGCCTTCTTATGAATATGATTATCAGTACAAGAAAGGTCATTCCATCAACAGCATGAAGATGTATGTCTTCGACAGGTATTTCGAGGACGACGAGGACATCCGGAACTCTCCTGACCAGTCCTCTCTCGCCACCCTCTATCCTCTGATGGCCGGTGACGCGAAGTACAAAGACCTGAACAATGACGGCAAGATCGATGACGATGACCAGATGTGGATAGACAAGACAACCACCCCTGAACTCTCGTACGGTTTCGGATTCTCGCTCCAGTACAAGTCTTTCGATGTGTCCGCATTCTTCCAGGGGCTTGGAAGACGGTCTCTGCTCATGTACGACAACCATCCGTTCTCAACGGCCACGGACCCGGGCAACGGTCTCATGATGTACCATGCGGAGGATCACTGGTCTGAAAGCAACCCGAATCCAAACGCTTCCTATCCAAGGCTGTCCGACAGATGGAATGTGAACAACACTGTGAACAGCACCCTGTACCTTCGCAATGCGGCGTTCCTCAGGCTTAAGACAGCCGAGATTGGCTACACCTGGAAGATGATGAGGGTTTACCTTTCCGGCACCAACCTTCTCACTTTCTCCAAGTTCAAGTACTGGGACCCTGAGAAAGGCTCCGGCAACGGTCTCACCTATCCTCTCCAGAGGACATTCAACATCGGCATCCAGTTCAACTACTAACATTTGACGTCATGAGAAAAATACAATTGATATTATTCGCCGCGCTCACGCTGGGCTACACCTCCTGCGACTATCTGGATGTTGTCCCGAAGAGCAAGGCCACCGAGAACGACATCTGGAAGACACCGGCCGAAGCGAAGAAATTCCGCTTCAACATGATGCAGTACATGCCGGTACTCTTCTCTTATACGAAATCACCGGACCAGTTCGCCGGAGACGACTTCATGTCAGGCCCGCGAAGCACCTCCTACTGGTTCCCCGGTAAAAGTCTTCATTACAATGAGGAGAATCCAAGCCAGACATATTTTGGCTACTGGGCTCCGGTAGCAAGGACGAACGGAACCAACTATGATCTTTTCAGAGGCATCCGGTACGCGTATTACTTCATCGACAATATTCATAACGTCAAAGGGTTGGACGCATCGGCCGCCTCAAGGTACGAGGGCGAGGCATGGTTCATGATCGGCTACTACCACCAGACGTTGCTCGACTACTACGGGCCGACGGTGCTGATCAAGAGGTTCATTCCTTTCGACACCGATGATAAGAACGAGATGTTCCCGAGCAGAAGACCTGTTGATGAGTGCGTTGACTTCATCGCTGAGTGCTACGACAAGGCGGCCGGACTGCTTCCGGAGTCTGTGATCGAACAGGAATGGGGGACTCCGTCCAAAGCCACGGCACTTGCCTACAAGGCCAGACTGTTCCTTTGGGCCGCGTCTCCGCTTGTGAACGGCAATCCGGACATGGTTGACTTCAAGAATCCGGACGGGACACAGCTTGTCAGCACTGTCAGCGACAGGGAAAAATGGAAACGTGCCATGGATGCCAGTCAGGAAGCCATCATCGAAGCGGAAAAGAACTACTCCCTTTACACCACAAACCAGAAGCCGGGATCAGACATCCAGACGCAAGGGAAGGATAATTACTACAATGCATTCACGGAGGAAGACTGGAACGGCCAGGAATATCTTATGGCCAAAGGCGACAAGACAGAAATCTGGAACCTCCAGCTTTGCTCCACTCCACGCGCCGTGCAGAATGACCAGATGAGCTGGCAGGCTACACTCGTGCCGACCATGGAGGCCGTGGAGATGTACTACTCCAAGAACGGTCTGCCGATGGATGTGGATCCGCTCACCAAGGACAGGGATCTGTACAGTGTGGCTCCAGGCGACAGCACGGTACTCCTTCACAGAGACAGGGATCCTCGTTTCTACGCATCGGTCGGCTACGACAGAGGACAGTTCCAGATCGAGAGCAAGGAGATCACCCTCCACGCGAGAGGCGGCGAACTTCACGGATGGATTTCACCGACCACCGAGTACCAGAGCTGCACCGGCTATTTCTGCCAGAAGTGGGTGCGTAAAAGCAGTTACTACGACTACGAGAAGAAGACCAAGAACGCCATTCCCTACTCATACCCGTACCTCCGTCTGGCGGAACTCTACCTGAACTATGCGGAGGCCGACTTTGAATATAACGGAAGCCTCAGCTCCACAAGTCTTCTCTATCTGAACAAGGTAAGGACACGGTGCGGACTTCCTAAGTTCGAGGATTCATGGGCGATTGTCGGCGGAATCCCTACCGGAGACGATCTGCGCAAGGTTCTCCATCAGGAACGCTCGATAGAGTTCATGTTCGAGGGACGGCGCTATCATGACATCCGCAGATGGAAAGAGGCCGAGGACCTGCTGAACAGACAGCCTAAGGCCTGGAATGTCAGCGGAAAGACTCAGGATGATTTCTACAGGGTTGTGGAGGCCGAGCAGCAGGCCAAGAGACAGTTCGACAAAAAGAACTACTGGCTTGCCATTCCTCAGAGCGAGCTTAACAAGAATAAGAATCTAGTACAGAACCCAGGATATTAATAACAATGAAAATGAATTATATGAAAATATTAACGACTGTCTCTCTGGCCTTGGCCATGGCGGTCGGATGCGACAAGGAGGTCGAGGAGGTTTTCACTTTCGACATCAACGGTGACGCCGGCACGGAGCTTGGCGGAACCCAGACTTTTTTCTACGATGAGGCCAGAGCATTCCCTGTCAGCTCGGAAGGAGTCTCGAAGGTGGAGTTCACGACTCCTGCCGGATGGGACGCCTATTTTGCGGCGACAGAGAAGAAGATACACATCTCGTCTCCTGCCGGAGACAACACTTCGGCTGCGGAGAACGGTGTGGTCAAGATAGATGTAACCTCTTACGACAGAAGGACATTGACCCGCTCAATCAATGTCTCGGTGACTGATGCCTCGGTAGAGTTCACTCTTGATGGAGTGGCGGAAGGGCTGAACATGAAATATGCCCAGACAATGAATATTCCGGCCTCGCTCTCAAATGTCTGGAGCATTGAAAGCGCAGCTCCTAAAGGTTGGACGGTCGTCTTTGTCAGGGAAGGCTGCAAGGTTGACATCACCGCTCCGGCCCTGAAGGACGAGACCGCCGAGCATGAAGGCACAATCACGGTCACCCCTGTCAGCAAGAGAGGGACATTGGGAAGCCCGGTTTCGTTCAGCGTGCAGGTTCTAGCGTCGGCTCCTGTTCTCAAATTCGAGGCGGATAGACTGGAAAGAGTCGCGCACGGCTCCACAAGCACGATGAAGTCCGTTGAATATGCCAACATCGACAAGGTGACGATCACCAATGTTCCTGCCGGATGGAATGTCGATCTGCAGAAGGGCGACAACGAGGCCACGTTGACTGTGACCGCGCCGTCTGCCACCGCTGAAGGCTTCACCGGATCCGGAACAGTGCGTTTCGATCTGACTTCAGACACCGGAGAGACCGGAGAGTTGGAACTGCCGGTGTCCATGCTCGGAATCAATGATGCCGATGATTTCCTTGCTTTCGCCGAGGCTTACATGAAAGGCGGTGACTGCTCGCTTTGGAAGGATGGAGGCGAGGTCATCGTCAACTCTGACATAGACCTCACCGGAACACCTAAATCCCTCTATGTCAATGCTGGGTTCTCCGGAGTGTTCAACGGGGCGAATCACACAATCACCTACAGGATCGAATCCAATTCCGGTGATGCGGGAATATTCCAGACCGTCAAAGGCGACGGTACCGTCAAGAACCTCAAGATCGCCGGAACATTCAACATCACGGATGGTAACGACAGAGCCGGCGGCATCGCCGCCTACAGCAACGGCTCCACGTTCGAGAACGTCATCTCTACCGTGAAATACACTCAGACACAGATCGGGAACACCCGTCAGGGAACGATGATCGGTGGACTGGTCGGGGATGAGACAGCCGGAGGAACCTACAGGAACTGCCATGTGCGTGGAAACTTCTCCCTCGTCGCGGTGATGTTCTTCGGAGGTCTCATCGCGGACGTGTGGGACAATGACGGACTTGAGATCTACGATTGCTCGAACGAGTCCGATGTCACGATCAGCACCAACAAGATCGGCCTCGGGAACGCTTGGTTCGGAGGCATTCTCGGAAAGTCGGACGGTGCGGGAGTCAAGATGTACAGGACATACAACACCGGAAACATCAAAGCAGACTTCGGTGGCGGCAAGACCAATTTCGCCGGTCTCGGAGGTATCGCGGGTTATGCGTGTGGCTACTATGAGGACTGTTACAACGCTGGCGACATAATATTCACAAACGGAGCGGACAAAAAAGGTAACGGTAACGTCGGAGGTCTCGCAGGTGCTGTGAGGGTCGCTAAAGGGAAGATGCTTGTCGCCAAGAACTGCTACAACAAGGGTACGGTCAAGGCGATAGGTGATGCGGTTGGTGGATTCATCGGACTTATCTGCGATGGGGGCGAAGGCTCCATGAAACTCACTGGATGCCGCAACGAAGGCACGGTTGACTGCCGCAGCGAGGTTGCATATTCAGCATCATTCGGTGGATTGATGGGAACAGTGTACAACTCTCTGGAGATGACCGATTGCCACAACAAAGGCAAGGTGATGGGCTATACCACCCAAGGCGGAGCGGGTCTGATCGGCCGTGGCGCGGACAACATCGTGATCACAAAATGTACGAACTCCGCCAATGTCTATGTCGGCTCGCACGCCAGCGTAAAAGCCGACAAGCCTTATGCCGCCGGCCTTGTCTGCGGATTCTACCCGACCATCCAGATCAAGGAATCCGCCAACACAGGTGATGTCTTCGCCATGGTGAGAGGGGAAGGTTATGTGTCAAACGTGTTCACCAGTGTACAGTTGAACACAGGAAATACGGATGCCAGCACCGTTGACGAGGCGACCGTGAACGCATCCAAGGCTTCCAAGGTCACCATCATCCTTCCGGAAAAGTGGACAGACACCTTGCCGGAGGAGTGGACGAAATGATTTGTTTATTCGCAAGGAACTCAATTGGATAAATGAACAGATTTATTCTCGTTTTTTCATTGGTCGCGGGCATGCTGTTTTCGCAGTGTGCCTGCAGCCATGCCTCATCCTATGGCAACGGAGGTGAAAACACTATCGTCAAGACCGACAAGCCGGACATCCCGTCCGACCGTTACGGAAAAACATTATCGGATGACATCGTGTATGCCAATGCGTTGTCTATCGCGGGCGGTGATGTCGGCATGCAATGCTTCGACATTCTCAAGAACGGTGACATCCTGGCATGCGGCACCCGTCATTCGGCACTGTACTTCCAACGGATGACCCCTTCGGGACAGTACCGTAAGGAGATGAAGATCTGGTACGCCGCCCATGGGACGAACATGTCGGTCGAGGAGGACGGCGAGGATGCCTACGTCTGGACATCGAACTATTCCAGCAGGTTAGGCGGTGAGGGGGACTACTACGCGGAAAAGATCATCTCACGGGTCAGGTACCAGCCTGGCGTGACACTTATGCCGGAGGATTGCGAGGACAACTATTATGTCGGGCCTTATCAGAATCTTCTGGTCTGCACCGACACGGAGAACGACAATCTCTGCATCCTCTACTCAAGTGGCGAGGTCTCGGGAAAAGACACAAAAGTCGTGGTCTGGTCCTTGAAGAAGGCTAAGAAGGTTCCTGTCACAACCGTGAACATCGGAACTGTTGTAAGAGGCGGAGGCAGCGGTCCTGTCGCTGAAACCGAGACCATCAGCCCCGACGTGGCTGTTCATGACCTGAGCGCCCTCAAGCCGAAATATTCATTTTTCATCAATAGTGTCGAACTGAACGACGGAGCTCCGATGCAGGGTTTCTGCATCTACAAGAAACGTCTTTACTGGTTCACCGGGGACGGAAGCAAGAGGACTGCAAAGGTCTCAGTGATAACTTTCAACGGGATGGTCGAGCTTTCTCAGCAGAGCCTTGCGTTCATTGATGACAAGGCCGGAATAGTTAAGTTGGGTTCCAAGAGCGGCTATTTCGAGGCGGAAGGCATCAAGATCCGTAAAGGAATATTATACACCGGCTACCTTTGGGGGCCGACAGGAAACTGGAAACTGACGATACTGAATAATTAGGGTATATGGCGAACTCAAACGGACGACTCTTGTCGTTGGATGCGCTCAGGGGCTTTGACATGATGTTCATCATGGGGCTGAGCGCTGTCATCGCGGAGGCCTGCGGAATATTTCCGGGAGGCAAGGATTGCTGGCTGGCTCAGCAGATGAACCATGTGAACTGGATCGGGTTGCATCACCACGACACGATCTTCGCGCTGTTCCTGTTCATTTCCGGCATGACATTCCCGTTCTCCCTTGAGAAAAAACGCTCGAAGGGACTGTCGGATAAGTCGATAACATTGGATGTCATCCGGCGTGGACTGACGCTTTTCTTCCTCGGACTGGTCTATGAGGGTTTCTTCCAGTTTCACTTCGAGTCTCTCCGCATTCCAAGTGTGCTTGGTAGAATCGGTCTGGCTTGGATGCTGGCGGCCATCCTGTACTGCCACACCGGAAAGAAGACACAGTGGGGTGTCGCTGCCGGTATCCTTATAGGGTATTTTCTTCTTCTCAAACTTGTCGTAGCCCCGGATGCTCCGGCAGGTGCGGATTCCTTGTCAAAAGAGGGGAACATAGCCTTCTACATCGACAGGCTTCTGCTTCCGGACAACATCTACAAGCCGGGAGTATATGACCCGGAAGGAATCCTCAGCACGATTCCCGCTGTCGTCACGGCTATGCTTGGAATGTTCACGGGGCGCTACGTCAAGGAATCGCCCGCCACCGGAGAAAGAAAGACTTTGAACATGCTTGCGGCGGCCATTGTCATGGCGATCGTGGCTGTCGTCTGGGCTCACTGGTTCCCCGTCATCAAAAAATTGTGGACCAGCACTTTCGTCCTTGCGTGCGGGGCGTGGTCGATAGGGCTGTTCGCTGTCTTTTATTATCTGATCGATGTCAAGGGCTGGAGGAAAGGCACGGTGTTCTTCCAGGTTGTCGGCATGAACTCCATCACAATCTACATGGCGCAGAGAATCATAGGTTTCTGGCCTGTGACCGGCTTCTTCTTCAAAGGATTGTCCGGCATTGTCCCTGAAAGTTGTTCGGGACTCGTGATGAACATCGGCTATTTCACAGTCTGTTGGTTATTCCTTTATTTCCTTTATCGCAAGAAATGCTTCCTCAAGGTCTGATGAAACTTCGTCTCATGCTGGCCATGGTTCTGATGGCTGCCTGTACCGACTCCGTTTTCGCCTCCGTTTCGACTGAGGCCGCCACTGCATTGGCCCGGAGAATCTTGGGAGAACAATGTGACCGGATCAGGTTTCAGGATGTGAGCCGCAACAAGGCTGATGCTGAATTTTTCACCGTGGAGGATTCCGACGGCGGAGTTCTTGTCAGCGGAACTGGCGCGCCGGCGATGGCTATGGGACTGAACTGGTACCTAAGGTATCGCTGCAAGGTTGATGTCTCATGGTACAGTCACGATCCTGTCCGTTTGCCGTCATCATTGCCGGTGGTCGGAGAACCGTTCACGTCAGAGGCGAGGGTGGCCAACCGTTTCTTCCTTAATTATTGTACTTTCGGTTACACTCTTCCGTGGTGGGGCTGGAAGGAATGGGAACGCTTCATTGATTGGATGGCATTGAACGGGATAAACCTCCCGCTTGCGATCACGGGACAGGAAAGCGTCTGGTACAAGGTCTGGTCGGAACTTGGTCTGACCGATGATGAGATCAGAGGCTATTTCACAGGCCCTGCACATCTTCCGTGGCATCGGATGCAGAACATTGACAGATGGCAGGGGCCGCTTCCGGTGTCTTGGCTTGATGGACAGGAGGAACTGCAGAGGAAGATTGTCCGCCGGGAACGGGAGCTTGGCATGAGAACAGTCCTGCCGGCTTTCGCTGGTCATGTTCCGCAGGCGATCAAACGCATATTCCCTGACGCTGACATCCGTTCTCTGGGAGAATGGGCGGGATTCAAGGAACCATACACCTGTTGGTTCCTTGATCCTATGGATCCATTATATTCAAGAATCCAGAAAAGGTTTCTGGAGATTCAGGAAGAGATGTATGGCACTGACCACATCTATGGAATCGATCTGTTCAACGAGGTGACTCCGCCGTCCTGGGAACCGGATTACCTTGCCAGGGTCGGCCGGCAGGTCTGCGAGTCATTGGTGAGTGCTGACAAGGATGCCGTGTGGCTCCAGATGACTTGGCTTTTCTACTACCAAAGGAAAGACTGGACGGGAGAGAGGATAAAGTCCTACATCACATCGTATCCTGCCGAACGATCGATGTTGCTGGACTACTACTGTGACTATCAGGAGGTTTGGAAGATGACAGACAGCTTTCACGGCGTTCCTTTCATCTGGTGCTACCTCGGGAATTTTGGAGGAAACTCTATGCTCAAAGGCAACTTCGCCGACACGCATGAGAAGATAGAGAATGTCCTGACTGAGGCAGGCCCGGGAATATGTGGACTGGGTGGCACCCTTGAGGGATTCGACTGCAATCCATACATGTTTGACTATGTCTTTGAGAAAGCATGGAGCTATGGCAGGGGACTGACTCCGGAAAAATATGCCTCGGCTCTCGCGGAACGCAGGGCGGACGGAAGCGCGGCAGCTGCGGAGGCGTGGAATATGTTAGCGCGGAAGATCTATAATGGCAAGGGTCACCGTTCCCCGATGACCCTCCGTCCTGATCTTGGCCGGTGCCGCCATACATCGGAAGAAAGGTGCGGCTTCCCGAACGCGGATCTTAAAAAAGCGCTGGAACTCCTTTTCGACAGTTCCGCCAAGCGTTTTGATCTTGTGAACATGACAAGACAGTATCTTGCCAATGTCTTTCAGGACGAGGTCCTGGAATACTCCAAAGCCTTTGATGACGAAGATCCTGTGCGGATGAAAGCTCTCCGCGGGAGAATCAACGGGATCTTCAAGGACATGGATGCTCTGCTTGCCTGCGAGCCTTCTTTCCTGTTGGGCGGATGGATCTCGGAAGCGAGAAGTTGGGGCGCCGACAAGAGGGAGAAGAACTATTTTGAAAGCAACGCGCGCTGCCTTGTCACCACTTGGGGCGACCGTGGCAGCAGTCTTGGTGACTATGCAAGCCGTGAGTGGTCGGGACTCATGTCATCTTTCTACTTGGCCAGATGGAATATGTTCTTTGATTACTGTGAGGACTCCGTCAGGAAAGGAAAGGACTTTGACCAGGAAGGATTCTCGGAGAAAGTCAGCGGATTCGAGAAAGACTGGTGGACTCACCGCAAAGGCCACTTCCGCAAGACTGCTGATCCAAACTACCGAAAGCGGGTCGCGGACATTCTTCGGAAGTATTAGGAATATCCTGTCATGAACATCCGATAAGGAGCGAAAGGACAAACCAGCTGAACGCAGGCGAGTTTTGTTCTTTCGCTTCTTCTGTGAAGGATGCCAAGGCTCTTCTGATGTGCTTCTCGACAGCGGTCTGGGATATTCCTAACATTTCGGCGATCTCTCGGTTTTTCATTCCCTTGAAGCGGCTCATCACGAACACTTCACGGCACCTGTCAGGCAAAAGGGACAAGACCTTTTCGACCTGATTCTCAACTTCCTTCCGTATTAGAGGGGAATCGGGGGCATCGTAATAGAAGTCAAGACCGAAGAGTTTCTCCGTTTTCTGGATGCTGTCCAGAAATGATAGATCCACGTAGTTCAGCAGTCGCTCTCTTTTGAGGTAGTTTATGCAGCGGTTCCTTGTCATCGCGAACAACAGACGGGCGGAGGATTTCTCATCCTGTCCGGAATACTTCTTCCAGAATGTGAAGAATGTGTCCTGCACCATGTCCAACGCTATGGAATGATCCTTGACAATGCTATCGGCATAGGTGACAAGCCTCGGTTGATAGTTCACGAATAATGACTCAAAAGTATTCACTCCTCACAATTATTTACCCATACAAATCTAATGAAATTTCTTCAAATATCTCCTTTAAGTAACATGAAAAAAATAAGTTGCCTCAGATTAAGAGAATATTTTCGAGGATATATTTCTTTTCTCAACTTATTTTTTAACGCTTACTTATGGGACGGGCGTATAAATCACAGATTATTATGTAAATTTGCGAAGCCGAGATCGGAGATGCGGGAGTCTGCAGGCTGAAAAAGGCTTGAGACTGAGAGATTAATGAATATTGCTGGAGACCTTCAGGCCCGTATCTCCTCTTCACCGCAGAAGAACTTCTTTCTCAGTGCTTTGGAGAAGAAATG
>FR893137.1 GCA_000433355.1 Alistipes sp. CAG:435 | reverse complement strand
ATGTGAAAGAGTGTCTGATAAAGTATCTATCCACCATAATATATGATGATCTTGCCGGAAACTGGAGCGTTATTATGCCTAATTTGGAAGACTGTGCTCTTCTCGATATTTCATACAAATATCTACACGATGAAATTTTTGGTGAGAATGACTCTGAGAGGTTATATGATATCGAGCAGCTTGATGGTCTGACAGATGAGCAGAAGGAAGAATTCATAATTCAAATATTGGATTTCTTCCGACATAAACTATGTCTCCGTTCTCCTTACAGGACAGAGCGTGCAGTCAAAGATTTAGCAGACACGGTGCGCCGGACATTAAAGAGCCCTTGGACTCTGGATGAGAATGATAATATCGACTCTTCTCATTCTCTGTTTATAGTTAAACCTCAGCGAAGGAATCTCCATAATCTTGAGAGTGGTGGATATACTAGCAAATTGGCATCTTTTGTTAAAGATTATCTGTCCAGATATGCCAATAAGGTTCTGACTTCAAAGGAGGAGTATGTCGAATATATGGAAGGACTATTGTCTAATCTTCATAACTATATCATTGAAGACAATGGCCTTTATCAACTCGACTACGATTCTATTGTCTGGAAGAAAGGAGATTGCCAAAATGTGCGTCGGGATCATATTCGCATACGCACACTTGGCAATGAAGATTGTATCTTGAGCAAGGCGAATAGCTACTTCCAAAATTTTTACAAAAATATACCGTCCGGTGTTATAAAACTTGAGGCTAAAGACCATACTGGTCAGGTGGCGAAAGTTGAGCGAGAAATACGCGAGATTCAGTTTAGGGAAGGAGAATTCCCAATTCTTTATTGTTCACCTACTATGGAGTTGGGAATTGACATCAAAGATTTATCTATTGTCGGTCTTAGAAATGTTCCCCCCACTCCAGCAAACTACACTCAGCGTGCTGGACGTGCTGGACGAAGTGGTCAGGCGGCGTTGATATACACATATTGTCGTCCTAAAAATTCTCACGAGAACTACTATCTACACCATCCACAGAAAATGGTTAAGGGTGATGTGAAGGCTCCCAGGATGGAACTCGTGAATGAGGATTTGTTCAGGACTCATCTGCATTCTACCATATTGTCAGTTTGTCCTATTCCACAACTGTCTGAAGGAATATCAGCACTTGTAGATTATTCTGATATAAATCATATTACGCTAAAAGATACTGTTAGAATTCATCTTCAGTTATCCCAAGAAAGGCAGGCTCAAATAAAGGAAATATTCGTCAGGATAATTGATGGCGCATTCTTGAAGGATAAAATAATAGCAGAACGGCCAAGCTGGTTCTCTGACTTGTGGATGGATAGAGTCATAGCGTCATACGAACACGATTTTGATATTTCTCTGAATCGTTGGAGGTCGTTATACAGGAAAGCTCAGATTCAGATAGAAGAGGCTACTACTGTAATTGATAATCGCGTATATGGCGAGAACTCTCAAGAAAAGAAAGAAGCTCACACAAAGTTGCGCAGAGGAGAGAACTTAAGAGACTTATTGTTGGGTGCGAATCAAGGTGGCAATAAGGAGGAAAATGAATTCTATCCATATCGTTATCTGGCAAGTGAGGGCTTTTTGCCAGGGTACAATTTTACAAAACTGCCATTGAGAGCAATGTTGCAGTATCGTAATGACGATGTTGAGTATTTGAGCCGACCGAGAGCCCTTGCCCTCACTGAATTCAGTCCGCAGAACATTATTTACAACAATGGTGGCAAATTCCGTGTCACCCGCATGATGATTCAATCCGAACCGATTGACCATAAGTTTTTCTTCAACCCAAAGACTGGAGTCATCTACAAGGACCAAGAGAATGCCTCACATCATACAGACATAATAACTGGTGAATCACTAGATGGAGTCGCACAACTGATCCCAGGTCATTGTATAGAGTCTCAGGATATGATAGCAACTGAAACTGAGAAGATTACCTGCAGGGAGGAGGAGCGTAACAGGAAATATTATGTTACAAAATCATTCTTCTCTTCAGATGATCCAAGGACGATTCAGAAATGTGAACTATTGTCTGGAGATCAACATCTTGCAAATATCAGTCATATCCCGTCTTGTCGGATAACTTATATCCTTGAATCTAACAATGATGACAATGGGAATGGGTTTGCGATGGATACAAGGACTGGTGAGTGGATAAGCGGTGATAGGCTGAAAAGTATCCAGCAGGAGGCAGAATCACATCCTGAGCAAGCCGGGCGCATCAAATTCGTTAAGCTGTTTACGGAGATAACAGCCAATGCTATTTATATTCAGCCACTTGGGGCCCTTTTGCTGCGAGATAAGGATGCTGTACGTACCTTCCTTTATGCTTTCAAGCAAGCGATTGAGGATGTGTTCCAGATCGAGAGCAGCGAGCTTGGCGCAGATGTAATGGGGGAAGGAAATGTTCCAAATCTCTTTATCTATGAGAATGCCCAAGGGTCTTTGGGTGTTCTGTCGAGATTAGTTGAAGAGCCGGAATCATATCGGGCTGTGGTGAATCGCGCATACGAGATTTGCTATGATACGTTAGATGAATTGTCTCCTGAACAAGTGGATAAGCTAACACCTGCGGATTATACAAATCTGCTGAACTATTACAATCAGCCATATCATTCAGTCATTGACATTCGCAAAATATACAGTGCGCTTAGAATAATGATGGAAGCTAAGGTTGAAGTGAGAAATGCAGGACAGACTTTGTCGTATGACGAGTTGTATGAAAAGCTCGAAGCTGAGAGAGACCATAATAGTTCTACGGAGTATGAATTTCTGAAATATCTCTATGATCACAGGCTTCGTCTCCCGGATAAGGCCCAGCCTTCCTTCCCGGGAGAGTACTATGTGCAGCCGGATTTCCAGTATGGTGATCGTATAGTTATTTTCTGCGATGGGACTCCTCATGATTTGCCAGAGGTTATGGAGGATGACAGGAATAAACGGGAAGTGTTAAGAAATGCCGGGTACATAGTACTGGTATGGCATTATGCAACACCTCTGGAACAATTCATCAATGACAATTCAGACCTTTTTACATCGGTTAACTGAAGATAATATGGAATATAAAACCGGTACATTAGTGGAATTCAGGTCTCGTCCTTGGGTCGTTCAACAATCTAATGACGAGGATCTCTTGATAATAAAACCCCTTGGTGGTACTGATGCTGAGACAGTCGGCATTTATTTACCTCTATATGGCGATCAACTTACCATAAAGTCTTATGATTTCAAGAAGCCTTCATCAGAAGACTTAGTTCGCGGATATAAATCTGCTGCACGCACTTTATACGATGCGTGCAGACTGTCGTTCAGGGACGTAGCCGGCCCGTTCCAATGCCTTGGAAGACTTTCCTTTGAACCCAGGCCGTATCAGATGGTTCCCCTTATACTTGCTCTGAAACAAGAAAGAATACGTCTTCTGATTTCTGATGACGTCGGTATTGGTAAGACTTTGGAATCATTACTGATAGCAAAGGAATTATTGGATAGACACGAGATTAAGAGGTTTGCCGTTATTTGTCTTCCTCACCTATGCGAACAGTGGCAGAACGAAATCAAGGATAAATTTGGGCTTGATGCTGAAATTATCCGGTCTTCTACTATCAGCAGACTTGAAAAGAAACTGCGTGCCGACCAAAATGTGTTCAGAGATATCCCATTTCAAGTAATATCAATAGATTACATTAAGCAAAAGGATAGGATAGGAGTCTTTCTGGAGCATTGCCCGGACTTTGTTATTGTCGATGAAGCGCATACTTGTGCACGTCCGAAAGGAGCCAATACATCCCAGCAGCAACGATATAATCTTCTTCATAGACTGTCGCAAAAAGAAGGACAGCAGTTGGTGCTGCTGACTGCTACACCTCATAGCGGACAGAATGAAGAGTTCCAATCACTTATTGGTCTTTTGAAGCCTGAGTTTGAGCATTTTAACCTCGATACAGCTGAACAGAGAGAAGAATTGTCGCATTATTTTGTCCAAAGAAGACGTGCTGATATCCGTCAGTATTTGGGGAATGAAGTGGTCTTTCCTGAACGTCTGCAGATGGACAACAATGAAGACTATTCCTTTGCTTATGAGTATCGCGATCTTTTGAATGACCTAATTGACTACATTAAAGAAGGCATCCAGTCAGTAAAGAATGAGGACAAGCGAAAACAGCGTTATGTCTATTGGGATCTCCTGGCTCTTATGAGAGGCGTTATGTCAAGTCCAGATGCTGGCATTAGTATGCTGCAGAACAAAATTGCAAAGAATGAAGACAATCCTGCTTCTGAAGAGGACGAGGAGAATACTAAGTCAGTGTATTCCTTCAATGACGGGCTGAAAGATATGCTGAATGCGGATGATATTGTGCCAGAAGCTTATGAAACTGCGTCCCGAGCAGATAGAAACAGGTTCAAGAATTTCATAGCCAGACTTCAGCATATCAAAGAATCCGGTGCTGACAATAAGGTCAAAAAGGCGTTGGAAAATGTTGCTTTTGCCATTGACAGTGATATGAGTCCGATTGTATTCTGCCAATACATCCAGACTGCAGAATATGTGGGCAATTATATTGCCAATGCGCTAAGTTCAAATCGTAAGACCAAGGATGTGGTTGTCGGTATCATTACGAGTCGTCTTTCTGATGAAGAGCGCAAGGCCCGTATCGATGAATTGAGCTCTCATAGCAGACACGTGTTGGTATGTACGGACTGTTTGAGCGAAGGAGTCAATCTGCAGCAGGGATTTGATGCTATCATCCATTACGATCTTCCTTGGAATCCAAATCGTGTGGAACAGAGGAATGGTCGAATTGACCGTTTTGGGCAGACTTCAAAGTCGGTCTTGATATCTACGATGTACGCCGAGAATAATCCTGTAGATAATATTGTGCTGAATGTTCTGTATAAAAAACAGGATGAAATCAAGAAAAAGCTTGGAGTTTATCTGCCAATTGCGGATAATGACGCTTCGCTGATGGAAAGCATAATGGAGCGTATTATGACCATCAACGCACCAACCAAGACAGAGTTTATGCAGCTGACACTCTTTGATACGGAAAGTCTTTTTGTTGATGAACAGAAGGAGCGAGAAATCCAGCTCAAGCGTATCGAAGAGAACGAACGTCTTTCACATACCTACTTTGCCCACAATAACAAGCAGATGGATCCTACCAGGTTGACTGCTTCTCTGGAAGAAGCCAAATCTGTTATTGGAGGCGTAGATGATACTGAACACTTCGTTATTGATGTGCTTAGCCGTAGCGGAGTCAATTTAAAGTCCGATGGGAAGAAGAGTTACCATTTCAATCAGTTTGAACTGCCATCTGGTATCAGGCATTATTTTCCTAATGCAAATGCCTCTGGCCAGGTGCGGATTTCATTTGCGTCACCGACTCCCAAAGGGTATATGTATATAGGCAGGAATCACATATTCGTGGAGGATTTATCGAGATCTGTTGTCAACGACACTATAAACGGAGGCGATCTTGCTGCATCTCGCGCAATGGTTATGCAGACTTTGGATGTTTCAGTAAAAACCACTGTCCTTTTGATGCGCGTCCGGAGCGTGATTCGTGACAAGAAAGATTCTTCACGCGAATTGGTTGGAGAGGAAATGATTTTCTTTGGGTATCACGGAGATATCAACAATCATGATTTGTTGAGTCAGGAAGAGTGTAAGATGCTGTTCCTGTCCGCAACAGCATCCGGAAATGTTGATGAGCTTAGCCAGAAATACATCTTCAATTCAGAACTCCAGTGGAGTAAGGATGAGGAGTCACTTCGCAAGCATACGGACGCAGTTGCCACAGAAAGAGCGAATCACCTTGTCGATGCGTTCACACAATATCGAACATATCTTAACGCAAAAGAGTATCAGGTAGTTGAACCCGTATTGCCTATGGATATGATTGCCGCATATATTTTCCTTCCAAAAGCATAATCACTATGGACTATACAAGTATTCACGTTTATGGCCATCTTCTATCAGATGATATCCTCAATTCGGTAGAAAAGGATACGAATCTTGTCGGCAACAGAGAACAGGATTTCGGCATTGATTCCCGTGTGTCTCAAACGATCGACTATGCTTGGAGCAGTCTTCGTAATGACTGGAGATTCTTTCAGGAGCGTTCTTTATTGAACGATCCGTATGGGACTCGCCGTTCACGAGACCTGATGGAAAGGATGTTTTCCTGTCTTGGGTATGAACTTACAAGGCAAACATCATTTGTAAGCATTAATAGTAAAGGCTATGATATAACTTATCTTAGTGAGCCTCTCGGCAATTTTCCTGTCATAGTCGTGGGAGATAAAACCGGAGATGCTGATATTGACACGCTGGATAAGTGTTCTTTGGATTTTCGGGCTAAAGGTGACCGGCAGCGCAAATCTCCTCACGCAACTATGCTGGAATATCTCAACAATACGGAGAATGTGTATGGAATAATTGCAAATGGGCAAACGGTCCGATTAATCCGGAACACCGGGCAGCTCGTCAAACTGACATACATTGAGTTTGACCTTCGCCGTATGCTGGAGGAGGACAAATACACTGAATTTTGTCTGATGTTCAGGTTACTGCACTCATCTCGTTTTCGTGTAAGCGGAGATGAGGCTTGCGTGTTTGAGAACTGGTTCAATATGAGCATTGCAAGCGGAAACCGCATCCGTGACGGGCTTTCTGATGCTGTGAAGACGGCAATGGAAATAATCGGCAAAGCGGCAGTCCGAGGAAGAGGTTTAGGCAACGAAGCATTGAGGCAGGCATACGATAATCATGAACTTACGACAAATCAATTCAATAAAGAGTTGATTCATTTCATATACAGGATTCTATTCCTTTTCATTATCGAAGAGCGTCAGCTGGTTTATCAGATTCCTGATTCCTCAAGTGAAGAATATAGAAGGTTATGCCGACTTCAGGATATCTACAAGAAGTATTATGCCGTCTCACGTTTCAGGAGTCAGTCTGAGCTATATTACCTTCAGGATCGCAGGTATAATGACTTATGGCAAAGCCTGATGGATACATTCCGATTGTTTGAATCTTCTGGTTACGGGGATGCTCTTGGAATCAAGCCTCTTGGTGGAGTGCTGTTTGACGACGATACGCTACACTACCTGAAAGATTGTTCAATCGACAATGAGCAATTCCTTCAGGCTTTCCGTGCCCTAAATGAATTTCTTGATGATAAGGGCAACAGGGTGAAAATCAATTATGCTTCTCTTGATGTAGAGGAGTTTGGTTCTGTTTATGAGGGCATACTTGAGATGCAGCCTGCAATTTCACCGGCATCAGATACTCAGGAGTGGAATTTCGGATATGTCGGAGGATTGGACCGAAAAAGCACAAGCAGTTACTACACCAGACCGGATCTTGTGCAGAGTCTTATCCGGACTACGCTTGAACCTGTTATCAAAGAAAAACTTTCTCGGTATCATACAAAGGAAGAGCAAGTTAAGGCTTTGTTGTCTATGAAAGTCTGCGATGCAGCATCTGGCTCCGGGCATTTTGCTCTTGCTATGGCAAGGACTATTGCCTGGTATGTATGCACCATTCGCACTGGCGAGGATAACCCTGCATCTCTGGATTACAGGAAGGCACTTAGGGAGGTCATTCAAAAGTGTATATATGCCGTTGACTACAATCCGGATGCAGTGGAACTATGCAAAGTCGTTCTCTGGATTGAGGGCTATTGTGCCGGTATGCCTTTGTCATTCCTGGACCACCATATACGCTGCGGTAATTCCGTTGTAGGTGTTACAGATCTGGATATGTTGCTGAAAGGCGTTCCTAAAGATGCATTTGCCTCCGATGACAAAGAAGTTCTGAAACGAATCAAGATACTGAACAATGAGGCACTGGCAGATATTAGAAGTATGCAACAAACTTCGGACGTTACAGCCTCAGGCGGAAACTTGTTCAACTCAGACAGTGCAATTAACCGCATTGATTCAGAACAGATAGGCCTGGCTGAGAAGGTTAGGGAAATATCCTCCCTTCCGGAAAACACACTTTTGGAGGAATTGAACAAGCAGAGTAGATGGGAGGACTTGATGAAGTCTCCAAGGGTTGAATGCTTGCGCCGCGCCTGCGATATATATACATACTCATTCTACAAACAGTTCACAGAAGAGGATGTAGTTACGGAAGAAATATACGAGACTCCAAACAATATTCCTTACACCCGGACAGTATATCGCGCACTTGAGGAAATCAAGCATATGGATGATGACTCGGAATTCGAATCACTGGAAAAAGGTTTTAAGAATGAAATCCTTTCTGTATCAAAGGGACATCGTTTCTTCCATTGGTGCATTGAGTTTCCTGAAGTATTTGCCAATGATGGAGGGTTTGATGTGATGTGCGGAAATCCACCTTGGGATAAAATCAAGGTCGAAGACAAAAAATGGTTTGAGAGTCACGGGCGTTCCGACATTGTCAATGCAGGTACTGCCGCGCAGAGAAAGAAGGCTATTGCCAACTTACCTGTTACAGACCCGGAATTGTTTGAAGAGTATACTAAAGCCCTGGCTGATGCTGAGTCCCAGAGCCGCTTCGTTCGCTTTGCTGGTCGTTTCCCTCTTACGGCTACAGGTGATATTGACCTATACCCGATGTTTGCTGAACTAAGCCTTTCATTCTCCAAAGAGGCGTGGGGGCTTGTGTTACCAACAGGTATTGCCGTGAACGACAGTAATAAGGTGTTCTTCTCTAAACTCATCGATGAGAATCGTTTGATGTCACTGTATGATTTCGAAAACAAGGAGGCATTATTTGACATACATCGAATGTTCAAATTCTGTCTTCTTACTGCCGGCAAGGAGCAGCCGCAGCCTCGTACGGTGAAAGGAGGTTTTTATCTGACTCGTCTTGACCATCTGCTTGACCCTAAGAGAGTTTATTCTCTTAGGACGAGTGATTTTGGTTTGCTTAATCCCAATACCAAAACTTGTCCTATTTTCAGGACTTCGCGTGATGCAGCATTGACGGCCAAGATATACCGCAATTCCGTTATTCTTTGGAATGAGATTACGAATAAGAATACTTGGAATGTCAGGTTTAACAGTATGTTTCATATGTCAAATGATTCCCACCTTTTCCGGACATACGACCAATTGATTGAATCTGGAGCAGTTCTGGAAGGTAACAATTTTTCTATGCCTGACGGGACAATTTATGTTCCTCTGTATGAAGGGAAAATGATTTGGCATTACAATCACCATTATGGGACTTGGCCTACAGGTGGTGAAAGGCCAAATTCAATAGATACTCCTTCTTTAGCTTCCCTTGCTGATCCGTCTGACAGCATTATGCCTTGGTATTGGGTGCCACTCGCCGAAGTCGAGAACCGAAAGGTGAAGACAAACAGTGACGGTGATGTGATTTGGGAGTGGAAGCATTCGTATATGCTTGGATATAGAGGGATAACAAATGCAACTAATGAGAGAACATTCGTTATTTCGCTTATTCCTTCCGATAAAGGTGTTGGCAACAGTACCACTCTGCTATTTGCAGAGGGTACTGTGGCCAACACCTTGGCGCTGGCAACAGCATCTTCTTTGCCGTTCGACTATGTTGCCAGACAAAAGATAGGTGGAAGTAATGCAAGCATTAGTTTTGTCAAGCAATTCCCTGTTATTCCATTTGAAAGAATCCCAGAAGACCTTCGTTGGGAAATCATCAAGCGAGTTGCCGAGCTCTGCTATTTCAACCATGACCTCGACGGGTGGGCAGAAGAGCTGTTTAACGAACTTTCTGAAGAGCAACAATATGAGCTCCCGCAACTTGGCAATAATCAGCCTTGGATTTTTGATCCTGACAGAAGAGCTGTACTTCAGGCTGAGTTGGATGCCATCTTTGCCCATCTGTATGGACTGAATACAGAAGATCTACGATACATCCTTGACCCGGAGGATGTCTGTGGCGTTGGATGTATCAATGAGACATTCAGAGTTTTGAAGGACAACGAAATCCGCCAGTATGGGGAGTATCGAACGAAACGACTCGTGCTGGATGCCTGGTATCGTTTCAGATTCGACATTTAGGATATGACAGGCAAGGATTTTATGCATCTATTGGCTTACGATGCCCACCATCAAAAGAAAGTATATAAATACATTGATTTTGAAGGTGGTATGTCGATGTTGGGTAGTTGCAATGTCCGATTCACATCGGCAGTGGATCTGAATGATGAATATGATTGCAATGCGGCGCTGTTTAATTACGAAACTTTTCAGAAAATTGTCACAGCGCTAAATTTGCCAGAAGAAATTGTCAAATTTGCCATCCAGAAAGATGCCAAAGAAATTTCTCACTGGGGAGTATGCAGTTTGTGCAAGACTTCGGATAATGTTTCCCTGTGGGAAAACTATGCCGGCGAAAATGGGATATGTATAGAGCTTGATGTTGAGAGAACTATACGAGCGCTTGAAAAGCTAGGGAAGAAGGTGCCGTTGCTGACTGTCTTTTATTATGATACAGTTTCAGGGATGGTTGAACGAACACTTGCTCGGCAAAAAGATGAGCTCTTGAAATTCATTATGATACATAGGCTTGTTGCATCTAAAAGTAAGATTAATGCAACGACCGGGATGAATTCGGAAGCCGAAGATGAGATGCGTTTGGTTCTTTTTGAAAGAGTTGAGTCTCAGGAGCCTGTGTATCTTAATTTGCCAAAGGATTGTATTACCAATGTGTTTTTCAACGATAAAATGTCAATGGCGAATCTTCGGAATCTAAGTTCTTTGCTGCGCAGAAAATATAATTTTTCGCCTCAACGGTTCTTTTTCGGTTGATGTTCTTCAACTTGATTTGTTGATTTGGATAGATACTGTTGAAATAGCTACTATTCAGTTTTTATTGATATTTTTGTAGGAAACATACTTTTGCATTATTGAAATGTCGCTTTTGATAAACATAGATAACTTGCTGAACAAGCAGCGGATAGAATCCAACAGGGTTGAGTTCAAAACCGGTTGGAATCCAGCTTCGATATACCATAGCATCTGCGCTTTTGCGAATGATATTGACGATCTTGGCGGTGGCTACGTCATCGTTGGTGTCGATACTGACGAAAACGGGGTTGCCAATCGACCGGTTGTCGGGATAGATGAGAGCCGTATTGATGGCATACTGCAGGAGATGATTGGCTACAATGCTAAGATTGCTCCTTACTACATGCCGAGGACTAGCGTGGAAGATGTTGATGGGAAAAAGGTGCTTGTCATTTGGTGCCCTTCCGGGGCAAATAGGCCATATGCTGTTCCGGAGAATATCACGGCCAAAAGCATTACAAAGGAGTATTGCTATGTCCGTTGCGGATCCAGTAGTATTATTGCGAAGGGTGAAGTCCTTGATGAACTGAGGGATTTGTCCGGCCGGGTCCCTTTTGATGAGAAAGGCAATCCAGAAATCTCTTTGGATGACATTTCTCTTGTCCTTCTTCGTGATCATCTTGTCAAAACCGGCAGCCGCTTGGCTCAGGATGTGATGAAGAAGCCTCTTGAGGAGATTTTGGAGCAGATGAATCTGTTTACCGGTCCATCGGAGAACAGGCTTCTGAAGAATGTTGCTGCAATGATGTTTTGTGAGCATCCTGAAAAGTTCTTTAAATATCTTCAGGTTGATGTGGTTGTTTTTCCTGAGGGTAAAATCAAGAGCCCGAATAACTTTAGGGAGAAGACTTTCACAGGGAGCGTTCCTCAGATTATTTCTCAGACAATGACTTTCCTCAAAACCGAAATCCTTTTTGTGACGGTGCAGAAAGTTTCTGGACAGGCAGAGGCTTTGAGATTCTGGAATTATCCATACGAGGCATTGGAAGAAGTGGTGGTCAATAGCCTATACCATCGTGATTACAGGCAATATGAACCTGTGGAGATTACAATAGAACCAGATTGTATATGCGTGCTTAACTGCCCGGGACCGGACAGAAGCATCAGCAATGAGGCGTTGGAGAAGGGCGAGCTTCTGAGAAGCAGGCGCTACAGGAACCGCAGGCTGGGTGATTTCTTGAAGGAACTTGACCTGACTGAAGGCCGTTCAACAGGTGTACCTACAATTCAGGAGAAACTTCGGGCCAATGGTTCTCCTAGAGCTATTTTCGAGACTGATGAGGATAGACTCGCATTTCTGGTGACAATTCCCGTA
>FR893136.1 GCA_000433355.1 Alistipes sp. CAG:435 | reverse complement strand
GCGCGAATATGCTCGCACCTGGAAGTGCAACTCGCTCGACATCAGGCAGATGACATTTTAGGTGCGCAAGGTTTTTCACACCTGGAAGAGCGGGGGCCTATGGTTTATGGGGCAGAAAACGTACGGCAAAAGCTCCTTGTCAGCCGCTCCTTCTCAAGGCTTAAGGCGATGTCTGAATATTCTAGAGCGACATCAGGAAGAGGATGACCTTCTTGACACCTTGGCGGATAGCCTCAAGTGCCTTGCTGATCTGGTTACGTACGGTGTTCTCGGAAAGGCCGAGCGACTGAGCGATCTCGCCATACTTCATCCCGTCGCGGCGGCTCATCAGGAATATTCTCCTCCTTTTGGCCGGAAGGCGGTCAATGGCCGACCAGATCCGCGCCTCTTTAACGGAATTGTCCACGGCCTCATCATCGGAAATCGCCACGTCATCCTCAACCGGAAGTATCTCATTCTCAAGGCTGTCCAGCGACACATCCTGCCGTTGCCTCCTGATGGCATCAATGCACCGATTCCTCACAGCCGTGTAAAGATAAGCCCTCGGACTATCAATCCCGTCACTCGCCGCCTGCTTCATCCAATATGCCGTGAAAGCCTCCTGTACCAGATCCTCGATCAGATCCTTGTCCTTGAGATAGTGCAGCGCATAGACACACAAAGGCCTGTAGTAAAGCCTGAACAAAGAATCTATGTCCGCTGTCCGCACCATAACACCGCAAAGTTAACCACTCCCTGGCATATTGCCAAATTCTCGTCCACACAAGGCAAAACAAGGCAGGAACTCCAGCACAAGGCAAAAGCACCACCATAACAATTCAGTAAGTACTTAGAAAACAGCCACTCATAAACATTTTCAAAGCTTTATCGACAAAAATATAACTTCGGTTATTATAATCACAGTTATAATTTTCCGTGCAAGTACTGAAAACAAATGACATTCAAAGACATAGACAATATAGGAAAAAATATTTCGAACCGGAATCAACTTTGGCACGGAAATGGCATAATCCCCTGACGACATAAATATTTTTACTCATAAACCAAAAACTGACTCAATAGTTATTTCATAAGTATTGAATAAGATTAGCCGAAGCCGGGTGAGAACCTCGCTTCGGTTTTTGCTTTATATCTCGGGATAAAGGAGGTAAGGCGCGCGGCGGGACTTGAAGTTTTCGACATCGGAGGCCCAACGGGCGGAGATCCCGGCGGCGGAGGAACCGTTCCCTATCATCGAGCGGAACCAGTCCACACCGGCGAGAAGTTCAAAGAAGTTGTTCTTACCGAAGAACTTATCGCCCATATTCAGATTGCGGTAAGCATCGATGACATATTCAAGATTGATCTTTTCCGCCCAGATGTCGCGAAGCGGCTTGCGGCGAAGGTCAACGCCGTGGCACTCCTCATCCAGGAACTGCGGGCTTTTCGCGCCAGGGATGCTTCGAGGCACAAAGGAGAAGGAATATCCCGTCATCGCCGGATGCCCGTAGGTCTCAAACGGGAACTGCGTGCCGCGGCCGAGGCTGACCACCGTACCCTCGAAGTAGCAGGTTGATGAATATAGGTACACGGCCCTCATGTCCTTGATGTTCGGGGAAGGCGGCAGGATAAGGCTGTAACGGGTGTTATGGGTGTAATTCAGGCACGGAATCACAGTCAGGTCGCAGGTACCGTTCTCCAGCCATTTCTCGCCGTTGATCATCAGCGCCAACTCACCGAGCGTCATTCCGTGAACAGTCGTGATCGGCAGCCAACCGACACCGGACTTGAATTTCATATCCAGGACAGGACCGTCAACATAGAAGCCGTTCGGGTTCGGGCGGTCAAGAATGACGACCTGTTTCCCGTCTCTGGCGCAGGCCTCCATCAGATGATGCATTGTGATATAATAGGTATAGTACCTAAGGCCTACATCCTGAATATCAACCACAAGGACATCAAACTTATCGGTTTTCTCCTTGCTCGGAATCCGTGAGCCTTTCTCGTAAAGCGACAGGATCTCCACTCCGGTTTTCTCGTCCACACTGCTGCTGACGTGCTCTCCGGCATCGGCGTTGCCACGGAAGCCGTGCTCCGGAGAGAAGATTGCCTTGACATCCACTCCTTTTTCGATCAAGGCATCAACAATGTGCTGACCGTACTCAATCTTTCCGCCAGGGACGGAAGGTTCGGTGAACGGGATCAAGGAAATCTCATCAACTCTCTTTCGAGGAAAGCACCCGCCATATTCAGCAAGAGCGTCTGCCAACTTGGAGCCGGTCACCTTGTCTCCGACTATACCCGTCTGATTGCTGAACACCGCAACCCGCTTCCCTTGCAGCAGCGGCTGGTACTCCTCGAACCTCTCGTCACCAAGCACTACTCTTCTTGAATATGTCCGTGCGGCAAGCGCGTCAGTCAAAGATATCGCTATTATTGTAATAATCAAGAATTTAAGATTGTGTCCCATAATCATTGGTCATTTTCTGGTTCAAGATACGAAATTTCGCAAAGAAGACACAAAAAAAAGATTTGATTATCGAAATATTCATCGGGCACTTCGACAAACTCAGTGACCGGTGGATTACTGCATCGAACCACCGACGAGGTCGAGGATCTCGGAGGTGATCTTTTGCTGACGGCCCTTGTTATATTCAAGAGTTAGTTCCTGAAGGAGGTCGTTGCCGTTGTCGGTGGCGAGCTGCATCGCGACGGTGCGGGCGGCTTGCTCGGCGGCGGTGCTGTCCAAAAGGGTGGTGAATACGCGGAGACGGACCACCTTCGGGAGAAGTGTGGCTATCAGCTCCTCCTTGGATGGCTCTACGATCAGGTCTTCTGTGGTTGGTGAGCCCTGTCGAACCACCGGCGCTCCGACAGGCTCAGCGCCCCTGTTCGTGTCGGATTCAGAGGCGGAATCTGCGATCTTTCCGGCCTGAAGGTCAGCGGTGGCATCGGCCAAGGACAGAGGCAGATAGGTCTGCCTTATGGTCGGCTGTGAAGAGGTTGATTTATAGTGATTATAAACCAGTTCCACCTTGTCAAACCGACCTGAGACAAATCCGTCCAGCAGTTCCTGAGCCAAAGCGGAGGCCGCATCGTATGACGGAGAATCCGACATCTTCGTGAAATCCGCGGGACTTGGGAAGCCAAGCTTCTTCATCGCCTCCGCCATCTTTCGGCCTACGGAATAGACCGTGATGTCGGCATCGCCAAGACCTGAGGCACGGTATTCATTGATCACCGCCGTGGCCTCCCGGATGACGTTGGAATTGAACGCGCCGCAGAGCGAAGAATTGGAGGCGAAGGCGACAATCGCAACCTTTCGCACCTCACGCTGAGCCATTAATGAATATGCTCCTTCTGATTCAGTATGGTCCGGTTGGTTCGACAGGCTCACCAACCGGGCAGAGCCTTCTTCAGAGGCTGGAGCGGACATATTCACAGCACCCATCAGGTCGATGAGCATCGAGTGCAGTCGCCTCTCGTACGGAAGCATGTTCTGAATCGCCATCTGCGCTTTCTGCAGCTTCGCGGCTGCCACCATCTTCATCGCCGAGGTGATCGCCAGAGTGCTGCTGATGGAATTGATCCTGCCCTTTATCTCCTTCAGTGACGGCATATTCTTCTACAACTAATTGAACTTCTTGACTTTCATCTTCCTTTTGCCGGAATCTATAAGAATTGACCTCACCACGCCGGAAGCCACATCCTCGATCACGTTGAACAGTTCCGGATCCACCTTCCCCGCCGACAGTTTGTCAAGTACATCGGTCTGATGGGTGGCCCTCATCCGTTCAAGGAACAGGACATCGAACTCATGCACCTGATCCAGGCTGATGTCCTTCATCAAGCCGTGGGTGCCGCAATAAAGGACGGCGACCTCCTCACCGACTGGCATCGGAGAGTACTGCGGCTGGATCAGCTGCTGATTGTTCTTGCGGCCCTTGTCCAGAACCATTTCCGTCACTCTGTCCACATCCGATGAATACTTCGAGAATGACTCCAGCTCGTTGAACTGCGCCTGCTCGATCTTCAGGGTTCCGGCCACACTCTTCATCGACTTCACCTGAGCGGCTCCGCCGACACGGGACACGGAGATGCCCACATTGATGGCCGGACGTTGGCCCTGGTTGAACAGGTCAGTCTCAAGGTAGATCTGACCGTCGGTGATGGAAATCACGTTGGTCGGGATGTAGGCGGACACGTCGCCGGCCTGGGTCTCGATGATCGGAAGGGCTGTCAGCGACCCGCCGGCCTTGACCTTGCCCTTCAACGAATCCGGAAGATCGTTCATCTGCTCGGCGACTTCCTGCTGGTCAATGATCTTCGCGGCTCTTTCCAGAAGCCGTGAGTGAAGGTAGAACACATCACCCGGATAGGCCTCACGTCCTGAAGGTCGGCGAAGGATCAGGGAAACCTCACGGTAGGCCACCGCCTGTTTGGAAAGGTCGTCATAGACAACAAGAGCGGCACGGCCGGTGTCACGGAAATATTCCCCCACAGCTGCTCCGGCGAACGGAGCGAAATATTGCAGGGCGGCTGGATCGGCGGCGGTGGCGGCGATGACAACCGTGTAGTCCATCGCACCCTTCGAGCGGAGCGTCTCCACGATGTTGGCCACGGTGGAACCCTTCTGTCCGATAGCCACATAGATGCAATAGACAGGATGCCCGGCCTCGTAGTTGGCGCGCTGGTTGATGATCGTGTCGATGGCTATGGCGGTCTTGCCGGTCTGACGGTCGCCGATGATGAGTTCCCTCTGGCCACGGCCGATCGGTATCATCGAGTCGATCGCCATGATTCCGGTCTGGAGAGGCTCGGTGACGGGCTGACGGAATATTACACCGGGAGCCTTGCGCTCCAGCGGCATCTCCGTCAGGTCTCCTTCGACCTTGCCGAGTCCGTCAAGCGGAACGCCAAGCGGATCGACCACTCTTCCGAGCATCTGCTCGCCGACCTTGATGGAGGCGATCCGGCCGGTTCTGCGGACGGTCATTCCTTCCTTGATCTCATCCGTAGGGCCGAGAAGAACGGCTCCGACATTGTCCTGTTCCAGGTTCATCACAACGCCCATCACACCGCTCTCAAATTCGAGCAGTTCTCCGGCCTCGGCGTTGGTCAGGCCGTACATTCTGGCCACACCATCGCTGACCTGAAGGACTTTGCCGATTTCCTCGAACCGGAGGGAGGTGTCGATGTCTTTCAGCTGTTCCAGAAGCACCTGGGAGATTTCACTTGGTTTTATGTTGTCCATACTAAACTATTCTTCTGTTCTTTTCTATGAATTGACGCCGGATGAAATCGAGCTGGCGGGAGACGCTGGCGTCCAGGACGGTGTCCTCGACCTCGAATACGAAGCCGCCTATGAGGGACGGGTTGACTTCGGTTTTCAGGATCAGCCTGCAGCCGGTCTGTTTCTCGACCAAATCACGGAGACGGGACTCCAATGCCGGTCGCTGAGCTTGTCGAAGCGACCCTTCGACAGGCACAGGGTCCGAAGGAGTTGGCTCAGGGTCCAGCAGTGCCGGATCAGCGACCACAAGCCGCGCGCGCTTGATGTGCCGTGAGCGGTAATATTCAGTGACGAAGGTGGTCAGAACCAGCCTTACATCACCGATGCGGCCGTTACGGATCAAGAGTTCGAGGAATTTATGCAGCTCCTGAGCCATCGAATCTTTCAACGCAGCCTCAAAAAGCGAGATTTTCTGAACCGCCGCAACCGCAGGATCATCCACGGCACGCCGGAAATCAGGCACTTCGTCAAGAGCCTTCTCAATGACCTGCACCTGGGCCGCAACCAACTCACCGGAGCCGGTCTCTTCGACCAGCTTCAGCAAAGCGGTGGCGTAACGTGTCGCGATAATTCCTGTGTTCATTGCATCAATTCTTCAAGTCCTTAGACGAGGAAACCTCATCCACAAGCCTATCAACCAGAGCCGACTGCTCAGCACCATCCGAAAGGCTCGCCTTCAGCACCTTCTCGGCGACGCTGACGGAAAGCAATGCGACCTCCTTGCGGACATCCCGCAAAGCGCTCTCCTTCTCGGCGGCGATCTGCGTGCGAGCCTGATCCAGAATGCGGGAAGCCTCCTCCCTCGCCTGAACCTTCGCCTGCTCAACGATGTTGTCCCTCGAAGCCGCGGCCTCCTTCAGAATCCGGCTCTGCTCCTGCCTGGTCTCCTCGATCATCCGGGACTGTTCCTCAGCCAGGTTGCGAAGCCTCTCCTCCGCCTCCTTGGCAGCCTTGATGGATTCACCTATCCTCTGCGCCCTCTTCTCGACCGAGCCGGTGATCATAGGGAAGCCCCACTTCGCCAGCACGAAGAAGACGATGCCGAAGATCAGCGTCATCCACACAAGCAATCCGAAATCAGGAGTGATGAGTGACATTTGCTATTTCGCGATAAGACAAACAACGATAGCGAACAGACAGGCACCTTCGATGAGGGCGCTGACGATGATAGCCGTCATCCTGTAGTGGTCAGCCTTCTCCGGCTGGCGCGCGCCGGCCTCAAGGGAAGCCGTACCAATCTTACCGATACCGAAAGCGGCAGCGAAAGCAGCCAAGGCAGCACCAATAGTAGCACCTACTCTACCCAGAGAGAGAGCTTGAAGCAAAATTGTAGAAAGTAACATAATTCTATGATTTTAAATTGTTTATTCTGAATATTCCTATTTATTCCGTCGCCTCCGGCTTCTGCCGCGACAGCCCGATGAAGACAGCCGACAGCATCGTGAACACATAGGCCTGGATGAAGGCGACAAGCAGTTCCAGGCAGTCCATGAACACTCCCAGAAGCACAGCCACCACGGTGAGGCTGCCGTTCAGGGCCGCCCCAAGCTCAGCGGTCAGGAATATCACAGCCACAACTCCAAGAATCATGAAGTGTCCTGCGAGGATGTTGGCGAAAAGCCTGACCATCAAGCTGAAAGGCTTGGTGAACATCCCGATTATCTCAATCGCCGGCATCAACGGAAGCGGCACCTTCAGCCAGGTCGGAACCTCCGGCCAAAGAATATCCTTCCAATAATGCTTGTTTCCGAATATATTGACAATGAAGAAGGTGAACAGTGCCAGCACGAGCGTCACGGCGATGTTGCCGGTGATGTTCGCTCCACCAGGGAAGAACGGCACGATACCCATCAGGTTGTTTATGAATATGAAGAAGAACGCTGTCAGCAGGTAAGGCGAGTATCTCTTGTAGTCCTCACCAACGCAGCTTTTTATGACATCATCCTCGATCATCGTGACGAGCATCTCCATCAGGCCGACTCCGCCTTTCGGGGCCTCCTCACGGGCGTCGTGTTTCCGGTACCATTTGGCGGTTCCGAGCACGATGAACAGCAGCAGAGCGCAGTTGATCATCAGGCCGAACACATTCTTGGTGATGGAAAAGTCCCACGGCCTTATCTCTGAGCCGTCAGCGGCACGTTCCACAATCTTGTTCTCGTACTTGCTTCCAGCCGGGGCGATGTAGAATCCTTCATATTCCCCGTGCTCCAAATGCTTGGAACTGAATATATGGAAGCCGTTGCCGGTCTTGCTGGCCACTATCACAGGCAGCGGGATGCTGACCGGATGGCCTTTCACCGTGGTGATGTGCCACTCGTAGGAGTCGCGGACGTGGCCGTAGAGATATTCGTCCATGTCGAAGCCACCACCCTTCTCCTCCGCGGCCAAAGACAACGGAAGCAAAAGACCAATGAATATGTAGATCCACTTTCTCATCACAGTTCCACGCAAGCTACAACGTGATTATCATTAACTTCCACAAAGCCAGAGGAAATCGCCACCTTGTCCGTGCCCTCACCGTTACGATAAGCGATCACGCCCTTCTCCAACGAAGAGATCAGCGGAGCGTGATCCAGCAGGACCTCGAAACGGCCCTTCGTGCCGGGAAGCTCCACAGCCTCAACGGCAGCGTGAACCAATGTCCTTTCAGGTGAAATGACATCCAGAATCATCTCTGAGGTTTTCTCTGACATATTCCTAAAACTTTCTCCGGTATATTCCTACTTCGCCTTGGCGAGAATAGCCTCGCCCTTCTTGATCGCGTCGTCCAAGGTGCCGACATTGAGGAACGCCTGCTCCGGCAGGTAGTCCACCTCTCCGTCTAGGATCCTGCGGAAGCCATCGATTGTGTCCTGGATGTCCACCATCACGCCCGGCACGCCAGTAAACTGCTCAGCCACAGCGAACGGCTGTGACAGGAACCTCTGCACACGACGGGCACGGTTCACGGTCAGCTTGTCCTCGTCCGAAAGCTCGTCCATGCCAAGGATCGCGATGATGTCCTGAAGCTCCTTGTTCCTCTGGAGGATCTGCTTCACCCTCTGGGCGGTGTCGTAGTGATCCTGTCCCACGATGTTAGGGTCAAGGATTCGGGAAGTGGACTCAAGCGGATCCACGGCCGGGTATATTCCTAACTCAGTGATTTTTCTGCTGAGCACCGTCGTTGCATCGAGGTGGGAGAAGGTGGTCGCCGGAGCAGGGTCGGTCAAGTCGTCCGCCGGCACGTAAACAGCCTGGACTGAGGTGATAGAGCCGTTCTTCGTCGAAGTGATGCGCTCCTGCATCTGGCCCATCTCCGTGGCAAGTGTCGGCTGGTAACCCACAGCGGAAGGCATTCGTCCCAAAAGGGCGGACACCTCGGAACCGGCCTGGGTGAACCTGAATATGTTGTCGATGAAGAAGAGGATGTCCCTCGGGCCGTCACCCTTGTCACTGTCTCTGAAAGACTCGGCGAGGGTCAGTCCGGACAGGGCCACTGAGGAACGCGCTCCCGGCGGTTCGTTCATCTGGCCGAACACCATCGCCACCTGGGATTTCTCAAGTTCTTTGCGATCGACCTTGGAGAGATCCCAATGGCCTTCCTCCATCGACTTCACGAACTCGTCACCATACTTGATGACACCGGACTCGATCATCTCACGAAGCAGGTCGTTACCTTCCCTGGTACGCTCCCCTACTCCGGCGAAAATCGAGAATCCGTTATGTTTCTTGGCAATATTATTAATCAACTCCTTGATGAGCACTGTCTTACCGACTCCGGCTCCACCGAAAAGGCCGATCTTACCACCTTTCAGATACGGCTCCAGAAGGTCAATGACCTTGATGCCGGTGTAAAGCACTTCCTGCGAGGTCTTGAGATCCTCGAACTTAGGAGGCTCACGGTGTATAGGCAAGGAATTGTCTTCGTTGAGATCGCCGAGTCCGTCAATGGAATCCCCGACAACGTTCATGACACGGCCTCTGATCTGCGCCCCGGTAGGCATCGAGATCGGAGCGTGAGTGTTCACAGCCTTCATTCCGCGTCTCAAACCGTCTGTCGAGTCCATAGCGACACACCTTACAGTGTCTTCACCGATATGTTGCTGAACCTCAATGACCAAAGGCCTTTTTCCCTCGCCTCTTTCGACATCAAGAGCGTCGTGAATACGCGGAAGCTGAGCCTCCTCATCAGTCACATCGAAATGGACATCCACCACAGGTCCGATGACCTGGGCAATGTACCCTATGTTTTCTTTTTCTGCCATTTTGAATATGGTTGTTAACGTGCCGCTCACGCGACGAAATCTCACTGCTGAAAAATCCAAGCCAAATTTACACAAATTCCCCCAAACGACAAAAAAGCGGGCCGATTTTAACATCGAACCCGCCTTTTTTAAGACTTTTTGATATATTCGATTTGCTATCGAAATTACTTAAGTTTCTTATAGCCATACTGGGCTGTCTCGCCGAGCTCCATCTCGATCTTCATCAGACGGTTGTACTTGGCGATACGGTCGGTGCGGCTGAGGGAACCGGTCTTGATCTGACCGCTGTTGGTAGCGACAGCGATGTCAGCGATCGTGGTGTCCTCGGTCTCGCCTGAACGGTGAGAGGTGACGGTGGTGTAGCCGTGACGGTGAGCCATCTCGATGGCGTCGAGGGTCTCGGTCAGGGAACCGATCTGGTTAACCTTGATGAGGATGGAGTTACCAGCGCCCATCTTGATACCCTTCTCAAGGTACTTGGTGTTGGTAACGAAAAGGTCGTCACCTACAAGCTGGCACTTGCCACCGATAGCGGCGGTAAGCTTAACCCAGCCTTCCCAGTCTTCCTCGCTGAGGCCGTCCTCGATGGAGTCGATAGGATACTTGGTGATGAGCTCCTCAAGGTAAGCGATCTGCTCCTCGGTAGAGAGTTTCTTTCCCTCTGGATCCTTGGCCATACCGGTCTTGAGCTGCTTGTAGTCATAGAAGAACTTGTCGCCCTCTTTGAAGCAGAACTCTGAAGCGGCGCAGTCCATAGCGATGGTAACATCAGCGCCTGGCTTGTAACCAGCCTTCTCGATAGCCTCCATAATGCAGTCGAGAGCGTCGTTGATGCCGTTAAGCTTTGGAGCGAAACCACCCTCGTCACCGACAGCGGTAGAGAGTCCGCGTCCCTTGAGAACCTTCTGGAGAGCGTGGAACACCTCGGCACCCATTCTTACACCTTCGGCGATGCTCTTGGCGCCTACAGGACGGATCATGAACTCCTGGAAAGCGATAGGAGCGTCTGAGTGGGCTCCACCGTTGATGATATTCATCATAGGAACAGGAAGCACGTGGCCGTTGGTTCCACCGATGTAGCGGTAGAGAGGAATGTCAAGGTAGTTGGCGGCGGCGTGAGCGACAGCGAGGGAAACACCGAGGATGGCGTTTGCGCCGAGGTTGCTCTTGGTGGCGGTGCCGTCGAGTTTGATCATAGCCTCATCGATAGCCCTCTGCTCAAGGCAGGACATTCCGATGATTTCCGGAGCGATCTTCTCGTTGATGTTGGCGACAGCCTTGAGAACGCCCTTTCCGCCGTAGCGCTTAGGGTCACCGTCACGAAGCTCAAGAGCCTCGTTCTCGCCTGTTGATGCGCCTGATGGAACGGAAGCGACACCGATGATGCCGGATTCGAGTTCAACTTCACACTCGATTGTAGGGTTTCCTCTTGAATCAAGAATCTCCCTGCCAGTAACACGTACAATTCTCATAATAAAATAATGTATTTATTAACTTACTGTTTTTAGTCTCAAAAAAAGGCCGGGGTTTGAAACCCAGCCTTTATATTCTTTCAATTATCACGCCAGATTATTTAACGAGGCAGACAGCGACACGGTTCTCCTCAGGAGTCTCGAATGGATTGACGGTGTCACCGAAATACTCAGTGATGATCCTGTCCTTGTCGATGCCGGCGTTAACGATGGCCTCAGCGACAACCTCAGCTCTCTTCTCGGAGAGGAACTTGTTTCTCTTGGCGGTACCAGTGGCCTTGTCAGCGTAACCGGAAACGCGAACCTTGGTGTCAGGGTTGGCCTTGAGAGCCTCGACAACCTCATCGATCTTGAGCTGCTCGCTCTCACGGATGTCCCACTTGTTGATGACGAAGAGGATGTTGCGTGAAAGTGACTCGAATGCAGGAACAACCTCAACCTTCTCCTCAACTACTGGTTCTGGTTCTGGTTCTGGTTTAACAACAGGTGCCGGAGCCGGAACCGGGACAGGTGCCGGAACTGGCTTTGCCTTTCCGAAGCTGAAGGTAAGACCTGCGACAGCCTTGATCTGGAAGTCAGCCTTTGAGCCCTTCTTAGAGTTGAAGTGGTCGTCAAGGAAGCTGCAATTGCCTTCGAGGTTGAGGGCGATCACGTCAGTGAGTCTGATGTTGAGACCGGCGCCGGCCCTGAACGCAGGGGAAACCTTGCTGCCATCCCAAAGATAACCGTCAACGAACTTGCCAACGATCTTCGCGTCGTTAGCCTCATCGTTGTTGAAAGCGTAGTTCACGCCGACGCCACCGAAGATGTAAGGATTGAGGGTTCTGTCAAACTTGTAGCCGGCGAAGATGGAAGCGACATCAACCATGAGGTCAGCGGCTCCTTCGATGTAGTTGAACTTATAGACAGTGGTAGGTCCGTTTACGGCACCCTTAGCCTGCCAGCCATTGACATTGAGTCTTGCTCCGAAGACAGGAGAGAACTGGTAGCCGAAAGAAACCGCGGCTGAAGGAGAGATGAGATCGCCGAACGAAGTCTCGCCGATAGTGTGGGCGGCACCTCCCTGAATCTGCATAAACCAATAAGGGTCAAAGTCCTTCTTCTGTGCGTTCGCCACGGACAGAGAAGCCACAAGCGCTGCGCTTGCAAGAATAGCGAAAATACGTTTCATAATATTATTGAATATAATTTGCACATTTAACGATGCTAAATTACGACAATTTTTTCAATCTGCAAAATATATCAATTATTTGAGTCTCTTTTCCTCCTTGAAGGCCCGTTTCATCTTTCATCATCATGGTAAAATCATTACTTTTGCAGAAAGAACATGATCCGCGTGCCATGAATAAAATGACTGCGGACCAAAGCATGAGAAACAAATGAAAAGCACATCTAAAAGACTAACTTCATCCATAGTGAGAGCGATGCTCGCCACCGCAGCCATCCTTCCGGCATATTCAATGAATATCACGGCTCAGGAGACGGCCGCGCCACAGCGGCAGAAGTACAAGGAGCTGACGTTCCCTAAGACCGTCCACGATTTCGGGACATTCTCCGAGGCCAGCGGACCGAAGACCTGCACCTTTATATATAAGAACGAGACCGACATTCCGATATTCATCCACACGGTGGCAACATCGTGTGGCTGCATGACAACAGAATGGTCGAAAAAGCCTCTGAAACCAGGCGAGACCGGAGAGATCAAGGTCACGTTCGCCAACGACTCCGGGGCGATGATCATGGACAAAAGCATCACAGTCTATATGTCTTCGCGCGTGAAACCAACCATCCTGAGACTCAAAGGGATCATCGTCAAGGCTGAATAAAGCAAGCGCGACTCGTAACAAACAATTAAGGGAACTATATAGTAGTTGACTAACTTAATCTTATAGGAACGTTGCTCCGGGTGTGGTATTCCGGACTTCCAAGGTGTGTAAAACCCTACGCACCTGGAATGACATTCGTTTGA
>FR893135.1 GCA_000433355.1 Alistipes sp. CAG:435 | reverse complement strand
CCGAAAAACGCACCGGAATGGTTGCGGATCAGACAATTAGTGTTATCTTTGTGGAGATGACACTGTTCACCAAGACGCTGGAGGAGTGCGTGACGGAGTCCGACAGGCTGTTCTACATATTCAGGAACAGCGGTGGCTTCCAAAAGATTCCGGAGTGGATCGAGGAGGCCGGAGGAATCTCCAGACGGCTCGCCGAGGCGTGCGAGGTGGCGGCGTTCGACAAGGAGAAGAAACTTAAATACGAGATCGACAAGATGAACGAGAGGGACATTCTGGCGCAGCGCGTATTCGCCGAGCGCAAGGGCTTCGAGAAAGGCTATGCCGACGGAGAGGCCAAAGGAATCGCAGATGGCATGGCCCAAGGTAAGGCCCAAGGCATGGCCCAAGGTATGGCTGAAGGTATGGCCCAAGGTATGGCCCAAGGTAAGGCCCAAGGTAAGGCTGAAGGTAAGGCTGAAGGAATAACCGAAGGTAAGACCGAAGTAGCCAAGGCCATGCTTGAAATCGGTATGCCGATAGGGCAGATCCTACAGTTGACCGGGCTTACCGAAGAGCAGATAGGGGCTTTAAGGTGATGTTTTTAACTGCCATTGCCAAAGAAAGAAGGCGGCCGGGGTTTCCGGTCGCCTTCTTTTGTTGGATTGACTGAATGCAGGATTACTTCTTGAAGTACATGCTTTCTTCGTTGCTTCCGTTGTAGTTGGCCTGATAAATCACGTCATAGCTGCCTGCAATGGAAGCCTTGTCGGTTGAAGTGGCCTTCGGAATAGAGATTCCGCAGATGTAGTACTTGCCGTTACTGGTCATCTGACCCGCACCATAGTACTGGTACTTTAGGGTCTTCAGGTCTTCGCTTACCGTGAACCAGAGCCACTCGTAGTTGGAATCGGAGAATCCCTTGTCACCAGGAGCAAAGTTGTAGTTGCCCCAACCGTTTCCGCCAGAACATTCAGGAATATATGTGCAGAACTTTCCGTCTGCGGCTTTCTGGGCTGCGCGGCGGTCAAAGAACACACCGAATTTGACAGTCCTTTCATTGTAGTCAATCTCGACACAAGCGTCCAGAACCGAATCAAGATAAAGGCCCTTGATGCCAAGGTTGTTTGTGTGTTCTTTGCCAGCGGCATCCTTCAAGGTCTCTCGCTGACGTGGCTCACCGAATGTGACAACAGTTTTGTCCGCATTGGTGTTACCCTTACCCAGTGTCTTGTTAGGGTCAAATAATTTCGAGTAAAGCGTCCAGCTTCCCTTGAAGTCGTTGGCTCCGATCTGGGTGAAGATGTAGGTGTGGCCGTTGTCAAGCACAACCTTTCCGACGCGTACGCTACCGGTCTTGTTCTCCCCGACTGTAAGGACACCATCCTTCACTGTGATCCACTTGCTAGCGCTCTCAACCTTCGCATAGACATCATGGACTTTATATTCCTCATCGCCGATCCAATAGTTGAACTCTTTGGCGTCAACACCCTGAACGATCTCGGTCGTCTTTCCTGCCGTGATGTTCGTGACCTCAAGCGCATTGCCGTAGGTGGTAGTCTGGATGTGGGAGATGAGGTTGGTGTTGGTGTACTCTCCACCTACAGGCCAGATGGCGACGTAAGCGGTGGAGGTGCATTTCACCGTGTCAACAATGGCAGGGACGGTGATTGCACCTTTCGTGCTTGACTTTTCAGGAGAATCAAGCATCAGTTCAATCTTGTTGTACTGTGCGTCTCCACCAAGCGTTATTGTGGTCTCGCCCTGTTTGACTCTGGTTCCCTCCGGATAAGACACCACGATCTTTGCGATACCGGTCTTGTAGGCGAGTGATACGGAGCCCTTACCTCCTGACAGGCCGCTGACAGGGGTGGAGCCAACAATCACCTGATGTGCCATGGCATCAGCAAGCGTACCTTTCTGACCGCTCAAATTCACAAATGTCGGAGCGGATCCATAGTTCACGAGATTAGTCTCGTTGTTGTCAACATAGACGAAAGCCGTTTCTGCGTCATTCGGCACGGCCACACGGTTGCTGAATGACGCGGTCTTGCCTTCTGCCGCCTCGCCTCTGAGGATCTGGGTTCTTCCCACTGAAGTACCGTCAGCCTTCGCGAAACGTATACGGAGGAAATCCTTGGCTGTGAAAGCAGTCTTCATGCCCTCACCCTGTGCGGACGGAAGGGTAGCCTCGATTGTCAAGGCCTTCACTGTAGCGTTTTCATCCTTGAACTCCTTCACATCCTCTCCCTTGTCGCAGGCTGAGAACATTACCATTGCGGAAAGAGCGCAAGCGAATGTCAATAATATTTTTTTCATCTGAATATAATTCTAGTTGTGGATAATGACTGTTAGTTCCAGTAAGGATTGCCCTGACGCTCCTTCTGAGGAATCTCCCAAGTGAAGCCTTCGGCAGGAATCTGAGTCTCGCTCCAATGGTTCGCTCCACGAGCGTTCTGAACGCCCCAGCGCTTCTGGTTGAAGAACGCCCAATCGCCTTCTCCCCACATCTCGATGCGCCACTGAAGTTTGACCATCTCCATAACACTCTTGCCAGGCATCGTGTTGTCGCATGTCATGGCGGTGGCGCCGCTCTTTGTGCGGGCCGCAAGCAGTTTGTCAAGCAATGCCTTTGCCTGAGCGTCCTGCCCACCCTGAGCGTATGCCTCAGCGACCATCAGCAAGACGGCTGAGGAACGGAGGTATATGTTGTCGGATGTGGTAGCCTCGTTCGTGTGGTTTTTGTAACCGATAGCCGAGGATGCCGCCCATTTGAGAGACGTGTATTTCGGCATAGTGTACTGGTACCATGTCGTGTCTGCTCCGTCGTTGGTGTAAACGTGGAAATTCTCGAAATCCTCAGGGAGAATGCAAGCCTTGCGGCAGTCATCATCCGAAAGTGCGTCATAGATTCCTTTGTCCACCTGATAGTAGCCTGAAGGGCTGCGCTTGAGGGCATTGAGACCTGCGTTAGTCCAGAAGATGTTGGATGAGCCTCTGGCACCGCCGAAAATCGCCTCTGGATTCTTCTCCAGATTGTAGAAGGCGTTCTGTGTGGCGTTGAAGTCGGATCCGTTCCAAGATGTTCCCTGAGGCAGGGATGCGGTGACACCAGCGCGAGAGTTCACAGAGGCCAACAAGCTTGCCTTCATACCATAATCTTCGGCGTTGATCAGGTTAGGGAAATGGCTGAGGAGGTCATTCCCCGCCTCTATCACGGTCTTCCAGTCCTTGCTGTCAAGGGCGGCGCGACAACGGTAGTACTGTGCCACGGCACAGTCTATGTCGTAGATCTGGGCAGCCTCGTTACCGATGGTATAGCCTTTCTCTCCGAGCGTGGAATCGTGGAAAAGATCCACTGCCTCCTTGAGCGTAGTGTTGATCCAACTCCAGGTCTCGGCAACCGAAAGCGGAGCCTTGGCGGCATTATAGGTGTAGGCATCGTAGATCGGCCAGCCCTGCTTTGTAGTGGAGGTCACATCCTGAAGGTCTGTGTAGCGCTCCATCAGCATCATGTAGCAGATAGCCTTCATTGTCAGTGCCTGGGCGCGGCTGGAACCCATTCTTGGATACTTCTCGACACGCTCCTCGGTAAGGAAGTCAAGCGCCTTGAGTGCGGGTCCGAGCTTGAGTACAGGGGCGAGATAGTAGCCATAGTTCTGGATCTCCTGATCTGTTCTCCAATAAGTGTTGTTTGCAAGATTCTGATACCAAGTCGAGTATGTTCCTTGATTCAGTCTATCTCCTTCAACCACATCGCCAGACTGGCAGAAACGGCGAAACTCAAAATTGGATTCGTAAGCGGAAGCGTTGGAATAGCCACCGGCGATCGCAGCGTTGTAGATGTTGATGTAACCCGGCAGAGAACCAACGAGACCTGTCAGAACCTGCTGCTCAGCTTCCTCGCTTCCATTGATGAATTCTGCCATCTCATCATCCGTGAAATAGTTCGGATTGTTGACATCCAGCAGTGAGGTGCAGGATGAAAAGCTCAAGCCAAGGATCGAGGCAGCCAAAAGACTTTTATATGTTTTCATATTTATTCGCGTTTAATTTTAGAAATCAAGATTCAAACCGATGGTGAGAGTCTGCATCTGTGGGTAGATGAAGGTGTCAACCTCTTTTCCTCCGATTGTTGAGAAAGTAGGATCCACACCTTTCTGCTGAGAGAAAATCAACACGTTGTCAGCTGAGACGAACGCACGGAGGGCACTGATGTTGACTTTTTTTGTGAGTTTCTTAGGCAGGGTGTAGCCGATGGTCACGTTCTTCACACGGAAGTAGCTTGCGTCAAAGAGGCTCATGTCTGTGTAGTTGTGAGAGCCTGGCAGCAAAGATCCATCAAGATAGTAACTGCTTGCGCCTGAACTTGGGAACCACTGCATAGGGTAATAGGCACTGGTGTTGTCCGGATTCCAGGTGTTGCCCACGAGATCCTTTGAGACAGGAATACGCTGTCTGCCCATAGATGAGCCGCGGAACAGATGCTGGGAGTACTCCATAGAGAAGAACTTGCCTCCGATCTGGTAAGCGGAAACGACGCTGAAATCGAAATCTTTCCATTTCAGGCTGAGGGTAAGACCTCCGATCCAATCAGGAGTGGCTGATCCTACCTCGTAGTAAGATGCGTCTGCCGCCACGTCTGTCTTGACATTGTCACCCACCTTATAGTTGGCGTAACGTCCTCCGTGCTCGTAGACACCTGTGGTCTCGTTCATATTCACATCATAGTAAGTGACTCTGTGCCAATAAAGCGGAAGACCGGATTTTTCGTCCACACCGGCATATTTAGGCATATAGAGGTTGAAAAGATCCTTCCCTTCTCCACGGAGGTAGAATATTCCTCGTCCGGCGTGGCTTGCAGTTCCGGCCTGCGCCATATCCTCAGTCGCGACGGTCCAGCAGCCCTTAGGGAGATCCATGGTCTCGTCGTAGTTCGGAATCTGGTCGGCAGGAACGCTCAGAAGCGTGGTGCGGTAGTGTGTTCCGTTGATGCCAACGCTGAGGGTGAGATCTTTCTTGCGGATGATGTCAGCATCGAGTTCTATCTCGAATCCTCTGTTGCGGACCTTGGCAGCGTTTCCAAGAACGGTGGTGTAGCCGGCGCTGGCGAGAGGGGAGACTGACTGATTGAAGAGAGAGTTGACAGTCTTGTGGTCATAGAAGTCAAGCGCACCGGTGATGCGGCTCCTCAGGACACTGAAGTCAAGGCCGAGGTCAAACTGGTGGATGTTCTCCCAAGTCAGGTCGGAACGAACCAAGTCGTTGCCGGTTCTGATGGCGGTTGAGGCAGGAACGCCGGTACCGCTTGAGCTTGTCTGCCACGTGGCGACAGCGTAGTACCAGTAGTGGTTGAGATAATAAGAGGTAAGACCATTGGAGTTACCCGTCACACCATAGCTGGCGCGCAGCTTGGCGTTGTCAAGCCATGTCTTCATCTCCTTAAGGAAGCTTTCCTCTGAGAAACGCCAACCGGCTCCGACTGACCAGAATGTACCCCAGCGGTTGTCCTTTGTGAACTTGGAGGCGGCATCACGTCTGAGGGATCCTGACAGATAATATTTGCTGTCGTAGTTGTAGTTGAAACGGCTCAGGTAAGACTCTGTCCTGTAGATGTTTGTACTAAAGCCAGGGGTAGTGGAGTTCTCACCACCAGCGTTGACATAGCGGCCGATGAAGTTTCCGGCGATGGCATAACCCGGAATCAGCTCGTAACCAGTGCCGAAATTGAGGTCATCCCTGTTCAGATCCTCATACTCGTGACCTAGCATAGCGTCAACGTGATGCTTGTCGAAGTCCTGATTATAGGTAAGGATCTGCTGGGTGTTGATGATTCGGCGCTGGTAGGTCTTGATACCGAATCCTCCGTTAGGAGTTCCGCGGCCCGCGACACTGTTCACGTACATCGTACGTTTCCAGTGTGACTCGTCCATATTGAAGTTCACGTTGAAGTTGAAATACTTCAGGAAATTGACATCGGCGAACAGACGGGTTGTCCATGTTGAGATGTCCTGACGCTCGATGTTGGTCTCGGCGATGTACTTGAAGTCACTGCCATAAGGACTTGTGGCGACACCGAGCGGTGAATACGAGGCGTTCTTGGTGTTCAGAATCTTGTCACCGTTGGCATCGAGAACATAGTCACCGTTCTTGTCAATGGTGTAGACTGGCTCGATTGGCTGCCATCCTTTGACGTGAAGCATGGCGTTGCCATACGCTCCACCGATCTGACGGGAGCCCCACTTACCGGCCTGAGCTCTGGTGCTGGTCTTTGAATAGCCGACATTGGCGCCGATCTTCAGCCACTTGAGAGCCTGGGCATCGACATTCATACGTCCGCTGTAACGCTTGTACGAGCTCGCAATCAAGAATGAAGGCTCGTCCTGATAACCTAGGGAAGCGTAGTAGTGGATCTTGTCTGATCCGCCGCTGGCCGAAAGGTTATATTCCTGACGGAAGGCTTTTTTGAACATAATGTCAGCTGCGTCACCATTGTAGAGCAGCCTTGCGTCCTTGTTGATTTTTCCGGTTACTGGATCGACAAGGTAAGCACCGCTCATAGTCGCGGATGCGTTCGAGCCGGATCCCGTAGGCGTGTAGATCGCCCCAGGAACATTGTAGGCCATATTGTTGCCGAGTGCGTTCTTCTGGAACTGGGTCTCGCTTCCGTTGTAGTCGAACAGGTGCTGGCTGGCAAATAGCCTTGCCTCCTCGTCTGTGTGGTTCGGAGTGGCGATGTTTGTGTAGTAGTTGCCGTTAGCATCAACTCCAGGAAGACCTGTTCCGTTCACGCCGTAACGGTAAGAGTTGTAGATTGACTGCCAGGCATATTCATAATACTCAGCGGCGGTGTCGATCGAGTTGACGTTGTAGTTTCCGATGGAGTTCCATCCCCAGCGGCTCTGGAAGGAGATCTTTGACTTGCCTTCGGAGCCTCTCTTGGTGGTGATGAGGATGACACCGTTACCCGCTCTTGATCCGTAAAGAGCGGTTGACGCCGCATCCTTGAGGACAGTCACGGAAGCTATGTCGTTAGGGTCCAACTGGGAAAGAGGGTTCTCATAAGTGGAGTTGGTCTGCTGGGCCACACCGTCGATCACGACGAGGGCGGCGGCAGAGGCTCCGTTGGTGGAGCTGACACCACGCAGACGGATAGCCATGTCATAACCAGGCTGGCCATCGACCATTGAGACCTGAAGGCCTGGAGCGGCTCCTTCCAGTGCTCTGGAGACCGTGGTCGTGTTCTGAATGGCGACGATGTCTGACTTCACATCGGTGATGGAACCGGTCACATCCTTCTTTTTCTGAGTACCGTAGGCGACAACCACAACCTCGTCGAGATACCTGTTGTCACTCTGGAGAACTACATTGATGACAGCCGAGGAGCCAACCTTGACTTCCTCTGTGGTGTAACCAATGCTTGAGATAACAAGGATGGCTCCCTGCTTCACGTGTGGCAGACTGTAGTTACCGTCAAAGTCTGTCATTGTGCCGGAGGTCGTGCCCTTTATGAGGACATTGGCCCCGACACAGGGTTCCCCTGTCTCGTCCGTGACCTTTCCGGAAACGGCTGACTGGGCGAATACCTGCACCCCGACTAACAGGAGCGCAAGCAAAGCTGTGATGAAACGTTTACCCATAAACTGTGTTTTTAATAATGGTTTTGTGATTTTCTCAATCAGTCTTGTCAAGTGGATTGCAACAGTGTCACGAATATGTGGGGACATATTGCCGGACATGCCGACGGCGGCGTAAAACGGCGGAAAGTGTGAATATGGTCATAGTTTACCTTGTGCTATTATACGTCTGTGACATTTAAACCAAAAACATTGGCAAAAGTAAGGAATATTATCCCCCGCTTTTTGAAATATTGATAAAAATACTTTGAAATTTGATTTACACCTAAAATTTTACGCAAACCTTTTCGCAAAACAGCGCAAAATGGGTTCGTAATGTGAAATTTATGACCAAAATCATACTGCGGTCTCATAATTTGTCAATCTACTGATTTGATAAAAATCCGATTGAAAATCAGGACACGACACAGGAGGGCAGGAACATTTTTCAAAGTACTTTCACCAAAAATTTTCCGATATATTCTACTATTAGTTTTATATTTGCGCTTTATGTACAATATTTATGATTTTGTGATTTTGCTAAATCAGTAGTTTAACAAAACCATTATAAAAAGCAGTTATGGGTAAACGATTAATTACGACTCTGCTTGTGCTCCTGACAATCGGGGCGCAGGCATTCGCCCAGTCCTCTGTTTCCGGCAAGGTGACGGACAAGGCTGGAGAACCACTGGTCGGAGTCAATGTCCTTATCAAGGGCACCAACTCCGGTACTATGACAGATTTGGATGGAAATTGGAACATCCCAGATGTGAAGACCAACACCATCCTCGTTTTCTCCTCCATCGGATTCTCCACTCAGGAAATCACTGTGGGATCAAAGAAAACAATCAACGTTGTGCTTGAGGACGACACCAACTACCTTGACGAGGTTGTGGTCGTCGGTTACGGTACGGCTCGTAGAAGGGATCTTTCCGGTTCTATCGCCAGCGTGAATTACGCCAGCGACAAGAACATCAGCACTTTGCCTAACCCTAACGCCCTTTCGGCGTTGTCCAGCAAGGTGGCCGGTTTCAGCTATGCTCCTACAAGCAGCGCGTCTGGTGACAACACCGGAACAATGACAATCCGTGGTAAGAACTCCATCCCTTCAAGTGCATCGGACGGAGCGCAGAGTGTCAACCAGCCTATGCTCATCGTCGATGGCGTGATCTCCTACGGTTCGATCAACACGATCAACACGACGGACATCGAGAGCATTGACGTGCTGAAGGACGCTTCCGCAGCCGCGATCTACGGATCCCGCGCCGCCAACGGTGTCATCATCATCACCACCAAGAGGGGAACCAGCGCAAAACCGGTTGTCAGTTTCAACGCAAGCGTCAGCCTGTCAGACTGGACACGTATGCCTAAGATGGTGACCGACGACGAGACCTTCCTCAGGAACCGTTTCGAGTCCTACAAGGCAAACAGGGATGCGTTCAAGACCAAGGAGTGGTCTGACTACTCATCTCTTGAGACAGCGGCCGCCGAACTTATGACAGACGTTGAGCTCGCCGCTTTCAAGGATGGTACCAGAACCAACTGGCTCAAAGAAATCTCCCGCACCGGTGTCGGTCAGAAATACGACCTCAGCATCGCAGGAAAATCCAAGAACGTGGCCTACTATGTTTCCGGTGACTACACCAGACAGCAGGGCATCCGTCTCGGAGACGACTACGAGAAGTACAACTTCCTCGCCAAACTTGACATAAACGTAACTGACTGGCTCACAGTCGGCGCAAAGGCAAGCTACCTCGGAGCCAACAGCTGGGGACAGACCGCCAGAATCCAGAACGCGACTTGGATGTCACCATATTCATACGTTATGGTTCAGACTCCTGGCTACGAGGACTGGTACAACTACTATCCTGACGGAAAGACCGCCAGCCCGCTTATCGGCGCCGGAAAGGATGACTCCTACCTCTACACCGACCGCTCAGGCTTCAGCTCAAACGCCAACGGTATGGCTTACGCTCAGATCGACTTCCCGTTCCTGAAAGGCCTTTCCTACAGGATCACTGTCCAGGGCCAGCACAACACCGGCCGCAGCGACGTGTTCAACAACCCTGAGCTCTGGGTCGACACAAACAACACAGCGGATATGGAGAATCCTTCCAAGTACAACGTCAACGCAGAGGGAAGCTCCGCGATGAGCTACTCACAGACTTGGAACGTGGATAACATTCTCACTTACGCCAAGGACATCAAAGAGCATCATTTCGACCTAATGGCCGGTTACACACGTGAGAAGTACAATACCGAGGGACTCAACGTTGAATTCAAGGGATTCAGCAGCCCGACCTATCTCGGTGTTTACAAGATGGACGCAGCGGACAACTCCAACACCATCCTCAAGCGCTCACGCACCACTTGGAGCCGTGTCGGCTACCTCGCCCGCGCCAACTACAACTGGAGGAACACATATTACGCCAGCGTTGTATTCCGTCGTGACGGTTATTCAGGCCTTGCGGACGGCTTCAAATGGGATAACTTCTATGGAGCTTCCGCTGCCTGGGTTCTCAGCAACGAGAACTTCATCAAGGATCTCGGCTGGTTTGACTTCCTCAAATTCCGCGCGTCCTGGGGACAGAACGGAGCCAGCTCCGTGTCTCCTTACCAGACTCTCGCCAATGTCGGCATCGTCGGCACAAGGCAGGGTTCAATGTCTTGGGCTTGGCTCGGCAACCAGGGCAACCTCGGTGTGCAGCCTCTCGGAATCCCTAACAGAAGCCTGACCTGGGCCACTGTCGAGAAACTGAACTTCGGTCTTGACTTCACCACACTTCAGGGAAGACTCAGCGGTAGCATTGACGGCTACACCGGAAGAACCACGAATATGATCGTGAGCCGTTCAGCTCCTTATATGACTGGATTCACATCAATCTATGACAACGTCGGACTCGTCACCAACAACGGTATTGAGGTCACACTCAACACAGTCAACATCAATGGCGACGGCGACAAGACATTCCGCTGGACATCCTCAATCGTGTTCGACTCCAACGCCAACTGCGTAAAGGAACTCTACGGAAAGGACTACAAGGGTGAAGAGGCTGACGACGTTGCCAACGCTGTGGCTTACGGATTCGACAACTACTACGCTCTTCAGGTCGGCCACCCTATCGGTTCAGCCTACGACCTCAAGAAACTCGGCATCTTCAACTCTGAGGACGAGATCAAGAACTACACAGACAAGGATGGCAATATGATCCAGCCTAACGCCAAGCCAGGTGACATCAAGTTCCTGGATTGGAACGAGGACGGTGTGATCGATGAGAAAGACCGCCACTTCATTGGCTCTCCTGACCCTCTCTTCACTTTGAATTTCGGCAACACCATCAGCTGGAAGAACTTCTCACTCTACTTCAACTTCCGTTGGGCGCAGGGTGACGACACCCACTTCCTCAGATTCGACCCGTACGCTTTCGGAACGAACCAGTCAAGTGGCGCTCAGCTGGCAGCCGTTGATCCTTGGACAGAGACCAATCACTCACAGACATACCCTAAACGTGACTACTCCAACTCTTTGAACTATATGTTCTGGAACTCACGTTCATTCCTGAAGCTCAAGGATCTCTCACTTTCCTACACCGTGAATCCAGGCCTCATCCAGAAGGTAGGCCTTAGCGGAGCGCGCGTCTATGTCGCCGCCACAGACCTCTTCACGATCACCGGATGGTCAGGTCTTGATCCTGAGACCGGAGGTACTATCGCTGGAGACACTGGCTCAACCCGCTTCGGAAGCAACGGTACCTACAAGACCGTCACATTCGGAGTAAACCTGACATTCTAATTTGAAATAAAGGAATAGTTATATGAAAATCAACAAAATATTTGCAGGCATTGTAGCGGGAACAGTAGCCCTTGCCGGGTTCACTGGTTGCAACGATGAGGAATTCCTCAAGGAGCACTCCTACAACTACGATGACAACTCATTCTACAACACGGAATCGGACATCGTAATGGCTCTGAACCCGTGCTATAACACCGTAGAGTACCTTATGTTGGGTGAGCCGCACGGCACACACTCCTATGCTATCACAGGTATGGGAATGGACACATTCTCAGCCACCGGATCGACATCGACCTTCGGTAACTGGGACATCAATGCCGACAACGGTATCTCCCGTCACTGGTTCGACAATGTCTATACCCTTGTAAACAAGGCGAACACGGTGATCGATATGATCGACGAGCGTTCGAACATTGTCTATTCCACCGACACAAAGAAGGATGAGCTTAGAGCAGAGGCCGTGTTCCTCAGGGGCTGGGCCTACAGGGTTCTGGCCGGAATGTTCGGTAATGTAGTAATCCTTGAGCACCGCACGACAGAGGCCAACTATGGCTACACTCCTAACACACGTCAGGAGGTATGGGAGTTTGTCAAGAGCGACTTCACCTGGGCGTCAGAACACCTTCCACAGGTTGCCCGTCTTACCGGAACCGCCACAAAGGCTGCCGCTGACGTTTACCTTGCCGAGGTAAATCTTGCCCTTGGTGATTTCAAAGGCGCCGAAGAGGCCGCGACACGCGTGATCAACGGAACAGACGGAAGCTACTCTATTATGAAGACCCGTTTCGGTTCACGTAAGGACGAGGCTACAGACCGCTACGGCAACACCCTGAATCCTTATTGGGATCTTTTCCGTCAGGCCTGGGGACGTGACGCCAGCGGCAATGCCGTCAAGAAGGCAGACATCGACAACCCAAGCAGCGCTGAGAACAAAGAGGCCATCTGGGTCGTACAGTACAACTACGGAACCTACTCCACCGGTGGTGGTGGTGACGGCTGGTGGCGTGTAAGAAGCCTCTGCACCGAGGCCAACTGGCTTCCTAATGTCATTATGGGAACACAGACAACACGCAGCTACAAGGTTTGCTCTGACGAGGCCGGAACCAATCCGCTCAAGAACAAGGCTGGCGAAGACAGTACCTACACATTCTACTTCTACGGTGACGACGCAGCCACATTCGCACCTGGCTCTGCCGCCACATCAGCCTACTCTCCAATCCTTCCTAACCGTAAGCTCGCCAACATCGCACAGGACACCATCGGTGGTAGAGTGGCTTACATCGGAACCACCTGCATCCCTGTCGAGTACGTTTACAATGCCGGCGAGTTTGTGGAGGACGGTCTTTGGGACGATCCTAACGACTTCCGTGGATCTGAGGTTATGATGCAGAAGAACTTCTACCTCCCTGGAGGCGAAGGATGGCTTCAGGCCAAGAAAGAGATGTACGAAAGATCCAAGACCTTCCCTGGCCCTGGAGCTAACACAGAAGAAAAGAAGAACGCCTACAAGGTCAACGCCAGCGACACGACTATGCTCTGGCCTCGTCTCTGGAAGTTCTCTGACGACGTGCATCCTGACTTTGCCACAAACGGCAACAAGGCTTACGATGTAGACTGGTATATGATCCGTGTTCCGGAGGCTTACCTGCTCCGAGCCGAGGCCTATCTCGCACAGGGCAACACTCAGGCGGCAGCCGATGACATCAACGAGGTAAGGGCGCGCGCCAATGCCAAACCTTGCTCAGCAAGCGATGTTGACATCGACTACATCCTTGACGAGCGTACTCGTGAGTTCTTCGGAGAGGAGCATCGTATGATTACTCTCAACCGTCTGTCCTGCAACCCTAACTGCGGATCTTATGTCACAAGCAAGTATCCTACTCAGGACGCCCTTACTTCAAACACCGCCTACGCCCGTGTTCAGAAGTATGGATTCGGATTCGAGAATATGGCCAACAACCCAAGGGAGACCTACGTGGACAAGTATGGAAAGACAAGACATCGCTCAGCCTTCCATCCTTGGAACTATCAGTTCCCTATCCCTACTCAGGTTATCCAGTCTAACAACAAGGTTGAATATCCTCAGAACCCTGGCTATTAATAGTCTATAAATCAATCAGAGAGGAGGTGCGGGGAGTTTTCCGCACCTCCTTTTGATTTATGTACGCAATATTCAATATTAAAGAAATGAGAACATTCTTCACAGGGATTCTGCTCGCAGGCCTAATGATGATTTGCGGCTGCGAACGAGAGTGCCAAATAACCAAAAGAGCCAAGCGGCAGTTACCTGTCTCTCTTGAATACGGATTGAGTAAATTCGTGAACGGATTCAGCGATCCCAAAATCGAGGATCTGAAAATAGTCTATGAGAACGACAGCATCTGCCTTCTTCAGTTCACGGCTGCCTTCAAAGACACGTCGAACGCCACCAGAAGGTTGGATTTCAGGTACATCTACCTATACGACAGGTTTATGAGTATGGCTGAGAAAAGACCGGTGTTCAACGAGGATTTCCGCAACATACTTTGCCTCCCCGACGAACTGATAAAACAGAGCAGAGAGGAGGTAAAGAAAAATAAGGAAGTCGTGTACAACGACTTTATCGGGACAACATTTCCCGTAAAGACCCCTTTTGACAAATAACCGGACTACCTTACAGCCACATCCGTACCGGGCGTGTCTCGAAGGGCGGTGGCGATGTCGTGGGGATTGACTGTGGCCTTGCGTTCCATCAGTTCGGGAAGGTTGTAGGAATTCATCTGGGACTCGTAGTACTCCAGAGGGTCTCTCTGAGGGAGAAGGAAAGGTTTGGAAGCCTTGCCGTCACCGTCGATGTGGCAGATGAAAGGCCTTGTGTGAAGGCCGTCCAGACGACGGCTGCTGAAGACCAGCCAACGGCTGTTGCCGCTCCACGAATGGTAGCTGTCCACATCGTCGGAATTGGCTGCGTCAAGCGGGAATATCTCACCGGACGAAAGATCCGCGGCCCAGAGGTCGGCGTCCTTGTGCCAGATTGAGAAGTTGCCATATTCACAAAGAGTGAAGACAAGGAATCTGCCGTCAGGGGATATTCTTGGAAATGAGACGCTTCTGTCGTTCGCCGCTCCGTTGTAGAGCGTGTCCACCGCATCGCCGAACGTGGCGCTCTCGGGGTCGAAGTCAATGCGGCAGAGGCTGTACTTGACTTTTGAATATTCATCTGGCATCGGCGAGACCGCCTTGGCAGAGCAGAAGTAAAGGCTACGTCCGTCTGGCGAGAAGGTCGGGAAGGTCTCGAACGAGTCCTCAGAGCGGGTCAGCGCCGACCAGAAGATCTCGTGGCTCTCCACGTCATAGACTACCACGTCAGATTCGGAGTCATAGACCTCGATGCGGTTCTCATTGTGGCTGAAGAAGTTCTGGTTCGTCTTGTTGACCGAGAAAGCGACATATTTCCCCGAAGGATGCCAGTAGGGGTAGACAAGGGCACTGATGGTGGAATCGGTCTTGGTGTTCAGTTTCTCGACCTTGTCATTCAGGATCATCGCTGTCCCGCCGAACTCGGATCTCGCATGGAAAAGCATTCTGGAGGGATCCCTCTGGCAATAGGTGTGACAGTTGACGCAGTTGCCTCCGGTCAGCGAATTTTCGAAAACAGCGGTCTGTGAATATGTCTCCATACACCTCTGGTAAATCCCCATCTTCTTCCAAGCCTGATAGCCGGGAGGGATGAGCCTGTAGGAGAGGTACGGATCGATCTCGTCCGGCGACACGCTGATTGTGAACGGCTTGAGCGACACCCACTTCTCCCCTCTCTTGACTGCGACGGTGAGTGTGATGTCATCCCCCGAGTTCTCGGCCATAAGACTTTTCCAGGTCCTCGAAGGGAAAGAGAAAAGGCCTTTCTTTCCCTTTATCTGACGGTCTCCGGACTTGCCGCTGACAATCAAAACCGCCGGCTCGTCCGAACCGACATAAGAGAAATTAAGAGGAGCGATGTTGACAGGAACTGTCACCCCGGCGTAGTCCGGAAAGATTTCCGGAGTGTCCTCAGATGTTTCGGAAACGCTGACTTTTCTGCCGCAAGAAACGACAAGAAGCAATGTCAGAGCCAATGATGTCAAACGTATGGTTTTCATTAGTTTTCAGAGATTTGAGTGAACAGAAGATAGTACCAGAACGTGTTCCTGAAAGAAGACAGAGAGGATTTCGGATCAGAACTCCGCAAGGCTTTGCCGTACCTCTCCTTGAAGGATTGAAATCCGGCAAGGCTTTCTGAGGTGACTCCGTGCGCCAGACACCAGTCTAAATTATAGGACTGACGACGCGCGACCTCCTCGGCAGGCATTCCGTGGCTGGCGGCGAAGTCCACATCCATCGTCCCGTAATAGTCCGAATAGAAAAGCAGACATTCCTGAACCGGAGCCGGAAGCTCACGCAGCGCCGGATCTCCGTAATGCTTCGCCACAAACTCCACGACATTGTCCATATCCTTGGCCAGCAGGAGATAAGAGAGAGCATATTCCATCGCCATCCGGTCAGACGGATTGGCATCGACTATTCTGAACAGGTCGTCCATCGGGTTGGTGTAGAGCACGAAAGCGTCCTCGCACTGAAGATCACGCCTTCCGTTTCCGAGCAGCTCATCATTCATAACCGCCTCGTCATCACCTAAGAAACGTCTCTGAGAAGTTGCCCATTCGGAATGTCCCAATGACTTTTCCATCAGCCTTATGTACTTCCCCGCCGTGGCATACGACCCTCTCATCAGGTCTATCTGAAGCACCATCCGCAGCATCGACGGGACGTGGTCTCCAAAGGCTTGGTCGGCGTTGAAGGCCGTGCTCTGCGCCGCCGCCATATTCCCCATCGCAAAGAGTACCCTGCTGAGCCTCAGCAAGTCGATGTCGTTCTGGGATTTCACGTCGCAGATCAGCGAAAGCGGCCCGTTCTGACGGTACTTGAAAAGATCCTCGACAAGGAACCCCTTTCGAGCCAATGCGAGATTCCTGTAATTAGCCTCGGCTTGCGACCGTACGTCATTACCGTACAGTTTGAGGATTCTGTCCCAGTCCTCGTTCGTGGCAAGGCACTCCAGCCTGTAGAGCCTCGTCTTCGCGTCAGACTTGTAAGCGTCGGTGAACGACACGAGCGACAAGATGACCACAACCGCGCACAGAACGCTCACACCGACCTTCGCCACGCCCCCCTTCACTATGATCCTGCGGGAAACGGCGGCGATGAATATGCACACGGACAGCATCACCCAGCTGACGAACTGAATCTCCGGCATCTTCAGGATGTCTAATTCGTAGTACATCCTCGGCGTGAACGCGTCAAGAATGGTGGCGATCTGCCCAGAGTGAATCATCAAAAGTCCAAGAGCGATGTTCAGCACGGGATAAACAACTGAGAGCAAAGCGTTTCTGCGTTTTACGAATATATCGAACAGCAGCGCCCGCACGGCGAACAGCAGAGCCACCGACCCTGCTAAAAAGAAAAGCCCGACCGTCATAGCGCAGCCCGCTATCAGCGGGACACGGTCGCTTTTGATCTTGGAATATTCCATCAGGCAGAAGACCGCCGCGACGTAGGCGATAAGCCCTTGATAAAAACTGTAGTAGTCCAGCAACGACACCGCTAAGAACACCGACGGCAACAGACATAGCGGGAATATTCCCCACACCACCGGCCTCCGAGATTCCCCCTCCGGTCGCTGTGGTTCGACCGGTTGGTGAGCCTGTCGAACCACACCAACCTGTCGAAGCGACTGAGCCTGCCCAAGCGCCCCGTCTCCATATTCAGCAAATCGTCCCCCCGTACAGGCGGTCCGCTCCATTATCCTCCAGACCATCAAGGCGTTCAGCCCAAGTGTCACAAGCGTGACCGCAGGCCCGACCCAGCCAACAGTGAAGAACTGCACTAAAAACTTAGCGATAAGTTCCGCAAGCCCCCCAGGATGAAGCAGAATGCCTTTGATGTACGTCCAGTCAAAGAGAAACATCTCCTGATGCCCTCTGAAAAGCAGCACCCACTTCTGAGAGGAGCAAAAGTAGAAGGCGAAAAAGGCAGCGCAGACAAAGCCTACGAGCGCAAGAATGAGATTGTTATACTTAACCCGCTTCATACTCCGGTGATAAATGATCCAAGGAGTACAAAGATAATGATTTTACAGTTACAATCGGCCTACGAAAAGCGTGAACCAACCGTCCAGACAGACCTTAAACTATGCGCCCGACTCCCTCCAGTTCTAAAAGCAGTTCCGGACGGCACACATCGGCCACGAGAAAATGCGTCGGAACATCCTTGAAATGATCCGAGAACACACCCTTGACGCATTTCAAATCCTCCGGACGGCGAACATAGACCCGAATCATCTCAAAGTCAAAAGCTTCACATCCAGAGGCGATGTTCTCCGGAGACACTAAACTCTCCACGACATCAATCGCCCCGTGAGCCTGCGCCACAGGATCCTCGGAGAAATCGCTGCTTTCCCCCCTTATCGCCGCGGTCCCCGACACGAACATCACATTCCCAAGAAGCCTTCCCCTCTCAAACTTAGGGGTGGTGCGGACACTTTCCTTCCCGGAGGCAAGAACCTTTTCTGAATATCTGTGAGCGGGAATCTGCAACGGGTTGTCAACAGGCTTGGACACCCCATCGAATCCCTTCACCGCATACACAGAAACCATAACCCCTCCGGCGTCACAGCCTATCCCTGTCGCCGCCGGGTACCCGTCCGACCAATCGGCTCCGGCATAGAAAGCGGATCTCGCATCATTGAACAACTGATAGTTCTGAACTCCCCCGTTCACGGCGGTGATGCTCTCGATGTAGTTCCATTGGCGGACGATTTGCGAGACCGCAAAGCCCTCGGTGTCAAGTACATCCTTGATTCGGTCGAACACCTTGCGGGATTGCTCCCCGGTGTCTGCGGCCAACGGGAAACCAATGGCCCCGGTAAGAAGCTCGGAGCATTCTCCGGAGCGAATGACAAGATAGTCACCGTGCCTTTCGACCTCCCCGACATCCTTCAAGTAAACAACCTCGGCCACAAGCCGGCCTTCCATCGGCCTCTGCGCCACAAGGCTGACCAGCGGACATTCCGGAAACGCTGCGGATGTCATAGAACGAAGAATCCTGTCACACGACAGGTAGGCCTCCGTCCCCGAGGCGGCGAAGAAGTAGACGACACTGACAGGGACATATTCATTGCCGATCCTGCCGAGAACATCGCCGCACTGGCGCTCCAGACTTCCTTCCTCAGAAGAGGTGATTATTCTTGTGAACTTTTCAGTCATTGAGTGATGTTTTGCTCCGCAGGCAAATTTCGTCATTTTCTATGGAATTATGCCAAAAATAAAACCCTATGCGACAGAAAAAACGATTATCTTTGTAAGATTGAAATAAAACCACAACGACGAATGAAGAAAATTCTGCTTGCCGTCGCCTGCTGCGCGATGACACTTCTCGCCCAGGCGAATCCGACGCACAAAGTGAAGATCAATGATGGCCTCACGGTCAGTGTAGAGGCATGCTCAGGGAGCATATTCAGGATCAAGGTGTCTCCGAGGAAGGATTTCACCGAGTCCCTGATGGAGCGCTACGAGCTCATCAAGACCGACTGGAGTGAGGTCAAGACCGACATTTCCGACAAGGGAGGAGTCTGGACGCTGAAGACTCCGGAATATTCATTGGCCATCAACAAGAAGACGGGAGTGATGACCGTGAAGGATGCCAAAGGCGGGAAGGTGATCCGCGAGGTTAGGTTCCTGCCTGAGAAGGAAGGGCTCTGCGGCGAGATGAGGTCATTCATCAACGAGAAATACGCCGATCTGAAGGTCGCTGACAACGGCGGAGGCATCATCGGCGACGACAACGGGAAATTCGGAGAGGTTGACAAACACGAGATTCCGGCTGCGGACGCGGTCAGCATCCTCAGCTTCAGCATGGAGGACGGCGAGCGCTTCTACGGCGGCGGCAGCACCAGCCGCGACCACATCCAGCACAGGGGCGAATTCCTCAGGATGTGGACGACATACCAGCAGACCGAGATCCCTATGCCGTTTATGATGAGCTCGCGCGGCTGGGGCGTTTACAACAACTCGACCCGCAAAAGTTTCTTCGACATCGGTAACCAGCAGAAGACTAAGTTCAACATTATCAACACCTTCGACGAGGCAGACTTCTTCCTGATGATGGGCAAGGACATGCCTGCAATCCTTAATGAATATACCCTCGTCACGGGCCGTACCTATGTCCTGCCGAAATGGGCCTACGGACTCTGCTTCGGACCGAACATGCGCGAGGAGCAGTTCGACATCCTCAACGACGCGGTGCGCTTCCGCCAGTTCGACGTGCCTTGCGACGTGTTCTGGCTTGAGCCTCAGTGGATGGAGAAGCGCTACGACTTCTCGACCAAGAAGAAATGGAACTACGACAGGTTCTCTCCGGAGCCTTACTGGCTTCAGGATCAATACCCTAAGACGATGCACAACCGCCTCTTCATCGGCAAGCTGCGCTCCATGGGCTTCCACCTCGGACTCTGGCTCTGCGAGGAGTATGACCTCAGCATCCAGGAGGAGGACATTATCGCCGAGCGCACGGGCGGCAAGCTTTCCGGCCAGGAGCATTGGATGGATCACCTGACCGTGTTCATGGATCAGGGTGTTGAGGGATTCAAGCTGGATCCTGCCCGAACGATCGACAACCACACGAACTGGGAATATTACAACGGACGCACCGACAAGGAGATGCACAACCTCAACCAGGTTCTTCTCCCGAAGCAGATGCGCGAGCTTGGCCGCAAGTACAACGGCAAGCGCACATGGCATCACTACTGCGGAGGCTGGTCCGGAACACAGCACTGGACAGCTTCGACCTCCGGTGACAACGGCGGCGGCAAAACCGCTCTGTACGACCAGCTCAACCTCGGCATGAGCGGATTCCTCAACACCTCCTGCGACGTGATGAGCGTTCCGCGCGAGCTTGAGATGCAGGGACTCCATTTCGGTCTCTTCCTGCCTTGGGTGCAGATCAACAGCTGGTTCTCGATGATGCATCCGTTCTACTACGCCAAGGAGGAGCAGGACATCTACCGCTTCTACGTGAAGCTGAGATATTCATTGGCTCCGTACATCTACTCGATGGCGCTTGAGGCCGCACAGAACGGCATGCCGATCGTGCGCTCCATGCCGCTGTGCTTCCCTGACGACCGCAACTGCGACGACATGACCTACCAGTACATGTTCGGCGACAATTTCTGCGTGGGAATATTCACTAACGAGATTTACCTGCCGAAGGGAACCTGGACGGACGCCTGGAGCGGCGAGAAGATTGTCAGCAAGGGGGAGACTTTCACTCGTGAATATCCTTCCAACCGCGCGGGGCTGCTCTTCATCCGCGAGGGCGCGATCATCCCGACACAGCCTGATGTTGAATATCTTGGCGCGCGTCCGTTCGACCGCGTCATCCTGAAGGTCTATCCTCACGGGGACAGCGCGTACACGATGCTTGACGATGACGGAGAGTCTTATGAATATGAGAACGGCGGTATCGCCTCGACGCTGTTCGAGTCGCATGAGAGGGATGGCGGTGTAGAGGTTGTTGTGAACCCGGTTCAGGGATCGTTCAAGGGAATGCCTTCGGAGCGGGAATATTCCTTCCGCATCCAGAGGGATTCGCGTCCGGCTTCGGTTTCGCTTAACGGCGCCGCCGTTCAGGATTGGACCTACGAGGACGGAATGATTTGTCTGTCAGCGGGGAAGGTTGGCGTCGGAGAGAAGGTTGTTGTCTCTGTTAGATAGTTTGATTTTTGTAACTTTACTATAGTTGGCTATTGCCGCTTTATAACAGTTAGGTTTTGCCGCGAGGCGCATACCTCCGTGAGACCTGCGCTTCGCGCCCTGTCCGGGTGAATGATCCCTCGGGGGGAAGCGCCTCGCGGCAAAAAGAGTTTATTATTGGATATGAAAAGAATCGCGATAGTATTAGGACTTGCTGCGGTGGTGATGTCGTGCGCCAGAAAGGACTGGCGGGACGCTTCGCTTACGGCGGAGGAAAGGGCATCGTTGCTGCTGAAGGAGATGACGCTGGAGGAAAAGGTCGGGCAGATGTGCCAGTATGTGGCGCCGTGCTATGTGGAGCCGGGGAAGGGATCGGCTCGCAAGAACATCGACGCTACCGACGAGAACCTGGGCAACAAGGATTTGTCCGATAAAGTCCGCAGAGGGGAAGTGGGAGCGTTCCTGCACGTGATGACTTCCACGGAGGCTGTGGCGCTTCAGAAGTTGGCTCAGGAGAGCCGGCTGGGGATTCCGCTGCTGCTGGGGATCGACGCGATCCACGGGAACGCGCTGATCGAAGGGTGCACGGTCTATCCTACGAACATCAACATGGCTTCCACTTTCAATCCGGAACTGATGGAGAAGATCGGAGAGGAAACCGCGCTTGAGATGCGTCAGAGGGGGTTGTTCTGGACATTCGCTCCTAATCTGGACATCGCCCGTGACGCCCGCTGGGGAAGGATGGGCGAGACGTTCGGCGAGGATGCGCTGCTGACTTCCGAGATGGGGAAATATGCCATCTGGGGATTTCAGGGGCGTGACGGGAAATATTCAGGGAATCACGTGGTGGCTTGCGCCAAGCATCTGATCGCGGGTGGCGAGCCGGCCGGTGGACTGAACGCAGCGCCGATGGACATCTCCGAGCGCAAGTTGCGTGAGCTTTATCTGCCTCCGTTTGTGGCGGCGATCCGTGACGCTAAAGTCGGGACGGTGATGGCGGCGCATAACGAGATCAACGGGATTCCATGCCACGGTAACAAGTGGCTGCTCAATGATTTGCTTCGTGATGAATTGGGATTCGACGGATTCGTGGTCAGTGACTGGATGGACATTGAGAGGCTTCATTCCATGCATCATTGGGTACCGGACTCGACCGAGGCATTCGTGGTTTCCGTGGAATCGGGAATTGATATGCACATGCAGGGTGATAAATATTTCGAGGCTGTGGTCGCAGCCGTGAAATCCGGCAGGATTCCGGAGTCCCGCATCGACCAGGCCGCCGGCAAGATTCTGGCCGTGAAGTTCGCCCTCGGGCTGTTTGAACAGCCTGTACCGGAGATTCCTGAGGTCCTGGACGGTGCCGCCGAGCATCGTCAGACAGCCCTTGAAGCAGCTCGTCAGGGACTTGTGCTGCTGAAGAACGACGGGACGCTTCCGCTGAAGAATCCACGCCGGGTTTTCGTCGTCGGACCAAACGCCAACAGCCAGACCATTCTCGGAGACTGGGCAGTGCCGCAATCAGACGATAATGTCATCACGGTTCTGGACGGTCTCAAGGCCGCTATGCCTAACGTCTCGATCGACACGCTATGTTTCGGTGGCAAGATCTCGAATGTCAATGCAAAAGGTGTCCAGATGGCTCGTTTCAAGGCATCCGCCGCTGACGTTAACATCGTAGTGGTCGGAGAGAACTCGCAGAGATATTCAGCCTTCGGCCGCACTTGCGGTGAGAACTGCGATCGTGACGACCTCAGCCTTCCGGGGATGCAGCAACAGCTTTTGGAGGCCGTCGTGGCTTCCGGCAAGCCGACCGTTGTCGTGCTGATGACGGGCAGGGCACTCAGCATCGGTTGGGCTAAAGAGAACGCCAACGCCATTCTGAACGCCTGGGAACCAGGTCAGATGGGTGGTCAAGCCATCGCCGAGGTGTTGACCGGTCAGGTGAATCCTTCCGGCAAGCTGCCGGTGACAGTGCCTCGCAACGTAGGACAGGTCCAGACTGTTTACAACTATAAGCATTCGCAATATTCCCGCCTGTTCGCGACCAACGAGACCGGAGCCCTTTGGCCATTCGGTTACGGATTGAGTTATAGCACGTTTGAATATTCAGACGCAACGCTCTCAAAATCAGAAATCGGAGTCTCCGAATCGCTCAAAGCCAGCGTGACCGTCACCAACAACGGCCCGTACGACGGCGATGATGTGGTTCAGCTCTACATCCGTGACGAATATGGTTCCGTGACCCGTCCGGTCAAGGAGCTGAAAGCATTCCGTCGCATCAGCCTCAAGAACGGTGAAAGCACCAAGGTCGAGTTCGACATCACACCTGAGATGCTCCAGTGCTGGGGTGTCTCCGAGAAGTGGTCCGTCGAACCGGGAGATTTCACCATCCTCCTCGGCTCCTCTTCATCAGACTCCGACCTCACTCCCCTGCCGCTGAAAGTTAAGTAATCAGACCAAGCGATCGGTTAACCACGCCCTCGCTTCGTCTGCCCCTTGCACTATCTCTTAAGGGAATCGCTTTATCCGGTGAAACGCCCTTTCACCGGATAAACTATTGTTATTGATCCGCTTGTCCGGCAGAACCCATATTTTGCCGGACGAAATGCAGATTTTGACCATTTTCTCCGGCAGGAAGGCTTCTTACCGGACAAACCACGGATTGCCTCTGGCATATTCTTTGGATAGGTTGGAGGCCTGACTAACTATCAATGAAATGAAAAAGTTACTTGTGGTGTTGGCGGTGATCTCGCTGACGGGAAGCGTGGCATCCGCTCAGAAGGTGCATTCTGACAATCAGGACATCCGGTTCACGGCTGGTGTGAGAATTCCGATTGAACATTCAAGGGCTAATTCAGGAGAGGTTATGAGCCTCACCTACGGAAAGTACAACGACAAAGGGTTTGGATTCCACAGCGGAGTGCAGTGGATGTTCGAGAATATGGACATCAATGATTACCTCGGCTTACCTCTGTCCGTGTCCTGGAGCAGTGGACGGCGCACGTTCAAACAAACACTGGAGGACGGTCTGGAAAACACTTTGCGTAACGCCTACCACAACAAGTACTATTACAACCAGAACCCTACAGTAGATAATGTCGTCGGCAGTTTCTTCACCGGACTGTTCAACAGAATCGAGTTCTTCGCCGGCCTGACCCCAGGATATATTTTCGGCCCAAATGATGATTCCCCTCGACACGGCACATACGGCGGAGTCAAAGGAGAAAGCTATATGTACATCAAGAACCGCTTCAGCCTCACCGCCGACGCCGGCTTTGGATTGTCATTCAACATCTGGCGCTTCAAACTGAGCGTCCTCCCGTCAGTGCACTACTTCATCACAGACAATTACAGAGAGGTCAACAATAAAAGTTACACCACACCAACCGGCACGGAAAGCGACTTCACGGACCAAGCCAGATCCTGGCAGTTCTCCATCCAAGGCGGCCTTAGCTTCTCGTTCTAGAATATATTCATTGAATATAACAGGGCATTCATCGCAAGGTGGATGCCTTTGTTGTTTGCCAGCTTCCGATCGCTTCGACAGGCTCAGCGACCGAAGATTCCATGATTATAATAGATTATAGATACCGAGGAACTCACAACCATCGCAGTCCCATAGAACCACCATCTGATATGTCGGTCTTAAAAATTCAGGTCAGAAAAATAAAATCCAAAATTTTGGTAACGTGCAAAATTTTGGATT
>FR893134.1 GCA_000433355.1 Alistipes sp. CAG:435 | reverse complement strand
CTCTTTCTCCCCGTACAGTGACAACTTTTTTCAGTTCAAGTCAACCAGTCAGTTGAAAGGGATAGACTGTAGGCAGGACGGAATATGATGATTAAGGAACATCCCTTGAATCACCAATGAACCCAGCGGCAACTCATGACGAAACTTGACCGGAATCATGAAACAATACGGCAGCAAGCCAGGCAGATCGAAGCCAAGGAAGCCAGGACTGAATATAACAACCCGGCGCGGCAAGCAAGGCGTGACATCAATCCATAAACAATGATACAAATCATCAATATCTAAATCAAAAGCAGTATGAACAAAAGTCTAACAAAACCTCTCATCCGGCCGCTTGGCGGCCGATGGGCAAGAGTGTGTCTGACGGCGCTGCTCACCGCGGTCGTCACCGTCGGCGCACAGGCGCGGGCCACCTGCGAGAGCGGCACGCGGGCATGTGCTGACAGCCTGGGAGGCGCACAGGACCGGACCGCCGTGGAGGGCGGCACGCCGTCGCGGACCGCGGGCGACATCGTCCTGACGCCGCCGCGTGACCTGAACAGCGAGCTGCGCCACCGCACGTGGAGCGTTTACACGCAGGGCGGTCTGTCCTGGGCCACCGGCGTGTGGTACCGGAACCTCGACGCGAAGAGGAGCTACAGGCAGTCGGCGGCGGCCGGCGGCGGATTCGACCTCACCATCCGCCCATGGGTGCGCGTGGGCGCCGAGTACATCTGGTCGCGCTACCGCCGCGAGCAGCGCCTCTCTGCGCTCGACGCCGAGACCATGCCCGTGAAGGCCTACGGCAACTACATGATGAACCTCCACAACGCCAAGCTCGGCGTGGGCCTCAACCTCATGGAGATATGGCCGGAGCGCCAGGCGCAGTGGCTCAACATTTGGGCCGGGACGGGCGCGGGCTACACCTTCGGGCGTGGCAACGAGTACGGCATCCATTTCAGCAACACCCTGACGCAGGGCGGCCAGACAACCCCGCTCACCGGCGGCGCGTCCATCAGCAACGACGACGCGATAACGATCACGGGCAACGTCCGCACGACGAACCGCCACGAGAGGTTCAACACATTCTACATCCCCGCCTCGCTCCACGTTGAGGCCGACCTCGGCCGCCGCCTCACCGTCGGGCTGAAGGGGGAGATGGACTGGCTCCTGAACCGCGGGGACATAGCCCCGAAGGGGTACGCCTTCGCCCTTGTCACCCTGCGCTACAACCTCGTGCCAAGCCGCGCCAGGGTGCAGCGCGCCTACTACGAGGGCGAGATCTCCGCGCTTGGCGGCCGCCTGGACGCCCTGCGTCTTGAGGCCGACCGGTCAAGGGCGCGCGCCGACGAGGCCGAGGAGGCGCTCCGCCTGGCGGAGACGCAGAACGCGGACCTCCAGGGCCTCCTCTCCGACTGCGAGGAGTGCAGGGCCAGGGCCGAGGCCGTGGCCTCCGCCGCCCCTACGTCGCATTTCGTGCAGTTCGACCACAACAGCTCCCATGTGGGCGGCACCGAGGCCGACCGGCTGAGGGCCTTCGCCCGGAGTGTCCGCGGCGAGAGGCTCGCCCTCGTGGCCGAGGCCAGCACGCCGGGCGGCGAGGACTACAACGTCCGCCTCTCCGAGCGCCGCCTCCGCCGCGTGGTCGAGATCCTCGTCAGCGAGGGACTCTCCGCCGGCGACCTGCGGCCCGCGACCGCCATCGGGGCGAGGAACGGCAAGCCGTCGGCAGAGGGCCGCAGAGTGACCATCACCGTAGTCAAAGAGTAAGAAGTAACGCAATAATAACACGAACGCCCGCGCCCCGGCAGCGTTCCCTCCCCGCGCGGAGGGTCAAGGAGGGGCCAAAGACTTATGAAACGGATAAAACTCATTCCGCTCGCCGTCACCATGCTGTTGGCGGCACCCGCGTTCCTCACCTCATGCCAGGAGGACGCGCCCGAGATCAACTACACGATGAGCGTGTCGGTGATCAACGACTTCACCAAGGTGGTGGAGGCCATCGACAGGGGCTCCCTCAAGAACGAGGAGGCCATCGCGAAACTCGCGGCCGCCATCGACAGGATGAACTCCGACCAGCAGGCCAAGCTCCAGGCCATCCGCGATGTCCTCAACTCGGTCAACACCACCCTCGAGACCAAGCTCATCGCCATCGAGGCGGCGCTCAAGGCGCAGACCCTCTCGATGGAGGGGAAGCTGGATCTGATCAGGGGCGTCCTCGCCGACCAGAAGGCCACCCTCGAGACCAGGCTGGCGGCCATCGACGCCGCGATGAGGGCGCAGACGCTGTCGCTGGAGGGCAAGCTGGACCTGCTCACCGCCGCGGTCGACAACCAGACCCTCAAGC
>FR893133.1 GCA_000433355.1 Alistipes sp. CAG:435 | reverse complement strand
CTACCGCAAATTTAAAGTGATGCATGTTATTTTTTTACATTCTACTTAGGCCTTTCGACATAATAAAGATTCATCTATATGTTAAGCGCAAGCCTAAAATGCCTGGTCCGAATTCTTTTGGAGTTCTACGGATAAATGCCTATCTTGTCACAAACATATTGACCAACTTAAATTATTGAATTATGGCTCGTTTGAGGCGAATGATTTATCAGAAGGGTGCGGTCGGGCATATCTTCCAGAGAGCACGGTCCGGATTCGTGGTGTTCTACAGCGTGAAGGACTCGCTGGTTTTCTTTACGATATTCTCTTTGACTGCGGCCAAGCATAGGATCCGTGTGCTGGGGCTTTGCTTGATGTACAATCATATTCATGTACTGGTCGAGGCTGAGGATCACAAAACTATCGCGAGGTTCATGCAGGAACTATGCTCAAAATTCTCAAAGACTTACAACATCAGACACGGATTAAAGGGGAGTTTGCTTTCCACTTACGGGCTGTCCAACAAACGAGACGGCAAGCAGGCCAGAACCTCACTCGCCTACCTCTACAACAACCCGGTTGAGGACCGTATCTGCAAGCGGGCGGAAGACTGGCGTTGGAATTTCCTGGTCTATGCGGAATCTGACCATCCATATTCAGACAAGCTCATCCCTCGTGAAGCATCTGTAAGTATGAGAAAAGCACTTTCGAGAGTAAAGATGCTACATGCACACGGCAGACCGCTTTCGTACGAAGTGCTTGATGACTTGTTCCTTTCGCTGAATGTGAGCGAGAAGAAACAGCTTATTGATTTCATTGTAAGGGAATATTCAGTCATTGATTTCAAACGTGTGATCAGTTACTATGGAAGTTATAGGAATATGCTGACCGCTTTCAGCAGCAACACAGGCAGTGAATATGACATCAGGGAGCCACACGATCCTTATTCTGGTGCCGACTACAAGAAGATGACACACCATCTGGCGGCAGACGGGCGGTTTTCAGGCATCGAGGATGTGCTGAGACTCCAAGCAGAGGAGCGCATCGCCTACCTCAACGAGCTCATCAGCCGCTGTGGAGTCAGCATTGAGCACGCGCGGAAATTCCTGCGGATTGAGGCGGTGGAGGATAAAACACTGAAACACAGAAGATAAGCAGATAACCTTCGGTGCTTACAAGCAGAAGGCTATGCCCTAAAGTTCTGAAAGTCAAGGTTATACACGTCACCAGTTGGCTATCAGCAAGTGATGCGTAAAACATTCTGAACAACGCAAATAGATTCTTATCTTTAGTGCAAGTCCACTAAAGGTCACCGCTTAAGCTATTAACAAACAAGACGTTAATCTTCACAAAGTCAGCGGCAGGAGTAACATATTGCGTCTTAGAAGCTGTGCTGGATTGCTTGTTTGAAGGTTATGGACAAGCTTTTTCCCTGCTGCTCACCTCGGCGATCCGAACAAGTTCGTTCCTTCCACGGAACTTGCCCTGAGGCTCTCAGCATTTTTCGGGAAGACGGTCAACGAGTTGTTCTCGTTGTGAGGGACAGAGACGATGCCGGCATATTCTTGTTGGATAAGGCAGAGTTTACGAGGAATATTTATTAATTTTGCACTGCGTCTCTTCGGCAGGTATGGAATCATATCGAAAAGATTTGATGATCTTTGCAACAAGAGGTAGCGAGAAGACTGAACAAAACACACAAAGGATATGCACATCGCGATAGCAGGCAACATAGGCAGTGGCAAGACCACCCTGACAAAGATGCTGGCGGCCCATTACGGCTGGACTCCGAAGTTCGAATCGGTTGACTTCAACCCCTATCTTTCTGATTTCTACGCTGATATGGAGCGCTGGTCATTCAACCTCCAGATCTATTTCCTGAACAAAAGGTTCAAGGATGTCGTGGACATCTCAAGATGCAGCGATGTCATCATCCAGGACAGGACAATCTACGAGGACGCGCGCATATTCGCCCCGAACCTTCACGATATGGGATTGATGAGCACCCGCGATTTCGAAAACTACTCGGATCTCTTCGACCTTATGATGTCGCTGGTCAGCAAGCCGGACCTTCTGATCTACCTGAAATCCACCATTCCTAATCTGGTGGCGCAGATTCAGAAGAGAGGCAGGGAATATGAAAGCAGCATCCGCATCGACTATCTTACGGGCCTCAACAAGCGCTACGACGACTGGATCTCCAAATATGACGGGCATCTTCTGGTCATCGATGTGGACAACATCAAGTTTGAGAACCGTCCGGAGGACTTCCAGACCGTCACCGACAAGATAGACGCCGAACTCTTCGGCCTCTTCCCGGAGGTCAGACAGATTGATGAATAATGACTTAGCGGCAAGGAATAACCCGCCGCGGTTTTGACAAAGATAATTTTAACGATTACATAGTATGTCAGCTACAAGACCGACAATCATCGAGTTCGTGGAGAAATATACCCACGAATACTCTACGCACGTGTTCCTCCGCGAGAAAGTGGATGAAAAGTGGACCGAGACATCATTCGAGCAGACCCGCAAGGAAGGCTACCGCATCGCGGCCGGCCTGATGGCCATGGGACTCAACAAGGGCGAGAGGGTCTCTCTCCTTTCAGAGGGAAGGAACATGTGGATCCTTTCCGAGTTGGGAATCCTCTACGCCGGCGGCGTGAGCGTCCCGCTCTCCATCAAGCTCGAGGAAAGCAACGACCTGACTTTCAGGATCCAGCATTCCGAGTCCAGGTTCGTGATCGTTTCCGGACAGCAACTCCCGAAGATCCGCAGGATAATCTCACAGCTGGACTGCGTGGAGAAGGTCATCGTGCTGGATAACATTCCGGCGGCCAACGCCAAGGAGGTCTCGATGGAATGGGTTCAGGCTCTCGGCGACAGCTACCTGTTCGGTCACAAGGCCGAGTTCGAGGAGCGTTACAAGTCTGTGAAGCCAGACGATTACGCCACGATCAGCTATACTTCCGGAACAACAGCCGACCCTAAGGGCGTTCTTCTTACGCATCGCAACTACACTGCCAACGTTGAGCAGGCTCATTCCGTGATCGGAGTCAAGCCTGATTCCACGATGCTCATCATCCTGCCTCTTGACCACTGCTTCGCGCACGTGGCCGGATTCTACACGATGATGTCCTATTGCAGCAGCATCGCCACCGTGCCTGTCGGAGCCAACCCGCTCGCCACGCTCAGGAATATTCCTATAGCTATCAAGGAGGTCCGTCCGCACGTGATGCTGTCAGTGCCGGCGCTTGCCCGCAACTTCAAGAAAAACGTTGAGACCACCATCCACAAGCAGGGACCGAAGGTCGAGAAACTCTACAACTACGCCCTCAACCTCGCAATCTCCTACAACAAGGAATATTACAACCGTGGCGGCATCCTTCAGCTTTGGAAGAAGCCGTTGATGGCCTTGTTCGACAAGATCATATTCAAGAAGGTCCGTGAGGGATTCGGCGGCAGGATGGAGTTCTTTGTGGGAGGCGGCGCGCTTCTGGACATCGAGCTTCAGAGGTACTTCTGCGCCATCGGCATTCCTATGTTCCAAGGCTACGGCGTGTCCGAGGCGACCCCTATCATCTCCGCCAACTCGACCGGCCATGCGATGTTCGGCTCTTCGGGCCGTGTCGTGAAGCCGCTTGACATCAAGATCTGCGACGACAACGGCAAGGAGGTTCCGCTCCGCACGAAGGGCGAGATCGTGGTGCGCGGCGAGAATGTGATGGCCGGCTACTGGAAGAATCCACAAGGCACTGCCGAGGCTCTCCGCGACGGTTGGCTGCACACTGGAGATATGGGCTATATGTATGATAGTGAATATCTTTACGTTGTCGGCCGCTTCAAGTCTCTGCTGATCTCATCCGACGGAGAGAAATACAGTCCGGAAGGCTTCGAGGATTCCCTGACCGACGGCTCGAAGTACATCGAGCAGGTCATCCTGCACAACAACCAAGATCCTTACACCATCGTCCTGATCGTTCCGGCGAAGGATGCCCTCAAGGAATATGTCTCCTCGAAGGGTCTGGATCCAGCCACACGTGAGGGCAAGGAGGCGATGCTGAAGAAGATCCAGGAAGAGATTGATTCCTACAAGAAGGGCGGCTCACACGAGGGTATGTTCCCGGAGAGGTGGCTGCCGGCCGCCGTGGCTGTGCTTCCAGAGCCTTTCACCGAGCAGAACGGATTGGTCAACAGCACGATGAAGATTGTCCGTGGCAAGGTCGAGAAGCATTATGCTGACCGCATCGAATACGCCTACACCGCCGAGGGCAAGAATCTACTCAACGAGAAGAACATCGAAAGCCTTTAGTGGCCGTCCCGGTCACCGGATCTTTTGAAAGACGTTACGCTGTATGAGTACATTATATTCACGTCTTGCTACATTGTCCGCATTGGCATTTGCGGTTTCCTCCCTGTTTGTCGGCTGTGGTGGATCCGGAGGCAATCAGAAAGACGAACCGGATGCGCCTTCTGTGGACGAAGTGGCGTTCGCACGGGGTGCGGATGTCAGCTGGGCTTCGGAGATGGAATATGATATGGAGCATAATCCGGCCAGAATCAATGGCTCGGCCTTCAAGGATTCCAAAGGGAACACCGGACTTTATCCTGTCTTGAAGGCGGCCGGGGTCAACGCCATCCGTCTCCGTGTGTGGGTCAAGCCGGAGGATGCCAATGGCTGGAGCGGCAAGGACGATGTCGTGAATATGGCCAAACGGGCCGCCGAGGCCGGAATGTCGGTGATGATTGATTTCCACTACAGCGATTTCTTCGCTGATCCGAGCCGTCAGAATACTCCCGCCGAGTGGGCTGGCCTGGATCTGAAAGGCCTTTCCGCCAAGGTCGCCGAGCACACCAAGGATGTTCTGACCGCCTTGAAGTCCGCAGGAGTCACTCCGCATTGGGTGCAGGTCGGCAACGAGACCCGACCGGGAATGCTTTGGGAGACCGGACGTCTCTATAACGACAAAGGGGATATTCCGGGAGGCTGGTCAAACTATGCCGCCCTCACCACGGCAGGCTATGACGCTGTCAAATCCGTGTTCCCTGACGCTCAGGTGATTGTCCACATCGACAATGCCTATCAGGACAACACCTGGTTCTTCGACAAGCTCAAGGCCAACGGTGGAAAGTTCGATATGATCGGACTGTCGCATTATCCGATGACCAACTCCCAAATGACCTGGAAGGCGATGAACTCTGCCGCCATATTGAATATTAAGACTTTAGCCTCGAAGTATGGCTGCAAGGTGATGGTCTGTGAGGTTGGTGTCAAGGCCTCCGCGTCAGAGATCGCCACATCCACCCAATGCCTGACCGATTTTATGAACTCGGTCAAGTCCCTGTCCGTCTGCGCCGGTGTGTTCTACTGGGAGCCGCAGGTTGACGGAAAATGGAGACCTGCCATTTATGAGAAACAGGGGCGCAACTGGGGTGCCTACGATATGGGTGCATTCACATCCGATGGTTCAGCTATCACCCCGACATCAATTCTCTCGGCTTTCGGAGAATGAGGTGCGACGTTCGGTCACTTCGACAAGCTCAGTGACCGAGGATAGGGTTTTGTGGCCAGGGAGAAGGGGCAATGTGTCTGACTACTTCTCCAGAGGGAAGAGGCCGTAGAGTTCGGCGTCTATCTTGTCGGTGATGGAGGCGAAGTCCTCGGGGCGGTTCTCGAAGTCGAGATCATCGGTCTCGATGGTCAGGACCTTGCCGTCATATTCATTGATCCACTTGTCATAACGGTCGTTCAGGCCGCTGAGATATTCAAGGCTCATCGTCTGCTCGTAGTCGCGGCCGCGCTTCTGGATCTGCGCCACGAGGTGAGGCACCGATGATTTGAGGTAGATCAGCAGATCCGGCTTGCGCACCGTCGCCGCCATCACGTTGTAGAGGTCCATGTAGGTCTCGTAGTCGCGCTTGGTGAGGTTGCCCATCGCATAGTTGTTGGCTACGAAGATGTGCACGCCCTCGAAGAGCGTCCTGTCCTGGATGATCACGTCCTTGCTCTTGGCTATCTCCAGCACGTCCTTGAACCTCTGGGCGAGGAAATATGTCTCCAGATTGTACGACCAGCGGGGGATGTCCTTGTAGTAGTCCTCCAGATATGGATTGTATGTCACCGACTCGTACTTCGGTGTCCATCCGTAATGCGCGGCCAGCATCCTTGTGAGGGTGGTCTTGCCGCTGCCTATGTTGCCTGCTATTCCTATGTGCATTATTTTTCTCCTTCTATCTCTATTCCTTCCCCGTCCCAGTCAAGATCCTCCTCCGGCTCGTTGAACGGTTGGAGGAACGGGTTGTGGGTCCTTTCGTCTGCAATCGTGGTCTTGCGTCCGTGCCCCGGAAGCACATCCACATCACCCGGCAGTCCCATCAACTTATCCATTATACTGATTATCAGATGGTCATAATCCCCTCCTATAAGGTCCGAACGCCCAATCGCCCCGGCGAAAAGAGTGTCGCCTGTCAGCAGGACCTTGTCCGTCTCATCGTAGTAGCAAACCCCACCTGGAGTGTGTCCTGGAGTGGTTATCACCCTGAAAGGTGACCCCTCAAGCGTGTCCAGAACCTCCCCGTCACGGATGTCCACCGTCTTGATCTCAGAGGAATCATGCGCTACCAGCCCGAACTCCCTCACGGCCGCCGGATTGTTGTCCAGAAGCATCTTGTCCTCCGGCGACATCAGCACCGGCACTGAATATTCCTGGACGATCCTCAGCACCCCGTGCACGTGGTCGAAATGCCCGTGCGTCAGCCAGATGGCCTTCGGTGTCAGCCGTTCCGTCTTCACCAGCTCCTTAAGCTTAGCGAACTCTTCCGGCCAATAGCACCCCGGATCCACAAAAACGCAATTCCCCCTTCCGTCCCAAAGCACATAGCAATTCTCCCGGAACGAATTGAAATTAAATGTCTTGATGTTCAGTTGATGATCCTGACTCATTGATTCGTCTGTTTTACTCTTGACTACAAATTTACTGAATATTCGTTAAATTTGCGGAATAAAGCGGAAATGATGAGCAAGAAAGAATATATCGAGATCCGGGGAGCGGAGGCGCATAACCTTAAGGGTGTGAACGTTGACATCCCAAGAGGAGAACTTGTGGTGGTGACGGGGCTAAGCGGCAGCGGGAAGTCCTCGCTGGCGTTCGACACGATCTACGCAGAAGGGCAGAGACGGTACCTGGACACTCTTTCGCCTTACGCCAAGCACTTTATGGGTGTACTGGAAAAGCCTGAGGTCGAGAGCATAACGGGACTGAGTCCGATCATCGCCATCGAGCAGAAGACCACGGGCAACAACCCACGCTCCACCGTCGGAACCATCACCGAAATATTCGACTTCCTCCGGCTTCTGTACGCGAGGGCTTCGAGGGCATATTCACCGGTCACGGGGAAGGAGATGGCCCGCTACACGGACGCGCAGATCGTGGACCTCATAATGGATGAATATAAGGGCAAGAAGTGCTATCTGCTCGCTCCGTTGGTCGTGGGGCGCAAGGGACATTACCGCGAGCTGTTCGACCAGCTCCGCAAACGAGGCTACACCGATGTCAGAGTGGACGGGAATATACTCCCGCTGAACGAGGTTGATGCTCTGGACCGCTACAAAAGCCACTTCATAGAACTGGTCGTGGACAAGCTCAAGCCGTCTGAGGGCGATGAGAAACGGGTCCGGGACTCCGTGATGTCGGCTCTGAATCTTGGCAAAGGCTCGGTCGCCCTGCTGGAGTTCGGCTCTGACAAACTGAGGCATTTCTCCAAGCACCTTGTCGATCCTGATTCGGGAATATCCTTGCAGGAACCAGCGCCACACTCTTTCTCATTCAACTCCCCAGAAGGTTACTGTCCTCACTGCAAAGGACTTGGAATGATAGTGAATGTGGATATGAATTCCATCATCCCTGACAGATCAGTGTCAATCGCAGACGGGGGAATAGTCCCGTTGGGTAAAATGCGTGAGACCAAGAAATATGATGTGATCCGCTCCATCGCCCGGAAATACAACTTCTCTCTGTACGATCCTATCGACTCGATTCCGGACGAGGCCATCTCGCACATCATATTCGGAAGTGATGAATTGTTCCGTGTAGGCGAAGGTAGTCTGTCCGAAATGGTTACGTTTGACGGAATCGTGGACGACATCGACGAGAAGATCGTGTGTCCTGTCTGCCACGGCACCAGGCTGAACGAGAACGCCCGCTGCTTCAAGATTGACGGCAAGACTATCTCAGAGGTGGCGGCGATGGAGATGACCGAACTCAAGGAATGGTTCGCGTCGTTGCCAGGGAAACTAAACACAAGAGAGAACAATATAGCGCGGGACATTCTCAAGGAACTCAACGAAAGGGTTCAGTTTATGCTGGACGTAGGTCTTGACTATCTGTCACTTGACCGCCCGACTGCCTCGCTTTCCGGCGGAGAGGGCCAGAGGATCAGGCTCGCCACGCAAATCGGTTCAAAACTCGTCAACGTGCTGTACATCCTGGACGAGCCGTCAATCGGACTGCACCAGAGGGACAACCGCAAGCTGATCAACTCGTTGAAGGAACTCCGGGACGAGGGCAACTCCGTGATGGTCGTGGAGCACGACTACGAGACGATGATGAGTGCCGACTGGCTTGTGGATGTGGGTCCAGGGGCCGGCGACAAAGGCGGGAAAATATGCCTGAACGCACCTCTGAAAGCTCTGATGGAATATTCCTCGGACAACGGAAAGATTCCTTCCTCATTGGACAAGGAGACCGCCGGACACTGCATATTCGGGAAGTCAAAGACGCTGGATTACCTTCAAGGGAAAGATTCGATCGAGATTCCGTCCGAGCGCCGGGCAGGAAGCGGCAAGTTCTTGAGCATCAAGGGAGCGAGGGGCAACAACCTGAAGAATGTCAGTGTAGATTTTCCGCTGGGATGCTTCATCGGGATCAGCGGAGTGAGTGGGAGTGGCAAGTCCACGCTCATCAACGAGACTCTGATGCCGATTCTCAAGAACAAGTTCTACAGGGCTAAGCTGCATCCTTTGGCTTACGATTCACTGGAGGGTGTCGAGAACATCGACAAGCTGATAGAGATCGACCAGAGCCCGATCGGACGTTCGCCGAGATCAAACCCGGCCACGTTCACGAGTGTGTTCAACGACATCCGCAACCTGTTCGCCGACACTCCGGACGCAAAGGTACGCGGGTTCAAGGCCGGCCGGTTTTCGTTCAACGTGGCTGGTGGACGCTGCGAGGCCTGCAAGGGGGCCGGAATCAAGGTCATCGAGATGAACTTCCTGCCGTCCGTGAATGTGGTCTGCGATGAGTGCAGGGGCAAGAGGTACAAGGAGGACACGCTGGCCGTGCATTACAAGGGCAAGAGCATCAACGATGTGCTTGAGATGCCTATCAGCGAGGCCTATGAGTTCTTCAAGCCGATTCCGGCCATCGCCCAGAAACTGAAAGCGTTGGTCGATGTAGGTCTCGGTTACGTTCATCTCGGCCAGTCAGCCGTGACACTTTCCGGCGGCGAGAGTCAGCGAATGAAACTGGCGGCGGAGCTGTTCAGAAAGGCGACCGGCAACACGTTGTACATCCTTGACGAGCCGACGACCGGCCTTCACTTCGAAGACATCAAGGTATTGCTCAACGTTCTGCAACAACTTGTCGATCAAGGCAACACGGTGATCATCATCGAGCACAATCTGGATGTTCTCAAGAGTGTGGACTACCTCTTCGACCTCGGTCCCGACGGTGGTCGCCGCGGCGGCCTCATCGTCGCCCAAGGCACTCCCGAGCAACTCGCCCAGAACCCCGCCTCCGTCACCGGCCCGTTCCTAAAAGAGATTCTTGCCAATGCTGCCGTTAACCGTCCATAACGCTCCTTCACAGGCGTTAATTTGTACAAATCACGCTTTTAGAGGGACAATGATCTCTTCACGAGCGTCTTTCTGTCATATTCCCGCTTTTAGAGGACGTGGGTTAAATTTAGGGATCGACTAACTTTCGGTGTATCGCACTAATATCAAGACAATTATAAGCAATGTGTCATTAAATAAATAATATGTTGACAATTAACGATTTGCAATATTTTGTGGTCAACTCGTATATATTTTTAAGCTTCATCTTCTATATTTTCGTGCCGTTATTTTAAATATGATATAGTACAGTATAGCAAGGTTAATGACAAAATTCCCATTCCAAAAGAAATCCATACGCCACTGTTTAATCGCATCGAACTGATCATACGGCACTAATAACTGAAACACGTTCCTAAGTATGAATAATTACCAGATCCGTGGAAAAACTCTATGTAATTACCATAACCAGTACCATTTACAAATGTTAAACTTGTTTTGTTTTCCCACTCATTAATGGCCCTTTCAACATTTGATTGTAAAGAAAAATCTTGTGCGAATGTATAATACACCGTATTACCTGGCCAATATTTTATAACATCTGTTATTGCTCCAGATCTTGTCATAATAGTTTCAGTCTGCTCTTTTGAAAGGAGAATATCTCCTTCAATAATGGCAACAGAATCAGAAAAATGTCTTGAACCATTTTGAAAAGATTCGGCATTCGACATTCATTCTAATGGAGTATTTGTCAAAAGCGGGACATCAGAGTCTTTTAATATTTTTGACACAACAGAGAGAAGTGTATATTCACAGGAAGACGCATCCTGAGGAGGATCAAGTATTTCTTGCGCATTAACAAGCAGTTCGTACTCGTAGCCACTTTCATAGTTGAAGCCATCTATCTGGCTATGACTAATTTGCCAGACAGGGTTGTTGTCAACCTTTATCCAATAGCATGTCTCAGGCCCATTGGCTCCTGTAGCGGTGATTGTCTTTGATGCAACAATCCATTTTTCTTCCCAGCTTTTGCCATAGATAGTAGATTCTCCATCAGATTTATTACAACTGACAGAGAGAACGGCGAGAAGAGACAAAACACAAAAAAGAAGTTGTTTGTTCATAAAAAGTCTTTGTCCAAAGTTTTACAAAAAAAAAGAATTGATTCCCAATCGTTAAGAATAATCATAGGCAATACTGCTTCTACGATTTCAGAGGTCAGTCTCCTATGTTGAGTCAATCGCTAGTCACGCCTACAGTACTGTCCGGCCACTAGGTCATAGGATCATATACAATACTATATCACAAATTTATAATACATTACACGGAAAAGCAAGAGTAATTTATAAAAGAGCAAATAAGTTTGCAGAGTGGCACTTGAGCCAGTTCTCGCAAGCCATTAATAAGAGCAAAAGAATCTTCGCGCAACTCATGTTGCGAATTTAGCAAGTGTGTCGGCCCGTTCCACAAGGAGATTCTTGACAGAAAAGTGTAGAATACCGCATTCTTCCGCCGAAAGGCCGCACGGTATTTCCGTGGAGACCAAGCAACTGAAGATCAACAAAATGACGCACCCTCCTCAGACCTATGTCAGGCACAAGGAGGGTGCGTCAGTATATTCATTTACAAGAGTTTACGCTCCACGGTTGAAGGGAGGCTCGCTCTTTCAACGGCACCAAGCAAGGCTTCAAGGCCAGGCCGGATGCCGCATCGGGAAAGGCTATCGTTCCCAGGCGAGGGCGGAGGCGCCGAGGATGGCGGCGTCGGACTCCTTGAGCTGGGAATATACGAGCTGGACCTTGTTCTTCCAGAGAGGGAGAACGTTGTCGTTCATCGAACGGAGGATCGGCTCGGTGAGGAACTCCTTGCTTCTGGCGAGACCGCCGAAGAGAACGATGGCCTCAGGAGAGGAGAACGCGATGAAGTCGGCGAAAGCCTGGCCGAGGAGGGTTCCGGTATATTCAAAGATCTTGATGGCAAGGGCATCGCCTTCCTTGGCGGCCTCATAGACATCCTTTGAGGAGATGCTGTCAAGGCTGCGGAGGGCCGATGGCTGATCGCTCATATCCAGCCACTCGCGGGCGGTTTTGGCGACTCCGATCGCTGAGCAGTAGGCCTCAAGGCAACCGTTTCTTCCGCAGTTGCAATGACGGCCGTTGTGGCGGACGATCGTGGTGTGGCCGAGCTCGCCGGCGAATCCGTCGTGGCCATAGACCATCTCACCGTTGATGACGATTCCGCTGCCGACACCGGTTCCGAGGGTGATCATGATGAAATTCTTCATACCTCTCGCGGCACCGTAGGTCATCTCACCCATCGCGGCGGCGTTAGCGTCGTTGGTTAGGGTCACAGGGATGCCGTCCATCGCTTCGGTAAGCATCTTGGCGAAAGGAATCGAACCAGCTCTTCCCCAAGAAAGGTTAACGGCATTCTCGACTTCACCGGTGTAGTAGTTGGCGTTAGGAGCGCCCACACCGATTCCACGGATCTGCCCTTCGGCACCGGCATCGGTGATGATCTTCTTCAGCGCCGCGGCAAGTTCCTCGATGTAAGGCTCGACAGTAGTGTAGGAGTCTGAACGGATGACTGTCTGGGCGAGCACGGTTCCGCGCGCGTCAACAACCCCGCATTTGGTGGTCTGTCCACCGACATCTATTCCTATTACTAGATTCTGTTCCATAATATTTGGCTATGATAAGTCCCGGTGGAGAACCCCACCGGGACGGGATTTCAAATTAAGCGGTTTTCTTTACTTTAGAGCCGAAGAGGGCGTACCAAAGGATATAGGCGACACCGATGATGATAACGATGTAACTCATCAGATAGTTGGTGGCGTCAGCGACGGCACCCTGGATGAGAGGGAGGATTCCACCACCGCAAACCATCACCATGAACAGGCCGGAAGCGATAGATGTGTACTTGCCGAGACCCTCGACGGCAAGGTTGAAGATGGCGCCCCACATCACGGATGTGCAGAGTCCGCAGAGGATGAAGAACATCACTCCGATCGGAATCTCGGCGAGGGAGAATGACAGCTGGGAGGTGATGGCCGGGAACTTGACTGTTGTCGTGTCACCAAGGAACATTCCAAGAAGAAGGAATATGATGGCGACAGTGCCCACGAAGCTGACCATGGCGCGGCTGGAGACCTTCCCTCCGACGGAAGCTCCCACGAGACGACCACAAAGCATGAGGAACCAGTACATCCCGACAATTGTTCCAGCCACAGCGGCGCTGATGCCGATCTCGGCGGATGTCATGTATAGGTTCACGAAGTTAGGAATACCTACCTCGACACCCACATAGACGAATATGGCGATGATACCAAGCACGAAATGCTTGAAGGAGAGGGCTCCCTTGACGCTCTCGCCGATGGTGAGTTGCTGCGTCTTTCCGGAAGCAGCAGCCGCCTCAAGCTCAGGTTCAGGAATATGCGAGGCCGCGATGATGATGAACGCCAGAGCGAAAATGCCCATCGCGATGAAGAGCGCCGGATTGGCATCGGCGATCTGGGTGTCCTTCGTAACGTCACCGATGAGATAACCCACGAGCACGGGCACGATCGTGGCGCTCAAGGAGTTGCAGGATCCGCCCCACTGGATGAGCTGGTTACCCTTGTTTCCACCACCACCGAGAGTGTTGAGCATAGGGTTCACAACCGTGTTGAGCATACACATTGAGAAACCAGAGATGAACGCGCCGAGAAGATAGACGGCGAAGCTGCCGGCGATTCCTGAAAGGAATGTGATGCCGACTCCGACAAATCCTACGGTCACGGCCGCGAGGGCGGTGAACTTGTAGCCCTTCTTGGACAGGATCATACCAGCTGGCAGACCCATGAACGCATAGGCGATGAAGTTGGCGGCGTTGCCCAGCTGGGACATAAAGTTCGAAGCAGCGAACTGCTGCTTCACGATGACTCCGAACGGATTCTGGAATCCCGTCACGAATGAGATCATCGCGAACAGGAAGAACATAATCACAATAGCGAAAATGTTACCTTGTTGTTTCTTTTCCATTTGTAAGATGTTTTATGTTATCGAAAATATTTCGTGGCATATTCCACAAATTTAGCAAATTAATTTCAAATTTGACCGAACGGCTTCAAAAATCCGCATTGCAGAATGACCTTTATAAGATTATTACTAACTTTGAACAAAGAATATTCATGAATATGAAAACGATAATCGACGTTAACGCCCATCTGCACACACCGTACTCCTTCAGCGCCTTCAAAGACGTGAGACAAGCCCTTGATATGGCCGCCGCCGAAGGTGTCGAAGTTGTGGGAATCAATGACTTCTACAGCCTCGACGGCTACAGGGAGTGGAATGACGAATGCGCCGCAAGGCATCTCTACCCGATGTTCAACATCGAGTTCATCTCTCTGAACAGCGAGGACCAGGCCGCCGGATTAAGAGTGAACGACCCGAACAACCCGGGACGCACCTACCTGAGCGGAAAGGGACTGGCCTATCCGGTGATACTCAGCGGCAAAGAGGCTCAGATGCTCGCCGATGTACGGGCTGAGTCCAACGCCCAGGTTGAAAGGATGTGCGCCAAACTGAACGCCCATCTGGATGAGGTCAAGGCCGGATTCAACGTTGATTTCAAATATATTGTCAAGGAACTGACCAGAGGATCGGTGCGTGAGCGTCACCTTGCGAAGGCTCTCAGGATGGCGGTTGACGCCAAAGCCGACAAAATCCAGGACAGGCTCGCCCTCTACGAGAGAATCTTCGGCGGACAGCCACTGAAATCCGCACCGGACAACGAGGCGGCGATGGAGAACGAGATCCGAAGCAAGCTCCTCAAGGCCGGAGGCGCGGCGTTCGTGCCTGAGGATCCTAAGGCGTTCCTGCCGATGGAGACAGTCTGCCAAATCATCAAGGCCGCCGGCGGAATCCCTACCTACCCGTTCCTCGCGGACGACTCGAAAGGCAACTTCACCGACTTCGAGGGCGATCTGCAAAAGGCCGCCGACACGCTGAAAAAGCGCGGAATCAAGTCCGTGGAATTCATCACGACCCGCAACACGACGGCCGTGCTTGAGGAATATTCAGGCTACCTCCAGGACGAGGGATTCATCGTCACTTTCGGCTCGGAGCACAACACCCCGGCGCTGGAGCCGATCCGTCTGCGCACCCGCGACAACGCCGAAGGGCTCAGCGAAAAACTGCGCGAGACCAACTACCGTGGAGCTTGCGCGGTGGCCGCACACCAGGCTGGGCTGAACTCCATCGAAGCGGGAGACGAGCTGATCCGCAAGACATTAGCCATTTAGGAATATGTCAGCTCAGCGAACAGAACACATAATTGACACACGAATATGAAACAGATTGAAGACCTTATCGCGATTTCCCGGAAGTTCGGACAGGACTCCAGGTTCGTGATCGCCGGAGGTGGCAACACTTCCTACAAGGATGAGAACAGACTTTGGGTGAAGGCCAGCGGCCACGCCCTCGCTACTATAACAGAGGACGGGTTCGCTGTCCTTGACAGAGCCCTTCTGAACGAGATGGGCGAAAAGGCTTACAATGAGGACACAGCAATCCGCGAGGAGCAAGTCAAGAACGACCTCGCAGCGGCCTGCATAACAAAGGACAGAAGGCCTTCAGTGGAGACATCCCTGCACAACTGCATGGGATTCGCCTTCGTGGTTCACCTCCACCCTACCCTTGTCAACGGCCTGATGTGCTCGGTGAACGCCGAGGCCGCGTGCAAGGAGATATTCCCAGATGCCCTTTACATTGAATATACCGACCCGGGCTACACGCTTTTCAAGAAGGTCTATGACCGGATAAAGGCCTACAAGGCTGAGAAAGGCAAGGAACCCCAGGTGATATTCCTTCAGAATCACGGAATATTCGTGGGTGGGGACACCACCGCTGAGATTGAGGGAATATATTCAGAAGTCCTTGGAAAACTTGAGGCCAAGGTCGCCGCTCTTCCGGAGGGTGACACGGCTGTCTCGGAGACTGTTACGGATGTCGTTCCGGCTATCCGGCAGATGCTCTCGCGCTCCGGAAGGGGCTTCAAGACCTTGAAAGTCACAAAGAACGCCCTTGTGGACTTCTTCATTGATGGTTGTTCAGTCACTTCGACAGGCTCAGTGACTGATTGTCCCGGAAAATCCGGTTTCGACAAGATTGCGAAGCCGTTCACCCCGGACATCATCGTGTACTGCAAGAGCTCGTACATATTCATTGAAGCCGAGTCAGATGAAGAGATTTTAAAGCAGGCCGAGAAGGAAATCGAGGCTTTCGTAAGCGGGAAAGGCTACACGCCTAAGGTATTGCTCATCAAAGGAATCGGACTCATCGCCGTGGGAGACAGCTCCAGGAACGCACAGATCATCACCGATGTGTTCACGGACGCGATGAAGATAGCGTTCTATGCGCAGAGCTTCGGCGGAGAGCATCCGATGGAGCGGGCTTGGATCGACTTCATCGACAACTGGGAGGTGGAGAATTACCGCCGCAAGGTGGCCTCCAGTGCATCCAAAGGCCGTGTGGAAGGCCGCACGATCATCGTGACCGGAGCCGCCCAGGGATTCGGAGAGGGCATCGCCCGTGAGCTGATGGCCCAGGGAGCCAACATCGTGGTGGCCGACCTCAACGAGGCGACCGGGGAGAAGACCGCCGCCAGCTTCAACGAGAAGGCTGGAGCCAACAAGGCCATATTCGTAAAGACAAATGTCGCGGACATGGCGAGCCTCCGGAACCTGATGAAGGAGACAATTCTGATCTTCGGCGCGCTTGACGCTTTTGTCAGCAACGCCGGTGTTGTCCGCGCCGGCGGATTGGACGTGATGACCCCTGAGAACTTCGAGTTCGTCACCAAGATCAACTACGAAGCCTATTTCTTCTGCGCCAAGGTCGCCTCGCACATAATGAAAATCGAGACGAAATATGATCCTGAATATTTCGCCGACATCATCCAGGTCAACAGCAAGAGCGGTCTGCGCGGCAGCAAGGCCAACTTCGCCTACGCCGGCGGCAAGTTCGGTGGAATAGGCCTGACCCAGTCCTTCGCGCTTGAGCTCGCCCCTTACAGGGTGAAAGTCAACAGCATCTGCCCTGGCAACTACTACGACGGCCCGCTGTGGAGCAACCCGGAGAACGGACTGTTCATCCAGTACCTCAACGCCGGCAAGGTTCCGGGAGCGAAGACCGTGCAGGATGTCAAGGACTACTATCTCGCCCAGGTGCCTATGCGCAAGGGCTGCAACCCAGTGGATGTCTGCAAGGCCATCCTCTACGCCATCGACCAGACCGGAGAGACCGGACAGGCCATCCCTGTGACGGGAGGGCAGGTCATGCTGGCATAATTGTAAATCCGGGAAGCGACCTTGACTTCAGGCAAAGTAAAGCGGCTTCCAATGTAATTCATTAATATCATGAAACAACTTGACGTAAATCTGATGCATCCGGCCGAGCAGATCGCTATCATCATCGGCAGGATTTATCGCAGCGAGATGACCACCACCTCCGGCGGAAACCTGTCCATCATGGACGAGAACGGAGATATGTGGATCACCCCGGCGGCGATTGACAAAGGTTCGCTGACTCCGGCGGACATCATGTGCGTGAAGGCTGACGGAACCATCATCGGACCTCACAGACCTTCATCCGAGTACCCTTTCCACAAGGCCATCTACAAGATGAACCCGCATATTCATTCAGTGATCCACGCCCACCCTCCTGGACTGGTCACCTTCAGTATGGTTCACCAGGTTCCGGACACGAGCATCATCCCTCAGGCGCGCGCGACCTGCGGCCCTGTCGGATTCGCTGAATATGCACTTCCTGGAAGCGAGCTTCTGGGAAAGAAAATTGTGGCAGAATTCAAGAAGAACCCGGACTACAAGGCCGTCATCATGGAGAACCACGGTGTCGTGGTTGCCGGTGAGGACATCGCTGATGCTTACCAGAGGTTTGAGACCCTGGAGCTCTGCGCTCGCACAATCCTGAACGCCAAGACTTTGGGAGAGCCTAAATACCTCAGCGAGGATCAGATCCTCCAGCACGAGAAAGCCGTGAACGTTCCGTTCCAACACTTTATGAACGTAACGCACCCTTCAGATGAGAGGGCGATCCGCGCGGAGATCTGCAAAATTGTCCGCAGAGCCTGCTCACAAGGGCTTATGTGCAGTTCCTACGGTACGGCATCCGTGCGCTGGAGAGGCAATGATTTCCTCATCACTCCGTCCAGCATGCAGCGTTGGGATCTTGAGCCGGAAGACATCGTACAGATCAAAGACGGAATGGTAGAGGCCGGGAAGAACGCAAGCCGCTCTGTGGCACTTCATTACGAGATCTACCGCCGCAACCCGAAGGTCAACTCAATCATCCTGACCCAGTCCCCTGCCCTGATGGGATTCTGCACGACCGGAGTGAAATTCGACGTGCGAACAATCCCGGAGAGCTGGATATTCCTTCAGGACATTCCGACATTCCCGTTCGGGAGCCAGTACAACGAGCATCTGACAGAACTCGCCGATGAGTTCAAACAGAGACCGTTCGTGATGCTGGAAAACGATTCCGTCGTCGTGACCGGTGACCAGCTCATCAACACGTTCGACCGTCTTGAGGTGGCAGATTTCAGCGCCCGCTCGCTGATCCTTGCCGCTCCTTTGGGCAAGCTGAACCCGATCACCGACGAGGAGATCGAGGAACTCCGCGTGGCGTTCCACGTAGGGGAATAATAAAAGCAGACATATAACTGCAGAACGACTGCCTCTTCGGTAGGCTCTGCGACCGGTAAAGAGAAAACTCCCTCCCGAATTTTGGTAACGTGCAAAATTCGGGAGGGAGTTTTCTTTTTAACGGATCACGTCCTATTCACCGGCGATGATCTTAGCGTCCTCGGCGCTGTCGATGCCCACACGCTTGGCGAGCCGCTCACTCCTCTGACGGATCTGCTCCTTGTGACGCAGTACCCAGTTCTCGGCATAGACAGCCACGCATGCAAGGAAGAAATAGATGACCGTCTGGATGATCATGGCCTTCATCTGCACGTCAGCCGCTCCCATCTCGCCACCGGCAGTGCTGAGGTTGATGAAACCCTGCGCGCCGAAAGTGGACGGGAATATGTAGGAGAACACCTTCCAGAAGCCCGGGAACGCGAATGTCGGCCATGAGCAACCGGTCAGGAACAAAGCCACAGGCGACATCGCCAGAAAGAGGATGAACACGGACTCCCTCCTCGTGATCAGCGTGCTCCAGACCATGCTGAAGAACACACAGTCAGTGATGAAGAAGACCAGCATCGCAAGGACATCCTTGAACTCACCTCTTTGAGGGATTCCGAATATTGCGGGGACGATGAAGGCTATGTACATACCCACGGCAATGTACAGCAGCCAGTAGGCGCCTCCACGTCCCATGACCACACGCCCGACACCGTGACCTTCAAGTCTGTCAGGAAGCGATGCGAAACTGCGGTTCCTCTCCCTTGCGGTTCCTACCAGCAGTGACATTCCGTAGAAAAGCGTCTGCTGGATGATGATCATCAGGATGGCCGATATCAGGAAGAAACTGTAGTTGAAGGCCCTGTTGTAGGGATTATTGTCCTCGTAGCCGAGCGGCTTGACAGTCTGGGACGCGGCCTGTTCCGTCATCCCGAGGGACGAGAACCTCTGCATCTGGATCTGACCGATCTCATGAAGCATCACGAAGTTGGTGGCCATGAGAGCGTTCTTGTAGTAGAGGAAGCTGCTCATGTCCGCATAGACGGAGAATGTGGAGGTTTCGTTTCGAGCCAGTTTCTCCGTGAAATCGGAAGGGAAATAGATGATACCGTTGACCTTGCGTTCCTGCATCATCTTTTCCGCCTCGGCCATATTCATACATTTCGCCGCGACCTCGACCTCTCGGGTGGCGTCGATCTCCCTGATGAAGCGGTGGCTGTCCGGGCTGTCGCAATTGTCAACAATGGCAACGGGAGTCTCAGAAAGAATACCGTTCAGGTAAACGACATTGTAAAGCAGCGGATAGACAAGTCCGGCGACAAGGAAGATCAGCAGCACGCCGCTGTCTGAGAAAATCTGTCGAAGCTCATGACAGAATATGCCCCAGAAGTCCTTGATCCATGTTTTTGCGTATGTATTTTTCATGTCACTTAGTCTTTAGGGAAGTTCTGATGAATGTAGGCCTTCTTGAGTCGCACAAGACCTATGAGCGGCAACAGAATGAAGATCAGCAAGTAGATCACCTGCTTCCACCATCCGGCGAATCCGGCTCCGAATATGGCCTCCTGGACATAGAACAGATAATAATGACGCAACGGGAACGCCGCCGCAAGTCCCTGGATGTAAGGCGGCATGGCCTCTATCGGAAGCGTGAAGCCCGAGAGGGAGAATCCAAGCACGCTGTAAAGAGCGCCGATACTCAACGCCAACCTCGGCACAGGAAGCATCTCAAGGATGAATATGGCGATCGCCTCACTGGCGAAGATCATAAGGAATATGCCCAAAAACATGTTCCAGATGGATCCCGCCAACGGAAAATGCAGCCTATGGAAGAGCAGCAGGATAAGTATCAGCCCGATCGCCGAGAATGTCAGCGTCCACACCAGAAGCTTGCCGGCGAGGGCGGTCACGATCGAGTTGCCGGAGGTCTGCAGCAGATGCCTGGAGGTACCATACTTAAGCTCCGCTCCCAATGAATATATCAGGACGATTATCACGATCATCTCCAGCACACCCGGCAGCAGGACGCTGCTGAGATAGTAGTTGTAGTTGGTGCCGACGTTGCCGATCTGATGGACATCCACGTCCACAGGACGGATCATGCCCATGATCTGGCTGTCGTTGTAACCTCTTGCCCTGAAGGCCTGCCTCTGCACGGCTCCGTTGGTCAGATTGACCATCTGAAGAAGATCCTTCCACGCAAGCGCCCCGCTGACGAAGTACAAGCCGTTGACGTAGAACGTGATCTTCGGCTGACGGTTCGCCTGGATGTCATCGTTCATCCCCACAGGAACGACACAGACAGCCGCGATCTTGCCTCTGTTCATGTCTTCTCTGGCAGCCGCGAACGAATCGTAGTGGACAACCTTTCCCAACTGGGTGGCGTCCAGCTGCTGGCAGAAATTCCTTGAGGTGGACGAGTAGTCGTAGTCCACAAGACCGATCGGAACATCACTCGGCAGACCGTCCTTCAGAAATGTCAGGAAGAATATGGCGCAGAAGGCTATCACGCCTACCGAACCCAGAAGATAGATCGGACGCTGCCTGATGATCCTGAGCTCGCGGCGGGCCACCGCAATTATTCTCTGCCAATTAGTCATGATGATAGTCCTTACTTAACGATTGCGGACATACCAGGACGAATGCCGTCCACCGTCACATCCGGAACGGCCCTGACCTCAAAGGTCTTGGCATCGTACATACCAGTTTCCTTGGTGGCCTTCCACGTGGCGTAGGACTCACGGACAGCCACATAGTTGACGGTGGCCGGAACCTCCTTGCCGTCAAGGGCCGGGATGATCACCGTGATCTTGTCGCCCTGCTTCATGCCGTGGAGGTAGTCCTCACGCACATTGAAAGTGAACCATACATCATTCAGGTCAGTAACGCTGGCGACAGGCGCTCCCTGACCGACAAGCTCGCCGACCTTAGGGAAAAGAGCCGAGATGATTCCGTCAGCAGGAGCCGTAAGGTACAGCTCGCTCAGATAAGACTCCACCTCCATCAACGCGCCGTTAGCCTGATCGACGAGAGCCTTGGCCGCAGCCTTGTCCTCCTCGCGCGCTCCGTTGACAGCCATGTCATACTGACTCTTGGCAGCCTTAGTCTGAGCGACGGAGGCATCGTACTTGGCCTTTACCTCGTCGTATTTCTGAGCCGCGATGACTTTCTGGTCATAGAGCTTCTGGATCCTGTCGAAAGACTTCTTCATCACGTCTTCCTGCACAAGAGCCTGCTGATAAAGCTCATAGGCTCCGGCGATCTGCTCCTTGCGGGCTCCGTTCTGAGCCTTTCTGCTCTGTGAGCTGGCAACCGCCTTGATGGCGTTGGCCTGCGCCAGCTTGGCACGTACCTCAGGAGAGTCGATGAGGGCGACGGTGTCTCCCTTGTGGACCATCTGGCCTTCCTTGACGTAAAGTTCCTCGATCCTGCCCGCAACCTTGCCGGACACACGATACTCACTGGCCTCTGCCTCGCCCTGAATCATCAGAGGCTTTGGTTTAGAGACGAAATAGCCGATGACGGCGATCAGAAGGATGATTACGATCAGCGCCACAATGCCAATCACAAGATTGTAGCTTTTCTTTTCCTTTTCCATAATATTCTTTGTTTTTTATTATTATCCCTTAACTTATTTTGTCTGAGCATGGTTGTTGCCTTCGGCCTTATTCAGGTTGGCGGCAAGCATCTGGAGCTCGATTCCAGCGTCGATATATTCAGAATGAGCCTTCAGCCAAGCGGTCTGGGCGGCGAGAGCCGTGTTGGTTTCGATCACGCCTTCCTCGAAGCCGACAGTCGCGGTGCGGAGATTCTCCTCAGCGCTAGACAGGTTGTTCTGAGCCATCGTGAGCTTCTCGAACGCCTCACCTTCCTGCTTGCGCAACTGGGTCACCTGCAGATTGATGAGGTTCTTGGCATCCTCAAGCTGGGTTCTGTAAAGTGTGGCCTCCGCCTTGGCCTTACGAGTCTTGCTCATGGCTTCGAATCCGTGGAAGATCGGAATGTTCACCATCACGCCGGCGTTGAAGAATCCACCCCAGTCCTTCTGGAATCCATTCTTAATATTAGGATTGGTCACCGAATACGAAGCCATCAAAGCTATTTTCGGCATCATGTCGGCTCTTGCCACCCTGACTTTTCCGTCATAGATTTGAGAGGCCAGCTCAAGGCTCTTTGTCTCCGGCCTGTCGGCATATATCTGATCCAAATCCTTGTCCGCACCCATCTGAGGGACAGGAATGTCGGAGAGGGTTTCGTCAGCAAGTACGATCTCAGTGCTGAGATCAAGACCTATCTGCTTGCAGAGAAGCATTTTGGCAAGGGTCAAGCCATTGTCGGACTTGGTTTTGAGCATGTCCGCCTCGTTGGCTTTCACCTTTATCTGGAGAGCGTCAGACTCCGTGGCCACACCTTCCTTGACAAAAAGATCCACATCGTGCTCCATCTTGTGAAGAAGGTCGGCGTAGGCATCGGCAAGCTTCTTCTTGTTCGCGATGGAAACAATCTGCCAATATGCCTGATCAACATCAACTATAACCTGCTGGTACTGCTGGTCGTACTGGGTCTTTGACAGCTCTTCCGCCAATTTGGCAATCTTGTTGGCAGCTATGATCTTGCCTCCCACGAACACCGGTTGCTGAACCGTCACCGCACCTGCGAAAATATTCTGCATATCCGGATGGAAAGCGTCATCGATCTCCTTGCCAAGGGCGTTGATTGTCTGTGACATATCCGTCTGCGAAAGCGCTCCGAGAACCGTCTGCCACATAGGGCTGTTGGCATATTCAAGAGCGGCCGCCGGATTGGATTTTATAGCGGTCATCAGTTCCTGAGCGAAACCTTGTACCTGAGAATGGATAAGGGTTCCCATATTCTGCAGCTTCTGGGAAGTCACGTCGCTGACAAGGGCGATGTCATTGGCGTTATAGATGTACGCCCCTGTCGCCGAGATATTCGGGAGATAATTCGCGAACGCTATCTTACGGTCATAGCCTGCCATTTCAATCTTGGTCTCGGCCTGTTTCAAGGTCTTGTTGTTCTCGATTGCCATTTCGCGGCACTGCTCCAGCGTCAACGTCTGCTGGGCATTCATCGCAACTGGCACAAGAGCCATAGCGACCAATGTTGAGATTTTGACAATGTACTTGTTCATATTCATAAATTTTTTGTTCTTCTTACAAGCGATAGGCTTCACTACAAATTGACTGCCAAATTATACCATTAGAATGAACGATTGGACTCTATAATTGTCAAAAGGTAGAATATTGCGAAATTTTGCAATGACAAGAATATTTCCTAATTTTGCCGTCAGACGCTAAAAACATTTTATGGAATGCCAGATTCGTTATTGAACATAGGTCTTAAGCAGATCAGGAAACTCGTTCCTGTCCAGAACGAGATCCAGCTTGAAGACGATTTCTTCATCATGGACGTGAAGTATAGCGACAACCTTCAATTTCTGAAATATCCTTGCCGCAGCGATGCGTACATCGCTATTTTCTGCAAATCAGGAGAGTTGAACGTGGAGATCAACCTTCGGTCTTACAAAGTGGTCAAGGGTACGCTGTTCATCGGCACCCCGGGGAACATCATAAAGATAAACAGGCTGGGCAATGAAGGCGACAACGGATTCGAGTTCATTGTCGTGGCGATCTCCAAGGAGTATCTTTCCAGCATAAGTTTCGACTTTAAGAAAATTTTCGACGATCGGCTGAAATTGCTGACGGAACCATGCATTCAGCTTGACGACAGGAACATCGCATTCTGTTCCAAATATTTGGATCTTATAGGGGTAATCCTGTCCTCGGATGTGCCGAACAAAAGGGAGGCTGTCGGTTCTTTGATAGCTTCGCTGTTCTATGTTCTCGGAGGACTAATGGAGAAGAGTGCGGCCAGAACCCCCGAGTTGCCTGGAGCGGCGGTCAACACGAGAGTAAAACTGATTTTCGAGCATTTCATGGCGCTCGTCACCGAGCATCACACCTCAGAAAGGAACATGGCCTTCTATGCGAGCCATCTTGGCCTGACACCCAAATACCTTTCCAAGCTTATCAAGCAGGTAAGCGGACGGTCGGCGCCGGACTGGATCGACTCGTTCGTGATTCTGGAGGCCAAGAATATGCTCAAGTACACCGACGACAGCATTAAGGAGATCGTTTTCAAACTGCATTTCCCGAATCCGTCCGTGTTCTACAAGTTCTTCAAGGCACACACAGGAATGACACCAAGTGAGTACAGAAACGGGTAAAAAACCTTTTAAATCTTGCCGCCACCAATGGTGCGGTCCAGACGGAACATCGCCGGATCATCTTGCACAGAATCCCCCTCAGAAGTGTCTCGAAGCGGCATTTTGCATCAATCTGTAAGCAAACAACGGTGCTTTCATGAACAATTGACGCAAAAATCGTTTTAAAAAATTACGAAAAAGTTTTGGATATTCGATAAATCTTGATACCTTTGTCCTTGGACAGACAAAAGTTCTTTTTGTTGTCTATTTGTTAAGTTCGTTTTATATACAACAGGCCGTCGCTTTGGGGAAAGCGGCGGCCTATCAGTTTGTCAGAAGACAAACTGATAGGCCGCCTAAACCTTCAACCCCCAGTCCCTACGGGACAGCCCCAGAGGGGCACGGGGAAAGAATTCCCCGACCCCCTTCGGTCGCTTCGCTCCGATCCTCGTGGCTTTTGAGTCAGCCTTATTACCTTTCACCCCTCAGTTGATTTGCGACAGTTCCCGTAGGAGTGTCATTCTCCATCGCCACTTATGTATCAGCCGGTGGCATACAACATGCTTTTAATCAAGCAGATAACACATCGGCCTTAGCGTAAACCCACCAAAGACAGATAGCTGATCATTTGATAATAAACATAATAAAGTCCACAATTCGGTATACAGGCTGGTCACTTCGACAGGCTCAGTGATCCAAAAAGGTCCCGCAGAAATTTCTGCAGGACCTTTTTTGCGGAGAGAACGAGATTCGAACTCGTGATACGGTTACCCGTATGCAGGTTTAGCAAACCTGTGGATTCAGCCACTCTCCCACCTCTCCGGATGTTCTGGCCGAACGGTTGTCAAACCTTTCGTCGCTATTTGGACTACAAAGATACAAATTTTTCTTGTTTTCCAAGAATCTTGCGAAAAATTAACGCTGAAGTTTCAATGTTAATGCCACGAAATTCTCCACGCTCAGACGCTCGGGACGCAGGTCGAAGACAGGATCGGACAAAAGATCCGGCCGGATCAACGGCTTGAGGGAATTGCGAAGGGTCTTGCGGCGCTGGCCGAAGGCGGTCTTCACTACCGTGCGGAAAAGCTTTTCATCGCAACCGAGGGATGTGCGGGAATTGCGGGTCAGGCGGATCACGGCGGACTGGACCTTAGGCGGAGGATTGAACGCGCCCGAACCCACTGTGAAAAGATATTCAATGTCATACCATGCCTGAAGGAAGACGGACAGGATGCCGTAGGTCTTGGTGCCGGGCTTCTCGGCGATGCGCTCTGCGACCTCCTTCTGGATCATGCAGACCACTTCAGGAATGCGGTCGCGGTGCTCAAGAATCTTGAAGAATATCTGCGAGGAGATGTTGTACGGGAAGTTCCCGATCACTGAATATTCCCCCTCGAAGATGCCGTCAAGATCCATCTTAATGAAGTCACCCTCAATCAGGTTGTCACCCAATTTCGGGAAATGCTTCTTCAGATAGACAACAGACTCGTTATCGATTTCGATGACCTTCAACGCCAACTCCGGACGTGGCAGCAGGTACTGGGTCAGGACTCCCATTCCAGGGCCGACCTCCAACGCCTGATGCCCGGTAAGGGCTCCGACTATGTTCTTTGCAATGCTCTGGTCAGTCAGAAAATGCTGCCCGAGCGCCTTTTTCGCACGTACTTCCATAGGGGCAAAGATACTGAATATTCTTCGATTCTGTAGCCGTGAAGAGTAAATGGTTGCTGATGAATATCTTGAGCACTTCCCTTCGGTGAGATCAAGCGGAAGAGTAATAGCTATATTTCTGAAAACCAGCGCATTAATCACCACCAATTGATACAGAGTGAGTGACAGGTAAGATATTCTTAATGAATCAGATAGCAACTCCTCTTTGGCAGGAACCGACTAAAGGCAGCAGCGTTATCCATTATTACCCAATACTTTACACTATCCATAACGGTTACGGCACACATGGAAACAGATCACTTCGACAGGCTCAGTGAACGCCGAGGTGATCGCTCAGCGACCGAAAAGGTGATTGTATGCGACCGAGATGATCGCTCGGTGTACAAAAAGGAGTTTCTGTGTCAGATGTCAAGATTGTCCACTGATCCGTTACACATTTTTGGCGGTGGTGCAGCGGTTGACGAGGTAGGCGATGGAGACGTACGGGATGCCGGAGTTGGTGGCAAGGCCGATCTCGCAAGTGCGGCTGTTGGAGTAGCCGACCGGGACGCCTTTGACCTGGGCTTTTAGCTTGCGAAGGGCGTACTTGTTGAGTTCCGGGTGGGTCATTCCTTTGTCGCCGGCGAAACCGCAGCAGCCTACGCCTTCTGGAACAATCACGTTGGTGGAGCACATGCGGGCAAGTTCAAGCATCTTGCCGGTCTTGTGCATCAGGCGCATCGAGCAGGTGAGATGAATGGCTACCGGGGTGTCGGTCTGGTGGAAGTCCAGCCTGTCGGTCAGGAAACCAAGGATGAATTCGGACGGTTCGTAGAGCCGCATCTTCTTGATCTTGTGCTCCATACGATGAAGGCAGGGGCTTTGGTCGCAAAGGACAGGGTAGCGGCCTTCCTCGCTGGCTTTCCAAAGTGCATCCTCGAGTTCCTTGGTCTTTCTGTCGGCGATTTCGGGCATTCCTTTGCTTTCCCAGATCGTACCGCAACAAAGGGACGACATATTCTCCGGGAATATGACCTCGTAGCCCGCTTTGCCCAACAGCGACACCATCTCCTTGACGAGAGGCTTGTCCACGGCGTGGTGATGCTTCGGAAGCCCCATCATCTGGTTGATGCAGCTCGGGAAATAGACTACCGTGCAGACGGTCGGCATTCCTGTGGCCGCTTCGGATGTTTGCGAGTCCGGGCGCTTGGACAGGCTCCCCGACCTGGCCGGTCCCGTGGCCGCTTCGACAGTCGAAGCGCCATCGTGGCCAAAGGCTGCGGAACTTACCAAAGCCCTGAGCGATTTAGGAATATTATAGGCCTTAGGGGTGGCAGGAGTCCAAAGCGGAATACGTATGGCGTTGTGCAGCCAGCGGCATAGGCCGCTCATGGCAAGGTCACCAAGCACGGTCTCGCCGGCCGTGGCCATCCTCAAAGCGCCGCGAAGGCCACTCTTGACTCCGGCGTAATGACCGGCGACGAAGTTCCAGAAACCGTGGCCGAAAGAGCCCGCGGGCATATTCACCCTCCTCAGCTGATGAGTCAGGTCGGCGACATTGATGCCCATCGGACACGAGGTTGAGCAGAGGCCGTCCCCGGCGCAAGTCTGCTCCCCCGTGTAGGAATATTCCTTCTCAAGCGTCCGCAGACGAGTCTGTTCCGAGGCGGTCGGATCCGGCAACTCCCGCAGGGCGGTGATCTCACGTTGCGTGGCGATCCTGGTCCGGGACGAAAGCGTGAAGCCGCAGGAAAGGCAGTTCACCTCGCAGAATCCGCACTCGATGCATTTGTTCAGTTTCTTGTAGATCTCCGCCAACTCAGGCTCGACAGCCTTGCTGTCATCCGCCCACGGTTTCAGCACCGGCAACGCCTTGAAATTCTTCAAGAAGCACTCCGGATCATCGTTGAAGATCACACCAGGATTCAGAAGCCCGTGAGGGTCAAACAGTTCCTTCACCCGCTTCATTATCCCGAACGCCTTCTCGCCCCACTCGTACTTCACGAACGGAGCCATATTCCTGCCCGTTCCGTGCTCGGCCTTCAAGGAGCCGTCATATTTCCCGACCACCATCTCCGCCACGTCGCGGATCATCGCCTCATAGCGCCTCACCTCCGCCTCGGAATCAAACGACTGGTTGATGATGAAATGGAAGTTGCCCTCAAGGGCGTGGCCGTAGATGCAGGAATCGTCGTAGCCATGCCTGTCCAGCAGCGCCGAAAGATCCACCGTCGCGTCTGGCAGATCCTCGATGTGGAAGGCGATGTCCTCGATAAGGCAGGTCGTCCCCTCGCGGCGCATTCCACCGACGGACGGAAATATTCCCGAACGGATGGCCCAGTAGTTCCCCGTAATGGCAGGATCGCTACTGAATATGAACGAGTTGCCCTCCGCGTCATTCAGTACGGCAAAACGGCGCAGAACCTCGGAGAGTTTGCCGATGTTGGCATCCAAGTCCGTCTGGTCAGCACCCGTGACGCGAAGCAGGAGAGCGGTCAGATCCTTGTCGGGATATTCATTAAGCATCGGGTCATCTACTGACGCAAGCGACCGTTTGTCAAGCAGTTCAGCGGCATCAAGCACCGCAGGATTGATTTCTTTTCTGAGCGCCACAACGGCCTCGGCAGCCTCCCTTATCGTCCCGAAATAGACCATCGCTGAAGCTTCCTTGGACGGCAGCGGCAGAGTCTTCATCGTGACCTGGCTCATAAACGCCAGCGTACCCTCGGAGCCGACCAGCAAATGGGCGATTATGTCGAACGGATCTTCAAACCTGATGAAAGGGAATATGTTGAGTCCGGTGACGTTCTTTATTGAGTATTTGTACCTTATGCGTTCAGAGAGTTCCTTGTCGGCAAGGATTCCGTCCCTCAGTTCCTCGATTCCTTTGATGAATTCCGGATGTCCGGCGCGGAAAGCCTCTCTGGAGGTCTCGTCCCCCGTGTCCAGCACCGTTCCGTCAGCAAAGACCATCCGCACGCTCTCCAGTTCCTTGTCGCTGTTGGCGTGGGTTCCGCAGCTCATTCCGGAAGCGTTGTTCATCACGATTCCGCCGACCATACAACTTCCGATCGAGGCCGGATCCGGGCCGAATTTCCGACCATAAGGCTTCAGGATGGCGTTCACCCTCGCCCCTACGATTCCCGGTTCGAGGGTTATCTCGGAAGCGTCCTCCGAAACCATGTATCTTTCCCAGTTCTTTCCCGCCACGATCAGCACGGAATCGCTGACAGCCTGACCCGAAAGGCTGGTTCCGGCGGCACGAAAAGTCACCGGGACATCAAACTTCGATGCCGCCTCAAGGATCTTCGAGACTTCTTTCTCATTGGACGACCGGATGACAATCTTCGGCACAAGCCTGTAGAAACCAGCGTCGGTGCCCCAGGCGAAGCGCCTTATCTCATCGGTGTAGAGTGCGTTCTTGGGCACGAATTTCCCTACTTCCTCAAGGAAACGTGAATATTTCTCTTCCATATTCAAGTAAGATACACTACTATGTAATACATCATCATTCCGCTGGCAATCAACTTGATGCCGGTTCCGCAAAGGAATCCCATAAAGGCTCCGAGGGCGGATTTGGCGGATTCCCAGCCGTTCTTGTCAGCGAAAACCAACTCGGCGAGAAACGCTCCAAGAAGAGTGCCGAGGATGATTCCGACCGGCGGGACGAAGAGGCCGACAAGCATCCCGGCCATAGCTCCCCGGCCAGCGGCTTTAGTTCCGCCCGTGACCTTGGTGAACCAGGACGGCACAATGTAGTCGATGATCGTCACGGCCGCAGTGATTCCCAGCCAGACGAGCAGAAATGTCAGCGACATCGGTTCTCCGGCTCCGTTCGTGCCTTTGCCCCAGAAATAGAGAATCATCAGCCCGACCCAGCTGACAGGAGGACCGGGCAACGCGGGAACAACACTCCCGATGATGCCGACCACTCCTGCCAGCACGGCAAGGATGATGACCAAAACGCTCATTGTTTAAATCCGCGAGGTTACCGGCTAAGCCATAGCGGCCTCGACATCGTCCGGCTGGATCGGAAGGCGGTTCGGGCCTGTGCGGCGCGCGCCGTCCTCTGTCACAAGCACATCGTCCTCCAGACGGATGCCACCGAAGTCGAGGTAGTCGTGCTCCAGCTTGTAATAGTTCACGAAGCCCTTGTCGCGCTTCTCGCTCTTCCATTTCTCGATGAGGGCCGGAATGAAGTATATTCCCGGCTCATCTGTGATGACATTGCCCGGAACAAGTCGGCGTGCCATTCTGAGGCTGCCGAGGCCGAGCTGCGTGGAGCGTTTCTGATCCGGATCGTAACCCACGAGATCCTCTCCGAGGTCCTCCATGTCGTGAACGTCAAGTCCCATATTGTGGCCGAGTCCGTGAGGCTGGAACAGTCCGGCGATGCCTTCGTGAAGCATATTGTCCAGATTGCCGCGCACGATGTCCAGAGATCTGAGATCCTCCAGCATCAGCTTGGCGACGGCCAGATGAACGTCCCTATAGGCGACTCCCGGCTTTGTCAGATTGAACGCCAACTCGTTGCAGTCGCAGACTATCTGATAGATGTCCCTCTGCTTCTGGGTGAACTTGCCGCTGGTCGGCAGGGTGCGGGTGAAATCAGAGGCGTAGTGCATATTATTCTCGGCACCGGCGTCGATCACCATCAGCTTGCCTGGCTCGATGACCTTGTCGTGCAGATGATTGTGCAGAGTCTCACCATGCTGGGTAAGGATTGTCGGGAACGACACGCCCCAACCTTCGCTGAGGGTCACACCCTCCATCTTGCCGACAATCTCCTGCTCGATGATCCCGACCTTGACGCTGTTGCGGGCCACAGTATGCATCCTCTGTCCGAGAGCTCCGGCATCGTCGATCTGCTCGATCTCGCACTGTTCCTTGACAAGCCTCATCGAGATGACAGCCTGCACGAGTTCCTTGGAGGCGTGCTTGCCGCCGTCCTCGTCGATAGGGGCGACACGGGCCACATCCTCATTGGATATTCCCACAAGGGCGGCGAGTTTCATCGTGTTGTAGTAGCGGCTCGGAGGAAGGAAATGAATATTCCTGCCTGTGGCCAAAGCCTTAGTGACGGCGATGTTCAGAGAACCGTAAGATGCTGAATGATTTACGCCAACCTCGGCGGCCTTGGAGGCGACCGATGGCTGAGGTCCCATCCAGATGATGTCTCCGATCTCCACATCGTCGGCGAAGATGGTCTCCTCTCCGCTGTCAAGGTCCAGGATGGCCGCATAGCGTGGCTCGTCGAGTCCGAAATAGTACAGCCAGGATGAGTCCTGACGGAATTTATAGGCGTTGTCCTTGTACTGGGCGGCCGCTTCGACGTTGCCCACGAACAGGGCTATTCCACGCTTCCCCTGCGGAGCGGTCTGCGCCATCTTCTCCAACAGAGCCTTGCGTCTTGCGATGTAGATCTCCTTTGCGAACATATTCTTAGGTCTTTATGTGATTGAACTTCGGTAAGCCCTGTCTGCGGCCACAGAACCTCCGTGACAGCCAAGGCCTCAATTACAAATATACAAAATTGATATGTAAATTGACACTTAGTAAATGTTAAAAAATAACCTGCTTCATTTTGGGGGCTC
>FR893132.1 GCA_000433355.1 Alistipes sp. CAG:435 | reverse complement strand
GGCCAGGAACGCCGAGGAGGTCATAATGTGCAACGGCTACCTCTACGACACGATGCTCGCCTATGTGCAGGGCCTCACCGCCGCCGGGAAGCCTATCGAGTACCAGAACCAGAACTGGATCACAATCCTTGAGGAGGGGGACAGCAAATGAGACGTTTTATTTTAGGAATATGCCTGCTCGCGGCCATCGCTAACATCGACGCCGCGGCCCAGAAGAGACTTACCATACTCCACGTCAATGACACCCACAGCCATCTTGAGCCGGAGCGCTCAGGCGAGCATGAGGGTATGGGCGGAGTGATCGAGCGTGCCGCCTACCGCGACAGTGTCGTGAAGGCTGACGGAAAGAGGAACGTGCTGCTCCTCCATGCCGGCGACTTCGATCAGGGCACGTCCTATTTCTCCGTGCTCGGAGGCGACATCGAGATCGATCTGATCAACGCGATGAAGTACGATTGCGTGACTTTGGGCAACCATGAGTTCGACAACGGTGTGGATGAGCTCGCGCGCCGACTTGCCAAGATCAAGTGTCCTGTGGTCTGCGCCAACTATGATTTCTCGAAAGTGTCTCTGTCTCAGTATGTCAAGCCGTACACCATTCTGAAGAAGGCCGGAATGAGGATCGGCATCATCGGCCTTATGCCGGACATCACCATCCTTGTCTCTAAGGAGGTTTCCGACATGATCCCGGGCTATGAGAACTCCGAGGTGGTCAACAAGTGGGCCGAGTACCTGAAGACCGAGAAGAAGTGCGACCTTGTGATCGCCCTCACCCACATCGGTTTCGAGAACGAGCCGTATCTGGACCAGATGCTTGTACGCCGCACCCGCAACGTGGATCTCGTCGTAGGCGGCCACTCCCACACCTACCTCAAGGCTCCTCACTACGAGAACAACCTTGACGGTGTCCCGGTTCCGATCGTACAGGACGGCGAGTGGGGACTCTATGTCGGCAACATGAAGATTACAAGGTAGTTCCGCTTATATGACAAAAAAAAGAAGGTGGCCAGGTTAAAAAACTTGGTCACCTTCTTTTCGCCCTTCTTTTTGCCGGCTCGTCCGGCATATGTCAGTGAGGCCTCTCAGGGAGTGTCATAGGATCGGACCGAAATAGAAGATACGGATGTCCCCCTTTGTCTCACGGTACAGGGTGATCGATAGGTCGAACTCCAGAAAGCGGCCGTCCTTCGACACATGATAGTGGTTGAGATGGGCTCCGGTTACTGACTTATTGTCGCTCACATAATGATCCCCTTCGGTGCGCTCCAGAGGGATGTACATTGTGGCGACTCCGGGAAGGTCGAGTTCCACCAAGGAAACGTTGAAGCTGATGTGGCTTGGCTCGCCGCAGCGGCAGCGCCATCCGGACATCTTGACGCGAATGTCGTCCCCGTCATTGAATACCCATTTCTGGCTTCCCTCGAAATCTTTTCCCTTGACGTTGGTCAGGTTGCAGTAGTGCTGTTTGTCAACGGTTACATAGCCGCGCGGGGTCCCCTGCTGATCGTCAGGAAGTAATTGATTGCAGGAGACAATTCCTGCCAGCGCGATAAGGAACGGAAGGAATAAATGTCTGGTGCTCATAATTCAATAGTTTTTTAGTCTCTGACAATATAAATCCTATTGATACGCATTTCTTGCATCATCGGTTCCCGGAAAGGAAACTTTTTTTAGCATACGGTTCCCTCACGTCGGCAAACTCTTGGAAGATGTCTGTTACGAAAAACCCTTTTATGGTGCCGGAGAGGCTGGCATAAAAGGGCGCATAGGCGGCCGGGAGTCTATCTGGCTTTCCGGAGGACGATCTGGTCGGTGGTGCCGTCGTTGGCGACAACCTTGAAGGTGTCCTCGTCGGTCTTCAGGCGGACGGCGGGGAAAGTCCAGACCACACCTGTAGTCTCTCCGGTACTTATCATCCGGTCGACTTGGCGGCCGTTCTGATAGAGGGTCAGGTACTTCGCGTTGCTATAGACCTTGATGCGGAGATCCTGTCCGGCAGGGAAGTACTTGAGACGGCCGGAGGTGATGTGAACCGTGGTCTCATCCTTGTTCCAAAGGGACTTGTAAAGGTAGAACACGTCCTTTTTAGTCTGGCGGTCACGGGTAACAAGCCCTTTGTCATTCATGTACTTGCGGTCGTTGTTTTTCACGAACTTGACCCCGTCCTCGGAATCCATGTAACCTTCCTGACGGTTGGCCACAGGGAAATCGAACAGGATCCAGACAGACGTGAAGTTCAGCCAAGGCATGGCCTTTATCTGGCGGACATGAGACTCATGGAAACGGTTGCCATATTCTTCATAATGCTTGGAATCCTCATCCTTGTCACGGATGGCCTCGACTGGATTCCAGACATGGCAGTAAGGGTTGACGCCGACTCCATATTCAGAGACATTGATCGGGATGTCCGACCTCAGTCCACGAACCTTCTTCAAAGTTGTGGTGAACCCTGAGAACTCGTTAGGGGTTCTGTACCAGCCGTAGTAAAGGTTCTGTGAACAAAAGTCGCCTTTAAGGCTCGTGTACCCGTCCCTTGACAGGTTCGAGCAATCCGTGAAACCCACAAAGCGGTCCGGATCCAGTTTTTTCGTGTAATTGTAGAGTCTTTCTGTCTCCTTGACCACTCTTTCCGCGTCAAGCGGTCCCTGGAGGTCATTGTTGTTGCCCCAGGTGTCAAGCTCGTTCCACATTCCCCAGAACGCGATGGAAGGATGGTTGTAGAGGTTGTTCACCATCTCCTTCATCTGATGGTGGAGATTGTTGAAATAGGCCTGTGTGGCGTTGGTTCCGCACACATTGACCCAAGGAATCTCCGTCTGGACAATGATTCCGAGAGAGTCACAAAGCTGGAACGCGAAGTCGTTATGCGGATAATGGGCGAGACGCAGGAAGTTCGCCCCAAGCTCCTTGACGATGCGGTAGTCGCGGCGATAGTCAGCCTGAGTCAACGCGGAGGCCTTCCCATCAGTGTCCTGATGCATCGCCACGCCACGGAGAGGGTAAGGACGACCGTTCAGAAGGAATCCTCTCTCCGGATCCATCCCTATCGAACGGTAACCGACCTTTGTCTCGGCGATGTCCATCATCCTCTTTCCCTTGAACAGCTCGACCCTGATCGTGTAGAGGTAAGGATCTTTCATGCCTTCCCAAAGATGCATGCCGGAAAGGATGAACTCATGGTCGAAGTCATATTCAGAGAACGCCTTGACAAGGACCTCGCGGTCAGCCTGATAGCCCAACGCGCCATTGGCCTCCAGAAGCTGGACACGCACAAGGATGTCCGCGTCCCGATTGCCCGCGTTGACCAGTTTGGTCCTGACATTGGTGACAACTTTCTTCTTGGTCACGACCGGAGTCTCGCAACGAAGCCTGTACATTCCGTAGTCCTCCGGCGAAAAATAGACATCATCCATGACCAGAAGCCAGACCGGATTGTGCAGTCCGCCGTTCTTATTGAAGTCCGAAGTGACAGGAGCCATCTCCAGGTCCTCAGAGTTGTCGCAAATCACCTCCACCCTGTTGACACCCCTGGTCAAAGACTCTGTGATGTTTGCGGAGAAAGGCGTGTAGCCACCCTTGTGGGCCGCTACCTGCTCTCCGTTGACCTTGACAACCGCCGCCTGAGCCGCACCCTCGAAAAAGAGATAATATGTCTTCTTCACATCGGTGATCCTCAGATCACAGCGATAAGTCGCCTTGCCACGGTAGTAATAAGGAGAATGGCCATCCTCGGCGTTGTAGGAATGCGGCACGCTCACGGTCTGCCAAGAGGAGCCGTCCTTGCTGAATTCCCATTCCTTCAACTGTTCCTGACGGAAACCACGGATCTGTGCCTCCAGAGGGAGGACAGCAAAAAGAATCGCCGCCGCGACGGCGCAGAATAAATGTCTTTTCATCAAGATGAATGATTTACGCATAATTGGACAAAGTTAGCAATAATCATCGGAATTTCTTAACTTCGCACCCATAATCATCAATCATTTCATCCTATGAACAGGAATTGTTTAAGAAACTATGACAAAACGAGGAAGGTCCACGACTGGTTCAGGTACTTCGCGCCGGTCTTCATCACCTTTTCCGTGGCGCTTGGCTTCATCACAAGAATATTGCTGCTGTTCACTCCGCCTACCGTAATCGGATTCACGGCGCTGGAATGGCTTAAGATCTTTCTGTTAGGCTTTGTCAATGATGTGGCGTTCTCCCTGCTCGCGCTCGCACCGGCGATGGTGGTGCAGGCCACGCTGAACGACGCCAAGTACAAAAAGCCGCTCTGCTACATTATCGGAGCCACCCTGCTCGCCTTCGCGGTCTATTCATTGCTGCCATCCAACATATTCACTGAATATGGTTCCGTCGTTCCGACGATAGCCCGTCTGCTCTCCCTCCTGCTTCTCGGCGCGTTCTGCCTGAGGCTGTTCATCCCGAACATCAGGAAGGGTTGGTGCAAGGCCGGACTGCTGTTCACTATGGGGCTGTACATATTCCTGATGATAGTGAACGCCATCTCTGAGTGTGTCTTCTGGAACGAGTTCGGCGTGAGGTACAACTTCATAGCGGTTGACTATCTGGTCTACACGAACGAGGTGATCGGGAACATCATGGAATCATATCCTATCGTGCCGATGTTCCTCGGGGTCTTTCTTGTGGCGGTGCTGATCTGTTGGCGGCTGTTCCGGCGGAAGGATTTCAGCGAGTCCGGCAACGGGGGAGCCGTTCCGTTCCTGGCGACATTCGTCATCTATGCGGTGCTGTTCGCCGGAAGCTTCTTCTGGCTGCGTTTCAGCTACCGTAACCTCCAGAGCTCCAATAACTACGCGACCGAGTTGCAGTGCAACGGATGCTGGAATTTCCTTGAGGCCTACAGCAGCAGCACTCTTGAATATGACAGGTTCTATCAGATGCTTCCCGAGGATGAGGCGCAGGGACTCAAACTCGCGCTTTGCGGCCAGGTTCCTGTCCGAGAGGAGGCTGGCTCCGCGGTCCGGCAGGCAGACCAGCCGGCCGATGCCGCCGTGCGGATGATAAGGGACTCCGTTCCGCCTGTCAGGAAGAACATCGTGATGATCACCGTCGAGAGCCTGAGCGCCGATTTCCTCGCCGCCTATGGCAATGAGGACGGCATCACTCCGAATCTGGACACGCTCATTGAAAAGAGCCTTGTCTTCGACAACCTCTACGCCGCCGGCAACCGGTCCGTCCGCGGCCTTGAGGCCCTGACCCTCTGCATTCCGCCGAGCGCCGGCGAAAGCCTTATCAAAAGGCCGGACAACGCCGGACTTTTCTCCACCGGCACCGTGCTGAGGGAGAACGGCTACACGACCTCGTTCATCTACGGCGGCGACAGCTATTTCGACAACATGCGCGCCTACTTCTCCGGCAACGGCTTCGAGATCATCGACAAGTACTGTTATCCGAAGGAGGACATAACGTTCAGCAACATCTGGGGTACCTGCGACGAGGATTCGTACAGGGTGGCCTTGAAGGAGTTCGACAAGAAGGCCGAGAGCGGGACTCCGTTCCACGCCATCATATTCACAATCAGCAATCATCGTCCGTACACATTCCCGGAAGGGAAGATCACCTACGACGGTGAGATGAAGTCGCGCTCCGCCGCCGTGAAGTACACCGATTTCGCCATCGGCCAGTTCCTCGCCGAGGCCTCGCGCAGACCGTGGTTCGGCAACACCGTGTTCATCGTCGTGGCCGACCACTGCGCCTCCAGCGCCGGCAAGACCAGCATCCCGGTGGACAAGTACCACATACCGGCGATCGTCTATTCCCCGGGCTTCATCCAGCCTCGGAGGGTGGAGAAGCTTTGCTCCCAGATTGACCTGATGCCGACCATCTTCTCCCTGTTGCACTTCTCCTATGACTCGAAGTTCTACGGCCAGAACATCCTCGCGCCGGACTACAACCAGCGGGCGTTCATGGCCACCTACCAGGATCTGGGCTACTACAGTGATGATGTGCTGACCGTCCTCTCGCCGGTTCGCCGAATCCGGCAGTTCGACGTGAGGGAGACCGGACCGTGGAGCCACACCGAGACGCCGAAGGAGACACCGGCGGACTCCCTGGTGAGGGAAGCCCAGGCATTCTACCAGACTGTCAACCTTAAGCCGTGGTAAATGACAGACAGATAGCCGCAAGATAAACTATCAGGTATGAACAAAAAAATCCTCTATTACATCGCCGCCCTCCTTTGGGGAGCGCCGGGGGTTGTCATCGCCGTCAAAGGCATCCAGGCGTACTTGACAATGCCTACGGAAAGGCTCTGGTGGCTGCTGCTCATCACGGCCTTTGTGCTGATGTGCTTCTACCTCATGTTCCGCAAAGCCGTGAACAAGTACTCGGCGCGCATCGCCGGACTGCCGCGGAAGACGACTCCCTGGCAGACATTCCCACCCGGCGGATGGATTCTGATTGTGGGCATGGCATGCCTTGGCGTCAGCCTGAAGTTCATACCCGGACTCCCCGCTGAGTTCATCGCATCCTTCTACTCCGGCCTCGGCCCGATGCTCATCCTCGCGGCCTGCCGGTTCATATTCAAATCCTTTATTCCCTGACGTAGTGAGGCATCTCCGATGGAGTGATGATGGAGATCTCGCATAGCCCCTTCACCTCGTCGTCTTCCTTCCAGGCGCTCTGGAAGATGAATTTGTGTACACCTTGCTTCTCGATGGTGTAGCAGTTCGTGCCGCCCGTCTCCAGCATGTGACGGATTATGCCTGCGGAACGTTCACCGTGGCAGCCGAAAAGGTTCTTTCCGATCAGGCTGCCATGCTTCTCGTACTGTCTCACGGCAGGATCGTTCTGATAGATAATCACTCCGTCCTTGTCGCAGACGGTTATGGAGCAGTTCAGCTCCTTGGCCCAGTCAGGTATTATCATAATGTGATTAGTTAAGAAGCTGTTTTGAATTGTTTGAAATGTTCTTTGAGGTGAAAAATCTTCATTTTCTTCCCGCTTCTTCAGTCAGATAGCACCGCTATCTTCCTTGGAAGAAGCGGTCGAAACTGAAGTTTTTCACTCTCAAACCTTCAAACAAACAATTCAAAACAGCTTCTAATTGTTGCGAAGGTAAGCATTCCTTCCCGAATGTCCCTGCTGTCCCGTGAGAAAATCTACCGGATGTTGCGGCGGACGGGGAGGAGGGCGATGATGTAGCCGATGAGGGCTACACCGATGATTGTGGCGAGGACGTCTTGCCACTGGAGGATGACCGGGTATGCGTTCACGAGGAAGCTGCCCGGCATCTTGATGAAACCGAAATTTTGTTGGGCGAGGGAGAAACCGATGCCGATGACAAGGCCGGCGGCGAGACCGAGAAGGGAGATCAGCCAGCCTTCCAGAGTGAAGGTGCGGCGGAGCATCTGGTCGGTGGCCCCGAGGCTGCGGTAGGTCTCGATGTCATCCTTCTTCTCGATGATCAGCATCGTGATGCTGCCGAAGATATTCAAGGCGATGATGATGATGACGAATATGAGGATCAGGAATATCGCCGCCTTCTCGTAACGCATCATCTTGTAGAGCGACGGATTCTGGCGGAAGCGGTCCAAAACCTTGAATTCAGGGCCTAACTCTTTCTGAATATGCTTGATCGCGGAACGGATGTCTTTCGCGGTGGAGCCTTCGGCCAGGCGGATCTCCACTCCTGAAACCTCTTCCTCATAGCCAAGCAGCTTTCTCATCTCCTCGATCGGCACGATCATCAGATCATCGTCAATCTGCTGGTTGACCGAGAATATTCCTGAAGGGCGCATCCGTACGGTTTCAATCGAGGCCGCCGGGTTCGCAAGCGAGAAATTCCTGTCCCTGATCGGGAAATATAATTCCGCGGAGGCGAGGAAGGCCGGGTTCATTCCCATCTTGTAAGCCAGGCCCGCGCCGACAACCATCTGCGGCAGCTGGCCTTTGTGCAGGGAAAACTCTCCGTTGGTGATATGTTCCGCAAGAGGAGATTCCGCCTCGAAAGCGCTGTCCACGCCCTTGGCCTTGGCTATTCCCTGATGCCCGTCATAATCCACGAACACATTCTCCTGAAGGATGAGGTCATATTCACCGATCATCGGATTCGCCTTGATCCGGTCGAACGCCTCGCCTTCGGGGATGAAGACCTTGCCTTTGGCGGGGGTGATGAGAATGTCCGGCTCCACGTTGCTGAGTGTCGATTTGACAAGCTCGTCGAAGCCGTTGTAGATTGAAAGGATGATGATCAGGGCAGCCGTCCCTATAGCCATACCGACAGCACTGATCGCGGAGATGATGTTGATCACGTTGTGTGACTTCTTCGCGAACAGGTACCGTCGGGCTATGAAAAGGGGCAGGTGCATAACCTACTCTGTTATTCAGGCTTGTAGGAGTCCTTCAGGGCTGTCGTCTTGTTGAATATCACCTTGTCGGCGGTGCTGTCCGGATCCTTGTAGTAGTAGCCGGTGCGCTCGAACTGGACGGCGATTCCGGAGTTGTCCTCAAGAAGGGCCGGCTCGGCGTAACCTTTAGCTATTGTGAGTGACTCCGGGTTGAGGAAGTCCTTGTAGTCCTTGTCCTCAGGAATGGAGTTCATGTCCTCCTTGACGAAGAGACGGTCGTAGTTGCGGATCTCGATCTCTTGGGCATATTCAGTTGAAACCCAATGGATCGTGCCTTTGACAGAGCGCCATTCGCCTCCTCCCGGCTTCGTGGTAGGGTCGTAGGTGCACTTGAGCTCGACAACATTGCCCTCGGCATCCTTGACGACCTCCTCGCACTTGATGATGTAGGTGTATTTCAGACGAACCTCTCCGTCTGGTTTGAGGCGGAAGAACTTCTTCGGAGCGTCCTCCATAAAGTCGTCGCGCTCGATGTAGAATTCTCCCGTGAACGGAACCTTGCGGGTGGCTCCCTCCGGCTCGGCAGGGTTGAGAGGGCAGTCGAACCACTCCACCTTGCCCGGTTCCCAGTTGGTGAGGGTGACCTTCAAAGGTTTCTGAACGACCATATACCTGTTGGCCCTTGCGTTAAGATCCTGGCGCACACACCATTCCAAAAGCTGGATATCCATCATCTGGTCACGCTTTGAGACTCCGATCTTCTCGCAGAACATCTTGAGGGCCTCGGCGGTGTAGCCACGGCGGCGAACTCCGCAGAGAGTAGGCATACGTGGATCGTCCCATCCGGAGACAAGGCCTTTCTGGACGAGTTCCAGAAGCTTTCTCTTGCTCATCAAGGTATAGGTGAGGTTCAGTCTGGCGAACTCGTACTGATGGCTCGGCCAGATCTCAAGGGTCTTGATGAACCAGTCGTACAGAGGTCTGTGGACATCGAACTCAAGAGTGCAGATCGAGTGGGTGATGTGCTCTATTGAGTCGCACTGGCCGTGGGTGAAGTCGTACATCGGGTAGATGCACCACTTGTCGCCCGTGCGGTGATGCGAGGCGTGCTTGATGCGGTAAAGAATAGGGTCGCGGAACATCATGTTCGGGGAAGCCATGTCGATCTTCGCGCGGAGAACCTTCTCTCCGTCAGCGTATTTGCCGGCCTTCATATCCCTGAACAGCTGGAGGTTCTCCTCTACTGAACGGTTTCTGTAAGGGCTCTCGGTTCCCGGCTTGTCCACGGTGCCGCGTCCCTTGCTGATCTCCTCCTGGGTCTGGTCATCGACGTAGGCCTGACCGCGCTCGATCATCTGCTCGGCCCAGGCGTAAAGCTGGTCGAAATAGTCGGAAGCGTAAAGTTCCTTGTCCCACTGGAAGCCGAGCCACTGGATGTCCTCCTTGATCGAATCGACATATTCAGTGTCCTCCTTGGTCGGGTTGGTGTCGTCAAAGCGGAGGTTGGTCTTTCCGCCGTACTTCTGGGCGAGCCCGAAGTTGATGCAGATGCTCTTCGCGTGTCCGAGATGGAGGTACCCGTTAGGCTCCGGAGGGAAACGTGTCATCACGCTCTTAACTCTTCCGGACTTCAGGTCGTCCTCTATTATCTCCTCAAGAAAGTTGAGTCTTTTCGGCTCCTCGGCCGTTGGATTTTTCGCTTCTTCCATTGTTCTGTCAGTATTAAACTCACAAACTTACATAAAAATCTGCGATTTTTACGCCCGTCACATAAGAAAGAAACAGTTTTTTAGAGGAAATACAAAAATATTCCGCTGATTCTCCATTATGGCTGAACTTCTTTCTTTTTGCGATCCATGGACTACTAGCTGTTTTTGCGTGGCAGATAACTGCTTGATAATTAGCGTAATCGTAAATCACCTAGTGCGAAATCACGTACTAGGTAATCGTTCTGTTGCTTGATAATCAATGTGTTGGGTGCCACGGACCCACCGCGCACACTGCCGCCCACACTGCCGCGCACACTGCCGCCCACACTACCGCCGTTCGAGAACCTCAAGGCACATGCGGCCGTTGTGGTATGGGCATTTCCAGAAGCCGGCGCGGTCATCGGTGGTGTTCGGGGTGCCGTCGGAGCGGAGGCTCCAGTACCACTCGCCGTCGGGACAGATGATGTGGTGGCGGATGAAAGACCATTTGGCCTCGGTTGATTCGAGCCAATATGACCCTCCGGTTTTCTGGTACTGGTTGATGCAGCCGACGACTGTCTCGGCCTGGACCCACCAGTGGCGGCCGGAATCCCGGCGGCTTGTTCTACTGGACCGGCCAGAACTACCGTGGCGAACCTAACCCGATGGTCTGGCCGGCCACCGGCTCCCAGTTCGGAATCCTGGACTACTGCTGCTGCCCGAAGGACGAGGCGTTCAGTGGCAAGGTCCAGGTCATCGTCCGTTCGGTTGAAGGCTCGACAGGACCGGTCAGAATCCAGACAGGCGACCGGATTACCGAGATAGAGGTCATCTGAACTTTATTTCTGCTCCAGTACTTTGATGTCGATTTTGTAGATACCGTCGTTCATGTAGCCGTACTGGAATGAAGGCAGACAATAGACAGCGTATAGCTGGAAATGCTTGTCGTCCAGTTTGAGGTTCTGTGCGTCATACTTTGAAAAATCGCGTCCCCATTTGTAATCACTTGGGAAATATGCGTACGCCATGTACTTGCCGTTGAAGAGCATGCCTGTGGGAAATTCGTTGAAGATGATGTGGTTTCCCTCGCAGTGGAACTCCACGTAGTCCGGCATGCTGCCCATCCATCCGTTGGCGGCATATTCCTCGGCTACCAGACCTTCACGGTATGGATCCATGACACGGTATATCTCCTCCCCGTCCGCCTTGTAGATTTCAGTCCCGTAGGCCTTCTCGAAGATGCATTCATCGAAGTAGTCGCAGTCTCCGTATTTTTTGAACACCAGTTTCTTTGTCACGGTCACAGTGATCGTGCTTCGTCCGGAAGGGGAGACTCCATCGATGATGTCCAGTCTCATCCTGTATTTCTCGGAAGTCTTCAGTTTGCCTGTGTCGCTGAACCTCAGGCGTACCAAGGCCTTGCACGAATTAGGTGAGAAAGTGACCTTGGACGACACCAGTGAGAACACATCGTTAGGATCAGCGTCTTCCCAGACAGGAGTTGACGCGTCCTGCGGTGCGGTGTCGTACTTGAATGACACATGAGCCTGCTCCGCCGTGCCGTTGACACCTCTGTAGACAGGGATCTCCAGAGTGCCTTTGTCATCGGAAGATACCTCCGCGTAGAGCACGTTTGAGGCGAAGGCGAATCCGCTTTCGCCATCGTAGAGGGCACCTTCATTCTCTCTTGTGCAGGACAACAGCGCCATGGCCGCGACGCTCGGGAAGATATATTTTAATACATTAGTTCTGAACATAAGGATTCTGGTCTTCGGGATTGATGTTTGGATTGTTGTCTATTTCCACCTGGGGTATCATCAGGATGCATTCGATGTAGTCCGCCGGGAAATTGAGATAATCCGGATACTTGCTGAGGTAGTTGGTGTGATTGGATTCCTCGCCGTTCACTTTCCAGTACCGTGTCCAGCCTTTGGCGAGCCTGAGAATGTCGAAGATCCGTCCAGTCTCGCCCCAGAGCTCGATTCTGCGTTGCAGCAGGATTTCGTCCAAAAGAGTCTTCACGGTTCCTACAGTGCCGAAAGTCTGTTCGTTTCCTCCTAGCGTGTCCAATGTGCCGCTCCAATTGGAATCCCGGCGGCTCATGATCTCTCCAAGGGCGCTCTTGGCCTCGTTGTCGTTGCCCATGCGGCAAAGCGCTTCGGCAAGGATCAGGTAAGCCTCCTCAAGACGCATGAATATGTAGTCCCCTTTGTAGGAATTCTGATCCGCCCATTGGAACTTGAACTGGTTGTAGTTGATGTTGGCTCCATATTTCCATTCCTTCTCGCTCACGCCTATGTTTCCGTTCCACCATCCCTTTCGGATGTCGGAGTCGGGAATCTGGGCATATAGCCAGTTGCTTATGCACTTGGGGGATTCTGCCGCATAATAGACGTTGGTGCATGCGTCCATGTTCGAGAAGAATGAGGCGAACACCGTTGACTGGTCGGAGATGATCTCCGCACCCCACATCACCGAGGACGAGCTGACGCTGTTGAACGGAGTCTTTCCTGTGGTCCAATCAGTGGTGCTGTCGTCAAATGTGCCTTTGGTCACGGTCGCATCCAACTTGGAGAGCAGCGATGCGTAGGGGGTGCTGATCGCTCTTTTGGCTGCCACAACCGCTTTGTTCCAGTCGTTCTCGACCAAAGCCACACGGGCCTGGAGCAGACTTGTGGAGTAGAGATCGAGATTGGAGATATGTTTGCGCTTGACACCGCATTCCTCGAACAGAGAGACCGCTGTCTCAAGATCCTCGTCTATCCGGGCATAGACTTCTCTTACCGGGCTGCGCTTCCTGCCTTTGCTTGACGCTGTTGTCGGCTCGGTGTAGATCGGCACACCCGGAAGGTCCTCATGACCGACCAATGTCTGCTGGAATGACTGGATCAGCATGAAGTAGCTGAACGCCCGCGCCGCGTATGCCTGCGCTGTCGTGCATTTGATTTCATTCTCGTCTCCTGTGGCTGTCTCCGCCGCTGAGATTATGTGGTTGACGTTGCTGATGATTTCGTAGAAATATTCCCATGTGAAGTAGCAACGCCAGATTTTGCTGGTGTAGCGGCTGCGCTGGTCGTAGTTGTAGTCCTTCCAGAACCATCCGGCACCTTGTGCTGTCTGCACCATGTCATCGCCCATCAGGTCGGCGGCAAGTGTCACCGCCATGTTGCCGAAGCATTGATGAGCGTTGGCGGAGACGAAGTCAAGACGGTTGTACATTGTCGAATATACTCCGTTCATCGCGACTTGCAGGCCTTCCGCGTCCGCAAGAATCCTTTCCTTGTCCACATCTGTGGTGGGGGAGGTCTCCATCAGCGAGGAACACGCACCAAACATCGTGGCGGACAATATGATAATGATTGGAAATCTTTTCATGAAGCTTAGAATTTAATGTCCACACCGAGTGAGACCGTACGGTTCGGAGTGTAGGTGTAGGAGGTTGAACCTGAGAAACTGCTCTGTGGATTTAGCCCCTTTAGGGCGCTCAGCATCAGGAGGTTGTCTCCGGAGGCGTAAAGACGGAGAGAACGGACATGGTATTTCTCCAGACTTGCGGACCTGAATGTGTAGCCTGCCGAGACGCTCTTTATGCTGAAGTAGGAAGCGTCGATGAGGAATCGATCGTTGATGACGGTCGTGGCGGTTGTGGTGACCTTTGGAACGTCGGTGATCTGCCCGGCTTCAGTCCATGCACGCAGCGAGTTCACGTGATATGTCTGCCCCACGTAAGACGGTTCCATCATGGAACGATAGGTGCTGTCATAGATCTTGCCGCCCAGCGAGTAGGTGAACAATGCCGAGAGATCAACGCCTTTTATGTGAAGATTGGATGACAGGGAACCGTAGATGGTCGGGATCCTGCTGCCGCAAAGCCATTTGCAACCTGACGCTGTGGTCGCGTCGTTGGTCACATACTCGCTGCCTTCGACCCTCTTGCCGTCAGTGTCTTTCATGTAGGCCAGGTAAAGCTGTTCTCCTGTAGCCGGATCGACACCTGCGCTGCGGGCCATGTAGAATGTGTTGACGGTCTCGCCTTCGCGGATCAGATACACACCGTTGTTGATGTCCTCGCCGTTGCCGGTGAGCGCCACCACCTTGTTCCTGACGGTGGATCCCATAGCCGACACGTTCCAAAACACATCCGTGGTGTTGAGAATGTCGTAACCCAAGGTTATGTCCATACCTGTGTTGTACATCTTGCCGACATTGGCATAATAGCCGGGAAAGCCCAAGGAAATGGCGATGGGATATTCAAGCAGCATGTCAGTCGTGGTCCTCTTGTACCATTCGACGGTTCCGCTCAGCCGGTTGAACATCTTGAACTCGACTCCAAGGTTGATGTTGCCGTTCTTCTCCCACGTCACATTCTTGTTTTCGAGTGAGGAGATGATGGCACCTGAATATGTCGCGTTAGGGTAGGTCATGTCGTAGAGTGCCTGCCATGCGTAGTAGGAACCGATGTTGTCGTTGCCTTGCACACCGTAGCTGGCTTTCAGCGTCATGTTGTCCATCCAGTCGATTTCTTTCATGAATGGCTCCTGTGAAATTCTCCATGACGCGCCCAAAGACCAGAATGTGCCCCATCTGTGCTCCCTGATGAACCGTGAGGATGCGTCCATACGCAGACTGCCGGACAGGTAGTACTTGTCGGAGAAGTCATAGTTCGCCCTGCACAGCCACGAGTTGATGCTGTACGTGTCTCCTGTTGAGGTCGCGTCCGCGATGGTGGATCCCATCCCAAGCTCATCGAACTTGTCGAACGGGAATCCGGTTCTCTGTCCCATCAGGTAATGGGCCTCGCTGTTGTAGAATTCGTGCCCGGCCATCATGTCGATGGTGTGTTCACCGAAGCCGTGTCTGTAGGAAAGCAGTTGATTCCAGGTGTAGCTGCGCGTGCGTTGATATTCCTTGGTCAGACGTCCGGTTCCGGCGGCGTTTCCGTTGTTTCGGTTGTACATCGTGGTGTTGTTCTCGTTCACGATGTCAGCGCCCAGTGAAGTGCTTAGTTTAAAGTCTCCGAATTTTATTCCAAGATGTCCGCGCAGGTTCACGTTGTCACTGATCATGTAGTAGTCGTCATCGAAAAGGGTTGCGATGCAGTTTCGGTTGTTCTGCGCCCCCGCCGGCCTTGAGGAGCCATAGTCAAAGACTCGCTTACCGTTGTCCATTATCGCGTTCCCGTCGGAATCGACCTCGTGCACCGGGTAGATCGGGGCCATCATCATGGCGGTGTACCAGATGTTGTTGGCCTCGGTCCCGGACGCTCCGAGATAGTCACTTCTTGAATTGGAATAATTGGCGTTGAGGCCGAATTCGAACCAATCGTATGGCGTGAATTCCGCGCCGAGCCTGGCTGTTATGCGTCGGAACGAAGTTGTCGTGATGGTTCCGTTCTCGTCGAGGTAGCCGAGCGACGCCATGTATTTGCTTACGTCTGAAGCCCCTGACATGGAGAAAAGATATTCCTGACGTGTCGGCAGCTTGGCTTTGGCCTCTCCCAGCCAGTCCGCGCTGTATCTTGTCGCCGCGTCTGAGACAACCTTCCCGTCAGCGCCGAACAGGTTCTCTACATCTTTGTCGAAGATGTTGTACTTGTTGTTGATGCCGAGAACGTTCTTGGAGAGGCGTGATGGAGTCAAGGTGGCTGCCTCGCCGGGAAGATGTCCTTCCGTGTAGACGAGATCATTGTACGTCGCTCTGTACATCTGTTCCATGTACTGTGTGGCGTTGACGGTTTCGTACGGGCTTATCGCCATGGAGTTGAAGCCGACACGGGCGGTGAAGTCTATGGCGATTCTTTCATCGGAGCTCCCACCGCTCTTGGTTGTCACGATGACCACACCGTTGGCTCCTCTGGAGCCGTAGAGCGCTCCGGCAGACGCGTCCTTAAGCACTGACAGGCTTTCAATGTCGTTGGGATTGAGGGAATTGAGACTTCCATCGTAAGGGATGCCGTCCACCACGATGAGTGGAGAACTGCTTGCGTTGATCGATCCGAATCCTCTCACCATTATGCCGGATCCGCTTCCTGGCTGCCCGCTTCCGGATGTTGTCATCACTCCTGACATCTGTCCGTCAAGCATCCTGGAGACATCCGCGACAGGCCTGTCCCGTAACTTGTCACCCCTTATCGTTTCCGCTGAACCGGTGAATGACTCTTTGGACGCCGTTCCGTACGCCACGACAAGCACATCATCAAGGACATTCACATCGGCTGTCATCGCGACATTGATTGTGGTGCGCCCATTCACCGCAATGGTCTGTTCCTGCATTCCGAGGCATGAGAACACCAATGTCGCGTCAGAAGGGACGGATATGGAATATTTCCCGTCAATGTCAGTGATTGAATGGTTGCTTCCGTCTTTCTCGAGGACGGCGACCCCGGGAAGTGGCGCGTTGCCAAAAATATCAGTCACCTGACCGGTGACTGATATCTTCTGTGCCGACAACGGCAGTGTCGCCGCTAACAGCGTCAGCAACGTGAGCAGAATTGTTTTCCTTCTCATATTACTCCTTTATGCAACGGGTCGCAGCGCCGTATGATCGGTTGAGCCCTGATTCGCTGGCAGGATTACCCCATGCCATGTTCTCATAAAACACAGTGTTGGAATTGTCTGAACGAGTGTTGTACAGCGCGCTTCCGCCCACGCTTTGTAGCGTGCCCTTGGTAGGGTCGATGTTGCCGACCAACGGGAACCAATATTCCCTGCCGGCTTTCGTCTTGTAGCGGAAACCGATGCTCTTGTCGTAATCCTGATACCATGGGTATGACTCGTCGTATTTGCTGTCATCGTTCAGCTTGCCGGCTTTCTTGTACTCGGTTCTGAAGCCCCATCCGTTTCCTGCGGCAGGCATCCACCATCCTTCAGGGCATGGGTCGTAGATTGTCTTGGCATTGGTCTTGCCGCCCCACAGGTCGTTGTTCTGCAGGGACGCCTTGTCGGTGAGCCAATCTACAGCCGGCCAGGAACTTGACGGCGCATAGTAGAACACGTCCGGATGCTCTATGGCCAATTGGAGGTTGGTGCTTGTGTTGTCGTTGTATGTCGGCCTTAGCTCTGTCTTAACATAGATCTGGTTGCCGTTGATGTCATACAGGCGCTTCTGAACGCTGGATTCCACGTCATCTCCTCCCGGGAACGGATCCTTACGTCCCCACTGGTACATCAAACCAAGGGCGTCCTTGCTGTACTTTTCCGCACTCAAAGCTCCGAGATTGCGGTCCATGTATTTGTAAGTAATGCCGTTGGCGTCCGTCCATTCAAAGATGTCGGCCTCCGGGTCGTAGCCTGTCACCCAGACGTGCCAGCTCCACACGATCCTGTCACCGTCGCGTGCGGCGACCACCGCGTTGCCTTCCTTGCCGTCTGCAAGCTTGACCACGACAACACCTTCGTTTCCGTTTCCTGAGACAGAACTTACAAGCCCAATGGCGTCCTGCCAGACAAGAGTGGCGTTGTCAAACTCCAATGCTGTGGTCGAGTTGCCTTTCACAGCCTTGATAGTCAGAGTGCTGCCTGGTTTTGTGATGTGGCAGTTGGCTGCCCCCGCCGTCGTTGTGATCTCGACGATGGAGAGTGTTCCTGAATATTCAACTTTCCTGCCGTGATCGTCTGTCGCGCTGATCTTGATGTTGATCCGCTGGCCGATGGATGCAGGCGCATTGTATTTAACCTTAATGATGTCCTGATCGACGGTTGCTTCCGCACTCCAGCCGGAGGTTACCTCAACAGTCGGGATACCGGTGATCTTAGCCGGGGCGAGATTGAGAACCTTATAGGACAGTGTGAAGGAGCCTCCCGCCTTGACTGCCATTGATGCGGGCTCTCCCAAGGCGGAGATCGAAAGCGGCTCGGATGCGTTCACTTTGACGCTGACACTCTTTGTCAGACTGCGCTTGTGCGTGTCGCTTGCCGTGAGCGAGACCTTGACTTCCGTGGCTTCTGTGATCACTTCCGGAGCGGTCAGCTTGATGATTCCCTGGTAGTTGACATAGTCTACCTTGCCTAGCGCGCAAACATATTCATCGTTGTCAACGGAAGGAACCAGACTGAGGGTGGCGCCTTCTGAACCGGTTACAGTGAAAGGTATCTCCAAGGTCTGTCCAGGATTTACCGCCGGGGCGCTTGTGTCGAAGAATATGCCGAGGTCGCCGTAGTCATTGTCGCCTCCGCCTTCTCCTGGATCCTCGCCACCTCCGCTACCGTTGCCGATAACAGTCACATCCACAAACCTTGTAAGCTTTCTGTGATGTGAGTCGGAGACTTTGAGGAAGACCTGAGCCTCCAGGTCTTTGGAGATTGCCTTTGATGCGGTCAGTCTGATGACACCCTGTGAGTTGCCATAGTCAACCTTGCTAAGCTTGCAGGTCAGTCTGCTGTTGTCCGTGTAGGGCTCAAGGTCGATGGCGGCTCCTTCGGTTCCCGTGACAGTGAATGGAATCTCTATGCTTTCCCCTGCGTTGAGTACAACGTCCTCGGTGTCGAAGAGGATGTCAAGCTCGCCGTAGGAATCAGTCATCTCATTATAGGTGCAACCAATCAGCGCGGCCGCACCTATGACAAAAAGTAAGACGCGGTTAATGAATCTGTTCATCTTGCTCTGGTAATTTGTGGAATCTTATTCTTTGACGCAACGTGTCGGGAAGGCGTAGTTGAGATTGTACTTGCTCATGGTGAGAGGGTTGACCTTGATTGCGGACACATCGTCATAGTTTCCGTTGCCCGATGTGTTGACCTTGAACGCACATCCTCTGAAGTACGAGGCATTCAGCCTGCTTGCATAGTCCGGATCCACGTCCGAACACCAGACGACCGCGGTAGGGAGAGGCTTGCCGATGCAGTTGGCATAAGAGAATGAGGTGGAGTTGGAGTTCATCTCTCCAGTGACCGTGAGTCTAAGACCATCGTAGACGCACCCTCTGAACTGGACTTTCTTTCTGTTGCCGGCAGCGTATTTTTCGTTTGTGCCTATGGCGGACTGGTCGAAAGTCTCGTAGCTGGAGTCCCATAGTTCCTTGACATCGGTGGAGGCTTTGACTGCTGTCCATGCTGCCGCACTGGCTACTTTGTAGCCCGCCGGACACGGGTCGTAGGCGCTCTTCTTTCCGCCGTTCTCCCAAAGAGCCTTGAAGTTGTCAGCTCCGAAGGTGGTGGCGTCCGTGGTGATCCAACTGTAGCCGTGCTTCGCTCCGCTGAAATACTTGTTGTTGTAGTAAATTGTAGGATTCTTGATGGCGTTCTCCAGGTTGTTTGCCTCGGTGTTGTGCACAATTGTGATCTCCACCTCCGCACCGGAAGCGTCATAGACCGGCCTTGTCGCATATTCCCCGAACTTGATTCCCGGGAACGGATCCTTGCGGCCGTACTGGTAAACGAGACCTACGGAGAGTTCGCTCTTCTCGTCGAGGTTCAGCGCGCCGATGTTGCGGTCCTGGAATGTGAAGTCCCCGACTTTGACATCCTTCGGAGCGTCAGCCGTTACCCAGAAGAGCCAGCTCCACACGACATTGCCGGAAGCGTCGAGGCCGTTGATGACGGCGTTGCCTTCCTTGCCCGAGGCGAAGTGGACGATGGCGTCGGATTCATTTACCTGCGCGACCTCGGCGAAGAGGCCGACAGCATCCTGCCAGGCGAGGGTAAGTGACACTGCTCCTGATTTCAGTCCGCTGTTGCCCTTGAAGGTAGGGAACTGGACGTATGCTCCAGGAGCCACGATGAAAGAGTTGGCTGCCTCGGAGAGCTTTACGTAGCCTTCAAGAACCGTCGGAGTCACGTTCACTGTTTTCGAGGCTGTCCTGTTGTTGAGCTCGTCGCTGAAAGTGACATTGACGTTGAACGGGGTTCCGTCAAGAATCATGGCCGGGGCTGCTATGCTGATTGTCCCATCGTCATTCCCGGAGTTGAGGGTGTAGCTGACCTTGTAGTCCTCTACGGCATTGTCATCTATTTTGACCGTGATGTCATTGCCGCGTACATCATTCAGCGTGAAATCGATGGTTACCGTCTCGCCTGAACTGATGGCGACGGACTTGCCGTCGCTGATGGCAGGAAATTGAGGATCCAGTTCCTCGTAGGACTTTTCGCAGGATGCGAAGCAAGCGGCGATAGCGGTTGCCGCGATGCATTTGAAAATCTGTCTCATTTGTCTTAGTTGTTTTATATACGATTTCTCGTCGGGGCTTGCAAGAAAGCAAATGATTTTCAAAAATCCAAATTCTTTATTCTAGTAGTACTTGATTATAAACGTTTTATACGGAAATTGCATGGCCTGTGAACTTTAATGATTATCACCGAACCCCTACTTATTCATTACTGAACGATTACTTTGGAGCATGAAATACTTTTGAATAGAAACGTATTCTGATAAAATGATATTTTTTAGACTTCCTGATTGGAAATTTGCGTTATCGGAGGGATTCATGGGGCGGTGGAGTTGATTTCTGGCAGAAAAGCACAGTGTCAACCTAATATTCTTGTGTTTTTGTCAGAAGAATAATGTGTACCTTATCGTAGGGAATGCGGTGAAGACGGAGGTCAGCCTGAGTCCGTAGCCGTCGTAGGATGACTCCTCGATTTCGGCGTACATCGGATTTTTCTTCCGTAAACATTGTAGCAACCGAAGCTCACCGCGGCCCTTTGCTCCAGGAAATTGTAAACCTTGTCGGTCACCGCATACACTTGGCAGCGCAGGCCGGCGTTCACGTTAAGCCACCGGGCCAGCCTTGTCTCCGCGTTTAAATTGTTTCCGAAGTCAAGTATGTTGGACACGTTGTCATTCTTCTCGGACCAGGTGTCCGGTCCTACGGACGTCTCGTGTCTATGATAGATGTCGCAGACTCCGTCGTCGAATTTGAGGCGCGTCCTTAATATTCTTGAAATTACGGCAGGTATGGTTGCTGTAACCTACTGAATGTCCGGGTATTGGCGGGCGAAGGTGGCGAAAGCTCCGTAGAGGGCGGCCTCCTCGATGTGGGCGACGGGGGAGATGCGATTTATTGAAGCCACGCCCGCAAGTCCCTCTTTCAGAGCCTTTTCCATGAATATGTATGAGCGGGAGATCTGACCTCCAAGAAGAAGACACTCCGTGCCGATCTCGGAAAGGATCGGGCTTACGGCCTGAGCGAGGAGGGTCGCGACATGTGAGAACGTTGCCAGTGCGGCTGGTTCCCCGGCTCCGGCGCGGACGCCTATCTCCTTGACTGTCAGCCAGGGCTCTTCCTTGCCGCTCAATTCACGGTAAGCTTTGAGAAATCCACGTTTGGAGACATAATCCTCAAGGACCCCATCCATGTAGGGCATCTTGTAGATGCTTCTGGCCGGGGATGCTGTGGATGAGTATTGGATCTTTCCGTCGATGCTGAACGCGAATCCCAGCCCTGTGCCTAAGGTGATGACGCAGACATTCTTGTAGCCGGTGCCGGCTCCATGGAACATCTCGCCTGAAAGCTGGGCGTTCACGTCGTGCACGAAACTGACCTTGAAATCCTTTCCGGCGATTCCTTTGAACCATTCTTTCAGATCCATCCCGTAGATGTCCGCGAATTTGTGTGTCATCAGCGGAACCCCGGCATTGTAGTCAAAGGGGCCGGGAAATGTCGCCGCCAGTCCGACCACGCTCATTCCCGGTTCCTTTGATTTCATGATTCCTTCACGAAGAGATTTCTCCAGGGACTCAAGTATTTCCTTGCGGCTTCCGTCTGAACGGATCGGTACCTGCCAGGTGAGCCCGTCGGCCAACTCTCCCGTCGAGTCAGCGAGCCCGCCCTTGACGAAAGTCCCGCCGACATCCAGAAGCACAACAGATTTATCTGTCATTTCCGTAAACGTTTTTTTCATTATTCGCACGTTGACATGTTCAATGTGCGATTCACAGGCCACGCGCAGACTTATGTTCACCGGTATGACCATGATTTCTCTTTTCCCGGTAGTGATGTAAGTGTGTTGTGGTGTGGTGCAAATGTAGACCTTTATTTTCTTAAGTCAAAATATTTTTTTTAAATTTGTGACCATACCAGACTTGACCACGGTCTGGAAGTATTGTATTTTGTATGCCGATAGTATTAAGCCTCGATAACTCTTCGCCTGTTCCGGTCTATAAGCAGCTTATGGACCAGATCGAGTCGGGAATCAATGGCGGCGCTTTCCACAGCGGAGAGCTGCTTCCTTCAATGAACGAACTTTCCTCCTTGCTGGACATCTCGAAGGAGACCGTCAAGAAAGCCTATTTCCATCTCCGTGACAAGGGAGTGATCTATTCCACGCAGGGAAAAGGTTACTACATCGCGGATCAGACCAGCAACCGGCAGATGCGTGTGCTCCTCCTTTTCGACAAGTTCAGCAGCACCAAGCAGATGCTTTACAACTCTTTCCACGACACGACCGGCGGCAAGGCGGACATCACGATCTACCTGCACAACCAGCAGATCAATCTTCTTGAATATTATATCGATGAGAATCTGGGCAAGTTCGACTACTATGTCATCACCCCGCATTTCCCTTTGGATCCCGAGACCCAGAAACGTGTCCTGAAGGCGTTGAGGAGGATCCCCAACCGCAAGCTCATAATCATGGACAACTATCTGCCTGAGCTCCCGGGTAACTATGGGGCTGTCTATCAGGATTTTGAGAACGATGCTTACTATGGTCTCGCGATGGGTGTCAAGAAACTGAAGAAGGTTCCTAAGCTGAATGTTGTCATCGAGCTTTCCAGCCTGTACCACACCATGATCTCCAAGGCCGTGTCCCGTTTCTGCGAAGAGAACGAGATACCTTACGAGTTCTACACCCAGGTCACACCTCAGATAGTGAAGCCTAAGGAGGTCTATCTGATTCTGCACGGTCAGTTCGACATGGAGCTCATCAAGCTGGCCAGAGCCGCCAAGTCGCAGAAACTCAAGCCGGGGCGGGACTTCGGAATCATCTCTTACAACGAGTCTCCGATGAGTGAGATCGTGCTTGACGGCCTGACCACAATCTCGGTTGACTTCGTGCAGATGGGGCGTCTTGCGGCCGAGATGATTCTGGACGGGAAACTCTTCAAGCAGAAGTGCGATTTCCGGATGATTCATCGCAACTCATTCTGACAGAAGCTTCTCAATGGTTTTTCTTGAGATTACACTGATATTCCGGCTCAACATTTCTTAAAAATTTTTGAAGAACCGGAAATTGTTGATATATTTGCATTGTGGATACCACACCACAACACACATAACATCGGACGAAAATTAACGAATAAAGAATAGCGATATGAAGAAGTTGTTTGTAACCACAGTCTTGATTCTTGCGACGGTGATGTCTGTCTCCGCCCAGAAGAAGCCGTATTCAGTGACATGGCAGAATTTCAACACTTACTCCACCAGGTTGCCTGAGACCGGAAAGCTTGTCACCAAGCCGGCTGACGGCTCTGGTGATTCCAGATGGTCCATCGGCTGCGAGACCCTTGACAGGGACTACGCTGATTTCAGCCAGTTCAGGAAGTACGTCGGACCTCTCGGAGTCGGCTACGCCAGAATCCAGAGCGGCTGGGCCAAATGCGAGCAGGAGAAGGGCAAGTACGATTTCGCATGGCTGGACGAGATTGTGGACGGGTTGAACTCACAGGGAGTCCGCCCATGGATGTGCCTTTGCTACGGCAATCCTCTTTACGGAGCTGACAGGAATCTCGGCTCCGGTATCTTCACGACAGACGAGGTGATGAAGCCTTGGCTGAAATACGTCCGTGAGACGGTCAAGCACTACGGTGACCGCGTCGCCATGTGGGAGATCTGGAACGAGCCGAACCTTAGGAGCAAGAACAATCCGGAGGTCTATGCGGAGATGCTCATTGTCACGGCCGAGGAGATCAGAAAGGTCAACCGCAAGGCCGTGATCATCGGATTCGGCCTGTCAGGAGTGCCTACCGCATGGCCGAAGAAAGTCATGGACATCCTTAAGGACAGGAAGAAGACCGATCTGATCGACATGGTTTCTTTCCATCCGTATTATCCTAATCCTGACAACGCCACGACCGACATCCTTGCCCTTGACAGCCTGATGAAGTCATATTCCCCGAAAATCAAGCTTTTCCAGGGTGAGACAGGATGTCCTTCAATCCTTGAATATGGCCATGCGATGAACCACTACGAGTGGAGCGAGTACAAGCAGGCCAAGTGGGACCTGAGGCGTATGGCGAATGACTTCCGTCTGGAGATCATGTCAAACATATTCACTATGGTGGACTTACAGTATGAAAACATGCTTCAGTCGTTTGGACTCATCAGGATGAACCTCCGGAAGAAGGTTGTTTACAAGAGGCCTTCTTATTATGCGGTGCAGCATATGGTAAGCCTGCTGACTACGAAAGTTCATCCTTTCGACCTTGAGGTGGATCACAACGCCACAAGAGAGATTTCCGTTGTGGGAATAAAGGATGAGGCCGGGAAGACAGTGGGAGCCATGCTGTGGTACAGTGACCAGATGCCGACCGATGTCCTTGAGAAGGACAACGTGAGCATGACGATAAAAGGCCTTGACATGAAGGATCCTGTGTACGTGGAGCCGATCACCGGTAAGGTGCATGAAGTCAAGACCGTGATTCTCAGGGGCGGCCTGAGCGGCGGGAATGTCCGCCTGTCCGGCCTGCCGATGTGGGACAGCCCTGTTTTCCTGATGGAGCGTGAGAGTGTGAGCATGGAACGGGAATAGTGAGCGTCCACATTGAATGATGAACACTAAATACATTATAACTAATGAAGGATAATTACGGACAATCAATCCAACGCAGCCTGGGGTCAATCCTCCGGGTTGCTTTGGCTGTTTTGGTGTGCCTGACCCTCGGTGCCTTGTCCGGAACGGGTTTCCAGGCCTCGGCTCAGAATCGATCCGCATCCAAGACCGTGAAGATCAAAGGATCTGTGATCGATGAGGATTCCAAACCGGTACCGGGTGTCGCTGTCCTTGTCAAGGGTCACCCTGAGTTCGGAGGTACTATGACGGACGAGAAAGGAGGATTTGTCTTCAACGTTCCGTCCGACGCCACGGTTCAGTTCTCTTGCATAGGTTACAAGCCGGTCGAGATGTCGGTCGCCAGGAATCTGGATTGGTTGATAACAATGGTAGAGGAGTCTGTCGCCCTTGAAGGCACTGTCGTGGTCGGCTACGGTGTGCAGCGCAAGGAAA
>FR893131.1 GCA_000433355.1 Alistipes sp. CAG:435 | reverse complement strand
TTCACCTCAAAGAACATTTCAAACAATTCAAAACAGCTTCTTATATTCAAAAATGTACATTTCACCACAAGCAACGAAAATTTACGATTTTGCGGGCAGGAATTTTGAATGAAAGAGGATTCTTGATAAATTTGTGATTTGGAAAAAATTGATTAAAGTAACAAAATATGAGCATCCAGCAGGATAACATCAAGAAACTGGTTGAGCGCAGAGCCGCGGCCAGGATGGGCGGAGGCCAGAAAAGGATCGATGCCCAGCACGAGAAAGGCAAGTTGACGGCGAGGGAGCGCCTCGCACTGCTGCTTGACGAAGGAAGCTTCGAGGAATTTGATATGTTTGTCCGTCACCGCTGCACGAACTTCGGAATGGAGAGGCAGCACTTCGACGGAGACGGCGTTGTCACCGGACAGGGCACGATCGACGGCCGTCTGGTCTATGTGGCCGCCCAGGATTTCACCGTTTCGGGAGGATCCCTCTCAAAGACTATGGCGGAGAAGATCTGCAAGGCTATGGATCTGGCAACCAGAAACGGTGCCCCTTTCATCTGCCTCAACGACTCCGGCGGAGCGAGAATCCAGGAAGGAGTTGACGCGCTCGCAGGCTACGGGGAAATATTCGAAAGGAATATCCTCGCGTCCGGAGTGGTCCCGCAGATTTCCGGAATATTCGGTCCTTGCGCCGGCGGAGCGGTTTACTCCCCTGCCCTCACGGACTTCACTGTGATGGTCAAGAACACCTCCTACATGTTCCTCACCGGCCCGGCTGTCGTGAAGAGCGTCCTCGGTGAGGTTGTCTCGCAGGAGGAACTCGGCGGGGCCAGCGTGCACGCCTCCAAGAGCGGTGTGGCTCACTTCGCGGCCGAGAATGAGCAGGAAGGCATCAACACGATCAAGGAACTCCTCAGCTATATTCCTCAGAACAATATGGAGGAGGCTCCGAGGGTTCCGACCAACGATCCGGTCAGCAGGATCGACGACTCCCTCAACGAGATCATCCCGGACAACCCGAACCAGGCCTACGATATGTACAAGGTCATCACAAGCATCGTCGATGACGGCAAGTTCTTCGAGATCCACAAGGAGTTCGCCAAGAACATCATCGTGGGATTCGCCCATATGAACGGCCGCAGTGTCGGAATCGTGGCGAACCAGCCAAAGATGCTCGCCGGAGTGCTGGACATCAACGCCTCACGCAAGGGTGCCCGTTTCGTGCGCTTCTGCGACGCGTTCAACATTCCGATCGTCTCGCTGGTCGATGTGCCTGGATTCCTCCCTGGAACCCAGCAGGAATATGGCGCTGTCATCACCAACGGAGCGAAACTGCTCTACGCCTACGGCGAGGCGACCGTGCCGAAAGTCACCGTCGAGCTCCGCAAGAGCTATGGCGGATCCTACATCGTCATGAGCAGCAAGCACTTGCGTGCCGACCTTGTCTATGCCTGGCCTTCCGCCCAGATCGCTGTTATGGGTGCTGACGGAGCCGTCAACGTGCTCTATGCCAAGGACATCAAGGCTGTAGAGGATCCAGCCGACCAGCAAAAGATCCGGGCCGCCAAGAAAGAGGAGTACGAAGAACTTTTCAACAACCCTTACCAGGCGGCGGAGAAAGGCTACATCGATGATGTCATCGAGCCTCGCAACACCCGCTTCCGCATCATCAGGGCCCTTGAGCAGCTTGCGGGAAAGAAGCAGCAGATGCCTGCCAAGAAACACGACAATCTTCCTCTGTAATATTATGAAGAGATCAGGACGATTAATATTATCGGCTGTCCTGCTGTTCTCCGGACTGGCTCTCGGCGCTCAGAACCTTTCGGATCTGAGGATCGGAGAGGTTCTCGTGGAGAACACGAACGGGCTTACGGACGGCTACGGTCAGCGGACAGGCTGGATCGAGATCTTCAACAATTCCTACGGAAGCGTGAAGTTCGCCGGCTGCTACCTGTCCGATGACAAGGACAACCTGCGGAAATATCATATTCCCGCATCTGACGCTTCGACAATTTTGAAACCACGTCAGAGCGTATCCCCGCTTCTGCCGCTTCAACAATTTTGAACCCACGTCAGAGCGTCGTTTTCTACACAAGCGGAAACGCCTCACAGGGGACATATTACACGAATTTCACCCTGCGCAACGGTTCCACGATCTATCTCGTCAGCAATGACGGGCGCACCATCATCGACACAATCGACATCCCGGCAGACCTTCCTTCTGACTGTTCAGTGGTTAAGGTTCCGACTGGAGTGAAAATGATGGATTTCGAGACAAAGGTCACTGACAAACCTACCCCGGGATCCTACAACGGAGACGTGGACGCGAAGACCAACAGCCAGATAATGAAGGAGAAAGACCCGCACGGATGGGTTCTTACCCTGATTTCCGTCTCGGTTGTGTTCATCGCGCTGACCATCCTGGCGTTCATCTTCGGATGGATCGGCAACGCAAACAAGAAAACCGCTGCACCGAAAGCGACCAAAGCGGCAAAACCTTCTAAAAAGAACGGGAATATGACACCGGAGATCGCCGCGGCGATCTCGATGGCTCTCTCGCAGGAATTCGGCGGGGAGGTCTATGCTGCCATCGCCATGGCGCTTGACGACTACCTCGGTGGCGGAATCCACGACGAGGAGAGCTTCGTCATCACGATCCGTCCGTCACAGAACGGCAACTGGAACGACAAGACACAGAACTTCAGACAATTACCAAGATAATAAAGATAAAAGAATATGAAAAGTTACAAATTCAGGATCAACGGCAACGAGTACAACGTTGACATCAATTCAGTGGAAGGAAACATCGCTGACGTTACGGTGAACGGAGCGTCTTATCAGGTTGAGATGGAGAATGCGCCGGCTCCAGTACAAAAACCGGCACAGGCGCCAGCGGCAGCGGTCGCTTCGACAGGCTCAGCGACCACCACGACACCAGCCCCTAAGGCAGCCGCCCCGGCAGGCGCCGGCAAGCCAGTCACCTCCCCTCTCCCTGGCGTTATCATCGAGGTCTCCGTCAAGGAAGGCCAGACCGTGAAAGCCGGCCAGAAGGTGGCCGTTCTTGAGGCAATGAAGATGGAGAACGAGATCCAGGCCCCGGCTGACGGAACCGTCACAGCCATCCTCGTGAACAAGGGCGACTCAGTCCTCGAAGGTGCCGAAATCGTTAAGATAGCATAAGAGGATGGGCATCATATTCGAAAGTCTAAAGCAGTTCTGGTACTTCACCGGATTCGCCAACGCGTCTTGGCAGAATCTGGTGATGATCCTGATCGGCATCGTGTTCATCACACTTGCCATCAAGAAGGAATGGGAGCCGCTCCTGCTCGTTCCGATCGGATTCGGAATGATCATCGGCAACATTCCTATGTTCCCGGGACTTAACATCGGAGTCTATGAGGACGGCTCCGTACTGAATATTCTGTACCAAGGAGTCAAGCAGGGTTGGTACCCACCGCTCATATTCCTCGGAATCGGAGCCATGACGGATTTCTCGGCGCTGATCTCCCAGCCAAGGCTGCTGCTGATCGGAGCCGCCGCCCAGATGGGAATATTCGGGGCCTACCTGCTCGCCCTCGCCCTCGGTTTCGACCCTAATCAGGCCGGTGCCATCGGCATCATCGGAGGAGCGGACGGCCCTACGGCCATATTCCTGTCCTCACAGCTCGCCCCGGATCTGATGGGAGCGATCGCCGTGAGCGCATATTCCTATATGGCTCTTGTTCCGGTCATCCAGAGGCCTATCATGCTGGCGCTGACGACCAAGAAGGAACGCCTCATAAGGATGCCGGCCGCAAGACAGGTAAGCCAGAAGGAGAAGATCATCTTCCCTATCGTCGGCTTCCTCCTCACCGCGTTCATCGTGCCGTCGGGACTTCCGCTTCTGGGCATGCTGTTCTTCGGTAACCTTCTGAAAGAGAGCGGAGTGACAAGGCGTCTCGCCGAGACCGCCCGCGGCCCGCTGATCGATGTTGTGACCACGCTGATCGGTCTTACCGTCGGCGCCTCGACACAGGCGGACAAGTTCCTGAGCGGAAGCTCCGTGAAGATCTTCGTCCTGGGTCTGCTGTCATTCGTGATCGCCACAACCTGCGGAGTTCTCTTCGTGAAGATCTGGAACCTGTTCCTCAAGGGTGACCACAAGATCAACCCGCTCATCGGCAACGCCGGTGTGTCCGCCGTTCCTGACAGCGCGCGTGTCTCCGAGATCGTCGGCAGGGAGTTCGACCCGAAAAACCACCTGCTGATGCACGCGATGGGACCGAACGTCGCCGGAGTCATCGGCTCGGCGGTCGCCGCCGGAATCCTCCTCGGTTTCCTCGGGTAACGGGTATGCGATATATGAAAAGCGCATCGGAATATCTCCGGTGCGCTTTTTTCTTATTACACGAGCATCACTAACGGGCCGCGGGGAAACTGAACGAGACCATTACTGTGAATCTCGTCATGAAAGGCAGATCACCCATTCTGGCCGGTTCCCAGGCCGGAGAGCTGGACACTACCCTGACCGCCTCTTTATCAAGATCAGGATTCGCGCTTGTCAAAGCCTTGACATCGGTCACCTTGCCGTCCAGACCGACATTGAACTCAACCTCGACCACGCCGCTGACACCCATCCTGCGCGCCGCTTCGGGATATTTCTTGTTATTGTCCACCCAAAGCAGGAAATCACCGGACGCATCACCTATGAACCTGGCCGGAGTGTCAACCCATTCGACAGGCAAAGCGAAACGCTTCATTATCTTGTAGTCAAAGGTGACATCACCAGCGATGTTCAGCAGCCCGAGCAATCCATCCTTGACAACGAAGGCATGAGCCTGATGGAACGGTGAGGCCATTTCATATTCAATAGGATAAAGGACAGAACCGAATTGGTCGATATAGCCGAACCTGCCTTCAGAAGAGACTATGGCAATGCCGTTATCGAACGAAGACACAGCATCATAGACGCAAGGAACCACGATATTCATGTCTTTATCCACGAATCCCCATTTGCCGTCTTTAGGGAAAGGCTTCAGCGGACCGGCGGCGGACATATTAAAGGACAGAAAAAGTAAGAGTCCAAGGGTTGGTAAGATTCTGTTCATCATATCTTGACAGGGCCAGGTTTCAAAAAGAACTTCACAGGGAATATGTAATGAACTTTGAAAGGCTTGCCTTCATACATCGCCGGAGTCCATTTAGGAGACTCCGTGACGACCCTGACGGCCTCCTGGTTCAACTCATGACTGACACCTTTCTCGACCTTGACATCAGTGACAGCACCAGACGCATCCACAGAGAAAGCAAGCGTCACAGTGCCTTCGGCTTTGTAAAATCTGGACAGTTCAGGGTATCTCAGCTGCGTGTTGACCCACTCCGCGAATTTGTTTGCACTTCCTCCGTCGAACATCGGCCTGGAGTCCAGCCAACCTGAAGGAAACATGAACTCTTTCATCCGCTCATAGTCATAAGTGACATTTCCGGCGACATCCAACAGACCGATCCTGCCATCCTTCTTGACGAAAGCGTGACTGTCCTGGAAATGTGTCACCTCATCGAACACAATAGGGATCACTTCGTTGCCGAACCAGTCTATATAGCCCCATTTTCCATAGAGTTTCACCATCGCCAGGCCATCACGAAACGATCTGACGTAATGATACTTGTACGGAATCACCAACTCACCGTCCTGATTGATGAATCCCCATTTTCCATCTTGCTCCACAGCCTTGAGTCCTTCGCTGTACGGCCGGTCATCCTTCTTGTCGTCTTTGGGAGACTCATTCCGGACCACCAAGCCACCATCCGGCTCACGTGGACTCCCAGCGACCGGATTCGGAACCATGACAGACAGAATTACCAAAGTCAATAATGATACTTTCATTAGCGAAAAGGTTTGTTTTATTACATAATGATATGACAAAAGCAAATATAGCAATTAAAATGTTTTGTCAAGAGGGTTCTTTTGATTATCTTTGTCGGATAAGGAAAATCAACAAATAATTATAAATGGAAAACAAGCTACAGGAACTAACCGACAAGCTCTACAAGGAGGGTCTGTCAAAGGGTAAGGAAGAGGGTGAGGCCATCCTCGCCAAGGCCAACGAGAAGGCGGCCGAAATCATCGAAGAGGCCAAAAAGCAGGCTGAATCCATTCTGAAAAAAGCTCAGAAAGATGCTGCGGACTACAAGACCAAGGTCGAGGGTGACGTGAAGATGGCAGCCGTACAGAGCATCCAGGCCACCAGAAAGGACATCGAGAACCTTATGGTCGGCAAGATGGCAGACAAGCAGGTATCGGCAGCCCTTTCTTCAGCCGATTTCGTCAAGGAGATCATCAAGGCCGTGGCTGAGAAGTTCAACGCCGACGAGGCTGTTGACCTCAACATCGTGCTTCCTGAAAGCCTCAAGAAAGAGCTTGAGCCTTTTGTCAGCGGAGAGTTGGCGAACACCCTCAAGGGAGGGGTAACCGCTATGTTTTCCAAGAAGGTGGCCGGAGGGTTCACGATCGGCCCTAAGGACGGATCCTACTTCATCAGCCTCACCGACGAGACTTTCAGAGCACTCATCGGCGACTATCTCAGACCTGCCACACGTAAGATACTCTTCGGCGAGTAATGAACAACTACGAGTACATAATCTCCAGCCTTCCGGCCATCTCGCTTGACTGGAAGTTCGGGGAGGGAGCTTCGTTCGAGACCTATGTCGATTGGATCAAGTCCCAGCTTAGCGAAGCCGACATCAAGGTGGTGGACAGGCTTCTTGACGGCTACAAGGACGAGAATCTGACCAGAGAGTTCTACGAGGCAGCGTTGAAGGACAGCAACAGGTTCCTGAAGGAATATTACACCTTCGACCTGAACGTCCGCAACGGCAAGGCCCGCTTCCTGAACAAGGCTTTCGAGAGACCGCTTGACCAGGACACGATCAAGCTGGAGACAGGTGAGTTCGCGGAAGGTCCGAGGCTTGAGGAGGCTCTGAACGCCCCCGACCTGCTATCCCGCGAGCGTGGTCTGGACTCCCTGATGTGGGACAAGATCCTTGAGATCACCACATTCGACTACTTCGACCTTGAGGCCATCCTCGGCTTCATCGCGAGGCTGCACATCATCGGAAGATGGTTCGCCCTCGACGAAAAGACCGGCCGCGAGATGTTCATCCGCCTCGTAAACGAGGTCAGAGACACATTCAAGGGCGTGAAATACGAGCCCGCCAAATAACGGAAATTGAAATAACTGAATATGAAGACAAAAGGAAAGGTAACAGGAATTGTTTCCAACCTTGTGACGGTTCAGGTGGACGGACCTGTGGCGGAGAACGAGCTCTGCTACATCACCCTTGCGGGTACTCCCCTCCTGGCCGAGGTCATCAAGGTAAGCGGTGACAAGGCCTCGGTCCAGGTGTTCGAAAGCACCCGTGGACTGAAAAACGGAGACCCTGTGGAGTTCGAAGGCAGGATGCTTGAGGTGACCCTCGGCCCTGGTCTTCTCTCCAGCGTTTATGACGGTCTCCAGAACAATCTGACCACGATGGAGTCGGTGTTCCTCAAGAGAGGAGAGTACACCGACCCTCTGGATCACAAGAAACTTTGGGACTTCACCCCTATCGCCAAGGAAGGTGACAAGGTCACCGCCGCCGACTGGCTCGGAGAGGTGAAGGAAGGCTGGCTGCCCCACAAGATCATGGTGCCGTTCTCGTTCAAGGGCGAGTACACCGTGAAGAAGATCGCCGAGGCCGGCAAGTACAACATCGACATGGTTGTCGCGGTGCTGACCGGAGCCGACGGCGAGGAAGCCTACGTCACCATGACGCAGAAGTGGCCTGTAAAGGTCGCCGTAAAGGCCTACCAGGAGAAACCAAGGCCACAGAAGATCATGGAGACCGGCGTACGCTGCATCGACACGTTCAACCCTATCGCCGAGGGCGGCACCGGATTCATCCCGGGACCTTTCGGATGCGGCAAGACCGTGCTCCAGCACGCCATCGCCAAGCAGGGCGAGGCCGACGTGATCGTGATGGCCGCCTGCGGAGAGCGCGCCAACGAGGTCGTGGAGATCTTCTCCGAGTTCCCTGAGCTCATCGACCCTCACACCGGCCGCCATCTGATGGAGCGTACCACCATCATCTGCAACACCTCGAACATGCCTGTCGCCGCCCGTGAGGCCTCGGTCTACACGGCGATGACAATCTGTGAATATTACAGGGCGATGGGACTGAAGTGCCTCCTGCTGGCCGACTCGACCTCCCGCTGGGCACAGGCACTGAGGGAGATGTCCAACCGTATGGAGGAACTTCCGGGAGCGGACGCCTTCCCGGTTGACCTTTCGGCCATCATCTCGAACTTCTACGCCCGCGCCGGAATGGTCGTCCTGAACAACGGCAAGACCGGGGCCGTCACCTTCATCGGAACGGTCTCCCCTGCCGGCGGTAACCTCAAGGAGCCTGTGACCGAGTCCACCAAGAAGGCAGCAAGGTGCTTCTACGGACTGGAGCAGAACCGCGCCGACCAGAAGAGGTACCCTGCCGTCAACCCGATCGAGTCATATTCAAAGTACCTTGAATATCCTGAGATCATCTCCTACCTCGACGAGCAGGTCGAGCACGGCTGGGTGGCCAACGTCACCAAAGCCAAGAACCTCCTGCGCCGCGGACGCGAGGCCAACGAGCAGATCAACATCCTCGGTGACGACGGCGTTCCTGTAGCATACCACGTAAGTTTCTGGAAGTCAGAGCTTATCGACTTCGTGTTCCTCCAGCAGGACGCTTTCGACGAGACCGACGCCCTCTGTCCGATGGACCGTCAGAAATACATGCTGGATCTCGTTCTGGACATCTGCGGCATCGATTTCGACTTCGAGGACTTCGAGAAGTGCCGCGAGTTCTTCAAGGAACTCATCAATGACCTCCGCCAGATGAACTACACCAAGTTCCACAGCGAAGGATTCGAGAATTACGCAGAGAAGATCCATAAACTCATCGAAGACTATGGCAAATAAGGCTTATCAAAGAATATACACAAAACTGGAAGCGATCACCAAGGCCACAGTTTCGCTCAAGGCCAAGGGAGTTTCCAATGACGAGCTTGCCGTGGTCGGCGGCAAACTTGCTCAGGTCGTGAAGACCAAGGGTGATCTGGTCACCCTCCAGGTGTTCTCCGGCACGGAAGGCATTCCGACAAACGCTGAGGTGACATTCCTCGGCGAGCCTCCTACACTCAAGGTCAGCGAGCAGCTCTCCGGACGTTTCTTCAACGCCTACGGAAAGCCTATCGATGGCGGTCCAGAGGTAGAGGGTGAGGAAAGGGAGATCGGCGGACCGTCCGTGAACCCTTACAAGAGACGCCAGCCGTCCGAGCTCATTCCGACCGGTATCGCCGGCATCGACCTCAACAACACGATCGTGTCCGGACAGAAGATTCCGTTCTTCGCCGACCCTGACCAGCCTTACAACCAGGTTATGGCCGATGTGGCCCTGAGAGCCGACGTGGACAAGATCATCCTCGGAGGTATGGGTCTTTCCAACGACGACTACCTGTTCTTCCGCCAGGCCTTCGAGAGCGCCGGAGCGCTTGACAGGATCATCTGCTTCGTCAACACGACCGAAGACCCGCCAGTCGAGCGGCTTCTGGTTCCGGATATGGCTCTTGCGGCCGCCGAGTACTTCGCCGTTGACAAGAACGAGAAGGTGCTCGTGCTCCTCACGGATATGACCCTCTACGCTGACGCTCTCTCGATCGTGTCCAACCGTATGGACCAGATCCCTTCCAAGGACTCTATGCCGGGATCCCTCTACTCGGATCTCGCCAAGATCTACGAGAAGGCCGTGCAGCTCCCGACCGACGGATCAATCACCATCATCGCCGTGACCACCCTGAACGACGGAGACATCACCCACGCCATTCCTGACAACACCGGTTACATCACCGAGGGACAGCTGTTCCTCCGCGCCGATTCCGACTCAGGAAAGATCATCATCGACCCGTTCCGTTCCCTTTCCAGGCTCAAGCAGAGGGTACAGAACGTGAAGACCCGCGAGGACCACAGCCAGGTGATGAACGCCGGAGTGCGTCTGTACGCCGACGCGCAGAACGCGAAGACCAAGCTGGAGAACGGTTTCGACCTCTCCGACTACGACCACCGCTGTCTCGACTATGCCAAGGAATATGCCACCAGACTTCTTTCCATCGATGTCAACATCTCCATCACCGAGATGCTCGACACGGCCTGGGAGCTGTTCGGCAAGTACTTCACCAAGGCCGAGACCGGAATCAAGCAATCTTTGATCGACAAATACTGGAAAGGTAAGTAATGCCTATCAAGTTTCAATACAACAAGACTGCGCTTAACACCCTGCAGAAGCAGCTCAAGATGCGTCAGAAGGCTCTCCCTACGTTGCAGAACAAGGAGAGTGCCCTGAGGCTTGAGGTGCGCAAGGCCAAGGACAAGAGCGAGAAGCTTCTGCGCGACCTCGAAGAGGCCGAGAGGAGGTACGACTACCTTGCCCCTCTGTGGAACGAGTTCGAGCCGGGTCTGGTCTCGATCGTGGACATCGACCTCGTGACCGTGAAGGTCGCCGGTGTCAAGTGTCCGGAGCTCAAGAGCATACGATACGAGATCAGCCCGTTCAACACGTTCATCAAGCCGGCGTGGTACATCGACGGCGTGGCCATCCTCAAGGAACTGTCCAGGCTCGGGATCGAGTCCGAAGTTTACAAGGAGAAGCGCCGCATCCTGGATTTCCAGAGGAAGAAGACCACGCAGAAGGTGAATCTGTACGAGAAGGTGCAGATCCCGGGGTACCAGGAGGCCATCCGCAAGATCAAGCGCTACATGGAGGACGAGGAGAACCTGAGCAAGGCCTCGTCCAAGATCGTCAAGCAGCGCCACGCTGAGGAAGAGACGGAAGAAGTAATGGAGGAAAGCGGCAATGATTGAGAAAATGACTAAATATTCCTTCATTCTTCTCAGCGGGAAGACTGAAGAATTCCTCAGACGCTTGCAGGAACTGGGGCTTGTGGACATCACAAGGTCCTCAAAGCCGGTGGACGAACGTTCCGCCGCGCTCCTCTCGATGACCAACGAGCTGAAGAAGGCCGCCTCCAAACTGGAATCTCTTGACTACTCGCAGGATCCTGACCTTGAGAAAATCGAGGCCGAGGTCGATGCGGACGCCAAGTACGACAACCCTCTGGAGAGTTTCAAGGAATATTCCACAAAGCTGGACGTTCTGAGGAACGAGCTGGCACAGGCCCGCAAGGATGTCGAAAGCAGAAGGCCTTGGGGATGCTACGACAGCTTCGCCCTCGACGCGTTGAAGGCAAAGGGCTACAAGGTCCGTTGGTATAATGTTTCCAAGAAGGCCTACGATCCGTCCTGGGCGAATCTCTATCCGCTTCAGGAAGTGTTCGATGACGGCAGGAATGTCTGGTTCATCACCATTTCAGATGATCCTGCATATTCATTGCCGGTCGAGGAATGCGCCGCTCCGGAAGGGGATCTCAGGTCCGCCGAAAGGAAGGTCACTGCCCTGATGGAAAGGATCATCACCTGCAAGGCAAGGCTTCAGGAGCTGAAGGAATATATTCCTGAAATGCTCCGCAAGTGCGACGAGGATGTCGCAGCCCTTCAGCTGTACCTCGCTGACGCAGGTGCTGGGAAGGCCGCCGAGGATCTGATCACAACTTTCATCGGCTTCGCTCCGGTGGAGAATGACGCGACCCTTTGCGCCGAGTTCGACAAGATGGACATCGTCTATCTCAAGGAGGAGGCAGTGAAGGACGACAATCCACCTATCAAGTTCAAGGAGAACAAGTTCGTGAAGATGTTCACGGTGCTGACAGACATGTACGGCCGCCCGGCCTACGACGAGTTCGACCCGACTCCGTGCATCTCCATATTCTTCACCCTCTTCTTCGCTATGTGTATGGGTGACGCGGGATACGGTATCGCCCTCGCCATCATTGGACTTGCGATGAGGAAAGCCAAGGGATTCATCGGCTCGATGGCTCCGCTCGTCACCACACTCGGTGTCGCGACCATCGTGATGGGAACAATCCTGCATACATTCTTCGGAATGGACACATCCACCGCGGCTTGGGTTCCGGACTGGATCAAGAAATGTATGATCCAAGGCACTGTCGCCGGCTATGACGCGCAGATGCTGTTCTCTATCCTTATAGGTATAGTGCACATCAGCGTGGCTATGCTCCTGAAGACGGCTTACGCCATCAAGCGCAACGGATTCGCCAACTCTTTAGGCACAATAGGTTGGACTCTCCTGATTGTGGGAGGTGTCATCGTGGGAGGTTTCGCTCTCGCCGGTGTAATTGACTCCGCCGTCACCAAATGGATAATCATCGTGCTCGGTGTGGTCTCTGGTCTGGGAATATTCCTCCTTAACGATCTCCACAGGAATCCGCTGGCAAACATCGGCTCAGGCCTCTACGAGACCTACAACACCGTCACAGGACTTCTCGGCGACGTTCTGAGTTACCTGCGTCTCTATGCCCTTGGACTTGCCGGCGGCATGCTTGGCAACGCGTTCAACGAGCTGGGACTTTCTGTCTATGGGATTGATGTTCCGGGAGTGAACATCATCTGCTTCGCCCTCATCGTCGGCTTCGGCCACGTCCTTAACCTAGCGATGTGCTGCCTCGGAGCCTTCGTGCATCCTCTCCGACTCAACTTCCTTGAGTTCTTCAAGAACAGCGGCTACGAAGGGACCGGCAAGGCCTACAGCCCGCTCACAACAAACGATAATAAATAATAACAAAATAAACATCAAATCATTATGAACGAAATTTTAGGTTATCTCGGACTGGGCCTTATGCTGGCCCTTTCAGGAATCGGCTCTTCCATCGGAACGACCATCGCCGGCAACGCCGCTGAAGGAGCTCTCAAGGTAAACCCTGAGAAGTCAGGAAACTACATGGTGCTCTCAGCCCTTCCTGCAACCCAGGGTATCTACGGATTCGTGGCCTTCTTTATGTGGCTCGGCAAGGACTTCGCCGCACAGGGTCCGCTTATGTTCGGTGTCGGAATCTCTGTAGGTCTTGTATGTATGATCTCTGCGATCCGTCAGGGTATGGTCAGCGCCAACGGTATCGTCGGCATCAGCCAGGGTCACGACGTGTTCACCAACACCCTTATCTACGCCGCCCTTCCTGAGTTCTACGCCATCCTTGGACTCGTCGGCGCCATTATGGCATAAATCTATAAATAACAGCACAATATGTCGCTGATAAAATCAATTTCCGGCATACGCGGAACTATTGGTGGAAAGCCCGGAGACGGGCTTTCTCCTATTGATATAGTAAAGTTCACCTACGCCTACTGCGCCACCCTCCCTACAAGGAAGCCTCAGCCGAACGGTGAGAAGTACAAGATAGTCGTCGGCAAGGACGCAAGGCTGTCCGGAGCGATGGTCGAGAACCTTGTCATCGGCTCACTGATGGCCTGCGGCGTGGATGTGGTGAAGATTGGTTTCGCCTCCACTCCGACCACAGAGATGGCCGTGACATTCGCCAAGGCCGACGGCGGAATCATCCTCACAGCCTCACACAACCCTCGCCAGTGGAACGCCCTCAAGCTTCTCAACGACCGTGGAGAGTTCCTCACAGCGGCCGAAGGCCAGGCCATCCTTGACCTCGCCGAGACCGAGGACTTCAGTTTCGCTGATGTTGACGACCTTGGGCACGTCACCGAACACGACTACACCGACGAGCATCTGGATGCCGTTATAGCTCTGGAAGCCGTTGATGTCCAGGCTATCAAGGACGCTCATTTCAAGGTTGTACTGGACGCAATCAACTCGGTCGGCGGAATCATAATGCCAAGACTATTGGATAGACTCGGCGTGGAGTGCGTCAAGCTCAACTGCGACCCGACCGGCGACTTCGCCCACAACCCGGAGCCGCTTCCAAAGAACCTCACGGACCTCAGCGAGACCGTTGTCAAGGAAAATGCCGACCTCGGAATATCCGTCGATCCTGACGTGGACCGCCTGGCGTTCATCTGCGAGAACGGCGAACCGTTTGTCGAGGAATATACCCTCGTTAGCGTGGCGAGCTACCTCTTTGAAAGAGCCGCCGCAATCGCCAAAAAGGAGGGCAAAACCCTTGAGGAAGTCACTGCCCCTTATAAGCCGATCTCCTGCTCGAACCTATCTTCCAGCCGCGCCCTGCGGGACGTGACCGAGGAATATGGCGGAGAATATCATGCCTCGGCTGTCGGTGAGGTCAACGTCACCACTAAGATGCGTGAGACCGGCGCGCTGATCGGAGGAGAAGGCAACGGAGGTGTCATCTACCCTGCCATCCATTATGGCCGTGACGCGATGGTCGGCGTGGCGTTGTTCCTTTCCAACCTCGCGCACAAGAAGATGAAGGTGAGCGAGTTGAAGAAGACATATCCTGAATATCACATCGCCAAGAACAAGATCGAGCTAAGCGACAAGGCATTGATTGACAGGATCTTGAAGGAGATGAAGAAGGAATATGCCGCCGAGGACATCAATGACATCGATGGTGTGAAGATCAGTTTCGAGTCGAAGCGTCAGTGGGTTCACCTGCGCCGCTCCAACACCGAGCCGATCATCCGCATATATTCAGAGGCCCCGACCCTCGCCGCCGCGGAAGCCCTTGCCAATGAGGTGATCACTTTCGCCGAAAGGGTCATTAATGACCAGAATTAAAAATATGCTATAATAGTTAACAGAACTATTAATGGCAAATAAAGCTAATTATCACCTCCTTGCAACGTCTCGCTCGGAGCTCCGAGCTCCGAGCTCCGAGCAATTTTCTTCACCCCCCAGTCACTTCGTGACAGCCCCCTGGGGGGCACTGGGGACCGGATTCCCCAGACCCCTTGCGTCGCTTCGCTCCGAGTTCGAAGACTTTTATCCGAACATATCCCACCTCTTACGGGGCCGAGGGTGGCCACGGTTGCAAGGAGGTGATAATTAGCTTTGGGTCGATTTTGGTTATTCATTTGTTAATAATTTAATTATTAAATAATTATGTTTTCATTCAGGACGACGGCTCTGGAGGATCAGCTGGACAAGGCGTTGCTGGACGGGCGGGTCGGGTGCTTCTGCACCCAGAACTGCTGGGACACGGCGCACGGAAGGTATATGTACGATCTGTTCACGGAGCGAGGGAACCTGAAGGCAGTGTTCAGCCCTATGGGGGCGGAGCTGACTCCGGGAACGAACCATATCTCGTTTGACGCTGAGGCGCTGACGGAACTGGACGCGATCGTTGTGGAGATTCAGGATGCGGGGGCACGGTACTTCAACTACACGAAGGACGTGTTCCACCTGATGGTGATTCTCGCGGTGATGGAGAACCCACCGTCCCTCTACATCGTGGACCACATCAACCCCGCCGGCAGAATCGTCGAAGGCTCGATGCCCTCCGGCACGGTCGAGCCGCACACTCCGAAAATCGCCCACAGGCACGGACTCACCCTCGGCGAGCTCTGTGACCTATGGTACAACGAGATCGGAGCCACATTCGCCCTTCACGTCATCTCAGCCCTGGCCAGCGACTCCACCCGCCAGCTGCTCCCGTGGACGATAGCCCCAGCCTCGGATATTCCAGGAATGTTCACCTGCGAGATGTACAGCGGCGGCGGCCTCTGGAACAACACCACCATCACCCCCGCCATCGGAACAGCCAGGCCTTATGAATATCTCGGAGCCCCCTTCATCCGGCACAACCGTCTGGAAGTCCTCCCCGCCCCCGCCGGAGTCCTGATGCGCCCCTGCACCTTCACCCCGTCCACAGGACGCTACGAAGGCCAACGATGCAACGGCTACCAGATCATGCTCCAACCAGGTACGGAATACCATTCACTGCTCCACACGCTTCAGTTGATGCGATATTTCCGGGAAAGATACTCGCAGTTCGAGCTGCTTGACGGTTTTGAGTCCAAGATAGCCGACCATGTCATGCTGAGTTACCTCCAAGGAGAGATTCAATACCAGGATCTGCGCGAACACGTCAAACTGGAAGAGCAGAAATGGATCCGCAAGGCAAAACGCTACAGCCTCTATGACGACCAGCCGTACAGGATCAAGTAGCCCCCGCCCAAGCAAGCCTCCTGCAAAGGTAATATGGAACAGACATAGAACAATGTAGAAAATGTTGGACCTGATTAAAGAGTATATTATCAAATTCACGGACTTCGTCTGCGGATGGCCGTTGTTTACACTTCTGATAGGAGGAGGAATATTCCTGTTCATATATTCAAGAGCATTGCCGCTGAGGAAGTTGGGAATGGCGGTCAGTTCTCTGAAAATGAAGAAGAAAGGAGAGGGACAGGTCAGTTCCTTTCAGGCTCTGATGAACACCATCAGCAGCACAGTCGGGATGGGGAACATCGCCGGGGTCGCGATAGCACTATGTGTCGGTGGGCCCGGAGCCATCTTCTGGATGTGGGTCAGCGCTTTGCTTGGAATGGCCACAAAGTTCTTTGAGGGCACCCTCGCCGTAATGTATAAAGGGAAGGATGACAAGGGAGTAGCCCAAGGAGGACCGATGTTCGTCCTGACCGAAGGAATCGGCAGGAAGATGAAGCCGTTGGCTGTAATGTTCGCATTCTGCGCTTTGTTCAGCGGCCTTCCTGTGATGCAGGCAAACCAACTCTCCGAGTCGTTATATTCAGTGATCCTTGAGCCGCTTGGAGTGCCCGAATCAAGATGGGTGTTTCTGGTAATCGGTCTTGTGATCGGCGGCATAGTGAGTCTCGTCATTTTTGGTGGGATAAAGCGGATCTCGCAGGTTTCATCGAAGATCGTACCGTTTATGGTTGGATTCTATTTCCTTATGGTGGTGGGCATTATGGTTGTCTATCACGACCGTCTGCCCTCCGTGTTTGAAGCCATCTTCGAAGGTGCTTTCTGCTGGAAGGCTGGTTTCGGAGCCTTCACCGCCGTGGCTCTGACCGGAGCGAGGAGGGCGATGTTCGTCAACGAGGCCGGTGTCGGAACCGCCGGGATGATGCACGGAGCCTCGATGAACGCCGAGCCTGTGAGGGAGGGACTCGTGGCTATGCTTGGGCCGGCGATAGACTCCGGCCTTGTCTGCACCCTGTCCGCGATTCCGATGATCATGGCCGGTCTCTACAGCACTGAAAGCATAAAGGGACTGTCCATCGCGCTGAACACATATGACGCCCTGATTCCGTTCGCAGGACGCTATCTTCTCGAATTCGTGGTGATCATCTTCGCCTTCTCGACGATGTTCTCATATTCCTACTACGGAACGATGTGCACATCTTACCTCTGGGGCACAAGAAATGCTCAGAAGTACCGCTACTTCTATGTCGCGACAATCGTCATCGCAAGTGTCATCACTCTGGATGTCGCCGTCAGTCTAATGGATCTTGCCTTCGCCCTGATGGCCTTTCCGAATATGATCGCCGTCTTTTCCCTCGCCCCAAAGGTAATGAAAGAGGCAAGGCGACTTTGATGCGCCCCATTCATCGGCAAGCAGACTCCAGACCGCCAAGCAGACTCCAGACCGCCAATCGAGAATATTATGCGTAGGTCTCCGTACGTGAAGCGATGTCTGATGTGAGTCCGCAAACCAACGCCGCACGGGAGCACGGGAAGCCGCGTAAATAACATCGGGAGCATTATCCTTGTACCGAGCCTGCTGACTCCCAGGTGAGCGAATCCTTTCGCACCTGGAACAGAAAGCCACTCATTATCAGGCAGTAGCACTTTCAGGTACGCATAGTTTTTGCACCCTGGAAGTAAGGAACACCAACAGGATGCCCTGTACCGGGGACGACTACTCTTAGGTGCGTGAACATCTCCGCACCTGGGACACAAACTCGCTGACTGTCAAACGGATGACGTTTCAGGTGCGTAGGGTTTTACGCACCCTGGAAGTCAGGAACACCAACAGGATGCCCTGTACCGGGGACGACGACTCTTAGGTGCGTGAACATCTCCGCACCTGGGACACAAACTCGCTGGCTGTCAAACGGATGACGTTTTCAGGTGCGTAGGGTTTTACGCACCTGGAAGTCAGGAACACCACACCAGGGACAACGTTCCTATAAGATTAAGTTAGTCAACTCCTATATAGTTCCCAAAAGTTTTTCACACTGGACTTCATTTTGCATAATCCAACAGAAATCGAAGTAAACAGATTGGATTTCCGATTTGTAAGACTTCTCTTTGCAGAGAATGAACTAAAGAAAAGGCGGTAAGCTTTACCCGATCGGAATACAGAACCTTGAGGATATCCGCAGAGGCGGGTATGTCTATGTTGACAAGACTGCTCTCATATACAAGTTGGCATCTACTGGGAAATATTACGTCCTGGGCCGCCCGAGGCGGTTCGGCAAGAGTCTGCTGATTTCAACGATGGAGGCATATTTCCAAGGGAAAAAGGAACTCTTTGACGGACTGGCTGTCGCCTCGCTGGAGAAGAACTGGATTGAATATCCAGTGCTGCATTTGGACTTCAGCGGACGGGCTTACAATGAGATGGACGTGGTCACCAAGACCCTCGACGATGCGTTGCGTAAATGGGAAAAGGAATATGGCAGCGAAAACCGCTCGGACATTCCTGGTATCCGTTTCGGAAATGTGATTGAGGCCGCCTACCGAAAATCCGGCCGCCAGGTAGTCATTCTGGTCGATGAAGCGGAAAGCATCAAGAAACTCGCCGAGGCCAATGGCCTTTCGGAAGATGAATGCCGACAAAAACTTGCCATGATGTACATAATCCTTGAACTGATGGGCGAATATGTCGAAGTGGAGCGCGCGACTTCCAACCGCCGCACTTCCGCTCTTCCCCAACCCAGACTACCCCTTCATCCGCCACTTCAGTAGCAAAAATGGGAAATAACGTTGCCCATGAGTGCTCGACAAGACCCTTGAGAGACGAAAAGCGAAGAAAACGTTTCCCAAGAGTGCGGAATACACTCTTGAGGAGCAAAAGAGGCCGAAAGCGCATCCCCATAGACCAAGGAGAAATGCTACTCCTGTCAGTTAGCCCATAATCACAGAAGAATATTCAAAACCGGTGTGAACTTCTCCACCACCGCCCGTCGCATCGACGGCTGGAAGATCATCCAGTAGCCACGAATGCCACTGACAAACCGACAATAGAATAGGCTTATCATATACAAATTGTCGGAAGCCGGTGGAGAATCAACCGTTGACTCTCAATCGGTTACAAAATGCTGGCCTCTCATTTCGACCATCAGCATTTCACAACACACTAATAATAAACATCTTAGCCGCCACGGCATTTATGGTAGGCCTAATGGCGGCGCAACCGATAGGTATGAAGACAGAATACCGTCACCGTGAGCAAAAAAACGCTCTCCGAGTGACGGCTCCTACCGGCGGACAATGACCCTTTCAATGCGGCGGGGAACCGAGGTCATGATCTCGTACGGAATGGTGTCCAGGATGCGCGCGAGCTCGCTGACTGTAGGATCCTCACCGAATATTGTCACGGTGTCCCCCACTTCGGCTGGTACTCCGGTCACATCGACCATGCACATGTCCATGCAGATGTTGCCGATCGTGGGCACACGATGGCCATTCAGAGCGAAACTGGCGTTGCCGCAGCCAAGGTGTCTGTCGATTCCGTCGGCATAGCCCACCGGAATTGTGGCGATCCGGGTACCTTCATGGGCGATCAAGCCATGCTGTCCATAGCCGATGGCGCCATCCTCCGGCTTCAGTTCCTTGATCTGCAAAATCTTCACTTTCAGAGAGGCGACAGGCTTCAGACGCACTTCCGGCAGAGCGCTGATCCCATATATTCCCACCCCAAGACGCACCATGTCATGCTGGAAACGCGGGAAACGCTCGATTCCCGCGGAGTTTAGAATATGCCACATCGGATGGTAGCCAAGAGCCTCGTCAATCCTCGCGGCGTTGCTCTCGAACATCGAAATCTGCCCCAGCGTGAACTGGTCCATGGACGGATCCTCGGCGACCGCGAGGTGTGAATATACCGACTTGACCTTCACCTCTGAATGAGTCCTAAGATATTCAATCAATTCATCCAACTCGCTGGTCATGAAGCCGAGGCGGTGCATTCCAGTGTCGAGTTTGATGTGGATCGGGAAGCCCTCGATGCCGCGGCTCTGCAGGGTGGCGACAAGGGCCTTCAAGGTATAAATATTCGGGATTCCGGGTTCAAGACGGTTATCGATGATCTCATCGAAATAGTCCGTGCCGGCTGTCAGCACAAGAATCGGCAGGCTGATACCAGACTGCCGCAGTTCCATTCCCTCAACCGGAAGCGCCACCGCCAGATAGTCCGCTCCGGCGTTCTGCATCATCAGAGCGAACTCCACGGCCCCATGACCGTAGGCGTTGGCTTTCACCAGCACCAATAGTTTGGTGGTACGCCTCAACTTTGAGCGGAAGTACCTGTAGTTGCCGAGACAATTCTGGAGATTCAGTTCCAGTCTTGAGAAATCTGTTACGCCGTTTGACATATCACTATCGAAATTCTGACAAAATTACTGTTTTTCTGCCATAATATCCGCCAAAATCTCTATATTTGACATCTGGCCTGATGCTTGATGAGATGTCCGGTGGTGGGTAGTCACCGGCTAAAGGTTGTTTTCCGCAGGTAATTGCCTACTTGCAAAAGTTGAATTGAATAATTTATAGAGTATGAGCACTGGATTAATCTGGATCATCATGATTGTGGTTATGATCCTCAGTCAGATCATCCAAAGCATGCTTCAGAGCAGATTTGAGAAATATTCCCGCGTTCCGACCAACAATCGGATGACGGGTGCGGAGATCGCCACCAAGATGTTGGCGGACAACGGGATCACCGATGTCAAGGTAACCTGCATTCCGGGTCGTCTGACAGACCACTACAATCCGCAGACAAAGACCGTGAACCTCAGCGAGGCGGTTTACAATTCGAGCAGTGTCGCGGCGGCCGCTGTGGCGGCTCACGAATGCGGCCACGTCCTTCAGCACGCCAAAGGCTACCTGCCGCTGCAACTCCGCACGGCTCTCGTGCCGGTCGTAAGTTTCTCAAGCAGAATCGTGCAGTGGGTTCTTTTGGCTGGAGTCATTCTCGTTTCGATGTTCCACAGTTATCCGGTCCTGATCGCCGGAGTGGTTCTCTTCGCTTTGACCACACTTTTCAGTTTCGTCACCCTTCCTGTCGAGATCAACGCCAGCCACAGGGCCGTCAATTGGCTTGAGAACGCCGGCATCACCAACTACGAGACACGCCCGATGGCGATAGACGCTCTCAAATGGGCCGCCTACACCTACGTCATAGCCGCTGTCGGCTCCCTCGCCACGCTACTCTACTACCTCTCCTTCCTCAACGACCGGAAGTAAACAGAGACATCTTGAGGATTGCCCCCTCAACAAACAAAGTTAATGAATATGCCAACCGATGTGGTTTCCGACAACCGCATCGGTTGTTTTTTTGTTTTGCTACGCATCGGCTGCTCATTCAGCGCATCGGCTGCTCCTTTTTACAAAACGGCGGCATAACCACCTTCAATACACACAGGCTGAATGTGTGTTATATGCCACCTATGCCTTCAGGTTTCACGCAGTGAAATAAAATGTTTTGGAAGCCGAATGTGTGTTATATGCCACCTATGCCTTCAGGATGGTTAGGCGGCATAAGGACTCAAAGCCTTGGCTTTCTCACGGACATCGGCATCACTCAAGAAAGCGCCCGTATTCCTAAGCATAGAATCATTAACCTCGTCCTCACACTTCAACGCAACGCCATATTCATCAAAAGTCCAGTCCGCCGGATACTGATGCCTGACTTTCAAGATATTCCTTCGCTCAACCATCGTCAGGTCTCCGATAGTGCGTATGTCTCTGAAATGGTGCGGCGCCACATATCCACTGGAGGGATCGCCAACATCGGCATATTCCAATCGCCGCGCATGCGTTGGATTCATCGTCGCAACATAGGGACGTCCAATTATATTCCCACTTGAAACTGAGCCACTTCCTGTAAAACAATCCGGTGCGTTGGACCACCTGTACTCTGAAGGCATCCTATCAAATCCAGCCGCCAACGGATTTCTGAATATGTAAGCTATTGTCTTCATAAGTTGCCCTTTCGTGGTGATCGCCAGAGCCGAAAACTTGAACCCTCGCCCTCTGTACTCCTGACCGAAACGTTTGTTCAAATAGTTGGCCACGGCGAAAACATACAGTTTCATAAATCGACGACAGTTCTCCTCATGCCCATTAAGGCAAAAGTGCACGTGATTATCCATCAGAACAAACGCAAGCACAACGGTCCCGGCTTTCCGAACCAAAGCAGGGATCACATTCATCCCATAGACTTTAGCGTCAGTGTCCGGGAACATCACATCAGCGCGGTTACCGTCAGTGTAACAATGATAGCAGTCTATGACAGAATCGAAGAAATCATTTGAATAAGTTTGGGCCATAATTGTTTTTGGGAAATATATACAAGTTGACTACCTTCCTCCATATCGTGCCGACACTGGTGTACCAAATGGACAAAAAGATGCCGTTGGTACAGGAAACGCGCTTCTGGTGTACCAACAAGGACA
>FR893130.1 GCA_000433355.1 Alistipes sp. CAG:435 | reverse complement strand
GCGGCCTTATTAACCATTTTCGCATCCGAGAGGCTATCCGGCATGCGCACGAATACTTCTTCCGCACTTTTGGGATGCATATACGCCTCTTTTCGTTCCCCGAGAGTGTCGGATGGCGCTTTTGAGTAACGTTTGTCCTCATTTTTGTCTCTGAAAAGCTTGACAGTGAAAGGCTATGGCATTCATTAATGTCAGCGATGACCGGATCCTGGCTTCATAAATTCTTGTAAAATCCAAATTAAGAACCTATTTTTGTAGAAAAGTTACAAAATTACAGAGGATATGCTCCTGAGAATAGAATTAGAGAACTTTTTCTCAATCAAAAACAGAATTTGTCTTGATTTCATTGCGGCCAAAAGTAATTCCGCACAGGCACGTGATCTCGCTTATAATGTCATTGATTGGAATGGTACAAAAGTCTTGAAGTCCATCGGCCTTTTCGGACCTAATGCGTCAGGAAAGTCCAACATTTTGAAGGCAATCACTTTTTGCTGCGGGATGATTCTAGAGTCCCATCTGCATAATGAAGGGGTGATATTCAATTTTATGCCATTCAAGTTTGATGGTTATGATAAGAAACCGAGTGAATTTTTGATTGACTTTGTGTGTGGGGGAATTGAGTACGAGTACTCTTTTGCATTGACACGCAATGAGGTGATAAGAGAAAGCCTTTATTATTACCCCAAAGGAAAAAGAGCGAAAATCTTTACTCGCGATGAAGGTTCAGACAAAGTTTACACATTCACGGCAGGAATCATCTTGAAACCGAACGATGTGGCGGTGAATACAAGCCGTAAGAATTTATTCTTGAGCCGGGCAAGTTCAATGAACAGAGACCTGGCGCAGCGGTTGTACCGCTACTTCTTGAAAACATTCTTGTTGGGAATGGTGGATCTGAACAATGTCTCTGCAGTAGAAGAGAACTTTAACGCATATAAGAAGGTCATATTAAAGGCTCTGGCAATTTGTGATACAGACATAACCGACATAAGGGTCAGGCACGAGCAGATTCCTGCCCCCCTGATGCCATCAGCGGGAAACCCGGATTTGAATTTCAGGATGGTCGATATTTTACGCTTCCAGACCATACACAAGAGGTCTCCGGAAGTGGTTTTTGATCTGGATGTTGAAGAATCCAATGGAACGAGGAAACTATTCCAGATTCTGCTGCGTCTGTTGGATGTGGTCCGGAACAAAAAGTCTTTGATTATGGATGAGTTCGATGTCGGCCTGCATACAAGGCTTGCGGATTTCATTCTGGATCTCATACACGCGTCCGAAAGCTCGCAACTTCTGTTCACGTCTCACAACACGAACCTGATAGATATGAAAAGACTTCGAAAAGATCAGATTGTGTTTGTCAATAAGCAGGAAGATGGATCAACTGAGGTCTATTCATTGTATGACTACAAGGATTTTCGAGAGAATATGGATGCGGAGAAAGGATATATTCAAGGACGCTTTGATGCTGTTCCTTTTATCGATTCCACGGTTATGAACCTAAAAAGTCTGATGGAGGAGTGAGTATGGCTAAGCAAAGATTGGAGTCGCCAAGGCGGAAGATGAAACCTGTTTTTCTTGTATTCTGTGAGGGTGAGACGGAAGAGACATATCTGGATCATCTGAAACAGGCTTATCGTTCGCCTATCAAGATAATTCCCAAGGTGGAAGGAGGAGATATTTCGCAACGCCTTATCGATGCCAGAAGGAGGGAGCTGAAAATATCGAAGAATGACAAGGTTCTGGTCTTTCTGATGTACGATATGGATGTTCCTGAAGTCAACGCAAGACTTGAACGCTGCAGAGCATTCAAGTTGCTGAGCAATCCTTCCATAGAATTATGGTTCTTGCTTCACGGCAAGGGATGCGTTTCCAATATTACCACGGATGAAGCGTTTGACGAATTGGTCAAATTGGAAAACTGTTGGAATGAATATGAAAAAGCGGCACTGACGGAAACGCAAAAATCGTATTTGTGGAATAATCGTCTGGCGGCTGTGGAAAGGGCCAGAAAACTACAGAAGTTTTGCAACCCCTCGTCAGGAGTGTACAACCTGATTCTTGCTTTGGAGAAAAGCATAAGATAATAAAACATACGCGTTTTTTATCGAGTCGAGCTCTTTCCGCTTATGTCCAATTGCTGATAAACACCAGTCGTTTCATCGCTTCCAGAGTGAGATGGTAATCAGGAACGTTGCCGCCGCCTCTTGGTTCGTTTGGTACACCGGAAGTGCGTTTCCTGCACCAAAGATGCATACCGGAATATTCTGTACGCAGAAAGGCCTTCTCACGCGCAGTTTCTATCCGGTAAAACAACAGTGGACAGCTCTTCCGGGTATGCGGAACTATGCGCACCTGAAACAGCATCCGTCTGATGACTAACGAGTTGGCGTTCCAGGTGCGCGCATATTCGCACACCTAAGAGTCGGCGGCCCCAGTACAGAGCGTTCTATCGGTGTTCCGGACTTCCAGGTGCGGGAAACCACGCGCACCTGAAACGCCATTGACCTGACAGCCAGCGAATTTCTCTTCCAGGTGTGAATATGTTCGCGCACCTGAGTGTTAGGGACATATCATAGAAAAGCATGCGGGGCCTCGGAGCCGCGCTATATGTCTCGCTGATCTTAAAGGTACGTGTTGCCATTTTGCAAAACGGCGGCATACGGTTATGCTTCCACGCCATAGTGAGGCCGGGCCGTATGCCGCCTACGGATCCAGAAACCATAGGCGGCATATCCACAGGCCTCTCGCTGTACTCAGGGCTGGTTTGTATGCCGCCATATTCACAAAATGCAGGTGTCGCCAGCTCGTATATAATTGTTCGGCGACGGCCTGATTGGCTTGAACGGGGAGCATCCATCTGGGAATTAGTTATATACCTCGGTAGAGAGTCATCAAATTAGTCTATGATTACGTCGTTATGCGTTAAATTTGTTGCATATTGAATTAATTTGTTGTATCCGTATAACATATCAGTGATTATGGCTCAAGTTTCAATGACGGTTAGGATGGACGCTAGTCTCAAGTCTTCATTTGATGCGCTTTGTTCCCAGTTCGGGATGAGTGCCAATACGGCTATGAATGTGTTTGCCAGGGCTGTGGTTCAACGAGGAAAAATCCCTTTTGAGATACGTGGAGACAAGACGGAGGCTACCTCTGATGGCCTGAAGGCTTTCAAAGAACTTCGTGCTATGGCGGAGTCCGGTCGGTTCCCTGAGATGACTCTTGACGAGATTGCGCTGACTCGGGATTGAAAATAAGATGGTGCTTGCGGTAGTGGACACGAATGCTCTGTATTTTATGCTGATAGTTGTCGCCGGATCAGCGGCAAATCACGCTTTCCGGAATGTCTTGCCGAACGGCATGGCGGAAAGCAGCGCCATCTTGAAATGCTGAAGCCCGAACGGGATCCCAACAATCGTGATGCAGCAGATGAGCCCGAAGACAAGGTGCGTCGCAGCGATCTCCCACCATCCCAGCAGAATCCAAATCACATTCATGAATATGCTGAGGCAGCCTCCGGCGTTGTTCCCGTCCACCACGTCCGTCCCGAACGGCCATAGGGAAAACACCCCGAACTTCCACAACTGGTATCCGAATGGAATGCCTATGATGGTCACGCAATAAAGCAGTCCTGCGATGAAGTAGCCGAGGGAGACCAGCAGGCCTCCAAGAATCAGCCAAAGAATATTCCCGATAAATTTCATAAAACAGTTGTTGGTTTACATATTGCCTGCACCTATGGGATGCTTATAGTCAAGATCTTAAGTGACAGGCGGTTTATGGATGACGGCATGCGGTAAAAATTATTCGATGGCGGAAGATCATCCTCTGAATATGACTTCCAATCCATCGTAAGCGGCACGGAGAGGCTGAGGAAGGTTTGCGTCGAGCTGTGCCTGGGTGCCGTGGAGTGTCCTTGCCATGTGGGTGAGGTACACAGGCTGGCCCTGCGGAGCCTTGAGTCTTCCGGTGTCCAGAAGGACATGGGCGGTCCTAAGGACAGTTCCCACGCTAGAATGGGTGAATATCCTGAAATCCTCATCATGGTCGATTCCCATGGTGGCTTCCATTATAAGTCCGGTGATCGGCATCCCGTCCGCGATGTGGGCGTCTATCCCGACGATTCTGGCGGCTCTGACTGGAATCCCGCCGGTGTCGGTGGCATACAGGACACGCACGGAGCCTTTTTCGATCAGGTAAATGAGGGTCTGCTCATTGTCGTCCTTTGTCGCATGGTTGCCTGGCAGAGCCGTGATCGTCAGGTCTCCGCATTGTGTCCTTTGGCCGATCGCAAGGCCGATGACTTCTGGCGTGGACTTGCCGAGTCCTGAGGCGGCCGCGGCGAGATCCGCCTTTGCCCTTTCAACCCAGGTGTCACCTACATATACCACATTTGCGTGGAGCGTTTCGATGGCGGCCCTGGCGTTGTAATGGTCGGAATGCGAATGAGTATAAAACACGGCGTCAGGTTTCTTGAATCCCGGCGGCAGCATGTCCGCGTCAGACGGGGTGAAATCGATAAGGATGCGGTTGTCAAGGAGCACGCTCGAAAGCCGCCTCAATTCGCCTCTCTCGTCCATGCCGTTCCAATCCGCCGCTCCTGTCCCCAGAAATCTCACGAGAAGATCTTTCTTGCCGGCTTCCCCGATTTCTGATGAATATCTGGCCGTTGAATATTCCGATGCGGAATCACTCGCCGCTGAATATCCTGCCGTGAGGTCGTCCGAAGTCTTGTTTTCGGCGGAAATTTCAGCCGCCCGCAAGACCACGGACCCGGACATCGCCCCGACAGCAACCGCGCCGGCCCCTATCTTTATGAATTTTCTTCTGTCCATATTATGCCTGTTCTATTCGGAATTATATCTTTAGGCTATCTCGTTATCTATGGCCTAATCATCGTCTTCAAGTCAAAAATGGATGGTTTTCTAATTCCAAACTATTAATATACGACTAATTTAGATAATGTGTGCATATTGATGGTAAAAAAACAATTTTTAAGAAGCTGTTTTGAATTGTTTGTTTGAAGGTTTGAGAGTGAAAAACTTCAGTTTCGACCGCTTCTTCCAAGGAAGATAGCGGTGCTATCTGACTGAAGAAGCGGGAAGAAAATGAAGATTTTTCACCTCAAAGAACATTTCAAACAATTCAAAACAGCTTCTAAGTCTTGTTCCGGTGGCTCATAAATATCCCCGTGCTTGTAAAATCGTCTTTCTCCAGAGTTATTCTTTGTAGGCACTTGGTGCGTATGAGAGCCGTTTTTACGCACGAGTTCACTTTAGGCAATCTGTCTGAGTGACGCACGAAGACCCCCTGTTTGCAAAGTCGTTGCGTGGAAATGCTGTCCTGACGCACCGACTGCTGAACGCTCGTTGGGTATCTCGGGAATATTCGTAAATTTGTACGCTGGAGGAAATGCTTAGGGATGATCCTGAACCAGATGCCTCCGGCGTGATTGTATGACAGTATTTCAGATAATATCATTGGCCTTGATGGCCGGATTCTATGGAGTCTATCTGGCTAAACAGCTCAGTCAGAGGAGTCAAGGGATCCGGACCAATCAGATGGGGCGCGGGAATAAGGAACTGCGGACTTTGACTGTGGAGCGGTTGCTGGCTGCCTTTTCCGTCCTGATTGTCGTCGTGGAGGTGTGGAGCGTCGTCCGGGGATATTCATTCCTCCCGCGGTGGTGCGGTTGGATCGGACTGGCTTTGACGGCTCTCGGAGTGGTGTTCTTCACTACCGCCGTGCTTCAGATGCGGGACAGTTGGAGGGCGGGAATATCCCCGGACGAGAAGACCGGACTGGTCACTTCCGGCATCTACAGAATCAGCCGCAACCCGGCTTTCGTCGGTTTTGACCTGACCTACATCGGGCTGCTTCTCTGCTTCGCAAACTGGCTTCACCTGCTTGTCGTGCTCTGCGCGGTGACGATTTTCCACCTCCAGATCCTTCAGGAGGAGCGGTTCCTGCTTTCAAGGAAAGACATTGACTACAAGGACTATTACAACCGTGTCCACAGGTATTTATGAATATGCCGTACTGGGAAACGTCAGAGTTTTGAATAAATATTGAGATATTCAGGAAACAAAATATTCAAGAGATAAAATGGAAATATTCAAGAGATATGTGATGCTGTGCGTCGGACTGCTGATTGTGGCGTTCGGGGTGGCTTTTTCTATTCTGGCGGATCTTGGAACTTCGCCGATCTCGTGTCCGCCTTATGTGGCGAGTATGCTGTGCCCGCTGACGGTGGGGGAGGCAACGATCGTGATGCACTGCATATTCATTCTGATTCAGATGGCGCTTTTGCGTAAGGACTATGACTGGGTGCAGCTGATGCAGCTGCCGGTGGCGTTCGCGTTCGGGTACATGACGGATTTCGCCTGCTGGTGCATCGCGGATGTGCCTTGCCCGAACTACCTTATGCAGGTCGTTTGGTGCCTTGTGGGCATCGTGCTTGTGGGGGTCGGTGTGGCTTTTGAGGTCGTGGCCGGGGTGGTGACACTGGCCGGCGAAGGACTTGTTCTGGCGATCTGCAAGGCTTTCAAAACCCGTTTTGACATCACGAAAGTTGTTGTGGATGTGTCGCTTGTGGCTCTGGCGTGCGTCGCCTCGCTTCTCTGGCTTGACGGAAGAATCCACGGTGTGCGTGAGGGAACCCTCGCCGCTGCCCTGCTCGTGGGAGTCATCGCACAGTGGTGCAACAAGCCTGTCGAGAAGCTGGCGGGAAAGATTGGTGTGAACAATGCCGGAAAGTGATGCGAAGTTGATGAATATTAAGGCTTAAGCCTATGCGCCTCATCGAAGATTACATATCTTACATCAAGGACATCCGGAGATATTCGGCGAGAACCCAGGCGATATATTCAGATGCCCTGAAGGTCTTTGTGGAGGATTGCGGGGCGGCGACTGATGAGGAACTGCTGAAATCGCTCACGCCGCAGATCATCCGTTCGCACGAGGTGTATCTTCTTGAGAAAAGAGAGGATAGCCCGAGGACGGTCAGGCTGCATCTGTCGGTGCTGTCGGGGTTCTGCCGCTACCTGATGAAGGAGAAAAGGCTGACCGCCAATCCAGTGCGGACGGTGGCGAAGCCAAAGGTGGAGAAAAGGCTGCCGGTGTTCTATAGGGAAGAGTCGATGAATGAATATTTCGCCGCGACGGACTGTGATGCTTCCGAGGAGAATCTGGCGCTGATCACAGGGAACGACAAGGCCTCCGAGGCGGCATATTCAAGAAGGCTGGAACGGCTGATCGTGTCGATGCTTTACAGTACGGGGATGCGCCGGGCGGAGCTGATAGGGCTTAGGATCGGAGATGTGGATTTCGCCCGCGGGACGATGACCGTGAGGGGAAAAGGCGACAAAGTGAGAGAAATTCCGCTTGTTTCTTCGCTTTGTAAGGAAATTTCATTATATTTACAAGCAGTTGAAACGATGGTTGGTCGCGAAAGATCGGCAAGCGAGCCACTGGCGGTCACCGGCAAGGGCCTGAAACTCTATCCGGTTTTCATAGACAGGGCGATAAAAAAAGCGCTTGGGCGGGTCGGAAGCATCACCGGGAGAAAGTCTCCACACGTGTTGAGGCATTCCTTGGCCACGGAACTGCTGGACGAGGGGGCGGATCTCAATTCGATAAAGGAGCTTCTGGGACATTCCTCGCTCGCGGCGACGCAGGTCTATACGCACAACACCATCGAGAAACTGAAAAAAGTTTATGTTAACGCCCACCCAAGGGCAAAAAGCGGAGGTAAAAATGGAGATTAGAGTAAAATCCCTGAAGTTCGACGCGGATCAGAAACTGCTCGACTATGTAGAGAAGAAGGTCTCGAAACTTTCCAGATTCAGCGACCATCTTGACGGAATGGAGGTGACTTTATCTTTGCTCAAGGAGCCGGACAACAAGAATGTCAGGATCCAGACAAGGGCCTACGGCCAGGATCTTGTCATCGAGAGGAACTCAACCTCGTTCGAGGATGCCGTCAGCGCGGCTGTCGATCTGATGAAGGAGAAGATCGTAAGGACAAAAGAAAAGAAATTTGACGCATAGGATGAAAAAGAGATTGATCTTGAGTCTGATAGCCGTGGCAGGCATCGCCGCCGCGTGTGGTCAGCAAAGAGGTGTTGGAAGACAGGCCGCCGGAAATGGCGGGCCTGTCTTTCTTGATGAGACGAGAACCATCGAGGAGAGGGTGGAGGACGCTCTCGCAAGGATGACGACGGAGGAAAAGGTGGCTGTGCTGCATGCCCAGTCAAAGTTCAGCTCGGCTGGAGTGCCGAGGCTCGGCATCCCTGAGATCTGGACTTCCGACGGCCCTCACGGAATCCGTCCGGAGGTGCTTTGGGACAAATGGAGTCAGGCCGGGTGGACAAGTGATTCCTGCACGGCGTTCCCGGCGTTGACCGCGCTGGCTGCCACTTGGAATCCTGAGATGTCGGCTCTTTACGGAAAGAGCATCGGCGAGGAGGCCCGCTACCGCAGGAAGGACGTGCTTCTGGGACCTGGCGTGAACATCTGCAGAACCCCTCTCAACGGGCGCAGTTTTGAATATATGGGTGAGGATCCTTACCTTTCAGGCCGCATGGTCGTGCCTTATGTCAAGGGTGTGCAGAGCAACGGCGTGGCTGCCTGCGTGAAGCATTTCGCGCTGAACAATCAGGAATATAACCGCTTCACCACCAATGTGACAGTTGATGACAGGACTCTCTATGAGATCTATCTTCCGGCCTTCAAGGCAGCCGTCACCGAGGGGAAGGCTTGGGCGATAATGGGTTCCTACAATCTTTACAAGAACCAGTGGTGCTGCCAGAACCAGTACACTTTGAACGACATCCTTAAAGGAGAGTGGGGTTTCGATGGAGTAGTGATCAGTGACTGGGGCGGAGCCCATGACACGGAACAGGCTGTGAATAATGGTCTGGACATGGAATTCGGCACGTTTACCAACGGACTTAGCTGGTCTCTCTCAAACGCTTACGCCAACTACTACCTTTCGGATCCTTTCCTCAAGGGAATCAATGAAGGGAAATATACCATGGATGTGCTTGACAACAAGGTCCGCAGGGTCTTGAGACTTATGTTCCGCACGGTGATGGACAGAAACCGTCCTTTCGGATCGTTCGTCAGCCCGGAACACATCGCGGCGGCGAGAAAGATCGGCTCGGAGTCCATCGTGCTTCTCAAGAACGATGGCGGCATTCTTCCGATAAAGAACGCGAGGAAGATTCTGGTTGTCGGCGAGAACGCTGTCAAGATGATGACAGTGGGCGGCGGAAGTTCCTCTCTGAAAGTCAAGAACGAGGTTTCCCCGCTGGAGGGAATCAGGGAAAGGTTCGCGGATGCGAAGGTGGTTTACGAGCGTGGTTATGTCGGTGATGCCAGCGGCCAGTTCGACGGGGGGACGACAGGTCAGGATCTTAGCGAGAGCCGTTCGGCGGAGAAACTCATCGCCGATGCGGTGGCAGCCGCCAGAGCTGCTGACATCGTGATCTTCATCGGAGGTCTCAACAAGAGTGACCATCAGGACAGCGAGGGCAACGACAGGGAAAGCTATGATCTTCCATATTCACAGAACGCTGTGATTGAGGCTCTTGCCGCAGCCAATCCGAAACTTGTGGTTGTGAATATCTCCGGAAACGCCGTGGCGATGCCGTGGGCTGACAAGGTTCCGGGAATAGTTCAGGACTGGTATCTTGGGAGCGAGGCCGGACATTCTCTGGCGGACGTGCTTTCAGGCGATGTCAACCCTTCCGGAAAACTACCGTTCACGATCGGGGCCACGCTGGCGGATTATCCTGTTCAGTCTGAAATCCAGTACCCGGGAATCCCTCGCAAGGAGACCGTCAAGATGGGCATCCAGGACAAGATCATCTACGACGAGACCTACACGGAAGGAATATTCGTGGGCTACCGTTGGTTCGAGCATAGCGCCATCAAGCCGACCTTCCCGTTCGGCTACGGACTCAGCTACACCACGTTTGAATATGGCGAGCCTAAGACTTCTGGCTCAATCGAAAAGGGCTTGACCGTCACTGTTCCGGTGAAGAACACCGGCTCTGTGGCCGGTGCTGAGATCGTGCAGATTTATGTCAGCGCTCCGGAAAGCTCAGTCGAGCGTCCGGTAAAGGAACTCAAGGGCTTCGGAAAGATATTCCTTGAACCAGGCAAGTCTGGTGAGGTGAAAGTGACTTTGGACAAGGCGGCCATCAGCTATTTCGACGCTGAAAAGCATGATTGGGCGGCTGAAAAAGGCAACTACAGGATTCTTGTCGGCGCTTCGTCCGAGGATATTCGTAAGACATTGGATTTTAAGTATTAATAGAGCCTTGAATGGCGAAAGGAACGGTTAATGTCGGCAGCCGGTGCCGTGAGATAGTTTCCGCTGTCAAGTCAGGGCAGTTCGCCCCCGTCTATCTGCTGATGGGGGACGAACCGTACTACACGGACATGGTCTGCGATGCTGTCATCGAGAACGCTCTTGACGAGGCTTCGCGGGATTTCAACGAGACGATCTGCTACGGGGCGGATGTCGATGCGGACACCGTTATCACAGCTGCCCGCAGGTTTCCGATGATGGCTGAGAGGCAATTGGTTGTGGTGAAGGACGCACAGGCAATGCGTGATCTGGAGAAGTTGGCTGTTTATTGCGAGAAACCTTTGGACTCCACGGTTCTGGTGCTTTTGATGCGCGGGGCTTCAGCTGACAAACGGAAGGCGTTGTACAAGCAGGCCTCCAAGAACGGGATTGTTGTCGAGTCCAATGCATTGAGGGATTACGAGATGCCTTCGTGGATCGCTCAGTATTATTCCGGAAGGGGACTGTCAATCGATCCCGAGGCGGCGGCGTTGCTGGCTGAGTCCGCCGGAACCAATCTCGGGCGTATCGCTGTCGAGACGGACAAGATGCTGAAGAATCTCCCGGAGGGAGCGAAGCAGATAACTATCTCGGACATCGAACGGAATGTCGGCATCAGCCGTGAGTTCAGCGTGTTTGAGCTGACCAAGGAACTTTCGGCGAGGAACGGGGCGAAGGCTTTGAGAATAGCCGCGCGCATCGGTGAGGCGGCGAAGTTCGCCATGCCGATGGCGGTAAGCGCCCTTTACACCCATTTCGCCAGAATCCTGAAATACGCCGCGTTGAAGGAAAAGAACCGATACCCGGACAGAACCGCCGTCGCTGCCGCCCTGCAAGGCGTGAACCCTTACTTTTGGAAGGAATATGACATTGCGGTGGCCAACTACCCGGTCCGCAAGGCGATGGAGGTGATCTCCCTTCTTTGTGAATATGACTACAAAGGCAAAGGAGGAGATGCCGGGGAAGCCACTCCGGGCGAACTGCTCGTTGAATTGACAAGCAAGATTTTAAGTATATGAGTGAGAATATTATCGAGTGCAGGAATGTCTGCAAGAACTTCGGGGAGAAGGTCGCGCTTGACAACGTCAGTGTGAGCGTCCCTAAAGGCGGAATATTCGGTCTGCTGGGGCCTAACGGTGCCGGAAAGACCACGCTGATCCGCATCATTAACCGGATAACTATTCCTAATGGTGGAGAAGTTTTGTTCGACGGTCGTCCGATAACGCAGTCGGATGTCGAAAAGATAGGCTATTTGCCTGAAGAGCGGGGACTCTACCGCAAGATGGAGGTCGGCGACCAGGCAATGTATCTGGCCCAGTTGAAGGGCATGAGCGCAGCCGAGGCACGCAAGGCGTTGAAGGAATGGTTTGTGCGTTTCGGAATCCAGGACTGGTGGAAGAAGAAGGTCGAGGAACTGTCCAAAGGTATGGCCCAGAAGGTTCAGTTCATCACGACCGTTGTGCACAAGCCGTCACTGATGATTCTGGACGAGCCGTTCTCCGGTTTCGACCCGGTGAACGCCGAGTTGATCCGCAAGGAGATCCTTCGTTTGAAGGACGAGGGGGCCACAATCATCCTATCGACACATAATATGGAGTCTGTCGAGGAGTTGTGCGACAACATCGCCCTCATCAACAAATCGCATCTTGTGATCACCGGCGGGGTCAACGAGATCCGTCACAAATACGGCAACAACAACATCGAACTGATCTACACCGGCGAGGACAAGGTGAAGGATGCCGAAGGAATATTCAAGGTCCTTTCCGACGAGGACAACGCCGGACGGCACACCGCCGTGCTGACTCTCGGGGAGAACGTGTCCTCCAATGACGCGCTCTCTGTCCTGCTCGGTCAGGACATCATCGTCAACTCGTTCAAGGAACTGATCCCGAGGATGAACGACATATTCATAAAACTTGTAACCGAGGAGGCATAGTCATGAATTTCAGAATAATAAAGACTGTCATAGCGAGGGAATATCTCACCCGCGTCAAGAAGAAGTCCTTCATTGTCACCACGATACTTGTGCCGCTGATTTTCGCGGCGACCATGATAATTGTCGGATTGATCATGGCCGGGACGAAGGAAAGGAAGCAGGATGTCGCCGTGGTTGACCGCTCCGGCATCGTGATGAGTCACCTGCAGGACACAGACCGGCTTACGTTCACGGACTATTCCTCCGAGAATCCCGATTCGGTCAAGGCCCGTCTGGACGAGTACGGGAAGGATGTCCTGGTAGTAGTGTCTCCGCTGGATTCCGTCAAGAAGACGGTCTCCGTCCAGACATATTCAAAGGATCCGCTCGGAGTGGAGTTCACCTCGGGGCTTACCGCGAAGGCCAATGACGCGGTAGAGGAGTACCGTGTGCAGCAGTACGGCATCGACAACCTTTCCAAGATTATGGACGAGGTGAAGGCCGATGTCAAGGTGACGGAGTACACGATGGACGAAAAAGGCAACGAGACTGTCTCGGAGTCAGGGATATACATGATCATCTCCATGCTTCTGGGCATCATCATCTGGATGTTCATCATGATGTTCGGCGGGCAGGTGATGTCCAGTGTCATCGAGGAGAAGACCAGCAGGGTGGTAGAGGTGCTGATCTCGTCCGTCAAGGCCATCGACCTGATGTTCGGCAAGATCATCGGCGTGGCTCCT
>FR893129.1 GCA_000433355.1 Alistipes sp. CAG:435 | reverse complement strand
GTACTTCCTTCAGTCTTTTCAATGAACTTGTTTTGATGTTTTCAAGAGGTTGAACCTGCGTTCTGTTCCTAAAAGCGGGTGCAAAGGTAGTACTTTTTTCTTTCCCTCCAAACTTTTTTTGACATTTTTTCGATAATAGTTTTCAACATCTATGTGTTGAAACGCCCTCTAAACCGATGTAAGTCCCAACTGTTCGGATGGTTACAACAAAAAGTAAAAAAATCGGCTCCAGAATAAGCCTGAAGCCGATTTTTGTCAAAAACCGTCCGACGGTGCAACTTTCTTTACATTCCCGCCGCCACGATCATTCCAAGTCCAACGATGAAGAACAGGAACATCATGCCAAGAAGATTGTACACGGTCTTGTTGGATCCCTTGAATTCCTTCCAAACAAACACACCCCAGATGGCCGCGACCATAGGAGCGCCCTGTCCGAGGGCATAGGATACGGAAGCTCCTGCCTTACCGGCGGCTATATAGCTGAGGGCGGTACCAAGGCACCAGATGCATCCACCAAGCATTCCCACGAGGTGAGTCTTGGAATTGCCTTTGAAATATTCACTCATCTTGACAGGCGCGCCCTGGAATGGCCATTTCATAAATATAGGGCCGAAAACGAAGTGGCTGACAAGAACAGCGAGGCTGAACACGACGATGGCGGTGTAAGGGCCGACCTTGCCTGGCTCCATATTCGCGAAATCCTTGAGGTCCATCGCCTTCATCACGAATGATGAGAAGAATGACATCACGACTCCGGCGACAACGGCAAGGATGATACCCTTGCGCTGGTCCGCCTTGCTGATCTCGGCGTTGCCGGCCTTCTTTCCGGAAGCTATGCCATTAAGGATGACAGCGACCACTACAAGGGCTACACCAATCGCCAGAAGGGTCAGGTTGCTCTTGAGCGCACCCTGCGACATCTCGACCCTAAGGTTGTTGATCACTCCAAGCACAAGCGCGAGGCCGCATCCTACAGGGAACGCGACGGACATACCGGCGATCGAAGTGGAAGCGCTGAGGCAGATATTCGAAAGATTGAATATCACACCTCCTATAATGATGCTGAGAATGGCGGATGAATCAGCCTGTGCGATGTCCTGGAAGAACGGTCGTCCCTCTGGACCGAATGTACCGAGAGTAAGCGCGAGGAGCAAAGAGAATATGACCATTCCGATCACATAGTCCCAGTAGAAGAGCTCATACCTCCAACTTTTGGCGGCGAGTTTCTGAGTGTTGCCCCAAGAGCCCCAACAAAGCATGATGATGAAGCAGAAGAACACTGCCAGACCATAACTGTTTACGATGAACATAATAATAAGTGTTATTTAAGATTGAATATTCATTATTATTGTGCCATGAAGGCTTCGGCCTCAGCCCTTGTAGGGATTGCGGTCTGCGCACCCATCTTGGTCACGGAAAGAGCCGACACGGCTGACGCGAACTCCGCCGCCTCTTTGAGAGTCTTGCCTTCAGAAAGAGCCACGCAGATGGATCCGCAGTAAGTGTCACCCGCTCCGGTCGTGTCAACAGCCTTAACCTTGCGGGCCAGAACAAACTGAGGCTCACCGCCGTCAAGGATAAGGGAACCCTTGCTTCCCATCGTCACGATCATATTCCCGACACCCTTGCCGAACAGCACCTTGGCGGCGGCGGCGGCGGATTCCTTGTCGGTCACTGGCATTCCGGAGAATGAGGCGAGTTCGGTCTCGTTAGGAATGAACAATGAGATGTACTTGAATATCTCCTCCGGGAGTTCGGCGTAAGGAGCCGGATTGAGGACCACAAAGGCGCCGGCCTCATGGGCGATCCTGGCAGCCTTGAGTACGGTTGGAACGGGGATTTCAAGCTGCATCAGGAGGATGTCACAGGACCTGAGCGCAGCCTCGGAGGCAGTGATGTCCTCATCCGTGAAATCAAGGTTAGCCCCGGAAGCCACAACGATGCAGTTCTCGGCATCCTTGTCAACAGTGATCAATGCCACCCCGGACGGCTTGTCTGAACGGAGAATTCCGCTGACATCGATGCCCTCATCCTCATAATGTTTGACGGAATTGTCTCCGAAAACATCGTTTCCGACCTTGCAGACAAAGGAGACTTCTCCTCCGACTCTCTTTGCGGCAACCGCTTGATTGGCGCCTTTTCCACCGGCACTCATAGTGAAGACCCCTCCAAGGACAGTCTCACCGGGAGCCGGAAGTGCCGGTGTCTTGACCGTCATGTCCGTGTTGCTGCTCCCCAAAATCAGTATTTTTTTCATATTCTTTGATAAATAATTATTCAATGGTTATAAATCCAGTGCTAAAACGTTAGCGCAAAATTTTATCAAGGCTCAAAGATAAATAAAAAACGTCACAATTCTAATAAGGAACATGAAAAAAATAAGTTGCTTCAGATTAAGAGAAGATTTTCGAGGATAGATCTTTTTTTGAAGAAGGAGTGTGCCGGTGGCACATGACTGATGAGAAAAGAGATCTAGACCGAAAAGATTCCTTAAGATGATGCAGGTTATTTTTTGAATGTTACTAAGTAAGCACAAAAAAAACGGGAGCCACCCGATAATGGTTCCCGTTTTCATTTAAAGTAAAGCTTCGATTACATCATTCCGCCTGCAGGCACCGCAGGAGCGGCTGGCTCCTTCTCAGGAATGTCAACGATACCGCACTCGGTGGTAAGGAACATTCCGGCGACTGAAGCGGCGTTCTCAAGGGCTACACGAGCGACCTTGGTAGGATCGATGACACCGGCCTCAAGCATATTGACATATTCATCGGTACGGGCGTTGTAGCCGAAGTCACCCTTGTTCTCGCGGATCTTCTGGATGATGACGCTGCCGTCAACACCAGCGTTCTGGGCGATCTGGCGGAGAGGCTCCTCGATGGCGCGGGCGATGATGTGGATACCTGTGGTCTCGTCATCATTCTCACCCTTGAGATTCTTCAATGCCTCGGCGGCACGGATGTAGGAGACACCTCCACCAGGAAGGTAACCTTCCTCTACAGCGGCACGGGTGGCGTTGAGAGCATCCTCAACCCTGTCCTTCTTCTCCTTCATCTCAATCTCGGAACCTGCACCGACATAGAGCACCGCGACTCCACCGGCCAGTTTGCCAAGTCTTTCCTGAAGTTTCTCCTTGTCGTAGTCAGATGTGGTGTTCTCGATCTGCTTGCGGATCTGGGCGACTCTGTCGGCGATGGCGTCCTTGTCACCGGCTCCACCCACGATCGTGGTGTTGTCCTTGGTGATGGTGATCTTCTCAGCCTTGCCAAGCATGTCAGGAGTCGTGTTCTCGAAAGTGAATCCTCTTTCCTCGGACACTACGATGGCGCCTGTAAGGGTGGCGATGTCCTGAAGCATCTCCTTGCGACGGTCTCCAAAACCAGGAGCCTTGACAGCGGCTACCTTCAGAGTGCCACGAAGCTTGTTCACAACGAGGGTTGTCAAAGCCTCGCCGTCAACGTCCTCGGCGATGATCAGCAGTGCCCTGCCGTCACGTGCGATAGGCTCAAGGATAGGCATAAGATCCTTCATCGAAGAGACCTTCTTGTCGGTGATAAGAACGGAAGCGTTGTCAAGTACGGCTTCCATCTTGTCAGAGTCGGTCATAAAGTAAGGAGAGATGTAACCTCTGTCGAACTGCATACCCTCGACAACCTTGACCTCGGTCTCTGTGCCTTTGGCCTCCTCGACTGTGATCACGCCGTCACCTTTTACCTTCGACATGGCATCGGCGATGAGCTTGCCGATGGCAGCGTCATTGTTGGCGGAGATCGTGCCGACCTGCTCTACCTTTGAATAGTCTGTGCCGACCTTCTTGCTGTTCTTCTTGAGCTCGGCGACAACAGCGGCGACAGCCTTGTCGATACCTCTCTTGAGGTCCATAGGGTTGGCGCCCGCGGTGACGTTCTTCAGACCGACATTGATGATGGCCTGTGCGAGAACGGTAGCGGTGGTGGTACCGTCACCCGCCTGCTCATTGGTCTTGGAAGCTACTTCCTTTACCATCTGGGCACCCATATTGGCGTACCTGTCAGCGAGTTCAATCTCCTTGGCGACAGTCACACCGTCCTTGGTGACCTGAGGCGCACCGAACTTCTTATCGATCACAACATTACGACCCTTAGGGCCAAGTGTGACCTTAACAGCGTCCGCAAGAGCGTCAGCTCCTTCCTTCATCTTCGAGCGGACATCAACATCAAATTTTATTTCTTTAGCCATAATAAATTCCTCCTATTGTTAATTACAGAATAGCCAGAATGTCTGACTGCTTCACGATAAGATATTTCTTACCCTCAACGGTAACCTCTGTGCCGGCGTACTTGCCATAGATGACCTCGTCACCTACCTTGACCTCCATAGGTTCATCCTTCTTGCCAGGACCTGCGGCGATCACCTTACCCTCCTGAGGTTTCTCCTTTGCTGTGTCAGGAATATAAAGACCTGAAGCTGTCTTTGTCTCAGCCTCTTTAGGCTCAACCAAGACTCTGTCTGCCAATGGTTTGATCATGATATAAAGTTTTTAAATGTTTTTAAATCTGCGCTCCGGCTCACTCCGGAGACGCTGGGATAAAATCAAAGGCTGTGCCACCGCGACAATGCTGACAAATTGTCACACCGCAGCAAATAAACCGACGCAAATAATGACAGGGTGTTGAATATACTAAAAAGAATTCCTAAATTTGCAGCCGTTGTGGAACTCTATCGAGCCATAGAGAGAAGACCGCAGCCTTCCGACAGGAACAACTGGACACACACCTAATTAATAACAAGGTATATGAACTTTAGAATCTCGACAAAAAGCGTTATCGCCATTCTGTCAATGGCAATACTTATTATGGCCAGCTCATCCTGCAGCCGCTTCGGCAAGAGCAAGGGGCAAAGCATCGAGTTCGCCACATTCATCAAGGCTTATACAGGCGGGGTCGTCTCCGACAAATCCACAATCCGTGTGGAACTCGCCTCCGACATTCCCGAGGCGATGGCCGGGACTGATCTCAAAGATGGAGTACTGACATTCACACCATCAGTCAAAGGAACGGCCAGATGGTTGTCCGGCAGCATGATAGAATTCATTCCCGAGACCGGAGCCCTGAAACCGGGGCAGTCATATACGGGTAAACTGCGGCTGGACAAGATCCAGAAGGTAGGCGACCGTAAATTCAAGAAATTCTCGTTCAATTTCCTTGTGGCCATAAAGGAGGCTGTGCTCTCGTTGAACGAGATCACGATCACCGCGGCCTCTCCTGACAGGGCCAGCATTGAAGGCACGATCTCCCTTACGGAAGCGCTTCCTCTTGAGAAGGTTCGGAAGATGCTTGAATATGATTACCCGGAAAAAGGCGCGGAGGCCAATGTCACAGCCGGAACGGATCCGCTCAACTATCATTTCGAGATCATCGGCCTACCGAGGGACACGAAGGACAGGACGTTGGAAATCAGCCTGAAAGCCGGAGATACCGGATTCGTGACAGACTCAAGGCTGGAGATCAGGATTCCGGCGATGAACGATTTCAAGGTACTCAGCACCGAGAGGGTGGAAGCAGACGACCCGTACATCGACATCTATTTCACAGAGGCTTTGGCTGATGTAAGCGACAACTCAGGCCTGTTCACACTTGAAGGGGTTGGACGCAGTTACATTCAGACAGAGAACGCGCACGTAAAGGTCTTCTACGAGAATCCTGATGATCAGCCTCTGACACTCAAGATCTCCGGTGCGGTAAGCAGCCACGACGGGACAAGACTCGGAGAGGATTATTCAAAGAAATTCTCTTCGACGGAGGTAAGGCCGGCGGTCGAGATTCCGGTGAAAGGCAACATTCTGCCGAATTCCAAGGAACTGATCCTTCCGTTCAAGGCGGTGAATCTCAATGCGGTGGACATCAGGGTCATTCAAATCTACGAGGACAACGTGCTGATGTTCCTGCAGGACAACAACTTTTCCGGTGACAACTCCCTGCGCAGATGCGGACGGCTTGTCTATAAGCGTCGCGTGCGTCTGGATTCCGATCCGTCAAAGAACCTGCACAAATGGCAGGACTACTCGGTGGATCTCTCCGGACTGTTCAGGCAGGAGCCAGGTGCGATTTACCGCATCAGAATCTCTTTCAAGCAGGAATATTCAGTCTATGGCAAGAATGACTCATTCAAGAGCGGCACTCCTTCGGACAAGATGGTGAACATCTCCGCCGAGGACATCACGGACAAGGACAACGATGAATGGGACACCCCTTCACCTTATTATTATGATGATTTCTATGACTGGGAGAAATACAACTGGAAGGACAGGGATAATCCTCTCAAGCCTACGTACTATATGGAAGATGGCAGGTTTCCGGCCATCAACCTGCTGACATCCAATCTGGGAGTGATCGCGAAGTACGCCGGCGGGGACAAGCTTTGGGTCAGCGTGAGCGACATCATCGAGGCCGCTCCTGTGTTCAACGCCGAGCTTTACGTCTATAGCTACCAGCTCAAGGAAATCGGCTATGCCAAGACCGGCACTGACGGAATGGCAGAGGTGCAGCTTTCCGGAAAGCCTTTCGTGGTTGTGGCCAAGAGGGGCGGAGCGACCAGCTACCTGAAAGTCACCGAGGGTGAGCAGAAGTCTCTCAGCAGGTTCGATGTAGGAGGCAAGGTTCTGGAAAAGGGTCTGAAAGCCTTCGTCTATGGGGAGCGAGGTGTCTGGAGGCCGGGAGACACTTTGCACGTCACGATGATCCTGGAAGACAAAGAGAACAGGATCCCTGACAACCATCCGGCCGTGATGGAGCTGTACACACCTCAGGGACAGTTCTACACAAAGCAGATCAACACGAACGCCAAGAATGGATTCTACGCCTACACGGTTCCTACCAAGAACGAGGATCCTACGGGAACATGGCACGCCTACTTCAAGATTGGCGGAGCCACGTTCCATAAGCCTTTCAGAATCGAGAGCATCAAACCTAACAGACTGAAGATCAATCTTGACCTTGAAGGCAAGACCATTGACGGAGGACGGAATGTCCCGGTCTGCATATCGGCGGACTGGCTGACCGGCCCTCCTGCCGCCGGACTGGCCGCGAAAGTGAATATGACACTGCGCCAGGGTCCGTCCACATTCAAGGGATTCGAGGGGTATAACTTCTCAAGTCCGTTGTCGGACTTCAGCGCAAGCGAGCATCAGCTCATCGACACAAGGCTGAACTCCAACGGCCAGTCCAGACTGAACGTTACGATGCCGTCAGCGGAGAACGCTCCGGGAATGCTCCGGGCCGATATCGTGACCACAGTCGAGGAGCAAGGCGGGGATGTAAGCTTCAATTCGCTGTCGGTGCCATATTCACCATATTCATCATACGTCGGAGTGAAAGTTCCGAGAGAGGGGAACGGGCATTATCTGGAGACAGACAAGGACTATAGCGTCAGCATCGCCGTCGTGGACAAGAACGGCGCGAGGGTGTCAGGCCATAACCTTAAGTACACAATCTACAAGATGAAATGGAGCTGGTGGTGGGAAAGCCGCAGCGAAAGTCTCGACTCCTACGTCAACAGTCCGTCAGCGAACATAGTATCCTCCGGTGTAATCAAATCATCCAAAGGAGACAACCTCATCCCGTTCAGGGTGGACTATCCGGAATGGGGACGATATCTGTTGCTTGTGACCGACAATGTAAGCGGACACACGGCCGGGGATGTCATCTATGTGGACTGGCCGGCCTACAGGGGAAGGTCATCCAAGACTGATCCCGACGCTTTGACAATGCTGTCATTCTCCACAGACAAGGAATCCTACGAGGTCGGCGAGAAGGTGACCGTTTATATTCCGGCCGCGTCAAAAGGACAGGCACTGGTCTCACTTGAGAACTCAAGGAAGGTAATCGCGCGTGAATGGGTGAAGACTTCCGGAGAGGGCGATGTGGCATATTCATTCAAGGTCACTCCGGAGATGGCTCCTAACTTCTACATCCACATCACCCTTGTCCAGCCGCACGAAAGAGCCGACAACGATCTGCCGATCCGTCTTTACGGAGTGCGCCCTGTCATAGTCAACGACAAGGACTCGCACCTTGAGCCGGTCATCACCATGCCTGACGTGCTTCGCCCTGAGGAGGAATTCAAGATCAAGGTCAAGGAAAAGAACGGCAAGCCGATGACCTACACGTTGGCCATTGTGGACGAGGGACTTCTGGACCTCACGTCATTCAAGACTCCGGATCCTTGGAACGCGATGTACGCCAGGGAAGCGCTCGGAGTCAGCACGTGGGATCTCTACGATGATGTCATCGGAGCCTACAGCGGAAGATTCTCGCCGATGTTCAGCATCGGAGGTGACGAAAGCCTTATTGTCGGCGCGAGGAAGGACAACCGGTTCAACGCCGTTGTCAAGTACATCGGTCCGTTCTCGCTGCAGAGCGGCTCGGCCACACATAAGGTCAAGCTTCCTATGTACGTCGGAAGTGTGCGGGTGATGCTTGTGGCGGCAAGGGACGGAGCGTACGGCAATGCCGAGAAGACTGTCCCGGTAAGGTCTCCGCTTATGGTTCTCCCTACCCTGCCGAGAGTCATCGGAACCGGGGAGAAGGTCGTGATGCCTGTAAATGTCTTCGCTCTTGAGGACGGGGTCAGGAACGCCGATGTCAGCATCAAGGTTGACGGCCCACTGAATATAACCGGGAACGCCAACGCGTCCGTCCAGTTCGACAAGCCTGGGGACAAGATGGTCAGGTTCAACCTTGAGGCCACCGGAACCGGAACCGCCACAGTGACTGTCACCGCGAATGGCAACGGGCACAAGGCCGGCGAAACGATCTCCATTGGGGTGCGCGCTCCTAACCCGCCGGTAATCTCCGTGACAAGGGCTATGATCGGCAAAGACGCGACCAAGCATTTCGGTTTCTCGCCTTTCAAGGCCGATGACAACCAATGGGCGACCCTGGAGCTCACCGGATTCCCGTATGTTGACTGCGGAGGAATATTCTCATTCCTGACCAATTGCTCCTACAATTGCACGGAGCAGATCTCTTCCAAGGGAATAAGCCTTCTTGCTATCAGGAATATGCTCCCGGAGGACAGGCAGAAGCAAATCGACAAGATGATTCCTGAACTGCTTCAGCAGCTGTACCAACGTCAGCTTGGCAACGGCGGATTCGTCTATTGGCCTGGAAGCGCTGACGCCAGCGGATGGGTAAGCTCCATGGCCGGTCAGTTTATGATCTCAGCCTCACAGAACGGATTCAGCGTCAGCAAGGGTGTGCTGGCCAGCTGGTCAAGATTCCAAAAGCGGAACGTGCAGGACTACCGTAATTCCGACAATGAAGGTCTCGGGGATCTTGTGCAGGCTTACAGGCTCTACACTCTGGCGCTTAACGGGGAGGCGGAAAGCGGGGCCATGAACAGGCTGAAGGAAAGCGAGACCCTTTCCGGTCAGGCCGCCTGGATGCTTGCGTCCACATACGCTGTCACAGGCAAGAAGACCGTGGCCGGAGACATCATCGCAGGACTTAAAACAAACTTCTCCGATTACCAGGAGGCCGACAGGACGTTCGGATCTCCTGTAAGGGATAAGGCCGTGGCCCTTGAGGCATTGGTTCTCAACGACGCTTTGCCTGAAGCCATGGATGTCGCCCAGGAAATCGCCGACGCGATCGCCGGAGGATGGTACTCCACACAGGAAATAGCGTTCGCGACCTGCGCGATGAGGAGCCTTGCCTTGAAGGTTGGGTCCGATGCGGTCTCGGCTGAAATAAAGCAAGGGGGCAACACGACAGAGGTAAAGAGCGTCAAGTCAATCGGCCATGCCGCGGTGGACACCGAAAACGGAAGCATAGACATCACGAACAAGATGAACGGAAGCCTCTATGCGACGTTGATAACATCAGTCATACCGGAATTCGGGAACAAGGTGGAGGCCAAGTCCAGCGGATTAAGTCTGAACGTCAGCTACAGCACATTGGCGGGCAAGAGCCTGAATCCGTACAGCATAACCCAGGGGACGGACTTCACGGTAACCATCACTGTCGGCAACACGAGCGGTGTCAGGGACTGTAACAATCTCGCCCTTACCGAGATGATCCCTTCCGGTTGGGAGATAATGAACGACAGGCTCTACGGAGGCGAGAGTTCAAAGGCCTCGTACAATTACCGCGACATCAGGGATGACCGTGTCATCTGGTTCTTCGACCTTCCGAAGGGAGCCAGCAAGACATTCAGGATCAAGATGCACGCATCCTACCAAGGCGAGTTCATACTCCCTGCCGTGAAGTGCGAGGCGATGTACGACCCTCACATCAGCGCCAACACGGCTTCGGGTACTACGAAAGTCACTGAATAATCCATGGGAAAGAAACTGCGGTCAAGGATAGTGGCAGGTGTAGTAATCGCCCTCTTGACCGCATATTTTTTCTGTCTGCCCAGAGACTTATTCAAAGGCACATCTTATTCCACCGTCGTCACAGACAGGAACGGGGAGCTCCTGGGAGCCCGGATCGCAAGTGACGGACAATGGAGGTTCCCGACACCGGACACCGTCCCGGAGAAATTCAAGACAGCCCTCATCGAGTTCGAGGACAGATGGTTCGCATACCACCCAGGCGTGAATCCGGTCGCGATAGCGCGTGCCGCTGCCGGCAACATCAAAGCCGGGCAGATCACCAGCGGGGGAAGCACGATCACGATGCAGGTCATCAGGATGTCCAGGAGGCGGGAACGAAACATCGGCCAGAAAATCATCGAGGCTATCCTCGCCACACGTCTGGAACTAAGATGCAGCAAAAGGGAGATCCTAAGCCTGTACGCCTCACACGCGCCTTTCGGCGGGAATGTTGTCGGACTGGAAGCCGCTTCCTGGAGATATTACGGAAGACCTCCCGATGAGCTTTCCTGGGGTGAGGCCGCCACGTTGGCGGTGCTCCCGAACGCACCGGCGGAGATCCATCCCGGCAAAAACAGGACAAGATTGCTGGAAAAACGCAACCGGCTGCTGGGATCGCTTTACAAGCACGGGCATATTGATTCATTAGACTTTGTCCTCGCCTGCGACGAGCCGCTTCCCGGTGAGCCGGTGGCATTGCCGCAGGAAGCGCATCATTTGACTGAATATTACTGGAAGACATCTCCCGGCAAACGGATCCGCACCACAATCGACATCCATCTGCAAAGGCAGGCGCAAGCAATAGTCAACCAATGGAACAACGAGTTCTCCCAGACAGGAATATACGATCTCGCGGCCGTCGTGGAGGATGTTCGCACCGGTGAGACACTGGCTTACATCGGGAATGCCAACCCTGACAATAAACGTCCGGGAAGCGAGGTGGACATAATCCGCGCGCCAAGAAGCACCGGCAGCATCCTGAAACCTCTCCTGTACTGTGCTCTGCTTCAGGACGGCGAGATATTGCCGAGAACTCTTCTGCCCGATGTGCCGATAAACATCAACGGTTTCTCTCCGCAGAATTTCAACAGACAGTTCTATGGAGCGGTTCCCGCCGACGAGGCGCTCGCCCGCTCACTCAATGTGCCGTCCGTACACCTCCTGCGCAGATTCGGGGTACCGAAATTTCTGGATATTCTCAGGAAATGCGGGATGACGACATTGAACGGAAGCGCCTCGCACTACGGCCTCTCGCTCATTCTCGGAGGAGCGGAAGGGACACTCGGAGACATCACATCGACATATTCAAAACTGTCGGCATCGTACCAAAGCGCGGACACAACGCACACATCCAAGGGTGACAGACTGCACAATTTCCCGCTGAACGACAAATGCGCCCTGTGGTGGACATTCGACGCTTTGAAAGAGGTCAACAGACCAGATGAGATTGACTGGCACCTGATCGGCTCGGTAAAGAAAGTTGCGTGGAAAACAGGCACCAGTTTCGGGTTCAGGGACGCGTGGGCGGTCGGAGTGACAGCTGACTACGCCGTCGGAGTCTGGGCAGGCAACGCCCAAGGGCAAGGAGTTCCCGGCCTGACGGGTGCTCGCACTGCCGGGCCGGTGATGTTCGACATATTCAACCTTCTTCCGGCCAAGGAATATGACAGTGAATATTCCAGGAATGGTTGGTTCAAGGAGCCGGTCTATGGAGACTACATTGTCGCTGAGGTATGCCGTGAGTCCGGTTGCCTGAAAGGGGGGAATTGCGAGGATTCGGACACTCTGATGCTGCCGCGCAAATCGGTAAGGAGCGAACCGTGTCCATACCATAAGGTTGTGGACGGGGTCCGGACGTTCATCCTGCCTCCATCGATGGAATGGTACTACAGGCAGCATCATCCTGAATATGCCCCCGTGGTTCCGAAAGGCAAGGCGGACAGTTCCCCGATGGAATTCATCTATCCTGAAAGCGGGGCAGTGATCTACATTCCGCGCCAGCTGGACGGGTCAATCGCCGGCATAACCTTCAATCTGGCGCACAGGACTCCAAGCGCCAATGTATTCTGGCACCTGGACAGTGAATATGTCGGGCAGACTCAGATGATCCATCAGATGACGTTGAAACCATCACCCGGCAGACACACCGTCACAGCCGTCGATGATTCCGGAAATTCCATTTCCGTGGGATTCACCGTGGCAGAGAACAAGACTTTACGCTGACTATTTGGAAGGTCTCCTGTAGCCATCCTTGACGGCTCTTTCCGCCATCCTGGAGATTCTGTCCGCCGTGGCCGGGTGGGTTGAGAACAACTGACCTACCGAAGATCCTGAGGCGGCCTGTGTTCCGGAAGCCGTCTCACCGCTGGAAAGCCTCTGAAGCTCCTCGAAAGCCATAGCCATAGCCCAAGGATTCTTACCCGCGCTCTTCAGGAAGTCATAACCGTAGTCGTCAGCGGCGGTCTCCTGCTTTCTTGAGAAACTTGCGCTCATCAAGGCTTCGCCAAGATCACCCAACTGCGATGCCGTGAGGACAGCGACCGTTCCTCCGGTGGACACAACGGCATCCCTGAGGGCCGATGTAAGAAGAGCCTGCTTGAACTGCATCTTGGAGTGCTTGAGGGCGACGTGGCCGATCTCGTGACCGACAACTCCAAGGGCCTCGTCGTCAGTCATCGCGTCCAGAAGTCCGGAATAGATCCTTACGCTTCCGTCCGCACAGGCGAAGGCGTTAATCTCGTTCGTCTTATAGACTTTGAAATTGAGTGGAGTCCCGTTCACCGAGGTGATTCCAGATGTCATCTTCCTGACCCTCTTGACATATGGACTTGTCTCCGGCAGGACTGTGTTCTCCGCATCCAGTTTCTGCACATACTGTCCGACATAAGATTGAATCTGTGCGTCTGACAAGACGGCGGCCTGAGCCACTTTCGCCCCACCAGAAAGGAGATAAGCCGCGTTGAACTGTTCGGAACAAGAGACACAAAGCATCGCGGCTGTCAACAGGATTATAATCTCACGCATGACAACAGAATTTTATGAATATGCAAATATAACTATTTTGTGTGACTCATTTATCTTTTACATTCTATAGAAATAATGTGTGACGACAGGGGAAAAAAGGCAAATTGCAGATTTTGCACGTTACCAAAATCTGCAATTTGATTTTTCCCCTGACGTTTGTGACACATACTCTTAGAAGCTGTTTTGAATTGTTTGTTTGAAGGTTTGAGAGTGAAAAACTTCAGTTTCGACCGCTTCTTCCAAGGAAGATAGCGGTGCTATCTGACTGAAGAAGCGGGAAGAAAATGAAGATTTTTCACCTCAAAGAACATTTCAAACAATTCAAAACAGCTTCTTAGATTTAATGCTTGATCCGTTTTGGACTTGCCCCACGACTTGCCATAACATTCGGGTGGGACATATACATAGAAAAAGACCTCTTCAGGAATCCTGAAGAGGTCTTTTTTGGTGGGAGCTGAGGGAGTCGAACCCCCGACCCTCTGCTTGTAAGGCAGACGCTCTGAACCAACTGAGCTAAGCTCCCGAATCGTTGTCCCGTTGTTCATCGTTCGGGTGATGCAAAGGTACTACTTTTTTTGATTACTGCAAACTTTTTTGAACTTTTTTTGAGTTTTTTCTTCATACTCGTATCCCGACATACCGTCCTCAGTAGGTCCAAAGCGCATCCGTCACATTGAATATCCCTGAAAACCATTTTCTTAGGAGCAGAGACACTATATTCCTCACCCGAATCACCCGAACATGCGGAAAAGTCACTTATTCAACAGCCAGGCGGAATGTCGAGGCCGGCAGGAAGGCACTGTTCACAAGATTGGCCCGGGTAAAGGGCTGCCAACCATAGCGGACCCACTTGGTTGACGGCACAGCGTCACTGCGCAACCTGACCGCCGAGCCTTCCACAATGGCTTCCGCCGGGCGGAACTGTTCATCCTCTCCCGCCAGTTCAAACGTACGTAGCCTGTCTCCGTCAGCAGACCTCAACCCGTCCGCCCAGTCAAAAGCAAGCACGACATCATTACCGTCCAAACGGGCGGAGCGGATGACAGGGCCGGACGGCACCACATCCCTGTCACCATAGACATTATAAAGAGCCTGGACACCCAAGCGTCTCCCGACATCCAGCTTGCGGCGAGGATGCACGTCAAGAGAGTCGCCCCTGTCGCTGCTGACAGCCATAGCACAGGCTGGAATGGCCTCGGCCAATCGTCTTTGACTATCCCTGAACCAAGTCCAGCTCGGACGGTTCAGACTTGAAAGTTGTACGAAGAGGAAAGGCATGTCCGGATCGTTCCAGTAGGAACGCCAACTTTGGACAAGAAGCGGGAACAAACGCTCGTGAACCTCAACATTGTGGCCGTTTGACTCGCCTTGATACCAAATGGTTCCACGTACTTGATAGTGTTCCAACGGCTCAATGCCAGCCTCAAACAGATAGCAAGGGTGAAAAGGATGCCTCTGATGAGGGTTTTCCGCATCTTTGATGTTCACCGACGCGATCTCCCGGACCCATGGCATGACAAAATCATTGCGACGCCAGTCAATCATGATGTCAGGAAACTCAAATTCAAGGGTTTTACGGTCTATCCATGACTCCGTGGCGGCACCTCCGACGGCGTTGAGGACCAAGCCTATCGGCACATTGAGGGAATCCGCAAGCATCTGTCCGAACGCAAGTCCGATCGCCGAGAACGAATCAGCCGACTCTCTGGACCCATACTCCCACACGGCTGGATGGAAGAACCGCAAGCGGTTGAGCGAATCATAGACCGCCTTGTCCCAAACCCTGTTGTCAGTGCTCCATCTCGCCCTCATATTAAACAGACGGACATTATCACCTTGCCTGTCAACAGTTTCCAAAACCTCCGAACGTTCCTCAGACACCATCGACATGGTCTTGAACGCCATATTGGACTGTCCCGAACAAACCCAGACCTCACCGGCCGCGACGTCTTTATACCGAAGGTTACGTTTCGGTGTCGAGATATTCAGAGTCAGTCCTTTGGCCGCAGCCAATGGATCAAGGCAGATGCTCCAGTGGCCATCAGATGCCGCAACAGCCGATTTTTTCTGCCCAGCCAGCCTGACAGTCACCTTCTCACCAGCGTCAGCCGTTCCCATTATCTCAAGAGGACGGCCACGCTGCAAAACCATTCCGTCCGAATATATTTCCGGCATCCTGAGGCCTCCGAAATCTCCTGTCAACGCTGAATATACCGTGCGAGCCATGATGCACGCTCCTTCCGCATTCGGATGCAAGGAGTCCGGGAGCAGGTCAGGACGTGAATACAAAGATTTTTGAAGATCAATCAAACCTGTTCCGGCGACCTTCGCGACAAGCTCTATGCGCTCCTGCTCCATCCAGTACCAGTCTCTGGTTCCGGACTTGAAACGATGGTGGCGATGCGATATCGGGGTCATACGGCAGACCCAAACCTTGCATTCGGGATTCACCTTACGAAAATCCTCGATAAGGTCAAGATAATCAGCCACGAACTCATCACGGTAGTTTGGCCAGGCTCTGGGGTCGGTATCGTTCAGCCCCAGATGGATGACCACTATGTCAGCCGCAAAATCCAATGCGTCGCGGTACGCTTGCTGCTCCGTGTAAGGACGGTATGCCCGGCGCAGGAGCGTGGCCCCGGAGTGTCCGAAATTACGGACATCATATTCCTCGCCAAGCAATGCCTGAAGCCTTGACGGATAACTTTCCGTCTCACGATTCTCAAGTCCATAGCCATAGGTGACACTATTGCCGACACAAGCCACTTTTATCCTCTCACGGGCGAAAAGCGGCGAAACCGCAAACGAAACAAGAAAAATCAATAACAATCGTCTCATCTTACAATATCCTTCAATTTGACCACCTGAAATGTAATGTGCGCCACGCTTGATTCGTAAAGGATGCCGACAGTCTGAGAATCAATCATTGTGAGGCACGAATATCCCCAGCTGTCTCCTTCGTCGAGCAGCAGGCTGTAAGGCCATGTCACTCCGCCGTCCAGACTGGCTTTTATAGTGATGTCGCGGCGGCCGTCGGTCGTGTCCGGATTGGAGAACAGCAACAAATCCTTGCCCAACACATTTTTCTCAGCCGGAACCGCGATCAGGCTGGCCATACAGACCGGCTCGCGGAGGGTTGTCCTGTGCGAGACGTGCTCGTTCCAGGTGCGTCCCAGGTCACGGGTTGTCATCACGGCGCGCGCACCGCCACGATTGTCCCGCATATTCAGCATCAGCACTCCAGGCTCAACCTCAGCCACCTGGGCCTCCGTCGTGTTGGAACGGGCGGGATTATGAATATGCCAGGTCTCGCCATGGTCCTTGCTGAATATGATTCCGGCGTGCGGCATCCTGTCCTTGTCGATGAACTGGATCGCGAACACCAATGTGCCGTCACGCATCGTTATGCCTCGTCCGGGACCTTGCAGGAGGAAGCACCAGGACGGGTCCTTGACTTGCTTCGTGATATTGATAGGCTCACTCCAAGTGCGTCCGTCGTCATCGCTGCGAGCCAGCATCAGCTGCGGGGTCTCCATCGGTTCCATCCCAGGCATCGAGTTAGTCCAGGCTCTGCCGTTACCCATTCCGTGAGTCCAAGCGGCCATCACCCAGATGGTTCCCGTTTTCTCATCAACCAGAACCGCCGGATCCCCTACCCCATTCTGACCGGAAGGGAGTCCGTCGACGTCCGCGAAAGACATAGCGATACGCATCGGTTCCCAGGTCTGCCCCTTGTCCGTGCTTCGGCTCACACCGATGTCGATGCGTTCCTGAAGGTCAACGCTGCTGTTCCAACGAACGTCATAGACTCCGATAAGGCTTCCCGAGTTGGTTGTGACCAAGCCCGGAATACGGTAAGCCATCGAATGGTCGTCACCCGCGTGGCGCACGCCGTAGCCCATCCTGCGGACAACGTCCCTCGAATCACAGGCCACAGGGATTTTCTTCCCGTTAACCACAACCTCAGACACCCTCGCGCGCAACTCTGTCAGCAAAGACGCATCGGGATTCATCCGGACGCTGACCCAATAATAATTGATGCCACCGACCATAGGCTGGCGGGAATGAAGAACCACCTTGCGTCCGATCTTCGAGACCTGCTCCTGCATCACTGAATATGACGGATTGGCGGAACGTGTGTTCCACACATTATGGGCGGAGATATATTCCACCGGGCTGAAACGCAGCCCCTGACGCCGCACTGCCTCTGTTCCGGAATAGAAAAGACGCAGCTCGGCCATGGATTTAATATCAGTGTCCGGCCCGAACTCCACGGTCAAGGATTCGAGCACATCCCCCTGCACAGCGTCAGGGACACGGATCTGGAACAGGACATTGTCCATGCGATCCAACAGGATGGGAATCTGAGGATTATGGATCCTCAACGAATCTGATGCCGACAATGTCAACGACAGCAACGACAAGGCAATGAGCCAAAAGGTTCTTTTCATCATAGGAATATTGTATGAGTTATTTTGATTTGTCCGGCGAATAGATCAGTCCATCGACCGCACGGCTTCCGTCCGGAGTGACAAACACAGCCGTGAACGCCCACTTGACCAGCCAGATCTCCGGAGTCGTAAACTTTCCGACAGGTAATTTCATAAACACTTTGTTCCATCCTTTGTTCAGATGGACAGGAAGCGGAGGGCGAGCGGTACAATTCTCGTTACCTTGGTCAATCTCAGGGCTCCTCACATCCGGGGAATTCGTCCACGCCGGCGGAAGCAATTCCTGATCATTCAGCCAGATCCGGCTTCCACGATAGTCCCAGCGTCCCTCTGGCGGCGGCATATCGTTCACCGAACGGCTATAGTTTTGGAACTCAACCAACATCCCAACATCCTGAGCCTTTGGTGAATACACCCACGTGTAAGCATAAGCCGTGCTGTTCTCGACCGGATCCTTGAACAAAGCCGGGAACGGATACCATAAACTCCAGAAGTGGCGCAAGTATATTCCTGCCCCGGTGACTCGGTGCACGCCATATTCCTTACCTTCAAAAGAATAGCTGTCGGAGATTCCGTCCTCCGGCGGGAAGGAACGGGAAAGATCGCCTTCATTAGGAAAAGCGTCCGTGACCGCCCAATGAACGTTCGTCTGCCTCACATAAGGGAAAGGCTCCCCTTTAAGGAAATTGTCCTTATGCCAGAGCATACGACGCTCGAAATCAGCGAATTTCTTAAAGACATCACTTGATTCATCGGGGAGGATGACTCCGTTGCCGTCAAAATACTCGCTTCCCCCACCCATCCACGAACGTTCGGCGATGGCCAGAATATATGGAAAAAACGCGTTCTGCAACAGAATATTACGTTCATCCGGCAGTTTATGGTCATTCCACACGGCCATAATGGTGCCCAGGACATCCTCACTGCCATATTCAGCATCGCAGATCCGGCTGTTATAGACAGCCACAATGTCTCCGAACAGATCAAAATGATTCGCATAGCGGAACCGGCTGTCTATGGACGGGATTCCAGGCTTGGCCTTGCCCATATAGCTCCAAATCTGAGCTATGTCAATCTCTCCGGGAGCATATTCACAACCAGGACTCCAAGAGACCGCCTTCTTGCCCTTCGAGCGCACCAAAGCCACCATCTCCGGGACGAAATCAGGATCCTTGAAATGGACTTCATCCGTACCTATATGAAAATAAGGCTCTTCCGCAAACAGGTCGCACGCCTCGGCAAGAAGTTCCTTGAGGATGCCCTTGCCTTTCGGGCTTTGCATATCGCACCCGAATGTTCTGGTAAAAGACTCGCTGTGACCAGGCATATCTATCTCCGGAATCACAAGAATATGATGCTTGCGGCAGAAATCGAGAAACTCCCGGACCTGTTCCTGGGTATAGCAGCATCCCGGGTAACGGGTCATATTCTCAGGGGAGGTAAGCTGCGGATAAATCTTGCTTTCAAGCCTCCAGGCCTGATTCTCAGTCAGATGCCAATGGAAAGTGTTGATCTTATAGAGCGAAAGGATCTCTATCTCGCGCTTGATTTCCTCCAGGCTTATGTACGAGCGTCCCGTGTCGTGCATAAAGCCACGGATTCCGAACGCGGGCCAGTCTATGATTTCACAGCAAGGGATTCTGACCTCACGAGTTGACCTGTCAGTCAGCTGGCGCAATGTCTGGACAGCCCAATAGACACCTTTTTCCGTGACCGCCTCGATGCTTATCTCTTCCTGAGAGACAGTCAGATTATATGCTTCTTCCTGATTGACAACAGCTTGATCTATACGCTCAACCAGCCGGACATTCACTTTTCCGGTGGCCGTGTCCGAGCGTTTGATCCCGGCCCCGTCAAGCCACTCCCCTACGATTCCCACAACTGAAGGGTCTCCAGACAAACTTACTTCAGATTTTTGGAAAGCACCTTTCGACCACACGACCTCTTGAGGGAGAGGTAGCAATTCTGGGGTGGGATCCGTTCGTTCCGAACAGCCGGTCATAGCCAAGAGCGCCAGACAACCAAGAAACAAAGATCTCATCGGATTATCTCTTTTAGTCAACAGCCGGGAAGCCTTTCTCCCGGCAAAGGTTTATTTTACAGTCTTAACTTCACCGGAATATGCATCATTCGCCCTGTAATGAGGAGCATAGAGGGACTCGATCGTCACGACAGGAGCGGTGAATATGCCCTCCTGGGTTATGAAGAAGTCCTCCGTCACAGTTGTTTTCTCCTCCGGATAGACATCGAACCAGTACTCCGTGCGGTCAGTCTTGACATCCCTGTAGCCTTGAGGGGTCACCGACCAGATTCCGTTCACGGCAAGAGGGCGGAGCCACCAGCCGTAAGCTCCGGAAAGCTGGTCTGACGGACGGAAAGAGGCCTCACGGGGAGCGGTCAACTTCACGAAACTGCGGTTCTCCTGATTCCAGATCCGGTACTCAGCGGTCACCTTGTCACCAACACTGAGTTTCATTCCCGGGAATATCTCCAGACGGTTCTTCTTCCCGTCCTCGCCCTTTACCTCTTTGTAGAAATGGCGCTCGACCGTGAAGCCGTTTCCTGCGGCCTTCACCTTTGAGAAAGGTACTGAATATGTCTTTGTCAGGCTCACGACCTTCGTCGCAAGGATGTCAGCCGGGCCGGTCAGCACGGAGTTGAGGGCATCCACGAAAGCGGGATCCCCACCCCATTTCTGAGTCTCTTTCTGAAGCATCAGCCAAAGACGTATGCCGTCGGCGATCTGTTTAGCGGTAACTTCGACAGGCTCAGTGACCGAATTCGCCGATCCACGGGCCTGCACTGCACTGAGCTTGCCGAAGTGTCGAAGGGCGGCCTCCACATATTCACTTGACAGCAAGTCACAAAGCATCGAATGCGCATAGGCCTCGCTCTCCAGCAAGCCTCTGAACGGCATCACTGCGTTAGGATAATACCAACCGCCATCAGGATGTTGTACGGCATATTCAAGAAGCGACTGGACATCAGCGGCCATCGACTGGTTCATCTTCGATTCCGCGGAGAGTTTCAGCCCCCATGAGGAAGCCAACAACAAACCGCCATCATTGCCTGTCAGATTAGCCAAAGTCTTGATTCTGCGAGCCTTGGCAAGAATCTGCCCGTTCAGCCCACGACCATCTTTCGCGGAAGGCACAAGATAGTCTTTCACCTCCTTCCTGAAGTCCTTGAAGTTTCTTGAATAATCAGACCTTTCGTTCCTTGTCTGTGCAGAGACATCAAACGGCACGGAAGAGTACATGGAACGCACATAGGCATATTCCTCCATCGAGAGCCGTCCGCACCAGCGAGGACCGACTCCGCTGCGCAGGAACTGATTGCTGTCCAACCACTTGACAGAAGAGTCGCATTCAATCCCTCCGTAATCAAGACCAGCGTCACGCATCTTGGCGAAACGCTCCAGCACCACGGCGGTCACGGCCGGAGAGGAACGGAATCCCTCGAACCAGCCGAAGCCACCACCGGCATTCAGGCAAGCCTTGATCCTTTCCACAAGAGTCTCGTCGGACATCTCCACCTCAACCTTCGCCCCAAGCGAGGCGGCCACCTTCCTGACATACAAGGCCTCGGTCAGCGACAGGACATCCTTGCCGGTCGGTTCAACCTTGGAAGGAAGCGCGTCCAGCACCATCCGGCGGATGTCAACCTCCTTAACCTCAGCGCCTTTGGATGTCGTGCCGGTAAACTCGGACTCCAGACGGCGGACAAGAGCGTCCCTGTCTGCCCCGGCGGTCAGCACGGCGGAGTGAGCCTCCGTCAAAGTCTGCCTTGCCTCGCGGACCGGAAGCGAGACGAACACGCCGTCCGAGAATGTCTTAGCATTGTCAGCGAAAACGACCTTCAAGCCAAGCTCGTCGTGATCCTTAGGATCCACTTCAAACTCTACCGCCACGGAACCTCCCGCCGGGACAGTCACACCGCGGGTCTTCGACGCGAACGGCTTTGACCCTTCATAATCCTTCGATGAATATGTATGCAAAGCCGCCACGCCAGCGACACTCTTGTCGGAACTATTTGACACCGTGGCTCGCAGCACGTACTTATCGCCCTTGTACAGGTACTTCGGCTCGACGAGAGCGACCTTCACAGGCACCGTCACGACCACCTCCCTGCGGACACAGGCGTTCCGCATCTCCTTGGTGTGGGCCCAGACCTGCACGATGAATGTCGAAAGCCTGTCGGAAGTCCTGAACTTCATGAACATCCTGCCGTCGGCCCCGGAACGGAGGAACGGCTCGAATGCCAGGGATGAAGAGAAGTCCGAACGTACCGCCACCCCCTGGCTCGTTACCTCCTCTTCTGCCAACTCCGCCTTTGACATCATAAGCACCGGAGCCGCCGAACTCTCGACATACCCGCCGTCAGCGGAATCGGCCATCAGCTCCACACGTTCCGAGGCATTGTTTCTGCCCAGACCGCGGACCTTGGCTTGGCGCGGGGCGTATCCGATCAGCATTTCGTCATTCAGCACCTGCCCGCGGACTCCTCCAAGTGATGATGTGACATAGACCATTTCAGCCCCGAACTCCGACAGCCGCACCGTCGGCCACTCGTTTGGAGAGATCGACTCGGAACTCTTGTCAAACACCGCCGCCACAGCCTCCACGCCGGGAGCCGATTTCAGGGTCAATGAGTATTCCTTACCAGGCAAAGCCTTGTCGGTGAACGTGCTGAACTCAAGCGGCAACTCAAGGGTACTCCTCTCGCGCTTGAACTCCTTGTCAAACGAACTGCATGTGCCGTCGCGGAAATACCGCACCATCAGACGCACGGCATCCGGGTAGTCTTCCTTATAATTATAGGTAAGGTAGGTGACAGACCCGGTCTCCCCTACCTTACCGTCCAGATAGACGATCTTATGCTCAAGCAGCTGACGCTTGTCCCCGAACAGCTCCACAACAGCCCAGACCGGTCCCTCGCCGGCTCCGAACTGAACCTTGATCTCCTCTCCGGAGCGAAGCCACCCGTCGGCGCAGTCCCCGACAGGTTTGAAGATATTCCTGACCTTGGCGTCAAGGGTGACGGCGGTGTCATCCACGCGGAGTATCATCACCTGTTTCTTCGCGCTCACTTTCCTGCCGTCCTCCCTGACAATCCGGGACTCGGCCTCAAGGCTGTACAGACCGGCCTTAGGAAGGGCGATCTCCTCCGTCCTGCCGGTGAAAGTATTGCCGGAAACGACCTTCTCCCCGGAAGCATCCGTCAATGAATAGCTTACCTCAACAGGTGAGGTCATCTTGTTTCTCATGATGTCCTCGGCCCCGAACAAGACGACAGCCTTGTCTCCCGAAACCATGAACGGAGTTCCCCGCCAGTCCTTCCGGGAAGGCTCCACCGCACCCGCGGACGCGTTTGTCACATCGGCGACAAGGCTGAAATAATCCAGTACCGGGACATATTTCGAGAATTCCTTCGTCTCGCCAGTCGAGTCCACGACCTTGACGGTCAGATTGAGGAAGCCACCGTAATAATCATGGTCCTTCGTGGCGAAACGGACCGTGAACGAACCGTCCGCCTCAAGAGTGAGCTGCCCGGAAGCCAATGTCCCGTCCCGTCTGTCCAGGGAATAGGACACCGCCGCCGAAGAGAGCGGATGACCGCTGAAACTGAAGACCTTTCCGCTGACCTCAAGCGTGTCGCCGACGATAAAGAGACGGTCGGCGGTATCAAAAGACAGGTCGTAGGTCGGGAGTATGAACTCGTCCACGACAATCCATTTGGACACTTCCAAGTCACCGCTCGTGATCCTGACCTGGAAACTACCGTTCCGACCCTCCGCCGGAAGGTCGAACGAGCCGGCCACGGAGCCATATTCATTGGTCTTCAAGTCCTTGTCACACAAGGTCTTTCCCTCCGGATTGACAAGTTCGGCCTTCACGCCGGCCCCTGCCCCGAAGGTTTGCAGGCTTCTGGAGATGTCGCCTCTGTAGAGGACGGCCTTGAATCCGACCGTCTCCCCCGGATTGTAGGCAGACTTGTCCGTGAACACCTCACAGTATGTTCCGGAAGCATCCTTCTCCACGAATGACGAGGAACCCGTATCCCCGTAGATGTAATGATCCGCGGTCTTGTGAAGGAATCCGTCCTTGTCGCGGTACGAGGCCACCAGATAGCTGACGGCACCTTTCTTCAGCGCGGACACAATCTCCTCCGGCAAAGGCGTGAATCCATCCTTGCCAAGAGCCACATCCCTGACCACAGCGACGGTGTTCTCCGATCGGACGAGCTCAAGATCAACCTTTTCCAAAGGCTCACCTGTCAGGTAGTCCGCCACGAAGAAGCGCAGCGCCTCGCTGTCCGCCCGATGGGCGATGGACAGGGTCTGCCTTGTCCATTCCGCCTTGGCGGCCACCTTCCCGTTCCGTACCTTGAACAGGTACTTTCCGTCGTCGCACACAGGAAGTCTGACCTCTACAGTGTCCTGAAGATAGAAACGATTATCCGGATTGATTATTGTCTTGCGGATCAAAGGCCTGGCGCTTTTGGCATCCCTGACGAACTCCACCTTCACCTTGTCCAGATTGCGGAGCTTAAGGACAACGACACCCTTTTCGAAGGATATGTCGATCTCCTTCTTGTCAAGGACTTGCGAAAGCGACTTGAAGTCATCCATCTTTCCGGCGATCTTCTTGTCGATGCCTTTGGAATAGGACAGACGCTCCTTCTCGACCTCCAGACAGTCGGCGTAAAGGGATTTGTAGGATCGCTCAAGGTCCGCGGAGGACGAAGGGCGTACCCTTGAAAGGCTGTCAAACCGATCCTTCAGCAGCACGGCCTTGGCGTACAGCGACACTGCCCTGCCATCATACTTCCGCGCGAAGGAACGCATCGCCTCCGCCTTCTCGGCACGGCCCTCGTCTTTGTACGAATAGCTCCTGCCGACAATCCGGCGGAACTCCAGGTAGGCCGACTTCGGGTAAGAACCGCCGACATATTCCTCAAGGAGCGACATCGCCTTCTCCGAGCGCCTCATTACACCCAGGATCCAGAGGGCATATTCATAGTCGTCGCCGACAAGCCCCGTCCACAACTCGTCCAGCCCGTCGTCGTAGAACGCCCCGTTCCTGGCGGCCTGAAGCCGCGCCTTGCTGACCAGCACATAGTCAGTCATCGAGGCCGCGCTTTCCTTGGAGAGCCTGTGGCGGAATGTAACGATGGGCTCGTCATACTCCCCGACCTCCTTGTCAAGCCAGACATTGAACTCGTCACGCTGCTTCCAGTCGCGCCGGGCCGCCACCGTCATTCTCTGACTTGCGGCGTGGTAGAAATCGTAGTGAAGCCGTCCGGCTTTCGCCTTCGAGATGATGGTGTCCAGAACGGCAAGCATCTCTTTCGGTCTGTCCGCCTTGACGGCGGCGTCATAGTCTTTCCAAAGGCCCGTCAACACGAGGCCGTCCTTGGCGGCCTGCCCCCCGTTCCTCTTCACGAAGGCGCAGGTTGTTATGGCCACAAGGCAAAGGATCGCCACAAGGACTGATGTCATCTGCATATTGGTTCTCATCATTAAATGTTATTACTTATGTATGTACTAACTTGTTGGCAACTATTGCTTAATAATCGTCAAAAAAATCCGATAATGCAAAAATCCTGCAAAAAAAGTTCTATGCCGGTGGCTCCTCGGCGATCGGTGATCCCGTCGAGCCACAGGCCCGGCGACCGAAAAGGGTCCTACAGCTGCAACGCCTTGAGTATCTGCACGGCCTCGCTGACAAGGTAGGTGCTGCCTCCGACATAGATCAGCGGGAAAGCGAAGCCCGCGCCTTCCGGCTTACGGGAGGTCTCCCTGGCCAGATTGATAGCCATTGAAAGAGCCTGACGCACATCAGAAGCGTCGTAGATGCGGTTCACAGACCTACCGTTCGCGGCGCAGAAAGCACGGTACCGCGCCGTCAGTTCCTTCTCCGGAAGCGCGCGGTGAATCTCTGGATTCGTGAATATGCAGGTGGCGTCGGCCGGAATCAACGGCATTATCCCATCCAAGTCCTTGTCGGCCATAATCGCATATACCAGAATCAACGAGGAGCACTCCCCTTCCGCCACCATCGACTCCAGCTGGGCGAAATTCTCTTTCAGGGCCGCCGGATTGTGACCGATGTCCGCGATGATGAACGGCTGGAGCGAAAGCCTTTCCCAACGGCCGTGGAAGCCCATTCTGGAAGCCGTGCGGACTATGGCGGTGACGACAGCCCGGGAATCCGACAGACCGGCATATTCAGGCATATTCCTTAATATATCGATGGCGGCGAGCACGGTGCGGAGGTTTTTCCTCTGGTACTCACCTCGAAGGTCCATATTCCTTAGAATCTCATCGTTCCGGTGCCACAGCGAAGGTTCCACATCCTCGGCGAACGTCAGCGGGCAGCCGACCTCGGCAGACTTGGCCTCAAAGACGGGGCGTGTCTCAGGAAGATACTCCCCGACAAGGGCCGGGACGTTCTTCTTGAATATTCCGGCCTTCTCGGCGGCGATCTCAGCCAATGTGTTTCCAAGAAGGGCGCAATGATCCAAAGCTATGCTTGTGACTATCGAAAGGTCTGGGGTTATGACATTCGTGCTGTCAAGACGGCCTCCGAGACCGACCTCGATCACTGCGACATCTACTTTCTGATCATAGAACCATTTGAACGCCATTCCGGTCGTGATCTCGAAGAACGACAGGCTCAGGGCATCCATATCGGCCTCGTAACGGCAGAGGAAATCATAGACATATTCCTCGGACACCAGTTCGGCGCTCTGTTTTTTCCCGACAATCCTCATCCGCTCCCGGAAATCCACAATGTGCGGAGAGGTGTAAAGGCCGACTCTGAGACCGCAGGCGGACAATGCCGAAGCGAGCATATTCGCGACAGATCCCTTGCCGTTCGTGCCGGCCACGTGTATCGTCCTCAGGCTTTTATGCGGATTACCCAAGACTCCCTCGAACTTGAGCATATTCTCAAGCCCGGGCTTGTAGGCATCCTTGAAAGGGACTTTCTGAACCGAAGGGAATCTGGTGAATATAGCCTCGACCTTCTTCTGGTAACTCTTTTTGGAAAATGGTTCCATTATCGTCCGATATACTTGTTTTTTTGAACTGAACTCAAATTTACTTAAATTTACGGACATATTCTAGCGGAATGAAAGAAAAAACATCAGCGCTTCATTCGAAGTACATCATCGACGGCGTTTCCAGACGGTTGACTCCGGCTGAGATGCTTGATGACTGCATCGCGTCCAAAGAAGAAGGGGTGGTTCCGAATAACGGGGAGTTCGAGCCGGTCGTGGACGAAAGTACGGATCCATCGCCATCAATGAAAAAGTTTCAGAATCAGAACGTTCAAGGCTACCTTGCGACAGTCGTTTCGCTTTTGGACGAACCCAGGCCGTTTCCGGCGGCGTACGCGGATCCCTACACCAGAGGCAGGATCGCCAAGGCGCTTCTGGACGCGGTGTGGCTGAACGGCCATTTCAAGCTCGGCGACCTGACCATCGCCGCCAAATGGAGATGGAACTGCAAGCCGCTCGGGAATATGGCGGCGTTCTATTCGTCCGCCGAAGCCACCGCGGACTACATCAACAATCTTGGAATATGCCTGAGCGGGTACTCGTTCACGGAAAGCGGGCGGGTTTGCCAGACCTCCTTCAAGGTCGGGGCGTGCGAAAAGGCTGAAAGCCCGGATGAAGACGACATATTCCTGCCAGAGGACGCTCCGTTCGGCAGCGAGCATCCGGTGCTTGGCCGGCGCAGGGCCGTTCCGGACAAATTGGCCGCGGATCCGGACAGTTGGATCATCTACGTGCCGTTTGACACGTGTGACTTCAGGCTCGGCGGTTCGCTTCTCTGCGACGCTCTCGGACAGAACGGAGACAATTTCCCGGAAATCGGAGACGCAGACTATTTTATTGACTGTTACGAGGTTATCCGTGAGTTCATCGAGGACAGAATCGCTGTGTCAGCCGCCACCGTGTGTGATGGAGGTCTGCTTACGGCACTGAAATTGATGTGTTCGGGGGATGTCGGAGCCGACATCGACATGAGCGGGATAATGAGCGCATACGGCGAGGACAAGAAGCTAAGGATCCTGTTCTCGGAGGTTCCGGGAGCGATCATCCAGATCAAGGACTCAGACTACGATTATGTTGATGCCGAATTCCTGCTTCAGGACATCGCCTACTACCCTATAGGTCACCCGGTGACCGGCACCGGCGAAGTCAATGTGAAGGCCGGCGGCAGCGGAATAGCGAACATACTGCAATCCCTGCTCGGCAGCCAGACATCGGAAGGGGAAGACTGAGACTCATTATTTGCAAGCGGCAAATGGAGATTGCCGTGGAAATGATAATTAATAACACATATGGCAAGATACGCTGACACTCCGCACGGCGGAGGGGGCGGCAGGAAGCCCAAAATCTTTGTTCTTGACACGAACATCATCCTGCACGACCACAAGGCCATCCGCAAGTTTCAGGACAACGACCTGGTGATACCGATCGCCGTCATCGAGGAACTTGACAAATTCAAGAAAGGCAACGACAATCTGGCTTTCAACGCCAGAGGCTTCATGAGGGACATCGACCGCATCACCGACGGGAAATCGTTCGGGAAGTACGGTGTACCTATCGGAAGAGGACTGGGGAACATCAGGATAGACCCTGGGCATCCTTTCCCGGAGAGCATGAAAGGGATGTTCTACGATGATATTCCCGACCACAGGATCCTTGCCACCGCAATCTGGACCAGAGACAACAATCCGGACAGGTTCGTCGCCCTCGTCACGAAGGACATCAACCTCAGGATGAAGGCGAAGGCCGCCGGGATGGAGGTGCAGGACTACCTGACCGACAGGATCGAGGAGGACAAGATCGAGAACTCCAACAGAGAGGTCCAGTACCTCGACGGAATCACACCGGAGGCGATCCAAAGCCTGGCCTACAGCCCGGACACGTCCGTTGATTGGAAGGCTGTCTGCAAGGTGAAGCCGAAAGCGAACCAGCTTTACAAGTTCAGGAATGGAGACACGACCCTCTGCGCAAGGTTTGACGAGAACAGGGAACGTGTCGTTCTGGTCAAGAACAAGGTGGCTTACGGGATCCGCCCTCGAAACGACGAGCAGAAATTCGCTTTGGACGCCTGCCTGAACCCGGCCATCCAGCTAGTCTCGATGACAGGCGGAGCGGGAACCGGAAAGACCCTGCTGGCGCTGGCCGCAGCCATAGAGCAGGCCAAGGACTTCGACCAGATCATCCTTACAAGACCGACGATAGTGCTTGGTAATCAGGACATCGGCTTCATCCCGGGAGACCAGAAGGCCAAGATGAGTCCTTTCGTACAGCCTTTGATGGACAACCTGAACGTCATCAAGGCACAGTTCCGTCCTTCCAGCAAGGAAGCCTTGAGGATAGAGGCCATGCTGAAGGAGGAGAAACTGATGATCTCCCCTCTGGCCTACATCAGGGGCAGGAGTCTGGGGCGTGTGTTCCTCATCTGCGACGAGGCGCAGAATCTCACCCCTAACGAGGTAAAGACCATCATAACCAGGGCGGGCGAAGGCACCAAGATGGTGTTCACCGGAGACATATTCCAGATTGACCAGCCTTATCTGGACCAGTGGTCCAACGGCCTGTCGCACCTGAACGAGAAGATGGACGGACAGAAGCTGTTCGAGCATATATTCCTGAAAATAGGAGAAAGGAGCGAGCTTTCAGACATCGCGTCCCGCCTTTTGTAAGAGAGAGAAAAAAAACTGCCCCTGCTGCTTTTCAAGGCATGGGGGCAGGTTTTGATTTTTTGACTTTGCCTTTTGACATTTGATTTTCCGTAATTGCTATAACCAAAGTTTTTTAGTAATTTTGTATTCTGTATTTACTGCAACGTCTATAAAACAAATTCTTGATAATATGTTCGACAAAAAGAAAAGAGTCTATCGTTTCGGCGGCAAGACCGCTGAGGGCGATGGACAGATGCGTGAGCTCCTGGGAGGAAAGGGAGCCAATCTGGCCGAGATGAGCAAGCTCGGAATGCCGGTTCCGGCAGGTTTCACAATCACGACTGAATGCTGCGCTGAGTATTACTCACTCGGCGGAGGCTATACGGAGGAACTCAAGAAGGAGGTCGCCGAGGCTTTGAAGGCCACGGAGACCGTCATGGGCAAGAAATTCGGTGATCCGTCCGATCCGCTTCTCGTAAGCTGCCGCTCTGGCGCCAGAAGTTCCATGCCAGGCATGATGGACACCATCCTCAACATCGGTCTTTGCTCCGCCACTCTTCCTGGAATGATCCAGAAGACAGGCAACCCAAGGTTCGTCTATGACGCTTACAGACGTCTCATCATGATGTACTCCGATGTCGTCATGGAGAAGGCCGAGGGCATCGAGCCGGCTGATGGCCAGGGAATCCGCCAGCAGCTTGACAGGATGATGATGGAGCTCAAGGAGCAGAAGGGCTACAAGTCCGACACCGACATCACAGCCGAGGAACTCAAGGACCTCTGCGAGAAGTTCAAGGCAAAGGTCAAGGAAGTTCTCGGAGTAGATTTCCCTGACACGGCCGAGGCCCAGCTTTGGGGTTCCATCGGCGGCGTGTTCAAGTCTTGGAACGGCAAGAGGGCCATCGCCTACAGAAGGATCGAGAAGATTCCTGATGACTGGGGAACAGCCGTGAACGTGCAGTCAATGGTGTTCGGTAATATGGGCAACACCTCTGCCACCGGTGTGGCGTTCTCACGTAACCCGGCCACCGGAGACAACAAGTTCTATGGAGAGTGGCTGATCAATGCGCAGGGTGAGGATGTGGTTGCCGGAATCCGTACCCCTAACCCTCTGAACGAGGCCACCAAGACAGAGAAGAACAAGGATCTGCAGTCCCTTGAGACAGCCATGCCGGATGTTTACAAGGAACTTGACGGAATACGTCTGAGACTCGAGCAGCATTTCCGCGACATGCAGGACATCGAGTTCACCATCCAGGAGGGTCATCTTTGGATGCTCCAGTGCAGAATCGGCAAGAGAACCGGTCTGGCCGCCCTTCAGATGGCGATGGACATGGTTGATGAGAAGATGATCGACGAAAAGACAGCCGTGATGAGGGTTTCTCCTTCACAGCTCGACGAGATCCTCCACCCTATCCTCGACCCAGCGTCTGAGAAGAAGTCCAAGGTGCTTGCAATCGGTCTTCCGGCATCTCCGGGCGGAGCCGTAGGTCAGGTAGTGTTCACATCCGAGGCCGCCATGGAGGCCAACGCCAACGGCAAGAAGGCCATCCTCATCCGTGAGGAGACCTCTCCTGAGGACATCGAGGGAATGCGCGCCGCGGCCGGTATCCTCACCACACGTGGAGGTATGACCTCACACGCGGCCCTTGTCGCCCGTGGATGGGGCAAGTGCTGCATCGTGGGCTGCGAGTCCATGAAGATCAACTTCGAGGCGAAGACCGTTTCCTTCGGTGATGTCACATTCAAGGAGGGAGACTGGATGAGCCTCAACGGAACAAAGGGATTCGTTTACGGAGAGAAGATCGACACGATGGACGCTTCCGAGAACCCGATGTTCATCAAGTTCATGTCAATCGTCGACAAGTTCCGCAAGATTGGTGTCAGAACCAACGCCGACACCCCTGAGGACGCTCAGAAGGCCCTCAGTTTCGGAGCCGAGGGAATCGGACTGTTCCGTATCGAGCACATGTTCTACGGGCTCAACTCCGAGCAGCCTCTGGCTAAACTGCGCAAGATGATCCTCTGCAACACTGACGAGGAAAGAAAGGCCGCTCTCGCTGAGCTTGAGCCTTACATCAAGGCATCTGTGAAGAGCACCCTGAAGATCATGGACGGCAAGCCGGTTGTGTTCCGTCTGCTTGACCCGCCTCTCCACGAATTCGTGCCTAAGACAGAGGAGAAGGAGAAGGAGCTTGCCAAGGAGCTGGGTGTCACTGTCGAGGACATCGAGAAGCGTGGCGAGGCCCTTCATGAGGTCAACCCTATGATGGGTCACCGTGGAGTGCGTCTGCACATGTCCTACCCTCTCATCGCCGAAACTCAGTACAGGGCGATATTCACCGCCACCGCCGAGCTTCAGCAGGAAGGCTTCAACCCTCATCCTGAGATCATGATCCCAGTGACGATCTCCGCCCGTGAGCTCAGCTTCCAGAGGGCGATCTGCGACAAGGTGAAGGCTGAGGTTGAAGGCACCACCCGTCAATTCATCCTTTACAACTTCGGTACGATGATCGAGATACCTCGCGCGGCACTGACCGCCGACAGGATGGCCCGCGCAGCCGAGTTCTTCTCATTCGGCACCAACGACCTCACCCAGATGACATTCGGTTTCTCACGTGACGATGTCGGAACTTTCATGGGTGAATATCTTGGCAACAAGATCCTCGACGCCGATCCGTTCCAGACCATCGACACCAAGAGCGTGGGCAAACTGGTTGAGTTCGGCATCCAGGCCGGTCGCTCAAAGAGGCCTGACCTCAAGTGTGGTGTCTGCGGAGAGCACGGTGGAGATCCTGCGTCAATCCGTTTCTTCAACAAGATTGGTGTTGACTACGTTTCCTGCTCACCGTTCCGTGTGCCTATCGCGCGGTTGTCAGCCGCCCAGGCCGCGATCGAGCAGAGCAAGTAGTTAGAGTTTCACTGACATATTCATAAAGAATCCGTCCCTTGCCGGGGCGGATTTTTTGGCAATATAATTGCTGTTGTGGGCGCAAAAAATTTCCCCTTGCCGAATTTTTCACGTTACAAAAATTGCGGCAAGGGGAAATTTCTTTGCGCTATTAACGCATTGCGAATTATTATGCCTACCTATAGTTCTAACCATAGAGGCTATGGGAAATTTCATTGCGTCATGGCGACATCGTAGGCCGACCCACCGTGGCAGATAAAATCCTGATATTCAAGCAGAAGCGCTCTCTCGTGGTATTAAAACCAGAACTACGAAAGAGGCTACATGACTCATTATCATCCACTTAAGTGCCACGACCCCGCCCCGCCCCTCCCACACATCTACGGGGCGTTAAGTCTGGCAAAGCGTAGCGACCAACCATAGTAGCCAGTGCGCCACTATCATTAAGCCTGTAGCGCACCGGGCTGGTCGAGGTGTCGAAACGTACTTGGAAGCTTCGGCAAACCCTGCGACCGGAGCGAACTACCTGGAGCCGAGGTAGAGGAAGACCATTCCGAGGAGGACGAGGGCGAGGTCGATGGCTTTGCTGCGGAGATTCTTCTCCCTGAAGACGATGGCGGCGAACAGGAAGCTGACGATGACGCTGCCGCGGCGGATCATCGAGACGACAGAGATCATCGCTCCCGGGAGAGACAAGGCGTAAAGATAGACGAAGTCGGCGGCACTCAGGAATACAGAGATGAATATGATTGACCAGCGCCAGCGGAATGGTGTGGTTTTCTTTCGGTTGGGATACCAGATGAGCATCATCATCACGCCCATCATTCCGCACTGGTAGATGTTGTACCAGCTCTGGACGGACATCTTGTCCATGGCAAGGCCGTCCGGATTCATCAGGAACTTGTCGTAGAGTCCGCTAAGGGCACCCAGAATGGCGGCTCCGACCACGGCATAGATCCAGACATTATGCTCGAAATCAATCCCTTCCCTCTTTCCGCTGCGGCTCAGCATGAAGAAAGACACGACAGCCAGCAGGACTCCGATCCATTGGAGCCAGTTCAGCTTCTCCCCGAAGATCAGCATCGCACCTATCAGGACCAGAACCGGGCGGGTGGCGTTGATCGGGCCGACAATCGTGAGCGGAAGATGCTTCATTCCGTAGTAGCCTAAAGTCCAGGAACTGAGGACTATGACGCTCTTCAGCAGAATCCATTTCTGGACCGCCCAGCCACCATATTCACCAACCTTGAGGATGCTGCCGTCAAGGGCGGCGGTGCCGTAGGAAAGAGCGATGAACGGAATGAATATGAGCGAGCAGAACAATGTGTTCAGGAACAGCACAGGGATGACGGCGTTGCCGCCAAGGGACTCCTTTTTGAAGGAGTCGTAGAATCCAAGCAGGACCGCCGACAGGAACGCTAACGATAACCACATAACAATTACTGCTATACTAACCGGGTGCAAAGATAATCTTTTTCAGGAATATTATTGTGTTCCGGCTCATGTGACAGGCAGTGAATAAACTTGGCCGGGAACCGTGCAAGTGTGGAAAAAATATGGTAACTTTACGAAAAATTTTACCCAATGAGCGCAGTGCACGTTATTGACCATCCCATGATCCAGCATAAGCTGACGATTATGAGGAAAAAGGAAACCGGTTCCAAGGATTTCCGCGAATTGCTTAAAGAGATTTCCCTTCTGATGGGATACGAGATCACCAGGGATCTTCCTCTTGACGACATCGAGATAGAGACCCCTATCTGTAAGATGACAGCCAAGAAGGTATCGGGCCGCAAGCTCGCCATTGTCCCGATTCTCCGCGCCGGCATCGGCATGGTGGACGGACTCCAGACACTCGTTCCCGTGGCGAAAGTCGGACACATAGGACTTTACCGTGACGAGAAGACCCACACTCCTGTGGTTTATTACTGCAAGCTCCCTGAAGACATAAACAAGCGTCTCGTGATCGTGACCGACCCGATGCTCGCCACCGGAGGAAGCTCCTGCGACGCGTTGACAATGCTGAAAGAGCGTGGATGCTCGAACATCAGGCTTATGTGCCTCGTGGCAGCTCCGGAAGGAATCGCCCGCGTGCAGAAAGAACATCCGGACGTTGACATATTCGTGGCCGCGATTGACGAGTGCCTGAACCAAGACGCATACATAATTCCCGGACTTGGTGACGCCGGAGACAGAATCTTCGGCACGAAGTAAAAAGGCCATTGTATGAGCAGGCAGATCCCGGAAATTAATTACTTGATGTCTCTTGTGGAGAAGAGATTCTGTAAGAGTGTCATGACATCCACTGACTTTTACTCTCTGGCTCAAGAGATTGAAAGCGAGACCCATGAAAGAATTTCCGCCTCCACACTGAAAAGGATGTGGGGTTATGTCAACATGACCCCGCTTCCTCGGCAGACAACACTTGATGTACTGGCCAAATATATCGGCTCAACAGACTATAAGACATTCTGTGAAAGCATTAAGAATTCTACGGCGTTCCAGTCAAGATTCTTCACGGCCAACTTCATCAACTCCTGCGACCTGGCGCCGGACTCCAGAGTTGAGATCGGTTGGGATCCCAATCGCAAGGTCACACTCAAGTACATGGGCGACTACCTGTTTGAAGTAGAATCCTCCCTCAACTCCAAACTCAGGCAAGGAGACCGCTTTGAGGCCGCCAACTTCATAAAAGGCTCCCCTCTCTACATTTCCAGAATCCTCAGGGACGGCGAATACACTCCGTCCTACATAGCCGGCCGCCAAGGCGGGCTCAATCATCTGAAGACACTTTGAGATGGGATTCTCCGGTGACGACAAAGGCGGTTTTTGTCACCGAAGAGGGGCCTCTGGAGTTCTTGGGGAACGAATATGCCCAAAAACGTCGCAAAAAAGACACCTCTAGAAAAAGACTCCGACGGCGAATTGAAGATCAGCATGGCCGGAAAAATCCGACGTGACACCCACGGACAGTATCAACGGGCTGAATGTCAGGAACAATCCCACATCGGCCGCCGGACTTTTGAATGACTTGTCCTCCACTTTGGCCCACTGACCGGAAACGTCCTCCCAACAGCGAGTGTAAGATGTCACACCGGCTCCGGTAAAGAATCCGAAACGACGGGAAGTGAACATGGCGAGACCGGCGGTGATCATGGTACGGTCTGCACGGGACTTTCCTGTGGTCCAGATGCGGCCATATTCAGTGTCACCATCGCTGGTGCATGTGTAGGAATATTCATTCTTCCGGAAATCACTCCGATAGTTGACGTATGCGCCGATGCCTTTCCAAGTCGCCACCGCCATCGCACCATATGATGGGGTCGGGAATATTCCAGCGTCGGCAAGGACGGCCAACCTGAGCCCTTCCTTCCGGTGCTGTTTTTTCCCTTCAAGTCGCTGAGCCACTAGTTCCGGTTGCTGAGCCAATGGTTCGACGGGGCTCACCAACCATCGAAGCGACTCTGATCGAAATACCTGAGCGTTCACTTCGACTGGCTCAGAGATCGGTTTTATCCTCTGGATTGAAATGACTTCCGGTCTGTCCGGCTTCTTCCCGAAAGCCTTCATCCCTTGCATATACTTCACCTTGATCGCCTCAAAACGGGCCGCCTGTGCCGCTGACATCTTCCCCGAAGCGTTGGACAACGTCTTCCTGAGCGACGAGAGTTCAGCCAGAAGCGAGCTCAAGGACTCCATCTGGATGCTCTGCCCGGACTCGACCTTGGCCCGCATCTCCACGCAGCGGTCACAGATGTAGGCGTACTTGTCCAACGCCTTGCCGTAGTTGTCCGACTGCGGCGCGGCGGCAGCGGAAGGCCAAAAACAAAGCACGGAAAGCAAAACCAAAAGAATATGTCGATGAATATACCTCATAAACCTCGATGCATCATACAAATTTAGTAACATTCAAAAAATAACCTGCATCATCTTAAGGAATCTTTTCGGTCTAGATCTCTTTTCTCATCAGTCATGTCCACCGGCACACTCCTTCTTCAAAAAAAAGATCTATCCTCGAAAATCTTCTCTTAATCTGAAGCAACTTATTTTTTTCATGTTCCTTAACATAAAAATGGTTATCTTTGAGTTTCAGACCAACAATTGTGAAGACAGTTTCCGAATATTCAATCGCATAATGGACGAGGCATCCGGATTTTTCGAGACACCGACAGAGGCTCAAAGCCCGAGACAAGGCATTTTCGAGCTGATGCGCAGCAACCCTGAAAGTTACTGCGAGATCTGGCGTGCCGACAAGGACGGACGCTTCCGCATCTATAAGGCTCTGAAAAGTGAATATGCCGGTGACGCCGTCTATGAGCGTCTGTTGAGGAAAGAATTCGAGATAGGATATTCATTGGACCATCCGAACATCTGTGAGTACTATGGTTTCGTGAACATTCCGCCGCTTGGCAACTGCATCGAGATGGAATGGGTGGACGGTTGCTCTCTGGACACTCTCCTGCCCCGTGGAGCGATCAGCAAGACATTGGCGTCAAAGATCATCAATGAGACATGTGACGCGTTGGCCTATATGCATTCCAAGCAGATTGTCCACCGGGACCTCAAGCCGTCCAACATCATGCTGACCTACAACGGCAACAATGTCAAACTCATCGACTTCGGGCTTTCCGACTCTGATTCGCATTCCGTCCTGAAGGGTTCCGCGGGGACGCAGGTCTATGCATCCCCGGAATTGATTTCCGGAGGCAACGTGGACTACCACACCGACATATTCTCGCTTGGCTGCGTCATTGACCGCTTGAGTCCGGCCTACGCCAAAGTGGCCCGGAAATGCTGCCAAAGAGATCCATCGAGGCGTTACCAAAGCGCGCTTGAGGTCAAGGAGGCCATCAAACACATATCCAGGCTGCCGTTGTGGCTTGCTGTTGTCGCTTTAATCGCCTTTGTGACTCTGCTTTCCATACGCCCTTGGACCCGCCATGTACTTTCAGGTGCGACAGACTCTTTAAGCAAGGTTGTGGGCACAGACTCGGCACCCGTGATTCAGACTGTGGACTCAGGTCAGATGGTGGGCATTGGCTCGCCTTCCACTGACTCGACTTCGGACAAGGATAACTTCCGGAATCCGCCGGAATCCGCAAAGGCTGCCAGCGCCACAGTGAAATCATCAGATTCCACCAAGAAGATCGTACGGAAGGATGAAAGCAAATCTGAAAAGAAAGAGCCTTCACCCCGTCAGGCAAAACCACAAAGCGACAAAGAAGCCATCGACGAGCTTTTCCGTCAGGCCACCGAACTATTTGACCAATAAAGTAGTTTGCCCACGACATTCCGTTCCTTCCCAAGCAACGATTCCAGTCCGTTTCGTAGCCAGACAATCCCATACTTCACTCTCCGGCGACATTATCGCCCCGTTTCGTTACCCAACGGTGCAGCCAGCACTCTCCGGCGACATTATCGCCCCGTTTCGTTACCCTGCGGGTCACTTTGAATATATACTTTCTAATTCCGACTTTGAGAACATCCTGAAACGTGCCTGCCAATAAGCGGATTTCTCACCGTCGAACTCACCACGATCAATCTCCGACTCCTTGCCGACCCTGTGCAGGATCGTGTTGTTGCCATCCCCCATATGCTCAGCCCAAGTGAGTTCCGCGAACGGTGAATCCTGTCTCCGGCCTATGTGATGCAGCTCATCTGGATCTCCGTTCGAGTCCCGAGGCGGGTACCCTTCACCGATCAAGTCAGCGTTATTGTAATCCTTCCACCTGCTCCAATCCGCCAGTTTAGTCTTAAGCCACTCCTTCCGGCAGTTGAACGCCGACCAATCAATGTCCGACCGGATAAGCGCCGGCCGTCCCCCGACCATAAAAAACACAAATTATCATAAAAAAAATATTTTTACCCCCGGACAATTACTACCGCCCGCTGAATATCCGAGGTTTTGGTTGTATTTTAGCCACGGCCTACGCAGAGTGATTCCGGACGTGTTTCCGCAACCTGCTCAAGATTCATCGGAAAGTCGGCGGAAGATTATGCTTGTATAACTAATTAAAAACTACTATCTTTATGGCTGTTAATGGATATGGCGACCTAAGTGCCTACGGCTGGGGCCGCGCACTTTTGGAAGACGAGGGGGCTGGGTTCGGCGACGAAGTGAGCGAAGACGCGCTGCCACGGTACATCGACCCGTTGAACGACTGGGGATTCAAGAGGCTTTTCGGGACGGAGATGAACAAGGAGTTCCTTGTGGCGTTTCTGATGACGATCTTCCCGGACAAGAGGATAAAGGACATCACATATCTGCCGACAGAGCAGCTCGGGATGGCCGCCGGGGACAGGAACGCAAGATTCGACGTGATGTGCAGGGATGAAAGTGGGGAGAAGTTCATCATCGAGGTACAACTGGCCTACCAGAAGCATTTCAGGGAAAGGGCACTGTACTATTCCGGAATGGCTCTGCACTCGCAGGGTGTGAAAGGCAAGAGGTGGAACTACAACATCAAAGGGGTGTATTTCGTCGGGTTGCAGAATTTCGATTTCGGCCCCGAAAGAGGCGGAGGGCTGATCCGGAGATATTCAGTCAGGGACGACAAGAACGGAGATCTGATGACGGACAAGTTGCGGTTCGTGTTCATCGAGATCGAGCGATTCGACAAGGGACCTGACGAGCTCAAGACGAACCTTGACAAGTGGTTCTACGTCCTGAATAACCTGCACCTCCTGCTGGAGCGTCCGGCTGCGTTGGTCGACAGGATATTCAGTAGGTTCTTCGAGGCGGCGGAGGTCATATCCCTTACAAAGGATGAGAAACAAGAATATGTCAGCAATATGATAAACGAACGGGATACTTACAACCAGATAGCCTACGCCAGAGAGTTCGGGCGCGAGGAAGGGGTCAAGCAAGGGCTGGAACAAGGCAAAATTGCCGAACGGGAGGCAATAGCTTTACGCTTGGTTGAGGCAAACACCCCTATGGACATCATTGTCAAGTGTACCGGCCTTGACAAGGCAGCCGTGGAAGCGCTTGCACAACAATGAAACAATCGCCTTTGCCCGCAGTGGGTTGGACATTGGCATCAATCGCAACAGCGTACCGCCTCCCAGTGATACCGTGATCGCACTTTATGAATATGGCAGCACACAACCTCGCTCCGAGCGTAATGTGGAGCCTACGGATATGCCACCTACGGTTTACGGATCCATAAGTGGCATATATTCAAGCCTCACACTGGCATAGAAGCATGATCGAATGCCGCCATTTTGCAGGCTCAGAGGATATCTACAATCCATTCAGCCTACTCAACTCACTATCTGACAAGATGTTCGGCAGTTATTGATTTGAGACTGCCACACCTACTTTCCTTATAGAACGTATTGATGGAGAATCCTATCGAAAAAACATCCTTGACAGGATGAACGAGATAGCCAGAAGTGATTTCTGGCATATCACCAGAATTTTCGGACGATAATATATTATTACTGTCCGCTAAAAGTTAGCGAGCAACGAGATAT
>FR893128.1 GCA_000433355.1 Alistipes sp. CAG:435 | reverse complement strand
CAAGACAATGGGAATGAATATGAGTATAACCCGCAAAGCGGAACTCCGCCGAATCACCTCCCCGCCCGGAGCAGGAAGTACAAGAGAAAGAACGCCAACCTCAACAACCGAGGCTGGTCTTAATGAATATATCAACGCCACGGATCAGGTCGCCAAAAATCAGGAATATAACTGAATATAAAGCCGTTGGATAAACGTCCAAGACTCCGGCAAGCCAGACGAGACAACATAACCCACGGAAATAATCCTCAGAAAAAGTGCTGAAAGTCCGAAAATATTGACATTGATGTGTTCCAACTGCATTTGCGATACCTGCTGATAGACTCGAATACTGGATACCGGTCGCAGTATCACGCACTATCAACAGTGATTAGTGCATCTGCTGATTGAGGACAACTAAATCGAAAAACATCAATCTTGTCCTACAGTTCTGCACATCACTTCTATGCCCACTTCTCAAATGTTCAAGTTCCTCTTCGTCAGAAGCGAACAGGAACTCAAAGCCATTTCTCTAGTAATACTCAATAACCTCCGGACTATTCAGCGCATCGACTATCAAATATCTGCTTGAGGTATTGTTGTCCGGATCAATGGCTATCGTCTTGATGAGGTTCATCATTTCGTCCGCGATATTGTAGCCGAAAGTCTTATGTCCAAAGCCATCAAACACACATAATTCGCCAATCAATATCGCAGGGTACTGAAAGCGACGTTTGGCGTTTGGAATCGAACGGTTTAGACGATTACGCCTATTTTGAGGTAAAATATCAGTGCGTAACGATGAATTTGACAATGAGAAAGCACAAACCATTTTCGGTTGTGTCGTATTATCTTTTTCGTCTGTAAAGAAGCAATGGGTTGTTCCCATCATCTCCAGCATATAATCACGATAATTGTCCTATGTATGGTCGTGAAAAAAACGAATCAATGTCAGCGTTTTTACTGCAAGTATACGGCTGACATTGATTAATGATTTCTGATGTTAATCTGCCGAAACGGCAGTTGTCCAATAGATACCCCACGATTTACTTATTCCCCTCTTTCTTTTTCAAAATTGCATAAGAATTGGCTGCCTCCTTAGAAAAATCAACAGAGGCACGTCTGCGAAGGTTTTCTTCGGACATCTTGACGAAGCGTTCAGCTGCTGAACCTCTTAACGTCGGGATTGCTTTTACCTGCATTCTACTCGGACTGGGGAGATGCGGACATCACGGAGGCCTACATTGACAGGATCGGCTTTGCTCCGGTCCCCGGTCAGAAGTATCTCCTCTCGTTCTGGTGGATGGACACGGAGACAGGGTTCACGGGCGAGTCAATGGCGGTTTCCACGATTTGCGGCGAGCTTTCCAACGTGAACAAGGAACTCTACAAGGTTCGCCCACGGATGAACTTCTCGGATGCGGTGCTGAGTGACCCTTCCGTCAAGGTTTATCATATGGGTACCACGCTCAAGAAACTGGGAGAAGGCCACGAGTCATACGACAAGGCCGGCCATTCGTTGGTGACAAATGGCGGCCGTGTACTGATGGTTCTTGCTTCTGCCCCTGATCTCAAGTCAGCTCATGGCAAGGCTATTGAGGCTGTGTCCAAGGTGGATTGCGATAACCTCTTCCACCGCACTGACATCGGGCATTGGGCATTTGAATAGCCTTCGCTTATAAAATAACTCCGGCAGCTGTAATTTTGATTTTGACTTCCGAGTCCCCTTTTTCAAGTTCTATCTTGAACCAGTCTCCTGATGGGGTCTCCACGTATTCGGCGTCATCGATTTTCCAAGATGGATAAGATGTGCTGATCTGGGTCAGAACGGCTGCCGGAAGTTCGTTTTTACGTACATCCCACTCTGTGCGGAGCCAGTTGTGGTCCTTGCTGAAATACACATCCTTGCCGCGTCTTTCGTGTACAATCTCGACTTCGATTTCACCGTCATCATATTCTGTATCTATGATTGCTGCTCCAGGGTATTTCTGTCCGATGAATTTCTCGAGTTCGGACTGGATGTCTGTCGGGAGATAGTCCTCGTAGTCGTAGTCTGAATCGATGTCCACCACTGTCTTGATGAGGGCTCCTTCTTCAGAATAATACAGGTCCGCTTCCTTTTCGATATTGCCGGAACGTGTCTCGACCTCGATGACATAGAAGGTCTCCATGCCGTTTCTCTCGAGCTTGTCGATGTCATCCACTTTCCAGTCAGCATATTCACTTGCCTGGAAAGCTGTCTTTACGGCCTCCGGAAGTTCATTGTACGAAATCTCACTTTCGGTCATGCACCACTGTCCTGAGCGGTTGAACCATACGGAGAAGTCATATCCTGCGTTGGCTGAACGTGTAGCGACTCTGTTGAATTTCGCCACGTCGTAGCCGTTCTTGGATGTCCATTTTACATTGACTGCATCCGGATAGCGTTCTGCCAATTCTGCTTTCGCTTTTTCGTTTATCTGGCTGTCAGCCGAAGCTTTATTGCAGCCTGCAAGTGTCATCAGGCAGATGCACATTGCTGTAATAAATAAATTTTTCATTGTACTTTAATTTATTGATTTGTATTTTTTTTTATCTCTGATTATCCGGGCTATCGGTCGAGTCCTGCAAGATTGAAGTTCTTGTCGAATTTCAGTTCGAAGCCATTGTCCAGTTTCAGCTCAAGTTCTCCGTCGTCATACTCGGCCTTGGTGATGAACGAGTCGGGATACAGTTCATTGACCTTGTCGGCTGCTGCCTGCGGAATTATGCCGTCGGGGATGCTGTTGCGGTGACGGTTGATTTCCTTCCATTCTCCGTTGCGACGGAATTCCAGTTTGGTCCCGTCCGTGAGCACGATTTCGTAGGAAATTTTCAGCAAGTCTCTGTCTTCTTTGGCAAATGCTATTTTTTCACCTTGAAAGTGCTCGGTGATGAAGCTCAATACGTTTTCCGGAAGTGATTCCGGGCTTGTCGCCTTGTCGTGCACGAGGTTTGACAGGAAATAGCCCAATGTTCCTGCTGCCGCGAGCGAAATGATTACTAAAATGATCTTCTTAAACATAACATTGTCCTTCTTTGTATTGCGAAATTATTGTACAATTCTGGAGTGAATCTGTAATCGGCACGGAAATTCTGAACTTTTTTCAGAATTTTACGCTGAAACGGTGCATTCCGTCCACATAAGAATAGGTGAGTAGCATTCCGCATCTGTCTGCAATGGTTTTGGCAAGTGCCAGCCCCAGTCCGGTAGAGCCCTCTTTTTTCGAGCCCTGGTAGAATCTCTCAAAAATCCGGCTGCTGTCCAGAGGCGAGTCCCCGCTGTTCTCGACCACGAGTTCGTTTTCTGTCAATGTCAATGTGACCTTGCCGTCCTCAGGGCTGTGCACAAATGCGTTTTTGATGATGTTGGTCACTAAAATCGTGGCGAGCGTCTCGTTCATCTTTATCGTGACAGGGGAGTCCGGTATTTGTGCTGAACAGGTTATCTGCTTGCTGCTGAAGATTTCCCCATACAGTTCTTTCTGGGACAGCACCATGGCTGAAAGGTCTATGTCAGTCACGTCAGGGAACTGTCCGTTGTCGATTTTCGTGAGCAGGAGAAGTGTCTTGTTGAGTCGCACGATATGTCCGAGTTCGCGTTTCATCTGCACGAGTTCGCCGACGCTTTCTTCTCCCAATGTGTCATTGTCCAGCATCCAGTCGATCCTTCCTCCAAGCACGGCAAGCGGTGTCTGAAGCTCGTGTGAAGCATTGCCTATGAACTGTTTCTGCTTTTCGAAGGCTCTGTCGGAGCGGTCAGTCGCATCTGTGGCGGCTTTCTCCAGCTGACGGAATTCCCGGATGTCCGAGTTTATTGACAATCTGCCGTGTGAATTTCCGGGTGTGTAGGCATTGAGCCAGTCGAGAATCATGTATAGCGGCCGCATGCTTTTCTGGAACACGACGAGAGTGGTCACTATAACTGTCAGCAACAGAATGAGATACAATGCGAGTATCCACCAGAGGATGGTTTTTATCAGGTCATCTTTTTCGATTGTTGGTGTAGCGACAATGAGTTCAAAACATCTTCCTTCACGGTCTCTGAATATCGTCTTGAGAAATCGTGCAGGTTCTTGTTCGTCTGTCTCCTGAATGTAGAAGTCTGCATCGTAGTACTCCATCCCGGTATGTGAATTCGCATAACTCTCCGCAACTTCGGAAATGCTGTAATGCCCGTCTGTCATGATGTTGGCAACCGGCAGCTTCTTCCCGGACAACTTCTTGACCATCAGCTGTTCAGCGTAACTTTCAAGCAGGTCGTCGGCCTCGTCATTGATCTCATCCACGATGACGAAGTAAAAGACCATCGCCCAGAGCGCGATGACCGGGAGCAATGCCATAGACAGGCGTACAGCGATATTGTGGATCAGTTTCATTCTTTGGTGACGGGTTTTTGCCTCACGTGCTCAAATTGAGATTGTGTCGTTTATAGACGAGTCTGTCCCTTATTCCTTAGTGACGAGTTTGTATCCGAATCCGTAAACTGACTTGATTTCTATATCGGCGCCGGCTTCTTCCAGTTTTTTGCGCAGATTCTTGACCTGCGAATAGATGAAGTCGAAATTGTCCGCCAGATATATGTCGTCGCCCCACACGGCTTCTGCCAATACTGATTTATCTACCATGTGCCCCGGCCTGAGCAGGAAATAGTGAAGTATGTCGTATTCTTTCTTCACCAATGTCAATGCTTTTCCGCAGACTTCCACTGTGCGGCTGTCCGGGTTGAGTTTGACATTGCCATAGACTATTCCGTTGCGTCCGCTTCCGTTGCTCCTTCTGGTCACGCTCTTGATTCTGGCCAGAAGTTCTGCCGTGTGGAATGGCTTCGGGAGGTAGTCGTCCGCGCCCTCTTCCAGTCCGATAATCTTGTCTTCCAATGAGTTGCGGGCTGAAAGTATGATCACTGTCAATGCTTTTCCTTCTTCCCTGAAGGCCTTCAGCAGGTCGAGCCCGTTTCCGTCCGGAAGCATGATGTCCAGCAGGATGCAGTCATATGAGAACAACGACAGCTTTTCCCACGCCTCACCGTATGTCGAAGCCACTTCCACGACATAATGCTCCTTCAGCAATGCTCTCGCAATCAATTCCTGCAAAGAGCGCTCGTCTTCTATTACCAGTATCTTCATAGTTCCATGTCAATGTCCTGAGGGCCGCATGTCTTTTCAATAATTGTCAATGCTCTGAAAGACACGAGCTTACCCTCGCCGTTGTCAATGCAAACCCTTACGGTTCATCATCGTTTCCGTTTCTCACGACTCGACGAAATTACAAATAAAATCTGGAACGAATCTGAAATTTCTTCTGTTTTTCTTAAGATAAGTAAATGTTAAAAAATAACCTGCTTCATTTTGGGGGCTCTCTT
>FR893127.1 GCA_000433355.1 Alistipes sp. CAG:435 | reverse complement strand
CCGAAGAGTCCCGTCATCCTTACTTACGTAATTCTGCCCTGCACCACCGAGCGACAAAATGGTACGAAAGTGTCGCCCAAGCGTGCCTCGCTGCACTCTCGGGCGACGATAAGTGCCAAAAGCGTTGCCCTGGAGTGTCGTCTTGGAGTGGCGCGAGGAAGGATTCTGGAACGATCAAAGGAGCATAAATGGATGGTTTTGCTCTTGTCAAAGACAAAAACGCATACGACGGTGGCATTATATGGAGAAAATGCGGCCGTCGTGATTGGTCAAGGCTCCGGGGGTGCGTTTCAGGGGATTTAGTTCCGATGTCTTAGGCTTATAACTTATTATTTTTTGTATATTTGTGAATCGGGATGGCTTCGGGAGGCGAGGATGCCGATTGGAGGAGGCCTTGATTAACCATTTAAGATTCTGGAAAGCACTATGTACAAGAGAGTTTTGCTTAAATTGAGCGGAGAGAGCCTGGGCGGGTCCGTTGGAAAGGGACTAGATCCGGAGAGTCTGCGGAAATATTCAAAGGAGATCGCGCAGGCGGCGAAGGCCGGGTTGCAGATCGCCATTGTCAACGGAGGGGGCAACATATTCAGAGGTCTCCAGGGTCTTGACAAGGGATTCGACCGCGTCGAGGGAGACAGGATGGGAATGCTGGCTACGGTGATAAACTCATTGGCGCTCAGTCAGTTCATCAAGGACGAAGGCGTGAAGGCAGAGGTGTTCTCAGCCACTCCGATGGAACCGCTTGTACGCTACTATAACCGTGACAACGCCGTCAAGGTGCTGGAGGAGGGGGGCGTTGCCCTCATCGCCGGGGGAACGGGCAGCCCGTTCTTCACTACTGATTCCGGCGCGGCTCTCAGGGCTCTTGAGATCAAGGCCGATGTCGTGCTGAAAGGAACACGTGTCGATGGAGTCTATACCGCTGACCCAGAGAAAGATCCTACCGCTGTCAAGTACGATGAACTGACCTTTGACGAGGCGATGGCGAAGCATCTCAAGGTTCTCGACCAGACCGCATACGCCCTATGCAATGACGGGAATATGCCGATCATCGTCTTCGATGTGAACGGCGAGGGCAACCTGCTGAAACTGGTCAACGGAGAGAAGGTCGGGACGCTTGTCCATAAATAGTCTTGTTGGAAACGGACAAGGGTACGACCACAATAGATTGATAAATAACAATTAACACAATACACTATGCTTACAGACAAAGCGAAAGAAATCATCAGCGGAGTGAAGTCCAAAATGGAAGACTCAGTGCTGTTCCTTGAGGAAGACCTCAAGACCTACCGTGTCGGAAAGGCCAATCCGTCCATCCTCAACAATGTGACCGTGGATTACTACGGAACTCCGACACCTGTCCCTCAGGTGGCTTCGGTGACTGTTCCTGACGCCAGGACCATCGCCATCCAGCCTTGGGAGAAGAATATGATCCCTGTGATCGAGAAGGCTATCATCAACGCCAACCTCGGTTTCACCCCTTCAAACAACGGTGAGGTCATCCGCTGCCCTGTTCCGCCTCTCACAGAGGAAAGACGTAAGGAGCTCATCAAGAAGGCCAAGGCTACCGGCGAGAACATCAAGGTCGCTGTCCGCAATGCCCGCCGCGATGGAGTTGACGCTCTGAAGAAGGCCGAGAAGGCCGGAGAGTTCTCCGAGGACGTGCGCAAGGAAGGTGAGGACGAGATCCAGAAGGTCACCGATGCGAAAGTGAAGGCGGTTGACGAGCTCGTGTCAGCGAAGGAGAAGGAGATACTGACCGTCTAATGAAAGCCTTGAGGCGGCTTGAATGAATGTTCATCCGCTATTTTGGTATATTCATTAAATTTTTAGGAACATTTTCTTCCGATTTTGCTATCTTTGCATCGTTATGATGATGAGCACACGATTTTATTCTTTCGGATTTTATTTCTTTTACCGCGGCAGGTAGAGGACCGGACGAGCGTGTGCAGGAATATTCAGAAAAAAGGTAGATGAATATACGGCTGTCCGGTGCTTTTCCGGGCAGCTTTTTTTATTTGGTTGATTTCTTCACCGCTGCGGTGAGAGCAAGTCCCTCCCATAAGGGGAGGGTGACGTGAAATGATGATGAATATGACAAAAGTCGCGATACAAGGCTACAGGGGGTGCTTCCACGAGCAGGCGGCACGGGAGTTCTATTCCGCGCGAGGGGAGGAAATATCCATCGTGGAATGCCCGACCTTCGAGGGACTGTTCAAGGCTGTGGCATCCGGCGAGGCACAGGCGGCGGTGATGGCCATCGAGAACACGATCTCCGGAGGTCTCATCCCGAATTTCGAGCTGCTTAGGTCGAACCCCTACAAGATCAAGGGTGAGGTGTATATCCCCATACATCAGAACCTTATGGCTCTTCCGGGACAGGACATCCACAACATAAAGGAGGTTCGGACGCACTATATGGCCATCAACCAGACCCGTCAGTTTTTTGAGCGTAACTGCCCGTGGATCACGATGGTGGAGTCCGAGGACACGGCCAAGAGCGCAATCGACATCGCCGCTGAGGGCTTGAGGGGAGTAGGGGCTGTGGCTTCAGAGCTTGCTGCTGAGCAGAACGGGCTGGAGATCTTGGCCCGCAGCATCGAGACCTACAAGCAGAACTTCACCCGCTTCCTGATTCTGGACGACGCCATCACGGTTCCCCGCCGTGAAATCAACAAGGCGTCCCTCTGCTTCACCCTGCCTCACAAGCCGGGTTCTTTGGCGCAGGTGCTTACGATTCTCTCGTTCTACGACATGAATCTCACCAGAATCCAGTCCCTGCCGATCCCCGGACAGGAATGGCAGTACTTTTTCTATGCAGACATCAAGTTCGCGACCTACGGACGCTACCGTCAGGCACTCAGGGCGGTCAGACCTCTGATGGAAGGACTTAACATTTTAGGCGAATATAAATCTTCGATGTAATCATGATCATTGAACCGGCAAAAAGAACATCATCTGTTCAGGAATATTACTTCTCCCGCAAACTTAAAGAGATGGACGCACTCAATGCGGAGCGTGTGGCTCGCGGGGAAGACAGGATAATCAATTTGGGAATAGGCGCTCCGGACGGGATGCCGCCACAGGCCGCTATCGAAGCTTTGGTCGAGGCTGCCCGCAAGCCAGGCAACCACGCCTACCAGAGCTATAAGGGGCTTCCAGCGTTGAGACAAGCCTTCGCGGATTGGTATTCAAGATATTACGGAGTGACGCTGAATCCGGATGGGGGCATCCAGCCGCTTGTCGGATCCAAGGAGGGAATCCTTCTTATCTCTATGGCATTTGTCAATCCGGGAGACAAGGTGTTGGTTCCGGATCCGGGCTATCCGACCTACACTTCGGCATCTAAACTTGTTGGAGCCGAGATTGTCACGTACGATCTGACGGAGGAAAACCATTGGTGGCCGGATTTCGACGCTTTGGAGAGGATGGATCTTGAGGGTGTGAAGATTATGTGGACGAACTATCCGAATATGCCGACCGGTGCCAAGGCTACTCCCGAGCTTTATCAGAAGCTGGTGGATTTCGGGCGCAAGCACAGAATCTTGATAGTGAATGACAATCCATATTCATTCATCCTTTGCGGGAAGCCGCTGTCGATTCTGGCGGCGAAGGGATCGGAGGAGTGTTGCCTCGAACTGAATTCGCTTAGCAAGGCGCACAATATGAGCGGCTGGCGAATCGGAATGGTAGGCGGCGCTCCGGAATATATCGCTGAAGTGCTGAAGGTCAAGAGCCAGATGGACTCGGGGATGTTCAAGCCGCTGCAACTCGCGGCGGTCGAGGCGCTTAACCAGTCTCCTGAATGGTTTGAGGAACTTAATTCTGAATATGTCCGCAGACGTGTCGCCGCTGGTCGTATATTCAAGACTCTGGGGGCGGTTTATGACCACGACACCGCGGGGCTGTTCCTTTGGGGGCGGGTGCCTTCGGAATATGCCGGGAACGGAATGACGGCAGGGGAAGTGCTTTCGGAACGGGTTCTGCGGCAGGCAGGTGTGTTCATCACGCCGGGCTTCATATTCGGAAAGAATGGTAATGACTACATCCGGATTTCGCTTTGCGCCAAGCCGGAGGTGCTTGAGCGCGCGAACAAAAAAATAGAAAAAGTAATAAAGAATATTTTATGATAGTAGGTATTATAGGATTAGGTCTGATAGGCGGCTCGATGGCCATCGACCTGAAGAGAAGAGGATTCGCCCGGATAGTTCTTGGGGTGGAGGCTGACCCGGTGAACGCCGCCGCGGCCGAAAGGATGGAACTTGTGGACGAGATCGTCCCGTTCGAGGAGTGCGTCCGCAGGAGCGACATCACTGTGATAGCCATACCGGTCGGCTCCGCTGTGAAGATGCTCCCGCAGGTACTCGACATATTCAAAGAGGAAGGGAACGGGAAGAAGATCGTGATAGACACTTGCTCCACGAAGAGCAACATTGTCCGCGCGGCGCACTACCATCCCCTCCGCTGCCGCTTCGTGGCGACACACCCGATGGCCGGCACTGAATATTCAGGGCCTTGGGCCGCGATGCCGAACCTCTTTGATGGCCGCGCCTGCATATTCGCAAACACCGAGGATTCAGATCCGCAGGCGGTCAAGGTGGTTGAGGGACTGTATGATGCGTTGAATATGCGACCGCTTTTCATGAACGCCGATAGCCACGATGTGCACACCGCATACGTGTCGCATATCTCTCACGTCACTTCCTTTGCTCTGGCACTTACGGTTCTTGACAAGGAAAAAGACGAGAAGCACATTTTCGACCTTGCATCCGGAGGCTTCTCATCCACCGTCCGCCTTGCGAAGAGCTCCGCCGAGATGTGGACCCCGATTCTGGAGCAGAACAGGGACAATGTGCTGCACGTCATTGACACATATTTGGAAAAGATGAGGCTGTTCCGTGACGCTATCGCTGACTATGACGGCGGACGGATCACGGAACTCATCCACGAAGCAAACAGGATTAAAAAGATTTTGAGATAGTTATGGAACGTACACTTGACATCATCCCCGTCTCCGAGTGGGGATTTTTCGACGAGAGCATTCCCCCTCTCGTTGTCGCCGGTCCTTGCAGCGCCGAGTCTGAGCTGCAGGTGATGATGACCGCCAAAGGCCTTCACGAATTCGGCATCCATGTTTTCCGCGCGGGAATATGGAAGCCCCGCACCCATCCCGGATCCTTCGAGGGTGTCGGCACTCCCGGATTGAAATGGCTCCAGAAGGTGAAGAATGAATATGGAATGAAGGTCTGCACCGAGGTAGCCAATGAGAAGCACGTCTATGAATGTCTGAAATATGGCATAGACATGGTCTGGATCGGAGCACGGACTACGGCTAATCCGTTCCTCGTGCAGGAGATCGCCGACGCGTTGAGGGACACGGATATTCCGGTCTTGGTCAAGAATCCGGTGAATCCTGACATTGATCTATGGGTCGGGGCTCTCGAAAGACTCAACCGGGCGGGGATCAGAAAACTGGGCGTTATCCATCGCGGATTCTCTACCTCGCAGAAAATCCCGTACAGAAATTTTCCGGGCTGGCAGATGGCGGTTGAGCTTCGCACACGTTACCCTAAGCTTCCGTTCTTTGCGGATCCGAGTCATATGGGGGGCTCACGCCAGTATCTCAAAGAGTTGTCACAGAGGGCGATGGATCTTGGCTTGGACGGCCTGATGATCGAGTCCCATTGCGATCCTTCCTGCGCGTTGAGCGATGCCAAACAGCAGTTGGTTCCGTCAGATCTGAAGGCTTTGCTTGAGAGCCTTACCGTCCGCCAGAAGGTCTCCAATGACAAGGAATATAACGAAGGCATCGAGCAGCTCCGTTCCCAGATTGACATCATCGACGAGAACCTGCTTGTCGCCCTTGGTTCCAGAATGGAGATCTCCCGCAGGATAGGCGAGTTCAAGAAGGCGCACAACATCGCCATTGTCCAGGCCGCCCGCTGGGACAGCATCCTATCCTCGATGATAGAGAAAGGCAAGGACTACGGCCTCTCCGAGGAGTTCATCACAGCCTTTTTCACCGCCATCCACGATGCTTCAGTCGCGGAACAGAACAGGATTCTGGAGCGGTAGTGTCGCTGCCAGGTCGTGGATTGATGAAAGGGAAATCTCTATGGCAAATTTTGGTAACGTGCAAAATTTGCCATAGAGATTTCCCTTTCTTTCCCCTGTCACTCAACCGGTAGCCGCTGGCTCGCCCTGTCGAAGCGACTTTACT
>FR893126.1 GCA_000433355.1 Alistipes sp. CAG:435 | reverse complement strand
ATATCTGGCGTTTGGTACAGGGGATGGCCTTCCGGGGTACCAACCAAGTTATATCTGGCGTTTGGTACAGGGAATAGCCTTCCGGGCTACCAACCAAGCTATATCTGGCGTTTGGTACAGGGGATGGCCTTACGGGGTACCAACGGAGGGTGGGACAATAGTTGGTACAGAAAAGCCGCCTCAAGAGTACAGTGATTAAACTGGCATACCTTACTCATCCCCAGCTTGTCAGTTTCAGCAATGCCTCTCCTGTGTTACTTTATGAAAATCAGCTTCTTGTTCTTGTAGGACAGAATCGTCTTCTGTCTTGACAGGACTTCGTAGCCGATGAGGCCGTCGATTCTTTCGTCCTTGTTCCTGTTGAAGTGGCTGATGTTATTGAACACGGTTTGAGTGTGCCGGAAGGTTTTGCCACCAATCTTGATCCTCTTTAATTTTCCGACGTGGACCTCTGAGCCCTCGTCATTGCTGATGCCTTTCAGCTTTGTCGTCTTCACTCTCCTCAGCATACTCTCGAACTCATCCCATCGCTTGGAGTCAATAAGATTATTTCCGGCTCCGCAGTCAATGCCGAACGTGAGGCTCGCCGTATCTATCTGAGCCTTGATGAGAGGAATATGACGCATAGTCTTGCTCATCTCAAAAGGAACTTCATCATATTCATACTTGCGCTCCTTCAGGAAAGTCTCCGTATAATCCGGATCAATCAGAGTCAGCGTCTTTTTCTTGTAGTCGAACATCAGATCATAGTCCTTGTAGACATCATATCCGATCAGTCCATAAACATCAGTTCCTTTCTCCAGATGAGACAAGTCAGATGCCATCACCTTTATCCCGTTTGCCCGTATTCCGTTGAAATCAAAGGAATCAACTGTAATGACATCCTGACCGCCGCTAATTTTTCCATTGACGTCCTCAGATGAACTCATGCGCGCTCCCTCTTCGTCACCATTTCCTCTGAAATACTTGCTGTTCAGATAAAGTATAGGGCAGCCGCTGTCAATGATGAAATTATGTTTCTCTCCATTGATTGCAGCCTGAGTGACAATCATATTGTTCTTTGTCAATGTTATCGGAACCGTGATCACCTTTGACTGAGGTTTCTCAAACTTGAACCCCTTGTCAGCCTGCTTGACCGTCGCCTTCAGCAACTCAAGACTTTTGATCTTATTCTCGTCGTTGAATACAAAGGTCGTGGTCCTTTCACCAAGTTTTGAATATGTGAACGAATATACCAGCGTCAGCGTATTGCCGCCATGACGCTCGGACACCTTTTTATATTCAGCGATGCTGTCATTCGACTGTTCCAACTTCCCGAAGATGGCATTCAGCACAAGATTGGCGACTTCGCCTTTCTGACCGGAGCACTCAAAATCCGAGGCCAAGTATGGCTGAAGAGCCTCCGAAGAATAACTGTTTACGGCATTAACCGTCTCTTTGACAACATTCTCGCAATCAGTCAACGACTGCGCATTCAAGCAAACGGCGCCGAACAAAAGAAGCACCGAAATACAAATCCTTTTCATTTCTTTATGAATATAACCCAAGAACAACCGAGCCTTTATGCTCATTTAGTCACGACCTTGATGACCGCGACATCTTTCCTGCCGGAAAGTTCCACGGCTTCCTTGCAGCCGGGCTTATAGACGGTCATCGAGGCGATGGATTCTGGCTTGATTTTGGTCAGGGCCTCCTTGTCGCATTTCTTGCCGTTGATGATATAAATCGCAGCCTTAGACGAGATTATCGTGGAATTCGCATTGGTGTAAGTCTTACCATCGATAGTGACGACTGTCTCAACGTTTCCAACGCCCCCTTCTTCACCGTCGGCGGATGACTTGACCTCAATCACTTTCGCTTTCCGGCCATCGGTACGGATCACGTGCAGTCTTACAATCTCGCTCTCAGAATTGCCTTTGGTGAGAACGATTTTGTAATAACTTATCGTCTTGCCGACAAGCTGGCTGCCGTCAAACCTGCCAACTGCCTGATTGTTGATAATATACCTGTCAAGCGTGTCCACACTTGCCGTCATCGCGGAGGCATTGATATTCAACGCACATATCGCACTCAAAAATATTCCTAACATGGTTTATTGATTTTTAGTAAGCGTTAAAAAATAAGTTGAACTAAATTTTGTGTCAGATTTATGAGGATAGGTTTCTTTTGGAAGAAGGAGTGTGCCGTTGGCACATGACTGATGAGAAAAGAAATATAGCCCATTGGCAGAGCAACTTATTTCATCGCCGTGATAGAGACCGCACTGGCGCCGTCTTCCCTGCGCATCACGTAAGAACACTCGCTTCCGTCTTTCATCAATGCTGTGAGAATGACACGGTTACCTTCGGGAGTTGCGGTGACCGACCTGACGTTGTCAGTGTCGAGGTTCATTATCTGCTGGATTCCTTCCGCTATCTCGATTCCGTCGAACCCGCACTTGCTGTCGCTGAGGTTCAATGTGAGGATCAATGCCAATGAGGCCGCTGCCGCAAGCATTGTCCCCCAGACTATCGGTCTGCGTCCGCGGGATTCCGACTTCCGCACGATTCTGTCGAACTCGGCCGCGGAGGCGTCGGAAAGGTAAGCGTTCTCAAGTTCCGCCAATGTTCTGTTATCCTGTATCATATTCATTGCTCCTTTAATATTTCCTTCATCTTGCGCCTTGCCTTTGAGAGCAGGGCCTTTATCACTGACTTGTCCTTGCCGGTGTTTGCAGACATTTCGTCAAGAGTCCAGTTTTCCGCCTCCCTCATCCGTGTATATTCCAGTTCAGATGGTGTCAAGCAGCCGTACAGTTCTTTCCGGAGTCTGGCCGCGTCCTCCCGCTCGACTTCGCCGGTGGCGGATATTCCGCCCGGAAAGACATCGCCCGCAATCGGTTCAGTATCAAGATGCCGCTTCCGGTAATGCGAGACGCAGATGTTCTTCGTTATCTTGACCAGAAGCGCTTCGGTGTTCCGCACCGGGTAGCCTTTCTCGGAGAGGTTCCAGAAAGCGAGCAGCGCCTCCTGAACAATATCCTCCTCGTCAATGGCCATATCGGTCGCCCGGCTGAAGCACCTTGCCAGCGCTTTCAACCTGCCGTTATGCTCCCGTGCGATATTTCCGAATTCCTGTTCTGTCATATTCCTTCAAAGCGGCTTTCAGACCGCCTTCATCTGCAAGTCGCAAAATCAGGACGAAAGTTAACAAGATTCCGCTAAAGTTTTTCGCAATTGTCAAAAGCGGTGTCGTCAATTGTTGGTGTGGACTGGAAAATCACCTTTCCCAAAGAGGAGCAGTTCGCGAATGACCTGTAACCTATTTTTCTCAATGATGCTGGAAATTGAAGTTCCGTGAGGTTTACGCAACGCGCGAACGCAAAATCAGAAATTTCCTCCAGACCGTCGGGGAACTCGATCTTTTCAATATTCTTGCAGCCAGAAAACGTCCTGTCATTGATGACTCTCATCCTATTAAGAAACGTCAGTGTCCTGATGCCCTCACAACAGGTAAAAGCCAGCCGTCCTATGACTTGTACCGACTCCGGGATCACAGAAATCGCCACTTTAGTGCAATCCCAGAAAGCCCACTCTCCTATAGATACGAGGCTGTCGGGCAACGCTTTCAATTCAAGTTTCCTATCCATATTGAAAGCACTGTTCCCGATTTCCTTTACAGACGACGGCATCTCCACTGTAACCAGATTCTCGCAGGTGTTGAACGCCCGCTTGCGGATTATGGTCAGACCTTCCGGCAATAAGACCTTGCGAATATGGTTGTTCATTTCAAAGGCCATCTCTCCGATCACCTTTACCGAGCGCAGCGCCGGAGAACGGTTGAAATCAACAACGTATTCTTTTCCAATCCATTTCACAAGGCAAGGTCCGTCCGGGCTGTCTTGAATGACATAGCTCTCCTTGGCCGTCATTATTGCGGGCAGCATCAGGGCCAACGAAATGATAATCGCACGTAACATATTCATAAGTAATTTATAACATATCATATAGTCAAAACCGCAGCGAAGACGACCTCGCGGCCGCGCAGGGCATATTCGTAGGTGAAAGTGTTGATTGAGTCGTAGAGGGTGTAGCTGTAACTCCGTTGGTCTAGGGCGTTGCGCAGGTCGAGGGACAACTTCCAGGCCTTGTGCTTCCAGACAAGGCCGAAATCGAGCAGCGTCTTCGTCTTGAACACATCGTCCGTGAGTTGTTTTCTGGTGATCTCGGTCGCCGCGCTGAGAATCAGGGATTGCGCCGGAGACACACGGATGGACATCTCGTGACTTCTTGAGTCATAGCTTTTTGCCACGCCCTCGTATCTTGACGATGTACGGCTGAAGTCGCCGGAATAATTAAGTTCCAGCCAACCTACAGGATGTGAGGATACTGACGGCGAAATTACCAGACTGTTTCCTGTAAAATCCATCACCTGCCCGTTCTGCATTGTCCGGCCCTCATTGTGCAGATATGATCCGTTCAGGGACACCTTGGTCCTGATCGGCGCGATCTGTTTGGTCACACCGATCTGAGCGATTATATTGTCCGACACATTGGGGACAAGCGCGCGGTCATTCAATATGCTGCCGCCGCTCACCGTGACGGACGGAAGCAGGTTCCTCCAGTTCCTGACATAGGCAAGGTCGGCATTGACAAACCATTGGCTCAAAGGAATCTTGAAATCGTAATGAGCGTTGGCTGTCAGATATTTGCTGTCCGAGGCCATCCCCGGTACCATCCGCAAAGTAGTTCTGTCGATTTGAACCGGTCGTGTCAGGAAATCCAGGACATCACCGATGTTTCTGGAATATGACACTTCAGTCCTGACAGTGGAACGTGCGGAGAGCCGCCAGTTGAGATACAGCTCAGGACATACGGAAAAATATTCAGTCATATCACCTCCTCGCCAGATCGCGTCGCCACGGACCGGCACTTCCGCGCGCAGCACAAAATCCCGCAGACTGTACTCGTACTGAGGGGAGAAGGATAGCGCCGCCTTGGTCACGTGCAAATCGTTGTCCTCGTTCGTCAAGCCATCGCCAGTTCTGTCCGTTTTCAGCCAGTCAGTTTGAGTATTGAATATCAATGGTATATATATCCTGTTATGGCGCTTTTCCCACACTGCGGAGACTGTGTTCTCCGAAGAAAACACCTCACCTGAAACCGACTGCAATATGCCGCCATCACCTGACGATATATTCAATGAATATGACGGTGAAGCGGAATATGCCATATCGGAAGATACGCTCCACAGCAGCTTGTCCTTACGCCATCTGGCACTGAAGTCGCTTCCGAAATCCATACTGTTGAGGGATTGGGACTGGGATGACATCTCGCCGTTAAGTTCAACCGGCACGGCGGAGCGGGTAAAATCCATATTCCCGTGCAACTTCTCTCTGATGAAGCATTTGTCGGAGTTCTTCTGGTACTCAAGGGAAAGCCAAGGGCGCTGCGTCTTCGTTCTCGGAGAGGTAGTCTGCGACATCACAATCTCGTTGCCCTCATCATAATATTGCCCTTTGAATGAATATGAATAGTCACTCCTCGCCGAACTGTAACCTGCGTTGCCTTTGATCGTCGAGTATTTGCCGACCTTATGGATCGCATTGACTGTCACGGCCATATCTGACGGGCAGATGTACCTGTCGGCTTTCATTGGAGGGTGCGATGCAGACAAGCCTCCGGCCAGTCTTTTGACGGCGGTCACGTCACTCTCCGATTTAAGGAAGTCCGTGCCTTCATCCAAGGCGAACCCTTTGATGTTCCCGACATCCAACGACGCTATCACCTGTGTCTTCGCGCGGAACAGCATCGCCGAGCCCTTGGCTGAATACAGCCAACGGTCTCCATAACCGGCGGAGGCCTCGTATGAGCCGACCGGCTTTATCTTGGCCTTGTCATTGAGCTTTACATTGATCGCCACGTCATCGGAGAAGGTGTTCCTGTCAATGGCCGCCTCCTTGTGGTTGCTCAGAACCTGGACGGAGTCCACATACGCAGCCGGGATTCCAGAAGTGGCGATGTTGTACTTGCCGCCAAGCAGGTTCATTCCTTCGATGTAAAATCCGGATATGTCCTTGCCGAGGTACTTTATCCGTCCGGACTCCTCGACATCGATTCCCGGAAGCCTTTTCAGGGCATCCTTCAGGGTGTAGTCCGACCGTGTGGTGTAAGCAGAGACGGCATAGGAAAGAGTGTCGCCGAGCTGCCGGATCGCCGGAGCCCTGACAACGGCCTCCTTAAGGCCTATCCTCTTCTCTTTCAAGGAGAAGTCGCACGTCCCGGACGTGTCTTTGTGTAAGATCACGGAAGACGATTCATAGCCAAGGCAATCCACGGAAACGACGACATCTCCTTTCCTCTCAACGGAAAGCGAATACCCGCCTTTGTCGTCCGATGTCGTGTAGCCAAGAATCGTCGAGGAGGATGTCGCCTTTATTATCGCGCCGGGCACGGGATTCCCGTCTGAGTCCTTCACGCAACCTTTTATCGCATCCTGCTGCGCCAAGGCCATCACAGAGACGAGGATGAATATGACACAAGTGACTATGCGTCTCATATTCAGACATTCAATGGCAGTCGCTATTTCAGTTCAAGCGGAACATACCCGTTGGTACGCAGGCGCAGCTGGACACCGTTGATGTGAATAGATCTGCTGCCGTCGTCATATTTATGGATGGACATCTCGCTGATTGATTCCGGAGGCAGGTTCCCCATCGGGTCGGACTCGAACATATTCTTCGCTTTCACGAACTTTTCTCTTGTCGTGGTGGTAATATTCTTGTCGGAAACCGGGGTTATGGCCGATGCCCCGTTGCGCAGGATGATGGCCTCGAACTTATTGGCTCCATCTGAATCTTCCGCCGCCAGAATCAACCCCGGCAGCCCGCACAATTTCCACGGGCCATACGACACGGGAATATCCTGGCTGTACCACGCCGTCCACTTCCTTCCGCCATATTCACACTCGGCCTTGTGACACTGGTAGCCGCAGATAGTTTTCTCGTCATCCGCCAAAGTCCATTTCATCGCCTTGGAATCTTCCGTGTATGAATATCTGTCCGAAATTATCGTCCCGTAAACCGTCATATTCCCCGCCGGCTCGTTCTGGAAGATAGCATAGTCGAAATATTGCGCCTTCTTCTCCTCCCGCAGACGGAACGCCTCCACCTGATCTTCCGAGGCACCGGACGTTCTTGCCGAGTCAAGCTGGAACGTGGAATAGTCAACGAACTTCGCCGACCGCTTCCCGACCTGAAGGATTGTGGAATATACATCCTCCCGTCCCTTGTCATCAGATGTGCGGTACTCATACACGCACTCAATGTCCGCCGTCCGTTCCTCCGACGGCCCGCCGATGCCCTGCACCGCTGCAACAACTGCAGAAATAATCATAGCGATCATTCTCACCGTTTTCTCTTATAGTCGCAGGAAACGGAGGAAGGTTAACAGGAGATAACTGATATATTCATCTAAGAAATTGTTTGGCATACCAACAAAGTTACGGCAGACGTTTGGTACAGGGAAAAGCCTTCTGCCGTTCATTTTCTGTCCTATAAGAAACAATCGGAGACCGCTCTTCCAGGTGCGAAAAACCATACACACCTAAAACACCATCGGCTTGACTGCCGGCAAGTAGGTATTCCAGGTGTGAATATATTTGCATAAATAATCTTTTTATTATGGGACAAGCAGCGGTTACTATCAGGATGGATGCCGATATAAAAAGGCAGTTCGATGCCCTTTGTCAGGATTTTGGGATGAGTGCCAACACAGCATTCAATATCTTCGCGCGCTCGGTTGTCCGCAGTCGAAGCATCCCGTTTGAGATTCAGGCGGACTCAAAGGAGACTATTGCAGCCAAGGCAGCGATCCCGCAATAATGACTATCTTTGCGGTATGGAGAAACTGGTGATTATCGACTCCTGTATGAGACCGGAGTCTAGAACGAGAAGGATACTTGACGCGGCGAAAGAGGCGCTTTCGTCAAGGTACAACATTGAGAGCATTGACGTTAACGAGGCCGCTTTGCTTCCGCTTACTCCCAAGAGCCTTGCCGAGAGGTCTTCGGGGATTGTCCCGAAAGCCACGGTGGCGCTCGCCCGAAAGATCGCGGCGGCCGACAGGATTGTGATAGCTGCCCCTTTCTGGGATATGAGCTTCCCTGCCGCACTGAAAGCCTTTTTCGAGAATATGTCCCTCTACGGAGTGACCTTCACGGACAACGGCCAGACCTGCACGGGACTGTGCCGATGCAAGAAAGTGATGTACATAACCACAAGAGGTATGAATATCCCGACCGGTAGCGCCCGCGAGCAAGGCAGCACCTATCTGCAGGCCTTGTCTTCGCTCTGGGGTCTGGGCGAGATCACCACCGTGGCCGCCTGGAATCTGGACTACCTCTCCACCGAAGAAGTGGATGAGAAACTGGCCGATGCCTCATCACTCGCCAAGGCCATTGCGGTTTCGTTCTGATTCTTACGTAGAAGGTTCTTCTCGCACAAATCACTGCCAATGAAAAAGACAATCAACACACAGACGTATCATTCTCTGTGCGGCGACCTGCTGCTCGGGTCGTTCGAGGGCAAACTCTGCCTTTGCGACTGGAGGGCGGAAGAGCATAGGCTGCTGGCGGACAGACGATTGGAGCGGAGTCTGAATGCGGAGATGAAAGACATCCCTTCGGAGATCACCGCAATGGCCGCGCAAGAGCTCGATGAATATTTTGCCGGGGGACGCAAGACATTCGATCTGCCGCTTCTGTTCGTCGGCACCGAGTTTCAGGAAAAAGTCTGGAACACCCTGCTGGAAGTCCCTTACGGGGAGACCCGGAGCTATGGCTGGATGGCCGAGATGATTGGTAACCCGAAGGCAGTAAGGGCGGTAGGCAGAGCCAACGGCTCGAACTCCATTTCGATCTTCGCTCCCTGTCACCGCATCATAGGTAGCAACGGAAGCCTTACAGGCTATGGCGGCGGCCTTCCTGCAAAGAAGTTTCTCCTCGAACTTGAAGGCGTGAAGCTTTAGTGAATACAGTCCGTGAGCAGTCAAGCCCATCCACGCACAAACGTGCTTAAACACGTCTTCCGTGCGTAGAACCAAGGTTCTAACGCAAGGTGTCCGCCAATCAAAGCGTCTTGATCCAGGCGATCATCTCAGAAAGGACTTTCGGGGAGAAGGTCTCTTCGATTTCCTTATATTCAGAGAACTCGCCGGTGACGCAGTGCTGGAAAAGGTGGTTCAGGCCTTCTTCGACGTGGATGATGTTCTTGCCGCCAGAAGGGAGAGCGGCCTTCAACGCTTTCATATTCCTATCGCATTGGACTTGAGTGTCTTTTGTTCCATTGAGAGCCATTACCGGGCAGGTTACCGCAGAGAGTCTCTGCGACAGATCCAAGGCTATGAAGTATTTCATATAAGGTGTAGAGAACTGCTGTGACGCAGCCAAATAATTCTGTCTCAATGCATCCGAAAGAGCATAAGCATCAGCTGAAGGAAACGGAGTTCCATTCTTAATGGCCTCAAACGTGTTCGACAATAGTCCGCAGTAGGCTTCGACTTCTGATTCCGGCAGACCCGCGGACTTTAACGCATGCCTGTTTTGCTCCAACAATGTCTCGGCACCGGAGACTATCATCCCGGCAAGACTGATGGCAAAATCTACTTGATTATCAGCCGCAAGCATCAAGGCGATGCTTCCTCCCTCACTGTGGCCCAAAACACCCACCTTGTCGAACCGCTCCCTCAAAAGCCGAACTCCAGCCAGGGCATCGTTCTTCAAATCCTCTGTCGTGCAAAGCACAACATCTCCTGTCGATTCCCCGAATCCCCGGTCATCGTATCGGAGCGTGGCTATTCCCGCCCTCGCGAAAGCATCCGCGATGACAGCGAACGGCTTGTGACCGAACAATTCCTCGTCCCTGTTCTGGAGACCGCTGCCCGTGACCATGACAAGCACCGGAGTCTTTCTGTCACAATCCGCCGGCATTGTCAGCGTCCCTTTCAGCACAGCGTCCCCATTGGAGAACGACACCTCCTCGGTAGTGTAAGGGAACGGCCCGACCGGAGTCTGTGGCCGCCTGACGACCGGCGCACCAGGCGTAAGCGTCATCGGGAACGACATCCCGTGCTGGGTGAAAGTCCCCGCGATGACCTTCCCTGCCCACAACCCTTTGAACGAAGCGTTGATCGCCGGCACATTCAGCGTGATTCCACCCACAGCATCCCTCGACACCTCAACCGGAATATCCTTCGCACCCTGATCCGGCACATCAAGCGTGGCGGACTCTTCCCCTATATTGAATATAAGCGCCAGCTCCACGCCCGACACCTTCAACTTACCTGTCCACGCCCCGGTCTGCGCCTTAAGTGTCACCGCCGCGACAGCCATCAGCGCCAGAATCATCAAAATCTTTCTCATATAATAATTGCAAATTATAAAGATAGAAAACAAAAACACACCTTTTCCCCCTAACGGGAATATTCTCTTTTGAACCAAGTGGAGAAAACAGGGTCAGAGGCAAATATCAGCTTGCCTCTCTTCTCTACCAACTCCCTTTCAATCAGAGCCTTCTGTATTCTTGCGACATTTGATTTCGCTCCCAATGAATATCTTGCAAGAACGTCCGATGATGTGAAACCGGAATGCACCCCATCAACGACCGCCTTGAGAAAATTCATCTGATAAGAAGTAAGGGACCCGATCTGTTCCATAAACAGAGATGACGTCTGATGAAGCAATTCTTCGAACCCTGCGTCTATATCAGCGTCAGACACAACCTTATCCGCCTCAATCATAACGTTCCAGGACAGTTGCTGAACATACGATGAGTAGTTTTCCACAAGCATACATATCTTTTCGGCCTGGCTTCTCGTTATCGTCATCGAACGGCTCTCGAATCTGGAACATATATAATCAATCCAGTCGCCTGTGGAGATCTTGTCAAGAAAGATCATATCGCCGAATTGATAAAACGGCATACTCTTTCTCTGGAAGATCTTTTCCATCAAATGTTTCTTACTTCCAAAAAGGCAGTAAGAAACATTTTCCTGATGTTGCCAGACTCCGCGCAACCTTTTCTGGACAGTCAACGAATCCGGAAATTCCCCGATCTGCTGGAACTCATCAATACATACCACAATATGTACTCCCCTCTTTGATGCTATCCGCTGAGGAAGATTCAAGATCTCATCGGCATCCGTGTCCTTGGGTGAAATTCCAAAGGAAAGGGAATAATCCAGCGAAGGATCCGGACTTACCGAAACCTTGGCAGAGAAGCGTCCAAGAAATTCCCGGACATATGCGATCATATTCTCTACCTTGCCGGCCACACCTTTTATTATGGAAGCCGCGAACCGCTCGTAAAAATCAGATTCACTTCTGCAATCGTATATGTCCATCATAACAACTTTGATCTTTGGATCAGTCATAGAAGACATAACCTTGCCGACAATAGAGGTCTTGCCCATACGCCGGGGCGAAATCAGAATGGAGTTGACGCCTGACTCGAAATTCATTTTCAGGCGTTTAGTCTCCTTTTTCCGGTCCGTGAAATTATCTCCGGACACCGCTATTCCGTAGACAAATGGCTTATCCATAAACTTGATTTTTACGCAAATATAAACAAATAAACTAAAAGTTCACAACTTTGTGGACCACAAGGTTGTAAACTTTCAGTAGATGTTTATCCAATCAAATAGAAATCAAGGCGATGCCTGTTTCAACGCATCAAACCGGACCTGGGCGGGGCCTTTTCAGTCAAAGCAAAGAAATGACGTGCCACGGAATATGATTGACACCATAAAAACAAAACTTCTACTGAATATCTTAGCGATTCTTCCGTGCTAAGGGTCAACGGATTTTTTTTGGTCGGGGGCTTTCACTATCTTTGTCGCCGCAAACCGTGGCGTGGTGAACCGCACCGGGCACGTAAGTTTGCGAGTACAGTCAGAGAGTATGGCGAAAGTTGTGAAATTCATCAAGGATTGGATGTTGCCGCTGGCAATCATCATCGGGATCTTTTCGTACCTGATCCTGTTCTTTGTCAATCCTTTGGCCCGGAACTTTGAGCCGGGATTCTCGAAGTTCGCCAAGGACATCCAGCCGATCCTTGTGGCCACGATGCTGTTCCTGCAGTTCAACACAATCTCCCCGCACGACCTCAAGTTCAGGAAATGGCATATCATCGCGCTTGCGTTCCAGATCGTGATGTTCATCGCACTGACCGGTCTCGCCACGATGCTGCCAAGCGGAGGAGACCTCCGGATCCTTGTCGAGTGCGCGATGCTCTGCTTCATCTGCCCGACGGCCGCCGCCGCGGGAGTCATCACCGGCAAGCTTGGCGGAAGCCTTTCGGACACAGTTTCTTACGTAGTGCTGATCAACATCGCCGCGGCTGTGATCCTCCCGCTTGTGATCCCGTTTGTCAATCCGAATGCGGGCACATCGTTCCTTGACGGGTTCATAGCGATATGCATGAGGGTGTTCCCACTGCTGGTCCTGCCGTTACTCCTCGCCTGGGCGATACGCTACACCCTTAAAAGGCTCCAACGCTGGCTTATGCGCTACACAGACTGGGCGTTCTATTTCTGGGGAATGTCGCTGGCGTTCTCGATCTATCTTGCTACCAGAGCCTTGATGAACAGCGGAATATCTGCCTGGACGGCAATTCTGATCGGAATCCTGTCCCTTGTCTGCACGATAATCCAGTTCGCAGTCGGAAGGGTGGCCGGAAGAATGTCAAGCGGCAGCAAGGACCACCGTACCACACGGCCGGACGAAATCACCGCCGGCCAGGCGCTCGGCCAGAAGAACTCCGGCTTCCTGATCTGGCTGGGATATTCCTATATGACGCCAGTGACCTCCGTCGCCGGAGGCCTGTACAGCATCTGGCAGAACATCATCAATTCCCTTGAGCTCTACGAGCAGAGCCACCGGACCGGCCAGCGAAAGAAATAGCCTGATACTTAGGTAGCGTACACGCAGACAAAACCAAACACCAGTTTTTCCAAACTTGTCCGGCAGAACCTTATTATTCCGGACAAACCTCAAAAACGGTCAATTTGTCCGGCCAAACCGGCTTATCCCGGACAAAGCCAAAGACGCGCAGAAATTTACTTCAACGCATTCAGTCGGGCCTGGGCGGAAGCCTTTTCAGTCTCGTCGGGGGTGACACGGACGAGCATCGGAAGGTACTTCTTCTCCAGTTTGATGTTCTTGTCGCTGCGGGCAAGCAGGACGCAGTTCTTGATGGCGGTGTAGTCGTCCGGGCTCTTCTTCAGGACCTTGTTATACATCTTGAGGGCGGCCTTGCTGTCATGCTTATAGACAAGATAATACGAACCGATGTTGGTCATATAGACAGTGTTGTCAGGATAATAACCCAACATCTTCTCAGACAGTTCCTTGAAAGCCTCGAAGCAATGCGGAGTACCGATCTTGAAGAACGCGTAGCAATATTCCTGCATCACGGAAGGGAAAAGATCATCGCCAGCCTCAACCACGTCAGGATATTCCCATTTCGGGTGGCTGTGGCCGTTGTAATCGATAAGTGCCTTCAAGCCGGCGAGAGCCATGTCGGGACTGTCCTTCTCGTAGTTAATCAGGGACGAGATCTTGAACAAGCGCAGATCCAAGCGATCAGGATTCAACTCAATAGCCTTCTCTATAGCCTGGGTCGCCTTTCCGAAAAGCTCATCATCGTATGACATAACCTGAAAATAGTTCACGTCCTTGCCAAGCGAATCTTTCAACGTCAAAGCCGGAGCGTTACCAAGATATTTGGCGGCATCCTTAACCTCGATCGAAGAGGACTGACTCTTGGTCAGATAGTACGAGAATTTGCCCAAAAGCATGTCCGTGTCATCTGGATAATCCTTTCCCCAACGCTGAAGAAGAGTCTCGATGCCCACGCCATCGGTTCCAAGTTTGGAGACCAGCAACTGGTAGCGGTCAAGATATTCCTTCTGAGTAGGCTTTGGCTGAGCCGAAAGAGGAAGAAAGGCCATAACAGCCAGAATTGTCAATAATATTTTTTTCATATTCAATGATTTACACATCCATTTTGATTTTCCGTCCCTGAGGGTGCAGATTGTTGCAACGGGAGCCAAGATTTTTCACAAAACCAAGCGGATGCCCTTCAAAGCGCACCAGCACGAACCCTTTCGGGGCATCTTTCAGGAATATGCTGTCACGGTGCAGGAACCTCAGGGCAGTCTCACGATCCAAATCGGCCACCGGATAAGCCCCATCAGGAAGAGCGAGACTTAAAGCCCAGTCCGCCGACGGCACCAGATCACGCCCCTTCAACTCACCTTTTGCCACCCCGGTCTGAATCGGGCGCAACGGTTCAAGCGCAGCGACCTCACGGACAATGGATCCTGGAATATGAATGAGCAGATTACCTTTCCGCTTTTCGGCAGTGCCAACGGCAGGTTTGCCGGAAAGCCTGAAGCCATCAACTCCTGTATTTTTTATCAGGGCAGAGACAAACTGCCCCTCACCCTTCACGAATCCAGGGACAAGCAGACCGCCGGTCTTTGTAGGAATCACCCCTTCGAGGGATGAATAATCATATTCATGAACAGTCCCGCCAAGTTCGTCCGCGGTCCATTCCATCACCGCATCATTCTCGGCGTCCTCAAAGGTGCATGTTGAATATATCAGGCTTCCGCCACGACGGAGAGCAGGCCAGACATCCGCCAGGATTCTTTTCTGTCTCGCCGAGCATAGGGTCACTACATTTTCCGACCAATCCTCGACAGCCTTGGCATCCTTGCGGAACATTCCTTCGCCGGAGCAAGGAACATCTGTGACAATGATGTCGAAAAAGCCCTCCAGCCTTGCGAACGCCTTAGGATCCACGCTTGTGACAACCACGTTCGGATCGCCCCACAACGCAATGTTGTCAGCCAGGACAGACACCCTTGAGCGCATGACCTCATTCGAGACAAGCAGGAAGTCATCCCCGAACGCTTGGCGAAGCGATGCAGCCAAATCGGTACTTTTTCCACCTGGCGCGGCGCACAAATCCAGGACTCTGGCCGGTCTGAAACAATCCCCGGTTTTTGGGAGCATATCTCTGAATATACTCCCGATGACCATAGCCGAAGAGTCCTGGACGTAGTAGCACCCGCAGTGAAACAGCGGATCCAGCGTGAATTTAGGTCTTTCCCCCAACATAAACCCATAAGGACTCCAAGGAATCCTCTGGACATCATGTCCGAAATGCTCCACGGCAAAAGCCTCTGGCTCATCCACTTTTGAAGGATTGATCCGGACTGACACCGAAGCCGGCTGGTGGAAAGCCTCCAAAGCGACTCCGGCTCTATCCGACCCGATCGCCCTGGTCAGGATGTCCCGAAGCTGAATGTCGTCCAAACCTTGCATCTACTGGTTTCCGCCGAGTTTCTCCTTCATCTTTCGGATAGTCTCCTCATCGATTCCGTCAGGCATCCTGCCTTCGGACATCGCCACGAGACTGTCCACCATCTTGTTCATAGCCTCACGGATCTTCCCGCCGAGCATCATCTTCATCATCAGATTCAACTCAGCGTGGAAATCAATGTAGAAATCTGTCTTGGATGGGTCGCTCGGCACAGCGTCGAAATGCAACGTGCCTCCGAACTGGAACGGAGCCCCGTTGTCGATGAACTCGATGCTCGAATACGGAGTACGGTTCTTGACCATCACACCGATCTTGAAGCCCTGCACCGTAGTGGAGATCGTGTCATAATCCGCCTCCACATCCGCTTTCTTGTCCTCCGGAAGAAACTGAAGGAAATTGCGCATGTCCACAAAGGCCATGTATAGTTCGAATGGTTGCCTTGAGACCAATCCGTGTTTGCTCTTTATCTCTGTCATATTATATTCTTAAAATTACTTGTTCCACTCCGACGGGTTATTCCGCCACTGACGCAGAACCTCGACATCCGACTCCTTGACATAGCCCGTCGCCGTAGCCTCCTCGATCATAGCGTCATAGCAGGATAGAGTCTTCAACCTCACCCCTTCCTCCTCAAAGCGACGGGCGGCAAGGTCGAATCCGTATGTGAATATGGCGACCATTCCCAACACCTCGGCCCCAGCGTCACGGAGAGCCTTGACAGCAGCCAGGCTGCTCATCCCTGTCGAGATAAGATCCTCGATCACAACGACTTTTGATCCTTTTGGCAAAACTCCTTCAATCTGGGAGCCGGTCCCGTGATCCTTTGGCTTCGGGCGCACATAGACGAACGGTTTCTTCATTCTGTCCGCGGCCAGAACCCCGTGAGCGATCGCCCCGGTGGCCACACCGGCCACTATATCAGCCTCGGGACACTCCCTGACGGCGGTCTCGGCAAGCCAGCCGGCGACCTTGGAGCGCAGCTCCGGATCGGAAAGTATCCTGCGGTTGTCGCAATAAATAGGTGAATGCCAGCCAGAGGCCCAAGTGAAAGGCTCGTCAGGTCTGAGCAGAACAGCTTTTATGCGAAGAAGCTCGGAAGCGAGTTTTCTGTCGATGTTTTCCATATTCATTGAAAAATGATTGTTAACTTTGCACGTAGCATACAAATATAATAGTTTTACGCAAATATCTCACTCATCGGATGCATAAGATTTACCTTGAAAAGAGATGCATGATCATCTGCGCCCCTCAGGAGCAGGCACTGTCCGACCCGAATTCCATCGAGTTGCACCTCGGAGAAGATCCGGAGGACATCACCTCGCTGGTGACAATGTTCGAGACATCGGACACGCTGGCCAGAATCTACATCCCTACAGATAACGTGGAGATGACCTACAGGGAATTCTGCTCCAGATTCAAGGAGGTCAACGCCGCCGGCGGGCTGGTGTCAAACAGGCGGGATGATGTTCTGCTCATAAGCCGCAACGGTCTTTGGGATCTGCCGAAAGGGCATCAGGAGGCTGGGGAGGACATCAAGGTGACAGCATTGCGCGAGGTTCAGGAAGAGACCGGAGTGGGTGACCTGGAGCTCCGAGGGCTCATCTGCGTCACGGACCACTGCTACCGGCGTGACGGAATATGGCATCTGAAGCACACATGGTGGTACGACATGCTGTACACAGATCCCGTGAACCTCACGCCGCAGCGGGACGAGGACATCACGAAGGCCGCATGGGTGGCCCGGTCCGGCCTTTCCCCATATTTGAAAAACACCTATCCGTCAATCGTGGAAGTGTTCCGGGAGGCCAAAATATAGGATATTCAAAGATTGTGAAACTTTCCGCGCGTCGATGCCGTATATTAAAAGATTGACTATAACGATTGTTATCGAATATGAAACTTTCACAATTCCAATTCCTTCTTCCGAAGGAGCGTGTGGCTCAGGAGCCGACAAGGTGGCGCGACGAGTGCCGGCTGATGGTTGTCCACAAGGACACCGGAGAGATCGAGCACAGGATATTCAAAGACATCATAGACTATTTCGGCAAAGGCGACACTTTCGTGTTCAACGACACAAAGGTTTTCCCGGCCCGTCTTTACGGCAAAAAGGAGAAGACAGGGGCCGACATCATGGTCTTTCTTCTGAGGGAGCTCAACCGTGAGCAGCACCTGTGGGATGTGATTGTGGATCCGGCAAGGAAAATCAGGATTGGCAACAAGTTGTATTTCGGTGACGATCAGAGCCTTGTGGCCGAAGTCATCGACAACACAACCTCCAGGGGGCGCACCCTGCGCTTCCTTTACGACGGCCCTTACGAGGAATTCAAGAAATCCCTGTTCAGCCTCGGTGAGATTCCTGTCCCGAAATGGGTCAAGTCCAAGATCTCTCCTGAGGACAACGAGAACTACCAGACAATCTTCGCCAAGAACGAAGGCGCGGTGGCCGTTCCGGCGGCCGGCACACATTTCAGCCGCGAGTTGTTCAACATGATGATCCTCAAGGATATTGACAAAGCTTTCATCACCGAGCACATGGGCATCGGTCAGTTCCGCAGGGTTGATGTGGAGGATCTGTCCAAACACAGGATGGATTCCGAGAGGCTGATCATCACCCCCGAGGCCTGCGAGATCATCAACAAGGCCAAGAACAGCGGCAAGAAGGTTCTCGCCGTCGGCACGACCGTGCTCAGAGGGCTTGAGACCTACGTCACGACGACCCACGAGGTAAAGCCTTACGATGGATGGACCAACAAGTTCATCTTCCCGCCTTACGAGTTCTCGGTGCCTGACGCTGTAGTCTCGAACTTCCACCTTCCGGAATCCACGATGCTGATGGCCGTGGCGGCCTTCGGAGGCTTTGATCACGTCATGAACGCCTACCAGGTGGCTCTTGACGAGGGCTACCGCTTCGGCCCTTACGGAGACGCCATGCTGGTCGTATAGACGACTGGCATAGCATCCTGGTTACGCCGACTTTATCACTATAATAGTTCTGTATGACATAGAGCCGTTTTCTTTATTCGGGAGACGGCTTTTTTGTGCGGGCACAACAGTGCTGGAGCAGGTCCACGGAGATGAATCCATCGCATTCCAGCGTGGTGACAAGCCGGCTGACATGGCTGTAGGTCCATTTCAGCTTCGCGCAGAGTTCGTCAACCGAGATGCCACGATGTGCCTTCACCGCAAGGGCGACACGGACAACATTCTCATAATCAGAGTCTGACATACGGTCTTTATAATACACCTCGACTTCCGTCCTGAAATCCTCTTTCAGACTCATGTCCGCCTTGCCGAGTCCGAGTTTCGCTATCAATTCGCCCAAATCTCCGATCTGTTCGGCGACATTCTCCCTTATGAGCAGATTGCAGCCTTGAGAGACCGGATCGTCTATCCTGCCCGGCAACGCATAGACATCCCGGCCGTACGACGCCGCAAGCCGCGCCGTCATCATACCTCCGCCACGGATCTTGGACTCGACAAGGATCGTCGCCCTGCATATTCCGGCGATGATCCTGTTGCGCCGCAGGAAATTGATTCTTACCGCCGCCGTGCCTGGAGGATAGTCCGTGACCAAGGCACAGCCCGGGGTCGATGCGATAGACTCTCCGACATCCTTGTTCCGGGACGGATACAAATCGTCTATTCCAGTGGCCATTACAGCCACGGTAGGAAGGCCGGCATCAAGTGCAGCCTTATGGGCAGTGACATCCACACCTAAAGCCAAACCACTGACAATCAAAGGTTTTATCGCAGCGCGAGACATAGCCTGGACAATCCGGCCACACCAGTCCTTACCATAGTATGTCAATCCCCTTGTACCGACAACCGCGACCTGCGGAAGCCCCTCGAACACATCCCGTGGCGGGGATATTCCTTTATAATAAAGTCCCAACGGAGGATCCTCACACTCCATGAGCAGGGCGGGATAGCCTTCCTCGCCTATTCCCAGGAAAGTTCCGCCGTCCCTTTCCAAGCACTCCAGCTCGATCGCCGCCGACTCAAAGGCACTGCCCGTAATCAGCGGAGCGTACCTGTTCCTTGAGCACACACCCAAAGCTCTCGCCACTTCGCCAGGTTCTTTGAACACGGCCGTGGCGCTTCCCAAAGTCTCGACGAGCCTAAGGCCTATCTTCGGCTCGAATCCAAAAATCCTGTTGAGGGCGCATAGCGCGACCTTCTCCTCAAATGGCGCTCCTTCAATCTTCGACATATTCTGTTCTGATATATTCATAATATCGCCGCGCTTCCGGACACTGCGGGAAGCATCATCGCAATTTGCGGTCTTTCAAGGGAACCGAGGGGGTATGAACCGGAATTATTTACGTTTCTTATGAATATTTTTGTTTTTTATCATCACGGGCCGTCTTCGACCGCCGAAGCCAGCTGAATATTTTCATTCTTCGGGTGGATTTCACTATCTTTGGCGCCATGATATTCATAGACACACATTGCCACCTGAGTGACAGGGCCTATTCCGGAGAGGAGGCAGACTACATCCGCAGGGCGAAGGCCGCCGGGGTCAACCTCCTGCTTCAACCTGACATCGACAGTTCGGAAAGGGAGGCCATGTTCGCCCTTGTGGACAGGTTCCCGGACACGCTGCGACCGATGATCGGACTCTACCCAGGCTCCGTGAACAAGGAGTGGCGCTCGGAAGTTGACACCATGATCCGTTTCCTTGACGAATGGGAAGCGGGTACAGGTCGTAAGGTCGTGGCTGTCGGAGAGATAGGCCTTGACTACCATGAGGGGAAGGATTACGCCGCGGAACAGAAAGAAGCGTTGGAATGGCAGATGGATTTCGCCTCGGAAAGAGATCTGCCGCTCAACATCCACCTGCGCGACGCAATGGGTGACTTTCTGGAGATTCTCCGGAGACACAAAGGATTGAGAGGGAATATGCACGCCTACAGCGGCAGCCTGGAATCATTTCAGGAAATCCAGAGGTTGGGAGACTGGCGCATCGGGGTCGGAGGCGTGGTGACGTTCAAGAATGCCGGACTCGCGGAGGTTGTAAGGAATGTTCCCCTTGACAGAATCGTACTGGAGACCGACGCTCCTTATCTGACCCCAGTCCCGCACAGAGGCACACGTAACGAAAGTTCCTACATTCCGCTGATCGCCGCGAAGATCGCCGGACTGAAAGGTGTCTCGGTCGAGGAGGTCGCGGAAACCACAACCAACAACGCCAAAACACTTTTCGGAATATGAGAAGATCCTCCATCCTGATGATTTACACGGGAGGCACGATCGGAATGAAGCAGGATCCGCAAGACCTGACCCTCAAGCCTTTCGACTTCCACCAGATTCTCGACGAGGTGCCGGAACTGAAGAAGTTCGCCCTGCGCATCGACTCTTACACGTTCGACCCGCTGATCGACTCCTCTGATGTAGAGCCGTCCTTCTGGCAGTCGCTCGCGTCGTTGATCCAAGAGCGCTATGATGAATATGACGGATTCGTGGTCCTGCACGGAACCGACACGATGGCGTACTCGGCGTCGGCCCTGAGCTTCATGTTGGAGAATCTGGCCAAGCCCGTCGTGTTCACCGGAAGCCAGCTTCCAATCGGGGTGCCACGCACCGACGGCAAGGAAAACCTGATCTCTGCCGTAGAGATCGCCTCGGCCAAGGATCCCGAAGGTCATCCCCGGGTTCCGGAAGTAAGCATATTCTTCAATTCCAAATTGTTGAGAGGCAACCGCAGCATCAAGATCAGTTCTGAGGATTTCAGCGCCTTCAAGTCTCCGAACTGCCCGCCGCTGGCCGAGGCCGGAATCAGCATAAAATACAACGACAGCGTCATACGAAGGCCATTGGACTGGGATGAACATCTGAGGATCAGCACCAACCTGGACACCAGGGTCTCGATTCTGAAAGTTCATCCGGGCATCACCCCGCAGGTCATGAAGTATTTTTTATGCGGGCCGGACATCCGCGCCGCCATCATCGAGACCTATGGTTCCGGTAACGCGCCTTCGCGTCAATGGTTTCTGGACATTGTAAAGGAAGCCTCCGGGATGGGGAAGGTGTTGATGAACGTAACTCAGTGTCTGTCAGGGACTGTAAACATGGACATCTATGCCACGGGCAAGGCCCTCGAGAAAGCCGGAGTGGTCTCAGGAGCTGACATCACGACCGAAAGCGCGCTCGCGAAATTGTTCTACCTGATGGGGAAAACCACTGACAACGAATCGGTGAAATCCAAGCTTGGCGACAATCTGCAAGGAGAAATTTCCTTATAAACATTGCCAATTGGAAATAATTTAGTAAATTGCAACGGTTTTTTTAGAAGGTTTTACGCTTTCGGGAAGCCACAGGAAAAGATAACTATTTAATACATTATCAATTAAAATTAAACACACAAAAACAGTTATGAAAAAGTTTTTCATGTTTTTGGCAGTAGCCGGTGTTCTCACCTTCACTGCAAACATCGCATCCGCTCAGGATCAGCCAGCCGCTGACAACGCAGCCGCAACAGAGCAAGTTGAGACTGCCGCTCCAGCCCAGCCAATGTCCGCTGAGGATCTTCTCAAGGGTACCGGAGAGGACGTTCCTATGCACCAGCAGATCAAGACCTACTTCATCCAGGGAGGTCCGGGCTTCATGTCCATGATCCTCATCTGCCTTATCATCGGTCTTGCCCTCGCGATCGAGAGAATCCTTTATCTCTCATTCTCAAAGACAAACACCAAGAAGCTTATCAAGAATGTCGAGGCAGCTCTCGCACAGGGCGGCGTTGAGAAGGCAAAGGAAGTTTGCCGCAATACCAAGGGCCCTGTCGCCAGCATCTTCTACGATGGTCTCAACCACTACAATGAGGGTATCGATGTTGTCGAGAAGAGAATCACCTCTGCAGGTGGTGTTCAGATGAGCCTTATGGAGAACAACCTCTCTTGGATCGCCCTGTTCATCGCCCTTGCTCCTTCACTCGGATTCTTGGGAACAGTTATCGGTATGGTACAGGCCTTCGACGCCATCGAGGCTGCAGGTGACATCTCTCCTAACATCGTTGCCGGAGGTATGAAGGTCGCCCTTATCACTACCGTAGGTGGTCTTATCGTCGCCATGATTCTCCAGGTGTTCTACAACTATATTCTTTCCAGAATCGACGCTCTCTCAATCGACATGGAGAACGCTTCCATCGATCTCGTTGACGTTCTTGCAAAGAACGAGAAGAAATAATTTGTAGAGACAATTTTTAGAATCTGATTATAATGAATAAGATATTCAAAATAACCGGATGGGTATTGGGTCTCCTCGGAATCGTCTTCGGAATCCTGGCCTTCGTCAATGAGGGCTCTTCCGTTGACCTCCTCCTCAGATACACCTACTTCCTCTTCTTCGCGGCGGTAGTCATCTGGATCGGACTCGCGATATTCATCGCCGGAAGGAACAACCCTAAGAACCTGCTCAAGGCCGCCGGTGTGGTGGTCGGAGTCGCCGCTCTGGTTGTTCTGGCCTATGTGCTCTCAGCTGGAGCACCGGCTCTTAATGTCAAGACACAGCCTACTCCACAGTGGCTTAAACTGACTGACACAATGCTTCTTCTGACCTACGTCCTCGGTGGTGGCGCCATCATCGCCATTATCGTAGGCGCTGTCAGAGACGCGATCAACAACAAATAACATCTAAGTAAGCTATGGCAAGAAAAACACCGGGACTGAACACACAATCGACAGCCGATATCGCGTTCCTTCTGCTCTGCTACTTCCTGATGACCTCCACTATGGACCAGCAGTCAGGTTTGCAGCGCCGTCTTCCTCCTATGCCTGACCAGAATCAGAAAACGGAAGACACGAAGGTCAACAAGCGTAACATCATCATCGTGAAGATCAACTCTTCCGACAGACTGTTTGCCGGTGACCAGCTTTTGGATGTTAGCCAGCTCAAGGACAAGATCAAGGAGTTCATCACAAACCCTAACAACGACCCGAACCTTCCTGAAAGGGAGATGAAGAACATCGAGGGCTACGGTGAATATCCCGTATCAAAAGGAGTCATCTCTCTTCAGAATGACCGTGGAACCAGCTACAGGGCCTACATCGCTGTTCAGAACGAACTCGTGAAGGCAATCAATGAAGTCCGTGACGACTTCTGCAAGCAAAACTATGGAAAGGCCTACACCTTCCTCACAGAAGATCAGCAGAAGATTGTCAGGGAAGCGATTCCACAGAACATTTCCGAGGCAGAGCCTAAGGACGTCACCAAAAAGTAAAACAGGAGGATCAAACAATGCCTAATTTTAAAAGAAGCGGTAAAAAAGAAATGCCGGAGTTGGGAACCAGCTCAGACATCGTGTTCATGTTCCTGTTCTTCTTCATGGTAACCTCTCAGCTCCGTTCAACGGAGGTGAAGGTCAGGGTAAGACTCCCTGAAGCGACGGAGGTCGCCAAGCTTGAGAGAAAGGATTTGGCCTCATACATCTACATCGGTTCCCCTACCGCTCAGTATCAGAGCCAGTACGGTACCGAGGCGCGTATCCAGCTGAATGACTCTTTCAAGACAACGAACGACATCCGTGACTTCATCGCCGCCGAGCGCGACGCGATGAGCGAGGCTGACCGCCAGTTGATGCAGGTCTCTATCAAGGCAGACGAAGACGCAAGAATGGGCATCGTGACGGACGTGAAGCAGGAGCTCAGGCGATGCTCCGCCCTCAAGATCATGTACGCTGCCAGAAAGACAGAAGAGAAATAAACATTCTTGAATATATCGAGAGAGGGACTGCCCCAAGGGTCGGTCCCTTTCTTTTTTTTGTTTTTTATACTATCTTTGTGAGATTGAATCAAATGTCATAAAAATATGGTAACGAGGAGTAAAGTTAAGGACCTACTCAAGGCGGCGCCGGGACAGGAAGTCCTTGCCAAAGGTTGGGTCAGGACCAAAAGAGGAAACAAGCAGATCAAGTTCATCGCCCTCAACGATGGCTCGACCGTAAATAACATTCAGGTTGTGGTGGATATGGCCAACTTTGACGAGGCCATCATCGCCAAGATCACAACCGGAGCAAGCATCAGCGTGACCGGCGACCTGATCGAATCAGTAGGAAGCGGACAGGCAGTCGAGATCCAAGCAAAGCAGATCGAGGTGCTCGGAGAATGCGACCCTGTCAGGTACCCTCTCCAGAAGAAGAACACTTCTCTTGAATATCTCCGCACAGTCGCCCACCTTCGTCCGAGGACAAACACGTTCGGAGCAGTGCTGAGAATCCGTCACGCCATGGCGTTCGCCATTCACAAGTTCTTCAACGACAAGGGATTCGTTTACCTCAACACACCTCTTATCACAGAATCTGACGCAGAGGGAGCGGGAGACATGTTCCAGGTCACGACCCTCAATCTTGAGAACGTTCCCAAGAAAGAGAACGGAAAGGTTGATTTCAGCAAGGACTTCTTCGGAAAGAAGACCAGTCTTACCGTGAGCGGACAGCTTGAGGGTGAGCTTGGAGCGACGGCCGTCGGCGAGATCTACACTTTCGGTCCTACTTTCAGGGCTGAGAACTCCAACACTCCAAGGCATCTCGCGGAGTTCTGGATGATCGAGCCGGAGATGGCGTTCTACGACATCAACGACAACATGGTGCTGGCCGAGGAGTTCGTGAAATACCTTGTGCAGTACGCTCTTGACAACTGTGCGGACGACCTCAAGTTCCTCAACGACAAGTACGATGACGGACTTATCGAAAGGCTTAAGAGCGTCCTGGGCATCGAGTTCCAGAGAGTGACCTACACGGAGGCCGTGGAGATCCTTGAAGAGGCTGTCAGGAACGGCCAGCAGTTCGAGTACCCGGTTCACTGGGGAACTGATTTCCAGAGCGAGCACGAGCGCTACCTCGTGGAGAAGCACTTCGGCAAGCCTGTGATCCTCACGGACTTCCCTAAGGACATCAAGGCTTTCTATATGAAGCAGAACGAGGACGGAAAGACCGTGCGCGGAATGGACGTGCTCTTCCCGAAGATCGGCGAGATCATCGGAGGTTCCGAGAGAGAGGCATCCCTTGAGAAACTGGAGCAGAGGATCGACGAGCTCAAGATGAGCCGCAAGAACCTCGAATGGTACATCGACACCCGCAGGTACGGAACAGTACCTCACAGCGGATTCGGTCTCGGATTCGAGAGACTGCTGCTCTTCGTCACCGGCATGGCCAACATCCGTGACGTGATTCCGTTCCCAAGGACTCCAAAGAACGCCGAATTCTAAAAATCAACGAATATGTTAGTGATAGGAATAGCCGGAGGCTCCGGTTCAGGAAAAACCACGGTGGTCAACGCGATAACCGAGAAGTTGAAGGAAAGAGTGGTTGTGATCCCTCAGGACTCCTACTACAAGGACCCCAGCCACCTTCCGATGGAGGTCAGGCAGCAGATCAACTTTGACCATCCGGACGCGATCGACTTCAAGCTCCTCTGCGATCAACTCAAGGATCTCAAGAACGGGAAGGCCATCGAACAGCCGGTATATTCCTACATCACTTGCTCAAGATCAAAGACGGAGACAGTCACGGTCGAGCCTGCGGAGGTTATCATCATCGAGGGGATTCTTGTGTTCACCTGTAAGGAATTACGGGACCAGATGGACATCAAGATATTCGTTGACGCCGATGACGACGACAGATTGATGAGAGTCATGGCAAGGGATATTCTCGAAAGGGGAAAGACGGTGGAGACCGTGATCGAGAGGTACACCAAGACCGTCAAGCCGATGTATCTCCAGTTCATCGAGCCGAGCAAGCGCTATGCTGACATCATCATCCCGCAGGGAGGACATAACAAAGTCGCCATAGACATCATCTCCGCGACGATCGAGAAATCACTGAGAGAACAGGAGGAGGCGAAATAACTTCCGGAAACGCACCGCACACAGGTCAGAATATTCATTGAATCCATGAAGAGCGACGACAAGGCAGGACTTTACATCACCGTCATATTCCATTTGATGGTGATTATTGTGTTGCTGGTCAGTCAGATATCCTCCGCGCTGAAGAGGGAGAACACTTTTGTGCTGGATTTCTCCAAACAGGAGAGGGTTGAGAAAGAGCAGGCGGAGCGCAACCTCAAGGAAGAGGTAAGTGAGAGGCTCGACAGGATGCTCGCGGCGGCTTCCGGCGTTCCGGTGAGGAATGTGGCCGTGGACAGGGGCGCGCTCAAGGACGACCGCAACACCAATGCGGAGGAACTCTACAAGGAGGCCGAGAAACTGGCGCAGGAACTCAAGAACGGTCCTAAGCTTGATGAGCCGGACGAGGACTACGCCGCGGTCAGCAAGCCAAGCCAGCCAAAGGAGGAATCTAAAAAGTCATCTTACAAAGGGCCATCGGTTGTCTCTTATGAACTCGATGGAAGGAAAGCCAGCAAACTGTCAATTCCGGCATACAGATGTCTGGGAGCTGGTCATGTCACGGTCATCATCACCGTGGACCCTTCCGGCAAGGTTCTGAACGCGAAAGTCCAGGACGAGGTGTCCTCGGATGACAAATGCTTGAGGGACTTTGCGATAAGGGCGGCAAGGCTTTCACGGTTCTCCGCATCCGGAACGGCTCCGGCAAGACAGACCGGAAATATCGTATATTTGTTCGTTGCTCAATAATATTGCGTATATTTGCCAATTTAGCTGATGAACAGAAAGACACTGACCATACTGATCGCCACGGCGGTGATTCTAATCGGAGGAATCACCTTCGCTGTCATGAAGTTATATTCGGATTCAAGGAACGATGCCGGAAATGCCGCGGACTCACGTTTTCTTGAGACGCACAAACTGGTCAAGGCAGTGCCATCCGATGCGGCCATCATCTTCTGTTTCAAGAATTTCGGACGAGCATGCGAGATTCTTGGCGACTCTTTGGCCGTATTCGGGGAACTGGCGTCAAACAAATTTGACAGAATCACGTCCTTGCGGTCAGGCAGCCTGAAAAAATCTCCGGCCATCATGTCTGTGCACTACAGCAAAGACATGCCTCCTCTCATGATCATAGAAGCGGGCAAGGCAATAGCCGATACGACACAGGATCTAAGGACGCTTATCGCGGCCGCTGACTCATCCGGGCTGCTGACCAGAATCAACGGCGACATGCTGCTGATCTCCACCTCGGAGACCGTCATCAACTCATCCGTGAGACATCTTGAAGAGGGACACAGCATACTGGAAGCCAAAGGGTTTGCGGAGATAGCCTCGACAGGTACGGCAAACGGAGATGATGTCATCTTCCTTTCCAACGCCTACATGGACAACTTTCTCGGAACCTACTTTGCGAAAAAACATCGCAAATCAAGAAACTTCCTCAAGGAACTGGCTGAATGGACGGCGCTTACCATCACAAAACGGTCGGATGCCGGTGTGTCCATGCATGGTACCCTCCTCTACGGAAGCGAGCCATCGTACTACCTCAACGTGCTCAGCCACGCAGGCTCCTCTGAAATGAAGATAGCCGAGGTTGTACCATCAAGCACCGACTTCATCATTGACATCACAATCGGCAACATCACTTCCTACATAAAGGCATACAGGAATTACCTTGACTCCAAAAGCAGCCTTGACAGATACGAGGCTATCCTCAAGGCTCAGAAAAAAGAATTCGGACAGAACGCCGAGGAATGGGCTGAATCCTTGGGCATAAATGAGGTCGCCGTCCTCAATCTGAAGATGAACGGGAAACTCCGTCAAATCCTGACACTTCGTCCTGGAAAAAAACTAAAGGCGGAGAATGTCAGCGGAATGAAATGCGCCGGGTTCGCATCCTCTGTGTTCGGGAATGTATTCACCGCCGAGGATGAAAGCACATGCGCGTTGGCACATGGTTGGCTCGTCATTGGTGCGGCTGATTGCGTGGCGGAATATTCAAAGACAAATTTTTTGAGAGAGACACTCGCCTCCCGCCTTGACGCAGAAGGTCTCGACAGGGTGCCGCAGAAGAACGGAGGGGCCTGGGTATATTACTCGCTTGGCAACGATCCGGAACTGTTGGACGCGACTTTCAGTCCAATGATGGCAAGAGGTTGCAGGAATATTCTTAAAGGGGCATCGTATGTTCCGGTTGTCATCTCAGCCATCGCGGAAGGCGGCGGAATAGGTCTTGAGATCAACCTCGACAGGATCGAGGTCGGCAAAGGCAGTGTTCCCGCGGCAGGCAAAGACACGACTGTCACCGTACCGGAAGGACCTTTCAAGGTACGGAACTGCGCGACAGGCAAGATCAACACATTTTATCAGAACAGCCATCTTTCAATATGTCTGCGGGACGAGAACGGCAAGGATGTCTGGGGTGTGCCGTTCAAGTCGAAGATCCGCGGCTACGTCCAGGAAGTCGATTACTACAACAACGGAAAGATCCAGTACCTGTTCGCGGCCGGATCACAGATGTATCTGATTGACAGGCTCGGACGCTTCGTCTCTGGATTTCCAGCCGAGACAGGCAAGAAAATTGCGGCAGGGCCTGCCGTGTACGATTTCACGGGAGCCAAAGGCTACACAGCGATGCTCCTTCACACAGACAACACCGTAGGCTATTATGACCTGCACGGGAAGCAGGTTCCTTCCTGGAAAGGGATAACGGCCGATGAGACTATAAAGAGCCTTCCGGAACTTCTGGAAGGGAATGGTAAAAGATACTGGGTGGTCAGGACATCAGCCCAAAGCATGGTATTCCCGTTCAGCGGCGGAGAGCCTTTGATAAAGGGCGAGGGCAACAAGATGATCCGGCCGGACAGCAAGATCGAGATTACGGACAAAGGGTTCAGCGCGGTTTGTTACGATGGCAAGGAAAGAACCTTCAAGCCCGGCAAATAAAAACGAACATTATGAACGAATTCAGATTCGAATCTGTGAACAAGCTCCTGGAAGAGAGCTTCAGAAAAAATTGGGACAGGCTTGCGCTTTCCAACTATCAGGGAGTGAGCCTCTGCTACAGGGACGTGGCAAGACGCATCGAGAAACTGCACATCGCATTCGAGAAATGCTTTCTGCACAAAGGCGACAAGGTGGCCATCTGCGCCCGCAACCAGGTCAACTGGGCGGTCAGTTTCCTGGCCACGATGACCTACGGAGCTGTGCCTGTGCCGATCCTTCACGAGTTCAAGCCCGGGAATATTCATTACCTGGTCAACCATTCGGAGGCAAAGGTTCTCTTTGTGGACGATGTCATCTGGGAGGGGCTTAGCGCCGATGAGATGCCGGGACTGTTCGCGGTGGTGCGCATCAACACCTTCCAGCTGCTATATTCAAAGGTTCCCCGCATCACGGAGGCAAGGGAGCACATGAATGAATATTTCGGGAAACGCCATCCTAACAGCTTCGAGCCGGAGGACCTCAACTACTACAAGGACTCCCCTAACGAGCTGGCGATGATCAACTACACCTCCGGAACCTCCGGTTTCTCCAAGGGTGTGATGATCCCTTACAGGGCGCTTTGCTCCAACATTCAGTTCGCGAAGCACGTGCTTCCGGAACTGAACAACCAGACGAACGTGGTGGCCATGCTCCCGTCCGCCCACATGTACGGAATGATGTTCGAGTTCCTTTTCGAGATGACGATCGGAGCCCACGTGCATTTCCTGACAAGGGTGCCGAGTCCGAAGATCATCATGCAGGCTTTGGCCGAGGTCAAGCCGAACATCATCATCGCTGTGCCTCTGATCATCGAGAAGGTCTATAAGTCCAAGATCCAGAAGATTGTGGAAAAGGGTAGCGTGAAGACCTTGCTCAAGGTGCCGGTGATCGACAAGATGATCCAGAAGAAGATCTGCGGCGAGCTCGTGAGCGCGTTCGGAGGCAACTTTGTGGAAGTCATTATGGGCGGCGCGGCGTTCAACAAGGAAATCGAGAAGTTCTTCTGGGACATTGCGTTCCCTTACACCGTCGGCTACGGAATGACGGAGTGCGCCCCGATCATCACCTACGCGCACTACGATGACAAGAGGCTCTTCTCCTGCGGAAAGGCGGCGTTGAATATGTCCATCCGCATTGACTCCCCAGACCCGGAGAACATCGAGGGTGAGATCCAGACCTACGGCCCTAACATCGCTCTGGGTTACTACAAGAACGAGGAGGCCACCAAAGACCTCTTCACGGAGGACGGATGGCTGAGGACCGGAGACATGGGTGTCATCGACAAGGACGGATATCTCTACATCAGAGGACGTTACAAGTGTATGTTCCTCGGTCCGAACGGCCAGAACATCTATCCTGAGGAGCTTGAGTCTGTGATCAACTCGTTCGCCTACGTCGTTGACTCGCTTGTCATCGAAGACAACGGCGGCCTTACAGCCCTCGTTTACCCTGACTACCATCAGGGCGAGCTGGACGGGATGAACCGTGAGGATCTGGAAAAGACGCTGACATCACAGCTTCCGGAGATCAACAGGGAGATTCCTAACTACGCCAAGATCAAGAAGATCGAGTTTATGCCGGAGGACTTTGAGAGAACTCCTAAGAAGAGCATCAAGAGATACCTCTACCAAAGAAACAAATAATGGAGAAATTCGACCAGCGATACCTTGAGATGGCCGAGATCTGGGCCAGGAACTCCTACTGCAAGAGACGGCAGGTCGGAGCGATCCTGGTCAAGGACAGGATGATCATCTCCGACGGCTACAACGGGACGCCGTCCGGATTCGAGAACGTCTGCGAGGACGAGAACGGGGCCACAAAACCCTACGTTCTCCACGCCGAGGCCAACGCCATCACCAAGGTCGCGAAGTCAGGCAACAGCAGCCTCGGGGCGACCCTCTACGTGACGGCCTCCCCGTGCATCGAATGCTCGAAACTGATCATCCAGGCCGGCATAAAAAGAGTCGTCTATAAGGATGAATATCGCCTCACGGACGGAGTTGACCTGCTCCGCAAGGCTGGAATCAAAGTTGAAAAGATAGATTAGGATGAAACGAATATCTTCCATCTGGATCGCAATTCTGGGAATAGTCGTGGGCGCGCTCATTGTGCTGGCCTACAACGCCTACAACCAGAAAAGGAATATGCTCCGTGTGCAGTACGGGGACTGGCGGAAACTGAATCTGATCCTTGACCAGATCGACAAGAACTATGTTGACACGATCAATGTAGGGAAAGTCACCGACGCCGCCATCACTGCCGCGCTGGCAGAGTTGGATCCGCATTCAGTCTATATGCCACCTGTCGAGCTGACAGAGGCTGAGACCGACCTGGCCGGCAATTTCGATGGAATCGGCATCCAGTTCAACGTCCCGAACGACACGGCCATCGTGCTGGAAGTCATCCCGGGAGGTCCGTCCGAGAAGGTCGGTCTGCAAAAGGGCGACAGGATCCTCAAGGTCGGTGACAAGGACATCGCCGGAGTGAAATTTCCTCAGGACAGTATGGTCCGCAGGATGAAAGGCCCGGCCGGGACAAAGGTCACGGTCACTGTCGGCAGAGGCAACGAGACGATTCCGTTCGAGATCACCAGAGGGAAGATTCCGATGCACTGCGTGGACGCTTCGTTTATGATCAACGACACCACCGGTTACATCAAGCTCTCCAAGTTCTCCAGAACGACATTCTCGGAGTTCTCACAGGCCAGCGCCACACTGCTCGGAAAAGGAATGAAGAAGCTGATCTTCGACCTGCGTGACAACACCGGCGGCTATTTCGACCAGGCACTGCTGCTTTGCGACATGTTCCTCAAGAAAGGAGACGAGATCGTCTATATGCAGGGACTTCACCGCAAGAAGGACGACTACAAGGCCGACGGCAAGGGCCTCCTTCAGGACATTGACCTGACCGTGCTGATCAACGAGTCAACGGCGTCGTCCAGCGAGATATTCGCAGGCGCCATCCAGGACAACGACAGAGGCCTCATCATCGGAAGGCGCTCGTTCGGCAAGGGTCTCGTGCAGGAGCCAGTCTATTTCAGCGATGGGTCCGGAGTGCGTCTGACGGTCGCAAGATTCTACACGCCATCCGGCCGTTGCATCCAGAAGCCATATTCAGAAGACTACCAATACGACATCTACAAGCGCTACGCCGACGGAGAGATGTACGACGCTGACAGCATCAAGGTTGACTCCACGGCCGCCTACAAGACAGTGGCCGGAAGGACGGTCTATGGCGGTGGCGGCATCATCCCGGACGTGTTCGTGCCGGTGGACACCACCAGGGCCACTAAGTTCTTCATCGCCTGCAACAAGAAAGCGACGCAGATGAGGTTCGCCTCGGCGATGTTCGACAAATACAAATCGCGGCTCTCCGAAATCGACAGTGACGCCGAACTTGGAATATTCCTGGACAGAATGAATATCCCGTCCGCATTCCGTAAATATGCCTCCTCGAAGGACGGCATCACCTGCACGCAAAAAGAATGGGAAGAGACAAGTGAATATCTCCTCCCGCAACTGCGCGCCCTTGTCGGGCGGTATTCCAAACTCGGTGAGAACGCCTTCTACAAGATGTACCTCAACATCGACCCGACCCTTCAAAAGGCTATTGAATCGGACTCACACATTCGCTATTGAGATTTAAGGAGATCCCTAAAAAGACATAGCGATAGAATCACTAAAGATTTTGTCACTGTCAGTACGCATCCTGACGGTGATCAAGTGCCCACCAGGCGTGGAAGGCGTCTTCTCAAAACACAGACGGAACAACGGGTATGGAGAGTCGTAGCCAAGAAGTATCAAGTCCTCGGGCGTGACATCCGACAGCATTTTGTCTATCGGGTGACACGTGAGTTTCTGACCGTTTATGGTGCCAACACTATTCCCGATAAATTTTCCCGCATAATTGACGAATGAAAGGGACACATTATTGACAGAGAAGACATAATAGTCTCTGTAGCCGCTTGAGATGAATTTGTACGGCGAGAAGGATATGAACCGGCATAGGTCATTCAGACTCTCTCCCGCCGGATGATTCTCGTCAAAGTCTTTGTCTGATGTGACAGTTATCTCTGTGAAGTCCTCAGAGATATAACAACTGCCAGAAAAATCCACGTTATTTATCACACCCACCTTTTGATTGTATGAAAGGTCGTTATGCTTTCTGCACAGACTCTCATACTTGAACGCGTCCTTGCCGTCCATCAGGAAAGTATATCTTTTCGCCCTATCCGTCTGCACAGGCCTGACATTTATAACAATCCTGCTTGAAGTCGCTTCCAGACTAATGGCCTTGATGTCCATATAAGTGGTCACATAGGCTGGGCAATTCCTCAACACGGATCCACAGCATCCAGACAAGCCGATCATAGGCAAAATCAGCAAAACAATCCTAATCAGTCTTAACGGGTTTATCATAAGTAATTGTGTTAAATAGATACCAATATTTCTCATTTTGAGGAGTACCTGAATAATCATAGCTTACGCCTTCATTAGTCTTAAAAATTCCAGACACAAAATAACCATTACTATTCCCAAGCCACCCCCAATTACAATGGACAATATTCTGCGTTTTATCAATTCTGCCTTCTGGCGAAGTGTAATTTCTAATTTTATATCCATCTATAACCCAAGCGTGCCCATCCACTATCCCTGCCACGGCAGACATAAAAACAGGGCAGCCACTATCCAATGATTTCATCACAGTATTTTCATTGTAGCCCCATTTAAGATTAACGTTATTATAGCCCAACAAGTCAAAAGTACTTTTAGCCTTAGACGGCAATGCAAATCCAAATGAAATCCCAAAGATTTTCCCATAATACACGTCACATGCATTTCTTGAAGACAAAAAGCGAATGAAATTCTTAGCTATACCCAGAGAGTCCTCTGAATTATCCACATCATGAATATTACGAACCGCTTTAAGCAAAGAATAATCTATTTTAACTCCATTGCATATCAAATTTGGGTATTCGTGATAGGCCACAATCTGTCCCACAGCAATCGGTACACATCCAGCAGGAGCCTTTTCTCGCTTAAACCATCCAACCTTTGGGCACAAATCATTAAAAGGACTTCCTTGATTCCATATCGTTTCCAATTTACAATCGACATTTTTAGACACTATCCATCTATTATAATCAACACTATCAGGTTCTGGGAATGGCATATCCACAAAAGTTGTGTCAATCGATGCGTAAGATGCGTAAGAATAACATAAACCAGCAACAAAGTTCTCTTCAGAATATGTCCCAACATATCCTGCGGAACTCATCTCATTATATTGGTTTTCGAAAATGTCATCATCATCGCTTGGCTCGTATGAGCAGTATGGTTCAAAATTATCACACGTGATAACTCCCTTTTCCGTTACTGCCAAGACTTCATCATCTATTCTTCTATCAGCTGCAAGAATAGCATAACCACCATCATCAGGAAAGTTTAACGCATACAGCAAAGGTGTTTCTTCGTTAGCACTTCTTGTGGAAATTCCTCTATGTGGTATTGATATTACATTATCAAAATCCAAACCAGAACATCTTGTCGTTGGTTCGCCTATAGACTCTAAAAAAGTCTTTAGATTATCTATGGCCTCAGCAACAGGAATAACATAATGAGAGTCACAAATTTCCTCAGGATTATGCGGTTGATCAACACTATCATTGACACCTTCGCACCCTAATAGAATAAAAGATAAAAGAGTTAAACCAAGTAATAATCTTCTCATAAAACAACATCGTTTGAACAAGGACAAATATAGTCAAACGTTTTAAAATAGCAATACCAATAAGAAAAGTTTCAGAGAGAACTACTTTTACGATGTGCGAGAATTTACCGTGGTGGTAAAACACCTGATTATCAATAAAATAATCTACCATACTTCCGGGGGTTAGGGCGGGGAATATAGTAGATTATCGCACTGGTAATCAATCACTTATCCACCACGGGAATCTATGGAGACACAGGTACAGTGACAACAGGCTCAGCGACCTCGGCGGCAGATGAGACACTCATACACAAGATTATGCACTGCCTGAAAAAGGCTATTGAATCGGACTGACGTAGTCTTTGACATCCTGGCCGGTGACGGGATTGCCGCCAAGGATCATCAGACGCTCCACGACATTGCGGAGTTCCCTGATGTTACCAGTCCATGATTTCTCCTGGAGCAGCCTGACCGCTTCGGGAGAAAATGTTTTCACCGGCATCCCGGACTCCGTGCTGATCTGATTTACAAAATAGTCAATAAGCAGAGGGATGTCATCTTTCCTTTCGTCCAGCGACGGCACCTTGATGACGATGACGCTCAGGCGGTGGTACAGGTCTTCCCTGAAATTGCCCTTGGCTATCTCATCCTGAAGATTCTTGTTCGTGGCCGCCACCACCCTCACGTCAACAGTTATGTCCTTGTCACTGCCGACCCTGGAGAGCTTGCGCTCCTGCAGCACACGCAGCACCTTGGCCTGAGCGGCAAGGCTCATGTCCCCGATCTCGTCCAGGAAAAGAGTCCCGCCGTCAGCCTGCTCAAATTTTCCTTTGTGCTGTTTGATGGCCGAGGTGAAAGCGCCCTTTTCATGGCCGAACAACTCACTTTCAATCAGTTCCGACGGGATGGCCGCACAGTTCACCTCGATGTACGGCATCGCGCTTCTGGCACTCTGCTCGTGGAGACTCCGCGCAACCAGCTCCTTGCCCGAACCGTTGGGGCCGACGATCAGCACACGGGCGTCAGTCGGGGCGACCTTCGCAATGATGTCGCGCTCATGCCGGATAGGCTCTGACTCCCCTATCATCCGTTGGCCGTAAACCTTCTTTTTCAGAGTCTTGTTCTCGGAGATTATCGTAGCCTTCTCGGAGGCGTTCTTGATGGTGATCAGGATCCGGTTCAGATCCAGAGGCTTCTGGATGAAGTCGAAAGCGCCTTTCTTGATGCATTCCACGGCTGTGTCGATGTCTCCATGGCCGGAGATCATCACGATCGCCGAATCTATGCCCTCGGCGACCATCTTGTGCAGAACCTCGGTTCCGTCCATTCCCGGCATCTTGATGTCACAGAAAATCACATTGTATCTTTCCTTGTCCACCATCGCAAGGGCGGTCGCGCCGTCCTCGGCCACATCCACATCGTAGCCCTCGTCACTCAGAATCTCCTTAAGGGAATTCCTGATTGACCTCTCGTCATCAACAATCAATATCTTCATAGAAATTCGTCTTTGTTCTTACCTATAAATCGCACATCCCGTTTCCGCGGAACCCACTCCTCCGGATAACGGTAATATTACTTGTTCTGGAATGATATTCCGTAATACAAATATCGGACAAATTTCTTTCTTTGGGAAATGAAAAGGATAACTTTATTCTTTAGATAAAAATTGATAATTTTGCCGTATGAAATTACCTGACATCATCATAGCCATCGACGGCTACTCATCGACAGGCAAGAGCACGCTTGCCAGACTGATAGCGGAACACTTCGGATTCCTTTATCTGGACTCCGGGGCTCTCTACCGCGGAGTTACCTTGTACGCCCTTGAGAAAGGGTTCATCGGGAAGGACGGAGCCATTGACGAAGCCGCCCTCAAGGCTGCACTACCGGATTTGGGGCTGGATTTCAAGGCCGAGGGAACATTCATCGGAGACAGATGCATAGAAAAGGAGATCCGCACGCTGGAGGTGTCCGGCCACGTCAGTCCGATCTCGGCGATCCCGTTTGTCAGGGAATATGTCGATGAGCGTCTGCACGCTTTCGGACAGAGGAAAAGAATCGTGATGGACGGCAGGGACATCGGCACGACGGTGTTCCCGGACGCCGAGGTCAAGATATTCATGACAGCCAGCGATGAGGTCAGGGCACAAAGGCGTTTCGACGAGATGAAGGCCAAGGGACAGGACCCGAAACTGGAGGACGTGATGAAAAACCTTCGGGAGAGGGACTATATCGACTCCCATCGTGAGGTTTCCCCTCTTTCCAGGGCCGCCGACGCTTTCGTGCTGGACAATTCGGACATGAACCTGCACGAGGAACTGGTTTGGTTCCAAGGACTTGCGCAAGGCCGTTTCGGAATCCTTGAATAGAGGGTCATGGCTATTCAGGTTGAGATCGAGAAGCATTCCGGCTTCTGCGGAGGAGTGATCAGGGCGATCGGCCGAGCCGAGAAGTTCCTTGAGGAGTCTCCCGGCAGGATACTATACTCCCTCGGGGACATTGTCCACAACGAGGCGGAACTCCGGAGGCTCGGAGAGAAAGGACTGATCACAGTCGACAAAGACGGACTTATGAATATTCCCGATCCTTCTTCGGAGACGCTTCTCATAAGGGCGCACGGCGAGCCGCCGCAGACATATTCATTGGCTCAAAAACTTGGTTTGACGGTCATAGACTGCACCTGTCCGGTTGTGCTGAAACTGCAAAAGAGCATCAGGGAGGCCTACGAGAGGGTCAAGCCCGCCGGAGGACAGATCGTCATATTCGGGAAAATCGGGCACGCCGAGGTGCTTGGTCTGCTTGGGCAAGTCAGCGGCGACGCGGTGGTGATTGAGAATATGCCGATGCTGCTTTCCGCCCTTGAGGACGGTTCTATCCGGACTGACAAGCCGTTGGAGATATTCTCTCAGACAACAAAGAGTCCGGTGGAATATTCCGAGATCTGCAAGGTGCTGGAGTCATGTCCGGGTGCAAGTCTTCAGGTTCACAACACGATCTGCTCACAGGTGGCGTCACGACACGAGGAACTGGCCGACTTCGCTCTTCGACACGATGTCATCGTCTTTGTGTCAGGGGTTTCCAGTTCCAACGGAAAGGTGCTTTTCGATCTTTGCAAGTCCAGGAATCAGCGAACCTATCATATTTCCGATCCTTCGGAATTGGAACCGGAATGGTTCTCGGACGGAGACAAGGTAGGAGTCTGCGGCGCGACATCAACGCCGGGATGGCTTCTGGAACAGGTCGCTGAAAGAATTTTTTGCAAGAATATCCGCAAATAGTTAACTTTGCGGTCGAAATGATTGCGCATCAATCTTTTGAAATCTAAATTCATTACATATTTTTATGGCAACAACAGCAGATTTTAAGAACGGCCTTTATATCAGCTACAACGGCAAGCCTTGCCAGGTAGTCTATTTCCAGCACGTTAAGCCAGGAAAGGGTCCGGCATTCGTAAAGACAAAGCTTCGTAACCTTGAGAACGGAAGGATCCTTGAGAACACCTTCACCGCGGGTATGAAGATCGATGTCATCAACGTCGAGAGACGTCCTTACCAGTTCCTTTACTCTGACGAGGACGGATTCAACTTCATGCACGAGGAGACCTACGAGCAGATCCACCTGCCTCACGACGTAGTTGAGAACTCCGACCTGATGAAGGAAGGCCAGCACGTCGAGATGATGTTCGTCGTCGAGCCTGAGGAGAAGTGCCTCACCTGCGAGCTCCCTACATACGTTACCCTTGAGGTGACCTACACAGAGCCTGCCGTGAAGGGCAACACCGCCTCCACCAGCGCTTTGAAGGAGTGCACCCTTGAGACCGGCGCCAAGATTATGGTTCCGCTCTTCATCAACCAGGGCGACAAGATCACCGTCAACACCACCGACCGTTCCTACGGCCAGAGAGTGTAAGCGATCTTCTCATAATCAAAAAGACAACCGGACGGCTCCGCAAAGCCGCCCGGTCTTTTTTTATCCCTTGTTCAATTTCAGGTCACGGCTATTTGATTCCGTATTTCCTGAGGATTTTCTTGATCGGCTTTTCAATGGATCTTGCCCAAAGGGTGTAACCGTAGTCAGAAGGGTGGACCCCATCGACCGTTGCCTCGTGATCCTTTGACGTGGCACAGGTTGTCTTCACATAATAGACATCCTTGTACTTCTTGACGGCGATATTCATAAGGCTGTCAGCCATCGCTATCTTGGCGCTTTCGTTCCTGTCTCTGTCAGTGTTGTAGTTGCGGTACTCACGGTAGATTGTGCGCTGGAAGATGAGCGGAACGCCAGGATGAGCCTTCTGCAGTTTCTCAATGAACGGGAAGAGCCTTTCCTTGATCATCGGAGCCTCAGGGTTTGAGAACCCGTCGAACACCAATGCGTCCACGTCAGCCGCACAGAGCACATCAGCAAAGTAAGTCTGCAACTTGCTGTTGCCGGCGCATCCAAGACTGAGGAACTGGAGTCCTGTCATACGGCTCAACTGGTCCGGGTAGGACATACCCGCCCTGGAAGTGCTGGTTCCGTGCGTGAAACTTGAACCGAATATTCCGATTCTATGTCTGAACGGATTGTCGATGGCCTCGATGCTGGCGTTTTTCTCCGTACCGATCTTTATGGAAGACTCCTCACTGAATACAGGCAGGTAAAGAAGGCACTCATGCATCGTCCCATCCATGTCCTTGATCAGAGTGACATTCTCGTCAGGCTTGTTGTCCTTTGCCACCGCGGATGCGGCCCAAAGCCATTCCCCGTTGTTCCTGATATACAAATCATAACCACGGGCAGACAGTCCACCGGTGTTCACAGGAAAACTCCGATCCTCATATTTTGTCTTGATTGTGATGATTTTCGAGTCGGTCCTGAAAGCCACCGCAAGACCGGCGGACATCCTTACCTGTCTGTTCTCGCTTTTTGTGAAACCTTTGAATTTCACCGTGTCAACCCTATGGTAAGGGTTAGGTGTGTCCGGCATGAGTTTGCCAACCATTGTGAGGTCAGAGGCCTCCGTGAACGTATAGTCCACCTTTTTGTTTTGCGCCGAGGCGGTCAGAACAGTCAGAGACAACGCCAACGCTAATGTAATCCTATTCATATATTCAAAATATAAAACTTATTTTTTCTTGTCGAATTTCATGCTCTTGATCTTGGCGCCGGTCTCATCGAAGAAGTCCAGACGGATGCCGTCCTTGTCCACCACCGCGTCGATGCGCTGCCTGTTGGCGTTGCAAAGCACAGGGAAGTCCGCTCCGATGGTGTTCGCATCGTTGAAGCGGTATTTATGAATATGAGCGCACAACATCAGGTCCAGGCCTGTACCGTTCAACGTCGGCACAAAATATTTGCTGACCATCACATTGCCATGCCATCCCTTGTCTGACGGAGGAATATGGCAGAACGCGATCCTCATCTCGGCGTTCTTATATTCATCGCTCGCCACAACGCCTTTCAGCCACTCGGCCTCCTCTTTCAGGTAGTCTTCGGTGATCATGATGTTCAGATTCCTGATGTCACTGTCAACCTTGTCCTCTCCAGAGTCGAGGAACAGGAAGAAAAACTTCCCGTAAGAGGCCGTGTAGTACGTCCTTCCTGTTGAAGTCTGGTAGTAGTCAAGGTACTTGATGGCATCGTTGCCTCTGTACTCATGGTTGCCGCGGCAGAGGTAGAGCGGAGTGTCCGAAGCGAAAAGTTTGGACGCGGTGTTCATGTAGTGCATGCGGATCTCGGCCACGCTGTCGATAGCCGAGGTCATGTCGCCGTTGAAGCAGACGAAATCGTACTTGTCCTTGGCGTCCTTGAAAAGTACCTGCATCACGGAATCATGCTCGTGCATGTCATTCACCACGGCGAACTTGACCTTGTCATATTCAAGAGCCTTTGTGGTAACTTTGGTAGGCCTTTTCTTCAGATCCAGCCCGTAACCCTCGTCGTAGAGGATTCTGGCTCTGTTCTCCTGCGAGAGAACGCCCTGGCACATCACGCGGTACCTGTATGTGGTGCCTGGCTTCAGGCCGGAGACCGTGACTTTGTGGAGCGTACCGATCGGCTTCCTGCCCATTCCTCTGAGGTCGAAATATTTAGGTCTCTCCACATTGTAGAAATTCGTACCGTCGTTCGGAGCCAGTTCAATCCAACCTACAGCCGGCCCGTTCGTGGTCCAGACCACCGTGAAACTGTCCTCCGTGACATTCTGCAGATAAGGGCCGCAGTTTACCTTCACCTGTGCACCTGACGCCACAGCGATGCCGACCAGCAGCAAAAATGATAATATGCGTTTCATGTGATTTGAATATTCCCGCAAAAAGCAGCCGATTATATTCTTTCCACTTCCTTGTAGGCATTGACGATCTCAGCGACCATCGGGTCCCCGGCATTGATTCCGGTGATCTCGGAAACCGCCGCCTCAAGTCCCTTTGATTTGATCAGGTCGAGCATCTGGACGCTCTGCGGATCCTCTGGATTGTCGAAATGCAAGGCGGCTCCGACACCGAGCAGAATCTTGTCGTAAGGAAGACCGAAACTCTTGGCGGTCATGGCCGGCTTCACAAGTCTGTCATCCGGGGAGAGCTTGCGCATAGGTTCGCGTCCCACGCGGTTCACGTCATCCTGAAGATAAGGGTTGCGGAAACGTCCGATGATCTTCTCGATGTACTTGAAGTGAGCATCATGATCGAAACCAAACTGCTTCACGAGAGCCTCGCCGCTCTGCTGCATGGCGGCATGAACGGTCTCATAAACCTCAGGAACAGCGATGCTGTCTGTGATTGTCGTGCAGCCCTTCATCTTGCCGAGGTATGCGGTGATGGCATGACCGGTGTTCAGAGTGAAAAGTTTCCTCTCGATGTAGGCCAGAAGGTTATCGGCCATATTCATTCCCTCAACCTTTGGAGCCGGACCGACGAAAGCCTTCTCTTCCACATTCCATTCGTAGAATCTCTCCACGGCGACATCGATAGGATTCTCGCTCCTAACCGGAGGGACGATGCGGTCAACCGAGCAGTCCGGGAAACCGACGTGCTCCACGCACCAAGTCTTCTGGGCCTCGTCCAGATGGGAATATACAGCCTCCTTGAGACGTGAGGACGCCATGAGCCCGTTCTCGCACGCGATGATGTTGAGCGGAGCCTCTATTCCGGAATCCTTGCGGGCGATGATTCCCTTGGCGATAGCCGGAGCGATGAACTGGAGGATCCTGAGACCTACGGCTGTCGTGATCAACTCCGCCTCCTTGATCTTCTCCACCACGGCGTCCGTTGACGAATCCACGGCAGAGACTCCAGAGATGAGGATATCCTCGCTCTCAACATCCTTGATGTGCACGGTATATTGTCCGTCCGCATTGATCCTGTCAACTATTTCCTTGTTGACATCCGCAAACACTACCTGATAGCCTGATTTTGAAAGCACGGCACCGATAAATCCACGGCCGATGTTTCCCGCTCCGAACTGAATTGCTGTTTTCATTGTATTTCTTGACTTTATCCGCCGGCGTATTCAGCATCAGGCAAAATGCGTCGGCACGTTACTGTAGTTAATTCACCGACATTGGCCGGTCATCATGCAAAGTTACGAAAAATGGCGGAATAATTGTCTCATAGCGATATTTTGGCTAATTTTGAGGGAAAATAACACTGACGAAAAATGACAAGAAAATCATTCTCTATTATTGCCGGAGCGTTAGCGGCGGTTTTGATGCCGTTGACCTCTACGACGGCTTATGCCCAGGGAATGCTGACAGAGCAGAACGCAAAGACAATCAAGGATGTGGAATTGAGCGCGGACATCGTTGTCGCCGGCGGCGGACTGTCCGGAGTGTGCGCCGCCGTGTCCGCGGCAAGGCACGGAGCGACCGTGATTCTCGTGCAGGACAGGCCTGTTCTCGGCGGAAACGCCTCCAGCGAAGTCAGGATGGGAATAGTCGGAGCCAAGGGCGACCAGAACGCCGAGGCCGGTCTGCTTGAGGAAATGCAGATGAGGAACTTCCGCTTCAACCCGCTCCTCCGCTACACCCTTTGGGATGACGCCATCTACTCCACAGTGGTGATGGAGCCGAACATCAAGCTTCTCCTCAACACGTCAGTCGAGGATGTCGTGATGGACGGTGACAGGATCGCCGCCGTGAAGGCATGGAACATCAACGCCTACACCAGATACCTTATAAAAGGTACAATCTTCGCCGACTGCACCGGTGATGGAATATTACGTCTCTCCGGAGCGAAATACCGCCACGGACGCGAGCTGCCAAGCGAGTTTGACGAGACCTTCCTTGACGAGGGCGGGGACGCGAAGACAATGGGCAACTCCATCCTGCTCCAGCTCCGCAAGACAGACGAGGATCATCCGTTCACCGCTCCCGAATGGGCCTACCATTTCACGGACGATGACTTCAACTACGACAAGCCTAAGTCCACAATCCCGGGAGTGAAGTTCAACTACAAGAAGCCTTACCCGAAAGACAACAACTTCTGGTGGATCGAGTTCGGCGGCAACCTGAACACGATCTTCGACGCCAACGACATCCAGTACGAGCTCAAGCGCATCGCCTACGGTGTCTGGGAATACATGAAAAACAACCCTGACGGCCGTTGCAAGAACTACGACCTCGACTGGATCGGCTCGCTTCCGGGCAAGCGTGAGTCCACCCGCTACATCGGCCCTCACATCCTGACCCAGAACGACGTGATGTCCGGAGGACATTTCCCGGACGTTATCGCCTACGGAGGATGGACATTGGACAACCACCATCCGGACGCTTTCCACAGAAAAGGAATATTCTCGGTCGAGCACACGACTCCGGAACGTTTCGGTATCCCGTTCGACTGCCTCTATTCAGTCAACGTGCCGAACCTGATGTTCGCCGGACGTGACATCTCCGCCACACACATGGGACTGTCCTCAACCAGAGTGATGTCCACCTGCGCCCTTCTCGGACAGGCTGCCGGAACCGGAGCCGCACTCGCGATCAAATACGGCACAACCCCGGCCGGAGTCCGCAAGGATCACATCGCCGAGCTTCAGGACATGCTTGAGGACGATGACAGCATGCTGCCTTACAGGTGGAGAAAGCCATCAGAGCTCACGATGTCCGCAACCACAGCCGACTCGAACCTGCCTCTTCGCAACGGAATCGACCGCAAATGGGACGGAGAGGACAACGGCGTGTGGGTGGCCCCGGGCGACGAGAGCATCGTTTACAGCTGGAAAAAGCCTGTGGAACTGACCGGTGTCCGCATCATCTTCGACTCCGACTTCAAGTACAGGAGCAAGAGGATGCGCAAGCTTGAAGCCACCACAGAGCGCGTGGAGATGCCTAAGATGATGGCGAAAGGTTTCAAGGTCGAAGCCAAGGTGAAGAACGAGTGGATAACCCTCTACGAGGACACCGACAACTACCTCCGCCTCAGGCACATCAAATTCGACGAGCCTGTCAAGGCCAAGGAACTGCGTCTCGTGGTGACATCCACATGGGGAGCCGAACAGGCGCACATCTTCGCGTTCGACGCGAAATAGGGAGATATTCATTGAATATAAAAACCGCGTTCGACGCGAAATAGGGAGATATTCATTGAAAAAAACCCCCGCCGTGAAGGATCACAACTTCGCGGCGGTAGTTTTTTTTATGAATATTCAGAAGTAACCTCTTACTCCTGGTTTTCAGCGTAGCCGTCAGTCTTCTTGTTCCAGAGTGTCAGCAAGGTGACAAGACCGAGAGCGGCGACAAATATCATGATCTTGAACACCCCTTCCCAACCGAACTTAGGGTTGTCGGCGATGTGGCCGAACACGAATCCGGAGATGATAGGGCTGAGATAAGTCACGAAACCGATGATTCCGTTGGCTGAGGAAGCTCCACGACGGGTCACCTGATTGGACGCCACGACACCGATGAGAGCCTGAGGGCCATAGAGGAAGAAACCGATGCAGGCAAGCACCAGCATAAGGACAACAGGGTTTGTGGATGCCGGGAGAAGGCAGAACACGATGAGGAACGCCATAACGCCAACCATACACAACGCGCAGGTTCTCTGTGCCTTGCTGTGGAACAACTTGTCGGAGACCACTCCGGCCACAAGCATTCCGACAACGCCGAAGGCCTCAAATATGGCGACCGTCCATGCTGAAAGCGCCGGAGACAGTCCACGGCTTTCCTGAAGGAAGGATGGTCCCCAGTCAAGCACAGCCATACGCACGATGTACACAAAGAAGTCAGCCAGCGTCAGAATCCACACGATAGGGTTTTTGATGACTTTGTTGATGATGAACTGCCTGAACTCTTTCTTCTCTGCCTCATCATGTTTGTCCGCCACCTTCGTGCCCTCAAGCTCAGGAAGCCCCACCGACTTAGGAGTATCCCTCAAGGTCACGATGATGAAGATCACACCGAGTACAGCGATAGCGGCCGGAATCCAGAAGGCCCACTGCCAGGACCCGATGTGCTGCAGAGCGGAATCGACATAGGCCTGGGCCGCGGCCGGATCCATCGACGCGGTGATGTTCGCCGTGTTCTCGGCGACACGTGCGCGGACCTCAGCGTCAGCGCTCATGTCCACTCCGGTGTGCCCCATGATGTAGCCGCAAAGCACGGCGACGAGGAAAGCTCCGACAGAATGCGAGGTGTTCCAGATGGACATCTTGGTAGCGAGCTCGTGAGGTGGTACCCAGTGGGTTATCAGACGGTTGCAAGGAGGGAATCCGCATCCTTGGAACACATTGTTGACAACGTAAAGCACAGCGAACAGGATGACAAGGTAATTGACAAACTTCGGCCCGTAGTCCGCCCCGACAAAGTAGGCGCAGATCATCGCGCCCGCTCCGAACAGGATGTTCACGAACGCGCTGACGGACAATCCGGTGACAAGATGCCAGCGGCCGTTGAGACGGTCGGCCAGAAAGCCGTTTATCAACTTGGACACGCCATACATGAAACTTGCGATGGCGAGGATAGCTCCGAACGTGGCCTTGGTGATGCCATATTCAGCGGTCAGACCAGGAATGGCGAAAGAAAAGTTCTTACGTACAAGATAGAAAATAGAGTAGCCGATCATCGTTCCGATGATTGTGCGCCACTGCCAATACTGGAAACGTTTTTTTTGTTCTTGTGTCATCATTTTACGGAATCCCGCCTATTACGAAATTCCGACAAAGATAGCCTTTTTCGGCCAATTATTGAATATCTCCGAAAAATCCCTACATTTGCCGCCATATCGCACAACACCGGCGCCGCCTTCTCCAGCCCCCAGGCAACAGTGACGCGTGCCGGACAGGGATCACATATTAATGAACGAATATTATGGACAAGCAGACAGAAAAGAAGTATAACTACTGGCAGTGGCGCACTCTGATCACATTGATGATAGGGTATGCGCTATATTACTTTGTCAGGAAGCATTTCAGCGTGGTCATGCCGGCGCTTGAGGCGGAATTGGGAATATCCAAGGTCCAGTTGGGTATATTCCTGACCCTGAATGGCATCATCTATGGAATATCCCGCTTCGTCAACGGTTTTCTGGCCGACAGGTTCAGCCGCAGGAAGCTCATGTCCCTCGGCCTCGTGTTGTCAGCCGTGACCAATCTTGTCATATGCTTCAGCCCGTCCATGAACTCGTTCATGAATGTGCTGGACACCGAGGGCAAGGCCACGATGACGCTGGTCTATATCATAGGTGCATTATGGGTTCTCAACGGCTATTTCCAGGGCATGGGAGTGCCACCGTGCATCAGTCTCATGTGCCACTGGATCAGGCCTTCCGAGCTTGCCACCAAGCAGTCCATCTGGAACGCTTCCCACTCCATCGGAGCCGGACTCATCAGCGTGATCTGCGGATTCCTCCTGAAGCACTACGGCTACAGCGCATGGCAGCTTTGCTTCGCTGTTCCCGCCGCCATCGCCCTCGTGGGCGCCGTCGCGTTGTTCTTCACATTGAAGGATACGCCATCGTCCGTAGGACTTCCTGAAATCGAGGACATGGACAAGGACGAGAAATCTGAAGATAAAACCTCCGACGCTTCATTGGCCGACAATATGTCCGGAAAGTCATTCAAGTCTTTCGTCAACCGTATGGTGTTCGCCAACCCTCTGATCTGGATCCTTGCAGTGTCCAACTTCTGCATATATGTGGTCCGTTTCACGATCCTTGACTGGGGCGCGACCTTCCTGACACAGTACAAGGGCATGGAGATCTCCACCGCAGGCACTGTCGTGGCCGCGTCCGAGCTGGTCGGAGGCATCGCCGGAATGCTGCTGGCCGGATGGTTCACGGACAAGTTCATGAAGAGCCGCGCGCACAGGACCTGCTTCATCTGCACGGTCGGCGCCACCCTGTCGTTCTTCCTGTTCTGGAAGTCCCCTGCCGGAATGCCGTGGCTCTCCGCCATATTCATCTGCCTTTCCAGCTTCTTCATCTACGGTCCGCAGGCTCTTCTCGGCACCTCCGCCTCCCAGCAGGCCACCAAGCACGCCTGCGCCACCGCAAACGGCATCTTGGGAATATTCGGGTACGCCAGCACAGCCATCTCCGGTGTGACATTCGGCTACCTCGCCGAGCATTTCGGCTGGGACTCCGTATTCCTCGTCTCCGTGATCATAGGCCTCGTGGGAGCCGCCGTTGTGGCCTTTATGTGGAAGGCCCCCGCTGATGGTTACGCCAAAGCCGAAAAGGTCATGGCCGAAATCACCGAGACGGAGAAATAATAACCAATCAATGAGGACGGCCTTTGACGGTATACACGAGGCCTTCACATCTCACGACGGCAGCATTTTCTCCTTATAATGCTGCCGTCGTAGGTGTTTTTGCCCTCAACTGGAGCACTATCACATGTTTATGATCCTCTGACCGTACACTTAATCTGGCCTTGCCCTTAATTAATAACGTGAAGATTCAAGATAGACTTTGAGGAGTATGATGCGTTCCACAGACGAGGAGACGAAGCGTACCATAGCGAGGAAGGTGGTGGAGCCCCTCTCAAACCTTGACCGTCTCTCGAAGAAGGCTGCCTGGTTCGACAAGGAGCGCTTCAAGGACGATGTGTTCAGGGTCTTTCAAGGAAGGCCTGTTGGGATAAAGCGTATGAATATTACCCCTCAGCCGAGTCAGCGGCTGAGGCTGCCTTGGCGGCTCGGGCGACCTCAAGGGCAGCATGTTCGGCTTTGGCGCGCTCTACGGAGACGGACTTCTTCAGGACGAAGCCGGAACCGAGGTATTTGGTGCGGACGTCCTCGTCGGCGGCGAGGGCTTCCGGAGTGCCCTGCTGGAGGATTGTGCCCTCGTAAAGCAGGTAGGCGCGGTCCGTGATCGCCAAAGTCTCACCCACATTGTGGTCGGTGATGATGACACCGATGTCCTTGTACTTCAGTTTCGCGATGATGAACTGGATGTCCTCCACGGCTATAGGATCCACACCGGCGAACGGTTCATCCAACAGGATGAACTTCGGGTCGATGGCAAGGGCGCGGGCGATCTCGCAGCGTCGTCTCTCACCTCCGGACAACTGGATTCCAAGGCTCTTGCGCACCTTCGAGAGATTGAACTCATTGATCAGATCCTCAAGTCTCTCCTGCCTCTCCGCCTTGGACATATCCGACATCTCCATCACGGACATTATGTTGTCCTCCACAGACATCTTGCGGAACACGGAAGCCTCCTGCGGCAGATAGCCGACTCCTTTCTGAGCTCTTTTGTACATAGGAAGCTCGGTGATGTCCTCATCATCAAGGAACACACGTCCTCCGTTCGGGACAATCTGTCCGGTGATCATATAGAAACTGGTGGTCTTCCCTGCTCCGTTAGGACCGAGGAAGCCAACAATCTCTCCCTGGTTAATCTCCATCGAAACGCCTTTCACGACAGTTCTGATGCCATATTTCTTGACGAGGTTCTCGCAATGAAGTTTCATCTTATCTCAAATCTAATTGTCAATCATTATCTTGTCTCAAGGCCGAAATCCTTGACCAGGTTCTGCACCTCCCCGTTCTGTCCCATCAGGACGGTGGCCTTTTCCTGATCGGTATAGGGCTGTACACCTTTGTCCTCAATCGGCAGCACACCCACTTCAAGACGGATTCTTGAAGATCCAACCTTCTTCCGCAAATTTCCTTCCAGAACCATGAGCCGGTTCTCCCGGATCCATTTTTCCTGTGCGGCGTTGCTGACCTTGAATGTCAACATCTTGTAGCCGTCCTTCGTCTCGATGCCGACCTCCGCGTTCTGAAGGGTGTTGGCGAGTCTCGGGCTTGAAGCGTTCTCGGCCGGGATTGTCTTCCAGGCCTCCAGCACCGCATCGTCATCCGGGATCACGTCAGCGACCGGTGCGGCCTCCTTGACGACTTTCTTGTTCTCTTCCTCCTCGATCATCGAATTGAGTGACAAGGACACCCCGGTCTTCACCGGCTTCCTTCTCGTCCTCGGGGCGGGATTCTCCTCAGCAATGGCCTGCGAACCAACATTCTCTACAGCCACATCATTTCCGGTCGCCGAGTCAGCGGTTTCGGTCACCGAGCTTGTCGAAGAGACCGCACTTTCAATAGGCCTATCCGAAGCCGCTTCGATGGTTGGTGAGTTTTGTCGAACCACAGGCTCAGCGACCGCCCCGACCGCTCCCGGTTCCCGTGCGGCGTCCGCCGACTGCGGTTCAGTCAGGCCGTGGCCGCCCGTGGCCCCGTGAACGGGTGTCACCTGCGGCGCAGGTGACGGGATGGAGCGCGAAGCGCGGAAGTCTGGTGAACCGCTGCCGGCGGATGCCGTCCCCACAGCAACCTTGGCCGTTCCAGCATCCGGAGCCTTTATCAGGAAACTAAGCTTCATCAAGGCGAACTCAATATGAAGCCGAGGATTCACAGCCTGTTTATACCCAGCCTCGCAAGCGGAAGTGACACTCAACGCATCGTACAAAAACTTCAGCGAACACCTGGAGGCCTGCTCCTCATACCTCTTCTTCAGCGAATCCGGCAATTCCAGCAAAGCCTCAAGCCCGCCGTTCTTCGTCACCATCAAGTCCCGGAAATGCGAACTCAAAGCAGCGCAGAAATGCAATGCGTTGAACCCTTTGGAAAGAATCTCATCGAACTTCAGCAACGCGGAGCCGTAGTCCCCCGCCAGAAAAGCGTCCACGAGATTGAAACTATAGTCATAATCAAGCACATTGAGGTTCTTCAAAACCTCCTCGTACTTCACATCGGTCCCGCAGAACGCCACCGTCTGGTCAAAGATCGTAAGCGCGTCACGCATAGCCCCGTCGGCTTTCTGCGCTATCACATGCAAGGACTCATCATCAATATTCACACCCTCCTTCCCCGCTATCATCCTAAGGTTGCTGACGATGTCCGGCACCGAGATCCTGTTGAAATCGTAGGTCTGGCAACGCGAAAGGATCGTCGGCAGAATCTTATGCTTCTCGGTCGTGGCAAGAATGAATATGGCGTGTGCCGGCGGCTCCTCCAACGTCTTGAGAAACGCGTTGAAAGCCGCGGTAGAAAGCATGTGGACCTCGTCTATGATGTAAACGCTGTACTTTCCCACCTGCGGAGGAATCTGCACCTGGTCCATCAGGTTCTTGATGTCATCAACACCGTTGTTGGACGCGGCGTCCAATTCGTGAATACAATAGGACCGCCCTTCCTGGAAGGACCGGCAGGACTCACACTCGCCGCAAGGCTCCATATCCGGCGAAGGATTGGAGCAATTGATGGCCTTTGCGAATATCCTGGCCGTGGTTGTCTTCCCCACTCCGCGCGGCCCGCAGAACAGGTAGGCGTGCGCCAGTTTCCCCCTGATGATGGAGTTCTTCAGGGTCTGGGCTATGTTGTCCTGACCGATAAGGGACTCGAACGAGTCAGGACGATATTTTCTTGCCGATACGATGTATTCAGACATAACAGCGTTCAAATCTTAGGGAGTGGTTGTCCGCACCAAGTTTTGTAAGGCAAATTTACGCAATATTTCGTACATTTGTGTCGTGAGGCATGAAGTATGGAGTTTTTTGTCGGCGCGAGCAACGGCAAAGCCCGTACCCCCCAATGCAATATTGAATAAACAAACTGAAAAACAAACAGCTGCAAGACATGAGACGATTCATTCAAATACTTGCCTTGGCCATCGCCGGGCTGCTTCTGACCACCGATGCCTTAGGTCAGGCACAGATCACGACAAGAAGGGAGAAACTGAAGGATTTCACATCCAAGACAACAAAGGTTGTCCTCACCGGTGACGAATTTCTGGACGAAGCCGTCAAGGAAAGCGTGGCCGCGACATGGACGGTCTCCCCTTACGAATTCTGCTCTAACGAGGAATTCCAGAACCTCAAGGGAAACGCGGACTTCTATTTTCTAATGGTCGTCAAAGGGCAGTTCCGCAGGGAATCCGAGCCGGGAATCGACATGCTGACCCTCGTCAAGGGTGGAGAAGGAGCCGACAAGTCCATCAATGACATGTTCGAGGTCGTAAGCTTCCCGCTCCGGTCGACCGAGGATCCGTCCGGACGCGAGTTCGTGCTCCTTCCGGCCTTCCTGAAGATAATCCAGGAGCACACCACCAGCCTCACCGACACTGAGATGAAGGCTTATTCCAACATCGGAGCGAAAGACTCAAAAAGACTGAGAATCAAAAGAATATTCTTCTGGGCAGAGGATTTCGCGCCTCAGGTTGACGAGCAGACCAAACGTTCTCTGGACGAGGACATCCTCATCAAGGAAGATGAGGACGAGGTGGATGAGATCTTCTCGGAAGGGACCTTCAACACTGTCGTAAGTTATGTCGTGGCCCCTTCCGAGCCCGTGAACGGATCCATCTGCTACAAGATGCTCATCGGCTCCGACAACCACGAGCTTTACTATTTCAAAAAGCACAAGATCACGGCCAGAAACGGCAAGGGATTCCTCCCCGGCGACATCAAGGCAATCAAACTTCTAAGGAAATAATGATCGTAGGGACGGTTGGCTGCGGATTGAGGTATGCAGTCAAAAGAAGCGGCAACGCAGTGGGATACTGCTCACTGACAATCAAATGCGGAACAAGGGACGAGGGAGATTTCCACAGCGGAATCGCCCATTTCACCGAACATACCCTGTTCAAGGGAACCGAGCGCAAAAGTGCCAAAGTCATAAGCGGCTACCTTGACAGACTCGGCGGCGAATTGAACGCGTTCACCACCAAAGAAGAGATTGTGATCCATTCCACGGTTCTCAAGGAGGATCTCGGCAAGGCCGCGTCCCTGCTACTTGAGCTGGCGACCTGCCCTACATTCCCGGAAGAAGAGATAGCCGTCGAAAAAGGTGTGGTGATCGACGAGATCAACTCCTACAAAGACTCCCCCGCAGATGATGTCTATGACAAGTTCGAGGAGGCCTTGTTCGCAGGGCATCCTCTCGGGCGTTCGATTCTCGGAACGGCTGCCAGTGTGAAAAAGATCACAAGCAAGGAGCTTAGGCAATTCACAAAAGAGCATTTCGTGCCAATGAATATGGCTCTTGCGATAGTGGCCGACATTGACGAGAAAAAGTTGGAGGAGAGCGTGCTCAAGCTGGTAGGCAAGGTGTTCAAAAATGAACCCGCGACTGGTGGCGAACGCATTGTCACCCCGATTCCGGTCAAGCCCGCCTTCAACAAGCAGGTAGAGAAAAGGAACCATGAGGTCAACGCCGTCATCGGGAACTTCGCTCCTTCGCTTGACAACACAGAGGAGCGTTTCGCGGCCATCCTGATGAGCAACATCATCGGCGGACCGGCATCCAATTCCCTGCTGAACAGCCTATTACGTCATCGGCGGCCCGGCATCCAATCCCCTGCTGAACAGCCTATTACGGGAGAAAAACGGATGGGTTTACGGTGTCGAGTCGTCATATTCACAGTACACAGAATCAGGCATAATGACAATCAGTCTCGGGTGCGAGCGAGGCAACTTGGAAAAATGTCTGGATGCGATCTGGAAGGTTATCCGGAAGATGCAGGACGAGGAATATTCCTCCGTCAAGCTGAAGGCCGCGAAAAAGCAGTTCCTCGGCCAGCTCGCCATCAGCTCCGACAACGGTGAGTCCCAGTGCCTCTCGATGGGGAAAAGCCTCGTGTCGTTGGGAACCATATTCACGGACAGGCAGAACATTGAGGCGATCGAGGCGGTGACCTCCGAAGGCATAAGGAACGCAGCTTTGAGAATATTCAACCCTGAAAGCACCTCTTCCCTGATTTTCCTGTAGGCAAGGTGCGGCCACAAATTTTATGAATATGGAATCTCCGGCAGACAAATATCTTAGAGAACATTCCTCACGCCAGAGCGAGGCCCTGGACTGGATCGAGAAACAGACCAACATCCACACGAACTACCCTCGGATGCTGTCGGGGGCGGTCCAGGGTCGCCTGCTGACAATGCTGGTGGAGATCTCGAAGGCGAAACGCATCCTTGAGATCGGCGCGTTCACCGGCTATTCCGCCACCTGCATGGCCTACGGACTTCCGGAGGACGGCCACATCGACACCCTTGAGATCAACGACGAATTGGAGGATCTGATGCGCGAAGGGTGGTCAAGGGCCGGGGTGGCGGACAAGATCACCCTGCACATCGGGGACGCCCGCGAGACCCTTTCCACACTGGAAGGCCCCTACGACATAGTCTACATGGATGCCAACAAGCGTGAATATGTCACCTATTACAATCTGGTCTTCGATCTTGTGAAGTCTGGTGGCCTCATTCTCGCCGACGATGTCCTCTGGGACGGCAAACTCTGGCAGGATCCCGTCCCGAAAGACAAGCAGACCCAAGGCATCATCGCCTTCAATGACCTCATAGTCAACGACCCCCGTGTAGAGTCCGTTCTCCTCCCCCTCCGCGACGGCCTCAATGTCATCCGGAAACTGTAAGCTAGTCAACCAAGAGGATCATGACACCTCTCGGTTGACCGGCAACCTATATTTATCTCATACTGAAGGCGAAGACGCAGTGGCTGGTGTAGGTTTCACTCGGACGAAGGATGGCTGACAATCTCAACGTCATCATCATTTAGGCCTTATGACCTTGATGAAATCCTGTCGCTTCCCATTTTTGTATCCCACACAGTACGACACCATCTGATCCTTGTATACCGCCATGAACCACGCATCCCCCTCTGGAGTCCAGACGCTGTCAAGTTGACTATCGACCTTGATTTTTTGGGCATTGGCATTCAGGACACTACTCAATAGTTTTTGTGTTTTAACAATCTCCATTCTATGTTGGATCAGAATACCGAATATTATGAATTACGCCATCCTTTACTGACAAATACACAAAAGCATCCAAATGATTATAGAATATGGCATATTCAACAAAGCCATTCTCTGGTTTCAGCCAAGATGCCACTTTGGGTTTACCATATTTGAAGTTATCCAATTTTGACAGTTTATCTCCAACGCGTATCCCGTCAGTTATCCACAAAGTAAGGACTGAAAACTTATTCTCATTTATGGAAAAGCCACTAAAAGCCCCGTTATCCTGAAAATAGAAAACGTCTTGACCAACTTTATAATATTCGTCAATACTCGACTCCCCACCTTCTCCGGAATCACTTTGGGTATATTCCGTTGGTTTCCCGAACTTCGCCACAAACTGGTCGTAAGTCATCTTCTGACCAATCTTCATACCTTCCACATCAATGCTTTTAGCCCGGAACTCATCATAAAAGTCCTGTGCGTCAGCTGTCACGTACAAAAACGCAACCAAACATATTGTCACTATTTTCGCATACATAATTCTCTTTTTCTACATCGAAGAAGAATAATGTATATTTTGAATCACACCATCTTTCACGGACAGAAAAACCAAGTCATCCAAATAATCATAAAATAGCACATAGTCCACAAGTCCATCTTCTGGTTTAAGCCAAGATGCAACCTTGGGCTTTCCGTATTTGAAGTTGTCCAGCTTTGATAGTTTGTCACCGACACGAACACCTCCGGGAATCCACAATGTCAGAGCGGCAAATCGATCGTCCATTAAAAAGAATTCATTAAATGTGCCATTATTTATGAATGAAAAAGAGTTCTTCCCTACCCAATAATATTCATCTAAGTAAGAGTAGCCATCTCCTTCTGATTTATCCTGTTTATATCGATCTGGCTTCCCGAACTTCGCCACAAACTGGCCGTAAGTCATCTTCTGATCAATCTTTACACCCTCCACATCAATGCTTTTAGCCCTGAACTCATCATAGAAGTCCTGAGCGATCATCGTAACAGCGGGCAACGCCAACAAGCAAATTACCAACACCTTTCTCAATATGTCTCTTCTTTTTGTCATTCTACATCGAAGAAGAATAGTGTATAATTTGAATCACACCATCTTTCACGGACAGAAAAACCAAATCATCCAAATAGTCATAGAATAGAACATATTCCACAAGACCATTATGAGGTTCAAGCCAAGATGCCACTTTAGGCCTTCCGTATTTGAAATTATCAAGTTTCGAAAGCTTGTCACCAACACGAATGCCACCAGAAATCCACAGAGTTAGAGCAGAAAATCTATCATCTCTTAAAAAGAACTCACAGAATGTACCATTCTCCGTAAATGATAAAAAATTTTTTCCTACCCAATAGTATTCATCAAGACAAGGGCTACCCGGATCTCCAAGTTCGTTTTGTTCATATCTGTCTGGTATCCCGAACTTCGCCACAAACTGGTCGTAAGTCATCTTCTGATCAATCTTCACACCCTCCACATCAATGCTTTTAGCCCTGAACTCATCATAGAAGTCCTGCGCACTAACCGTCACGTATAAAAACGCAACTGCACATATTGTCACTATCGTTTTAAATATATTCATGTTTTATTCACCTGATTGTAAAGTTCTATATACACTCATCTTTTATCTAAATCATATTGGATCCGAATAGCTTATGGAGCAAATTATGCCATCCTTTACCGAGAGGAACACCAGATCATCCAGATAATCATAAAACAACGTATATGTGACAAAACCATCTTTCGGCTCAAGCCATGACGCGACCTTGGGCTTTCCATACTTAAAGTTGTCCAAACTCGACAGTTTGTCGCCCACACGGATGCCACCTGGAATCCACAATGTCAGAGCGGCATAACGATTGTCATCCAATACGAATGTACCAAAAACGCCATTGTTTCTACAAGAAAAGAAGTTTCCGCCAACATCATAATACTCGGCTATACTAGGGCAGCCGGATTCTCCGACATCCTTTTGCTCATATCTGTCCGGCTTCCCGAATTTCGCCACAAACTGGTCGTAAGTCATCTTATGACCAATCTTCATACCTTCCACATCAATGCTTTTAGCCCGGAACTCATCATAAAAGTCCTGTGCGTCAGCTGTCACGTACAAAAACGCAACCAAACATATTGTCACTATCTTCCTAAACATATTCATTATAGATTTATAAAATATTAACTTTTTCTTCAGTATTGCATTCCACGCCAACTATCTTTCCACCAATAATTTTTTTGGAGGAAGGATCACCGTCTTTCCAATTTACGGAACCGTTGATTATCTTTTCTGGGTTCGCAAACACATATACCCCATTAGAGTTTTTCACCTTATAAACGAGGTGAAGGTGCTTATTGGTGACATTATAGGCGTTTCCTGTCCTCCCAGTGTAGCCTAATAGTTCTCCCTTATAAATCGCATCACCAGGTTTGAACACATCCCCCGTACGAGGATTTATAGCAACGGACAAAATCTTAGGAATGCTTTCATACATAATTGGTTATTTGAATAAGTCTTTGGCAATATAGGAAATTAAACGACAACATGCAAAATATATTAACGTTTTATATTATTTTCTTTCAACACATTGAATTTTAAATACAATTACAATTCATGCGGCCGGAGAACGGCCACATCGACACCCTTGAGATCAATCACCCCCATGTAGAGTCCGTTCTCCTCCCACTCCGCGACGGCCTCAACGCCATCCGGAAACTATAAAGGGCTGGATTCGAACAAATGTAAAAGCCACGGCGGCCTACGCTTCGCGCCCTGTCCGGGTGAATGGCCGCCATGGCTTTAACCTTTGTTCGAAATGAGTGCTAATCCTTGTACTCGATGACGGTGTTCACGTGAATGAAGTTTGGGGACCTGTCCACAGTAATATATTGAATCTCCCATCCTGTTTTCAGGTACAGGGTCTTAAGAGATTCCATTTGACACGATAGAGGCGTACTTTCCTTGCCGCTTCCTATGGCGGTCATGCTGACATCCAAGGTGGTCATCTGATTATAGGCGCAGCCCAATAAACTTAACGAGGCAAATTTGCTTAGATTCAGTTCCGTGAGCCGATTACTTTGGCACCGCAACTCCTCCAAAGCGTCGCCGTCGCCGAAATTGATGCGGCTTATAGTATTATTATTGCAGTTCAAATATGTCAAAGCCGGATTCTTGCTTATGTCCAAACTGGTCAATTTGTTGGTAGCACAGTTCAGATAGTTCAGCGCTACATTCTTACTGACATTCAGCTCCGTCATCTCATTTTTGAAACAAATCAGGGTTTTTAGAGGCTCAGCGGCCAAAATGATGAAGTCCGAACCGGCATCATCAGGTCGCCGAGCCTGTCGAAGCGCCAAGGTTTTTTGACAATCCTTAGGTCTTATCTGACGCTGAACGCGAAGACGCAGTGGCTGCTGTAGGTCTCGCCCGGACGAAGAACCGCTGACGGCCATTCCGGCTTGTTCGGGGTGTCAGGGTACTTCTGGGACTCCAGGCAGATGGCGGTACGGTGGCCATAGACAACGCCCTTCTTGCCGGTTACGGTGCCGTCAAGGAAGTTGCCGGCATAAACCTGCACGCCTGGCTCGTTGGTATATTCCTTAAGGACGATGCCGGTCTCAGGGCAATAGACCTCGGCGGCGAGAACGGTGTCGTCGCCCTTGGTGTCAAGGACCCAGTTGTGGTCGAAGCCGTGGCCGTTGCGGACCTGCTCATTGTCAGAGTCGATGTCATCCCCGATAAGCTTCATCTTCCTGAAATCAAACGGAGTGCCCTCCACGGAAGCGATCTCGCCTGTGGTCATGAACGTCGAATCCACAGGAGTATAGTTGGAAGCGTTGATGTACAACGAGTCAGCCGTAATCTGATGGTTCGCCGGATCACCCGACAGATTGAAGTACGAATGATTGGTCATGTTGATGATCGTCGGAGCGTCCGTCGTGGCGGAGTACCTGATGTCTATCGCATTGCCCTCGGTAAGGGTGAAAGTCACGTCAGCGGTCACCTTGCCAGGGAAGTTCGCGTCCCCGTCAGGAGAGACAATCTCCAGTTTCAGGTGCGAGGCATCGGCCTCAAGAACATTGTAAACCTTGTACTGCCACCCGTCCGGACCTCCATGCAGACAATGCCCGTAGTTGTTCTGAGGCAACTGATACTCAATTCCGTCCAAAGTGAATCTACCGCCGTTGATGCGGTTGGCGTAACGACCGATGGTGGCACCGAAATCAGTCTGGTTGTTCTCCGGGAAATAGTCGGAAACCTTGTCGAAGCCAAGGACAACATCCTTGTAGTCCCCGTTCCTGTCCGGTACCATCACTGACACAATCCTTCCACCGAAATTGGTGATGCAGACTTCCATTCCTGACTTGTTTGTCAGAGTGTAGAGAGCGGTCTGCGCACCATCACGCTCTCCCCTGAAATTATCCGGATTCAATCCTGACTTTGTGAGGGTCGGACTCTGGGCGCACCCCATAACGAGAGCGGCCGCGGCAAATGAAGTGAAAATTTTTCTCATGATGTTTTGCGAATATATTAACCTACTATAGCTCCGTTGCCAAGCGCCTCCGCAGGAGTGATGAACCTCATCTTGCCGTCACCCTGCTTCGCCATAAGGATCATTCCTCTGGACTCGATGCCACGGATCGTCCTCGGCTGAAGGTTGGCGAGAATGCAGATCTGCTTGCCGACCATCTCCTCAGGGGAATAATATTCAGCGATTCCAGAGACAATCGTCCTCTTGTCGATTCCTGTGTCAATGCTGAGTTTCAGCAGCTTGTCCGTCTTAGGCACACGCTCGGCGGCAAGCACGGTAGCCGTGCGGATGTCCATCTTCTCGAAATCATCGAAACAGCACTCCGGTTTCTGAGGCGCGACCTGCTTCGCCGCCTCAGCCTTAGCCGCCGCCTCTCTCGCGGCACGGATGGCCTCAAGACGCGCCAACTGAGCATTGATGGCCTCATCCTCGATCTTGGCGAACAACAACTCCGCTGCACCGATCTCGTGGCCCACCGGAAGGATATTCTCATTGCCAAGAATATCCCAACCAAGGCATACGCCCGAACACTCCTGCTCCGCGGCGGCAGACACAGTGTGAAGAGCCACACCCTCACCATCCTTGTAGGTGTTGACGGTCTCCTGCTCGCCCTTCCTGTGGTCAATTCCGGCGCAAAGGCTGACACCCAGCATCTTGCGAAGTTTCTCCGCGGCAAACGGTGTGAACGGCTCGAAAGCGATCGCAAGGTCAGCGCAAATCTGGAGGCTGACATTCAGTATCGTGGCGCAACGCTCCATGTCTGTCTTGGCCACCTTCCAAGGCTCAGTGTCGGAAATATACTTGTTCCCCACACGGGCGATCGACATAGCATCTTTCAATGCCTCACGGAAATGATAACCCTCGATGTCCCTCTCAAGCGAAGCCTTGAGCGCAGGAATCTCCGCAAGAGCGGCCTTGTCCACTTCCTGAAGTTCTCCCGCGGCCGGAACCTTTCCCTCGAAATACTTGTGGGTCAGCACGATGGCGCGATTGACAAAATTGCCGAAGATGGCCACCAACTCACTGTTGTTGCGTGTCTGGAAATCCTTCCAGCTGAAATCATTGTCCTTGGTCTCCGGAGCGTTGGCCGTGAGGACATATCTGATGACATCCTGTTTGCCAGGGAAATCGCGGAGATACTCGTGAGCCCAGACCGCCCAGTTCTTGGATGTAGAGATCTTATCCCCTTCAAGGTTGAGGAACTCGTTCGCCGGAACGTTGTCTGGCAGGATGTAACCGTCACCGTAAGCCTTGAGCATCGACGGGAAGACGATGCAGTGAAACACGATATTATCCTTGCCGATGAAATGAACGAGACGAGTGTCCCCGCTCTTCCACCACTTCTCCCAAGACTGCGGCAGAAGTTCCTGAGTATTGGAAATATACCCGATCGGAGCGTCAAACCAGACATAGAGCACCTTGCCCTCGGCACCCTCCACAGGGACAGGCACGCCCCAGTCAAGGTCACGGCTCACGGCGCGAGGCTGAAGACCGCCGTCAATCCAGCTCTTGCACTGGCCATAGACAGTGCTTCGCCACTCTTTGTGCTGTTCGAGAATCCAATCACGAAGCCAAGGTTCGTACTGGTCCAGAGGTAGATACCAATGGGTTGTCTTCTTCTTTATCGGCTCGGCCCCGCTGAGTTTGGACTTAGGGTTGATGAGTTCCTCCGGGCTCAACGTGCTTCCGCACTTCTCGCACTGGTCACCATAGGCATCAGGATTACCGCACTTAGGGCATGTACCCATAATGTAGCGGTCTGCAAGAAACTGTTTGGCCTCCGGATCATAGTACTGCTCGGACTCCTTTGTGATGAACTTTCCTTCATCGTACAACTTGCGGAAAAATTCGGAAGCGTTCCTCTCGTGAACCGCAGAGGATGTACGGCCATAGATGTCGAAGTTGATTCCCAGACCCGTGAACGAATCCTTGATGATCTTGTGGTAGCGGTCCACGATATCCTGAGGGGTACAGCCCTCCATGCGGGCCTTGATCGTGATCGGGACTCCGTGCTCATCGCTTCCGCAGACATAAAGCACATCCTCTCCCCTCATCCTGAGGTACCTGACGTAGATGTCCGCCGGCACGTATACCCCGGCCAAATGACCGATGTGGACCGGCCCGTTGGCATAAGGCAACGCACAGGTCACAAGTGTTCTCTTGAATTTCTTTTCCATATTCATGAATATTATTTTTCTCTTCCCAATCTGACTTTCACCATTTTAAGTGCCTTCTGCACTTTAAGCATCTCTTGCATTATCTCAAGCACCCGGTCATCGTCGGAAGCGGTCTGCGCCTCTCCGAGTCTTTCCTTCAGTTCGTTTTCCTTGTCCTCCAAACGGCTTTGCTGATAGACCAGGATCGCTTTCGGGACATAGATCGTCAGCCATGACCCTTTCGACATCATTGACTGCCGCAGATTCTTCACAGACAAGTCATACCGTTCGTCCGTTGACAGTTGGGCGGCCACATAGGCCATGTCCCTATCCTCCCCGTCCATCAGACGCTTGACAATCTCATCCTGCGAATATCCCTCATAGTAGTCTTTGGAATAAGCCTCGTACACTTTTCTGAAAACGGAGTTGGCGAACTGTGAGTTGTCTCCCTCCAAAGCCTGGCCTATGAAATCAAACACGGTCAACGCATCCTCGTCCGATCCGGAATAGAAAGCCGAATCACTTTGGAACTCCAGCTTCGTGGTACCGTAGGTGAGGATGAAGTTCAGAAGATCGCGCTCGGCTGTAGCCATGATGCGGTTGTCAATAAGGGCATCGAGGCCGGTGCTTTGACGGGTGGCTTCGACAGGCTCAGCCACCGGCGCTCCTCCGTAGGCCAAACCATCCGTAGAAGAGCCAGAAACTCCGAATGTTCCGGCAATCGAACCATTTCCGGAGCCGGTGGCATAACCATTCCCAGGCAATATGGTGGCTGAGCCTGCCGAGGCTCCGGACCGCGAGGTCTGGTTACGAAGCCTTTCCCTGTCACGGTCAGCGGCTTTCTTCTGTTCAATAAGCCTTTTGGAGCGTGTCGCGCCGATCCTCTCGTCCAGAATATCCCTGCGGATCTCGAACTTGTCACTCAGGAAATCCACATAGACAGAACGTTTCACGGCATCCGGGATGTCGGCTATCGTGTCCGCTATGTCATTGATCACCTCGGCACGCTTGAGCGGATCCCTCGCTGTGTCCTTCAAAAGCAGCGAGGACTTGAAATCCACAAAATCCATCTCAGCAGCGGCGAGAAACTCCTCTACCTCCGCAAGCGAGTGCTTTCTTGAATATGAGTCCGGATCATCTCCGTCCGGGATCAGGACGACCTTAACGTTCATCCCCTCGCGCAGAAACATGTCGATTCCCCTAAGAGCCGCATGGATGCCGGCGGAATCCCCGTCGTACATGATCGTGACATTCTGCGTGAATCTCTTGATGAGACCTATCTGCCCTTCGGTCAATGCCGTGCCGCTGGAAGCCACCACGTTCGTGATACCGAGCTGGTGCATCGAGAGCACATCCAGATAGCCCTCGACCAAATAGCATTTGTCCTTGCGGGCCATCTCGTTCTTCGCGAACCAGATGCCGTAAAGAGACTTGTTCTTTACGTAGATGTCCGACTCCTTGGAGTTCACATACTTGGCGTATGGCTTTCCCTCTTCCTTGGACTTCAATGTCCTGGCCCCGAACGCGATAACCCTTCCACTCATCGAATGGATCGGGAACACCACGCGGTCATAGAACCTGTCGTGCAGCCTGTTGTCAGAATCGTATGCGGCACACAGACCTGTCTCAAGGAGATATTCATCCTTGTACCCGGCCGCTTTCGCCGCGTCTGTCAAGGCATGCCGGCTCGACGGGGCCCAGCCGAGACCATATTTCTCGATTGTAGCGTCCTCCAGCCCTCTGGAGTGGAAATATTCAAGGCCGACGGACCGTCCCTCATCGGTATGGAGCTGCTCCTTGAAGAACTTGCCGGCATATTCAGAGACAAGCAGGAGACTCTCGTTCCGCTGACGGTTCGCTATGTCCTCCGCCGTCTCCTCTTTCTCGACTATCTCGATGTTGTATTTCCTGGCAAGGTACCGCAGAGCCTCAACGTAGGACAGATGCTCGTAGTCCATGACGAACCCGATGGCGGAACCGCCCTTGTGGCAGCCGAAGCAATAATATTGCCCTTTGGAAGGAATGACGTGGAAAGACGGCGTCTTCTCACCATGGAACGGACAGCAGGCCCAAAGGTCGGCCCCACGCCTTCTCAGAGTCACGAAGTCGCCGATCACCTCTTCCACACGGGCGGTGTCAAGGATTTTCTGTACCGTTTCCTGAGGAATCATCCTACTCGTCCACCTTTGTGTAGTCCACCTCCTTGGCATCATCAAGACCAGAGGTCTCGATCACATCCTGGTCAGACTGAGGCTCGTCCGGTGTGTTGAAACGAATCTCATAGGCCTCCTTGGCCTTGCGGATCCGCCACGACGAGATCAGTTCGGACACACCGTACAGAAGCAGAAAACTTCCGGCGCAGACACTCATGATCCTCTCACCGAACGGGTTGAAAAGCAGGAACGCGCCCCCCGCCACCGCGCAGATCGAAAGGATCAATGTGGAGAATCCGGCCCCCAGCAGAGACATGGCTCCGGCCAAAGCTAACAGCTGGATGCCGCCGAAAAGAATCAGCACGATTCCTATCAGCGTAACAATGAAGCCGGCCACCCAGACAGGATTGAGGAACAATAGAATGCCAAGTATCAAATCCACGACAGCGTTCACCGCCATCAATGGAAGCACCCCGTCCCTTTTGTTACGGATGAAACCATAAACCAACGACACGATTCCCGAAGCGAGCAAGAACGCCGCCACGACCTTCACTACAGTCACGGAAGCCGCGTTGTCGAAAATCATGACCAGACCTATACCGATGGTAGCCAGCGCTCTGAGAATGCTGCTGAACGAAGTTTTGTAGCCAAATGTGAACATAATTCCATTCCTTAATATTACAACTTACAAATTTAAGTAAAAAATGCTATATTCGTGCCTATGTTTTTCGATACACACAATCATAGCCAATTCTCTTTCGACGGAGAGGGAACAACTGTTGAAAAGAGCGCCCTGGCGGCGGTGGAAAAAGGGTTCGGAGGAATATGTTTCACCGACCATTGTGATTTCTATGTCCCGAAGATGAAAGAAGAGTTCGAACCGATCGTCTGCGAGGTTTTCGATGTGGATGCCCAGCAGGCGGAGATAGACAGGGTGAACGGACTGGCCACCGACGGGGCTTTCGGGAAATCGGCATCAAAGAAATTCAAGATATTCAAAGGAATAGAGCTTGGTCTCGGAGAGAAGAACCACGAACAGACCAGAGCGTTACTTTCAAAGTACAGGTTCGACCAGATCATCGCCTCGGTCCACTACCTTGAGGACACGGATCCGTATTTCGGCCCGTACTACAAAGGCAAGAACTGGAAAGAGGCTTACGGCCGCTACCTTGAGACCCTCCTGAGGGAGATGAAATGGCTCGGCGACTTCGACATCATGGGGCATTTCGACTATGTTGCCCGCTATGCGCCATATCCCAAGGAGAGTGTGCTGTACAGGGATTTTCCGGGATTGTTCGACGAGATATTCAAGTACCTGATAGAGAATGGCAAAGGTCTGGAAATCAACACAAAAAGTTACAAGACTTACGGTCTCCGCACCCCACAGCTTGACAGGGACATTCTGATAAGGTACATGGAACTCGGAGGCGAGATCATCTGCATGGGATCAGATTCCCACACGCCCAGGCAGGTGGGTGACAGGTTCGACTATTTCGCACAGTATGTCAAGATGTTCGGATTCCGACGGCTCGGACATTTTGAAGGCCGGAAACTCAAGATGGTGACCATCTAAGAGGCTATCTCGCAAAGGAACTTTATCCGGACAAGGCGGATCTCCATCTCCTCATAATCAGCGCCCAGCACCTTGATGGCCTCCTCCACTGAGTCAGAGGTCGCCTCGCTTTTGAAATATTCATAAATTTCATCAACAACCTCATCATCAATGGTCTGGCTGATGTAGTAATTCAGATTCAGATTGGTGCCGGAAGACACGATGCCTTCGATCTCCCCGACAAGTTCATCCATCTCCCAGCCTTTCGCGTCAGCTATATCCTCCAAAGACATCCGCCGGTCAACGCTCTGGATGATGAATATCTTGTCGGAACTCTTGGTCGGAGCCGATTTGACCACAAAGTCCTCAGGTCTTGTGATGTCGTTCTCATCCACATACCTTCGGATCAAGTCGATGAACTCCTTGCCATACTTTCTTGCCTTCCCCTCGCCTACACCCTGACAGTTATGGAGCTCATCGTAAGTGATCGGATAGAGGATGGACATGTCCTCAAGAGCCGGGTCTCCGAATATGATCCACGGCTGAAGATTCAACTTCCGGGAAATGTCCTTCCTTAAGTTCTTGAGCATGGACAGGAGCGCCGCGTCTCCACCCCCTCCCTTCATGCCGGCAGCCGGTGCGTCCTCATCATCCTCATCACCCGTACCTTTCCCCTTGAAATTCTTGTCCTCCACAAGACGGATCTCATAAGGGTTGCTGAAAAAATCCTCACCTTTCCTGGTCACATAGATCAGACCGTATGTCTCGATCTCCTTCTCAAGAAGATGCAGCAGAAGCCCTTGGTTGATGACCGAGCACCAGAACTTCAGACTGTGGCCAGCACCCGAGCCGAAAAGCGGGAATGTGTCGTGACGGTAGGATTTGATCATCGCCGTCGACTGCCCGGCCAGGACCGATGCCAGATGTTCGATCTTGAAATGTTCCGGAAGGGACCTTACAAGTCTTATCACCAGACACATCTCCTTGCGCCCGTCGAATGTGGCCTTCGGATTGAGACAGTTGTCGCACAATCCGCAGTTGTCCTTAGGATAATCCTCTCCGAAATAGTTCAGCAGCATCCTGCGGCGGCACATGCTGGATTCGGCGTACGCCACGGTGTCCATAAGCAGCTGACGGCCTATCTCTTGCTCCGAAACCGGCTTGCCCTGCATGAACTTTTCCAATTTGCGGATGTCCTTATAGCTGTAGAACGTGATGCATTCAGCGTTCTCCCCGTCCCTGCCGGCACGTCCGGTCTCCTGATAATAGCCCTCGATGCTTTTAGGAATATCATAGTGTATGACAAAGCGCACATCCGGCTTGTCGATTCCCATGCCGAAGGCTATGGTCGCCACAATGACCTCCACGTCCTCCATCAAAAACCTGTCCTGGTTCTCCGCCCTGGTCTTCGCATCCAGTCCCGCATGATAAGGAAGCGCGCGGATTCCGTTGATCTCCAGCAGCTTGGCGATTTCCTCAACTTTCTTGCGGCTCAAGCAGTATATGATTCCTGATTTCCCTGGATGCTGCTTGATGTACCTTATTATGTCTTTGTCAGGATCTACTTTGTCACGAACCTCGTAGTACAGGTTAGGTCTGTTGAACGACGACTTGAAGACGGTAGCGTCCATGATTCCGAGATTCTTCTGAATGTCGTTCTGGACCTTCGGAGTGGCTGTCGCCGTCAAGGCCATGATAGGAGCCCGGCCTATCATCTGGACCATGTCCCTGATCCGGCGGTACTCCGGCCTGAAGTCATGTCCCCATTCGGAAATGCAATGGGCCTCATCCACGGCGTAGAAAGAGATCTTCACCTCCCGAAGCAGATCCACATTCTCCTCTTTTGTAAGCGACTCCGGAGCCACGTAAAGCAATTTGGTCACACCGGAAAGAACATCCGCCCTGACCTCCTGGATCTGGGCTCTGTTCAAGGACGAGTTCAGGAAATGAGCGACTCCGTTCTGTTCCTCCACAAACCCGCGGATCACATCCACCTGATTTTTCATCAAGGCGATCAGCGGAGAGATCACGATGGCGGTGCCAGGCATAACCAAGGCCGGCAGCTGGAAACATAAAGACTTTCCGCCGCCCGTCGGCATGAGGACAAAAGTGTCCTTGCCATCCAGAAGGTTCCGGATGATTCTCTCCTGATCCCCCTTGAAGGAATCAAAACCAAAGAATTCTTTCAACTTGGAATTCAGCGATGACGAGTCGATTTCCATAGAATTACCTAATTATTTCTAAAAATAGTGATTGTTTTCGGGATAAACAAGCATTTTGAAATTTAATGGACAATAAAGTCAATATTTTTTGCGATATTTGCGGAACTTTCGGGGTTCTTTACCCTGGAAGCGACAAATCGGCAACTTTTAAAATTTTTAATAGTATTATGAAGACATTCAAAATGCTTGCGGCGACAGCGATGGTTCTTTCAATCGCGGCCTGCAACTCAAACAAGGTTGACGGCAAGGCGGATGGTGCGGACAGCACAGCCGTTGCCGAGGTTCCTCAGAAACCGACCAGCACAAAGGATCTCCTTCCTTCAAAAGCGACCGTTGATTCAGTAAGTTATCTTCTTGGTATCCAGCTTGGTTCCATGATCAAGAACTACAACATGGGCGACCTCAACTTCAACATGATCAAGAAGGGAGCCGCTGATTTCGTGGCCTCCAAGGGCAACCCGCGCGACGAGGAGTTCACAAAGCAGTTCAAGGTCAACCCTGAGGAGATGAACCGCATCATGAACGAGTTCGTCCAGAAGAGGGCTGAATATGTCGGAGCGATCAACAAGGAGAAGGAGCAGAAGTTCCTTGAGGCCAACCGCAAGAAGGAAGGCGTTCAGGAGACCGAGTCCGGACTCCAGTACATCATCGCCGAGGCCGGAAGCGAGGTAAAGCCTACTTCCAACAAGGACACCGTCTATGTTCACTACAAGCTTTCCCTCACCGACGGCACCGTCATCGAGGAGGTCAAGGAGGAGCAGGACGCTGTCATGCTTACACTCAACAGGGTCATCCCTGCATGGACAGAAGGTCTCCAGCTTCTTGGTGAGGGTGGAAAGGCTACTCTTTATGTCCCTTCAGAGCTTGGCTACGGCGAGCGCGGATCTAACGGCATCGACCCTAACACGACTCTCGTGTTCGACATCCAGCTCGACTCTGTAAAGCACTTCGTTGAGCCGGTTGTAGAGGACAAAAAATAATCTCTGCCTTCAGGCAGCGTATGACAAGCCTGCTTCGCGCCCGTGCGCCGAGCAGGTTTAATTTTTACAAGACAAAGAATATCATGGCATTGGAAATAGAAGGCAGGATCAAGCAGAAGCTTGCCAAGCAGAGCGGACAGGGAGCCAAGGGCTCCTGGACAAAACAAGATTTTGTCCTTGAATATCAAGACGGCAACTATCCGGCGGACGTGTGTCTGACGGCTTTCGGCAACGACAAGGTCGCGGATCTGGACAAGTACCAGGTCGGAGACTCGGTTAAGGTGGCTTTCAATCTAAGGGCACGGGAATACAACGGACGTTGGTACAACGATGTGCGTGTCTGGAGAATCGCTCCGGCGGGACAGTCGGCATCAGCCCCAGCGCAGCAGCAGGCATACCAGGCTCCACAGAATTACTCTCCGGCTCCTCAGCCGAATTACGGCGCACAGCCTCAGCAGCAGGCTCCCGCACCGACCATCGACGATCTCCCTGCGGATGATCCAAGCAATGATCTTCCGTTCTAAGTCAGAACGGAAGATCCCTTCCTTTTTTACCCCCAGTCACTTCGTGACAGCCCCGGTGGGGCAATGGGGAGCGTTCTCCCCATACCCCTTGCGTCGCTACGCTCCGATTCCCATTTCCCATCTTATTCATCCTTCTACTGTTAGTGGATGTCAACCCAACGGATGGAAGGGTCACGGCGCCACCAGGTAAGCTGCTTTTTGGCGTAATGACGAGTGTTCCTCTGGATGAGGCGGACAGCTTCCTCCAGAGGAATCTTTTTATCAAGATATTCAAAGATCTCCTTGTAGCCGACGGTCTGAAGCGCCTGGCAATCCCGGTACGGCAGCAGCGACCGGACCTCCTCCACAAGCCCCTCGTCAATCATATTCAGAACCCTCTGATTAATCCGTGAATACAGTTCCTCACGCGGCCGCGTAAGTCCTATTTTTTCTATCTCGAAGGAACGCCCGCGCCTCTCCCCCGTCTTGAACGACGAGAACGGCCTCCCAGAGACCAGGCAGACCTCCAAGGCCCGTATGACCCTCTGGCTGTTGCGGGTGTCAATCTGTGAATATGTCAGCGGATCCTTCAGCCTAAGTTCCTCGGCGAGAGTCCCAACGCCTTCTTTTCCAAGCCTTTCCCACAGCTCGGCCCGCAAAGCCGAATCCCCGTCCGGAAGATTGTCAAGCCCGTTGCAGACCGCGTCTATGTAGAACATCGAGCCGCCGGTCATCACCAAGGTCTCGTGTCCCTCATCGAAAAGTCTCTCGACCAGAGCCACAGCCTCCAGCTCGTAATCCCCCGCCGTGTAGGCCTGCGTGACCGGAACGGACTGAATGAAATAATGCTTCACAGCGGCAAGCTGCGAAGCACTCGGGACAGCGGTCCCGATCGACATATTCCTGAAGATTTGGCGGGAGTCGCAGGAAATCACCGGCGAGCCATATTCCAAAGCCTTCGAGACGCTGAAGTCAGTCTTGCCGACTGCGGTAGGTCCAAGGATTATGAGAAGCCGCCGAGACATATTTAGATGTCCAGATCCTCGGTTCCGTCGAAGACTATCTTTCCGTCCTCGTCGTCATCGTCCTCCTCATCGTCACTGTCTTCATCCAAGGAAAGGGACGAGCCACCTTCATCGTCATCATCATCCGAACCCCAGTCAGGCTTCTGGCCAGGCAGATGTCTTTGAGAATCAGGAAGATCCTCAAAGGCGACGTAACCGTTCTCGAACTCGATCGGATTAGGTCCCTTCACCTCCACGATTGTCGGAGAGCATTCCGGCTTCTCCTCCACGCCCTCGAACGTGACGATCACGCTCTTGCGGTTAGGCACATCGTAGAAGTACAGGAACGAGGCGACCCCGTTCTTGACAGTCTGCGCCACGGTTACATTGTCCACTGTGCCGCTGCCAAGGTCGAACAGTCCGTAGCGGGCAAGAACTCCGCCGCCGGCATCCATAGCCTTGAACATAATCAGCTGATCCTGCGGAAATTCCATGTCCGCACGCATCTGTTTGTGGAATTCGTAAAGGGTCGTTTCGCCCCTCATCTCATAAACCCGGTAGAATCCTTTGATCCCGGCCAAAGTCACCCTGTATTTATAAACCATAAATATTTTTGATTCAAAACCATTTCAAAATTACAAAATTTATCGTTCGGTTGCAAAATTATGTGAAAAACGCTAATTTCGTGTCTTAGGAATGGAAAGACCAGAAAACATCATCCGAGACTCCTACAAGAGCATTCCCGGACCGGCTGAAGGGCTGTTCAAAGACAACGGCAGCCGCTTCATCTCATTCGCTTTTCCTGTCGAGACAGAAGAAGAGGTCAAGAGCATTGTCGGTGACTTGAAAAAGAAGTACCACGATGCCCGCCACCATTGCTACGCCTACCGCCTCGGCTATCTCGGGGACAAGTTCAGGGCCAATGATGACGGAGAACCCTCCTCCTCGGCCGGCAGACCGATCCTGGGCCAGATCGATTCCAGAGGGCTGAGCGATGTGCTGGTGGTGGTAGTGCGCTATTTCGGAGGAATCAAGCTCGGGATCCCGGGACTTATCAGAGCCTACAAAACCTCCACGGCAGAAGCCCTTGACAAGGCCGGATGCGTTGAGAAGATCGCCGGGAAATGGTTCAGCGTCCGTTTCGGCTACGAGGCGATGAACAGCGTCATGAAGATTCTCAAAGACATGGACCTCAAGCAGAAAGGACAGGCTTTCGGAGCGGAGTGCACACTTCAGGTCTGGATCCGGCTCTCCGCCGAGGATGACTTCCGGACCAGAATCGGGAAAATCGAGAACTGTACTATAAACGAACTTTAAATCTTAAACATTATGCCTAAAAGTCTAATTTCAATCCAGGATTTTTCAAAGGACGAAGTCCTTCACATCCTTGAGGTAGCAAAGGAATTCGAAGCGAACCGTGAACAGAATTTCCTCGCCGGAAAGGTGGTGGCCTGCCTGTTCTTCGAACCTTCGACCAGAACGAGGCTCTCGTTCGAGGCCGCGGTCAACAGGCTGGGAGCCAGAGTCATCGGCTTCCCTGACAACCGCAACACCAGCCAGACCAAGGGAGAGACCCTGGAGGACACCATAAAGATTGTGTCCAACTATGTGGATATGATTGTGATGAGGCACCCTCAAGCTGGAGCGGCGGACATCGCCGCGTCAGTGGCGTCGGTGCCTGTCATCAACGCCGGCGACGGAGCGAACCAACACCCTACGCAGACCCTGCTCGACCTCTACGCCATCCAGAAGACCCAAGGCAAACTCAATGGATTGACAGTGAATATGGTCGGAGACCTCAAGTACGGCCGTGCCGTCCACTCCCTTGTGGAAGCGCTGCGCTGGTTCGACCCACACTTCATATTCACCTCTCCTGAAGAATTGAATATGCCAAAGAAATATCTTGAGATCCTTGACCGTGAGGGAGTTGACTACCGGCAGACCGACAAGATAGAGGATGGTCTCAACATCTGCGACGTGCTCTACATGACAAGAGTCCAGCAGGAAAGGTTCCCTGACATGGATGAATATAATAAGGTAAAGGATGTCTATCGACTCTCCGCCTCGATGCTTGGCTCCGTCAAGCCGAATATGAAGATAATGCACCCGCTCCCAAGGGTCAACGAGATCGCCACGGACATCGACGACACCCCATACGCCTATTACTTCCAGCAGGCCGGCGGCGGAATGTACGTCAGGATGGCCATCATCTCGTACCTCCTCGGCTACAGATAATTTATAATTTCGCGGTAAATGTTGGGCAAATCCTTTTAATTGCCTATCTTTACCGCGAAATCAGTTTTGATTTTAAACCGTATATTTTAATAATACTTTGAAACTAAAATAGAAATGAAGAAAGTACACGTATTCAACGCCGGCCCTTGCCTGCTTCCGCAGGTGGCCATCGACAATGCCATTGAGGCCCTCAAGGATTTCAAGGGCACAGGTGTCTCTGTTCTCAGCATCTCCCACCGCACAAAGGAGTGGGACGCGACTATGGACGAGTGCCGCGCACTCTGGAGAGAGCTTCTGAATATTCCCGAGACACACGAGATCGTGTTCCTCGGAGGCGGTGCGTCTTTGCAGTTCCTCTATGTGGCTATGAACTACCTTGAGAAGAAGGCCGCCTATCTTGAGACAGGTGTCTGGGCGAAGAAAGCCCTCAAGGAGGCCAAGGGAATCGGAGAGGCTTACGCTCTCGCAAGCTCGGCTGACAAGAACTACTCTTACATTCCTAAGGGATACGAGATTCCTACGGACATCGACTATTTCCACATCACCACGAACAACACCATCTACGGCACCGAGATCAAGGAGGACATCGACTGCCCTGTTCCTCTGATCGCCGACATGTCATCCGACATTATGAGCCGTCCTGTGGACGTGAGCAAGTACGATCTCATCTACGGTGGCGCGCAGAAGAACGTAGGTCCTGCCGGCGTGATCTTCGCGATCATCAGGAAGGACTCTCTCGGAAGGGTTTCAAGGTACCTCCCTGCGATGCTTGACTACCGCAACCACATCGAGAAGCTCTCAATGTACAACACACCGCCGGTATTCTCCATATTCATGATGAACGAGACCTTGAAGTGGCTCAAGAGCATCGGTGGAGTTCCTGCCATCCAGAAGATCAACCAGCGGAAGGCTGACCTGCTATATTCAGAGATCGACCGCAACTCCCTGTTCGTAGGCACCGCCGCGAAGGAGGACCGCTCGCTGATGAACGTCTGCTTCGTGATGGCTCCTGGCTACGAGGCGCTTCAGGATGAGTTCCTTGCGTTCGCCAAGGAGCGCGGCATGATCGGCATCAAGGGACACCGCTCGGTCGGAGGCTTCAGGGCTTCCCTCTACAACGCCTGCACAGTCGAGGACGTTCAGGCTCTTGTTGACTGCATGAAAGAATTTGAGGAACTTAAGAAATAGACATCATGAAAGTATTGGTCGCAACACAGAAGCCTTTCTCAGCGGCAGCCGTCGCCGGGATCAAGGAAATCGTCACCGGAGCAGGGCACGAGTTCGCCGCTCTTGAGAAATACGCCAACGCTTCGGAGCTCATCGCCGCCGTCGCTGACGTGGACGCTCTCATCATCCGCTCCGACAAAGTAACAGCCGAAGTGCTTGACGCAGCGAAACAGTTGAAGATCGTTGTCCGTGCCGGAGCCGGTTATGACAACGTTGACCTCGCCGCGGCGACCGCGCACAACGTGGTCGTTATGAACACTCCGGGACAGAACTCCAACGCTGTCGCCGAGCTTGCCATCGCGATGATGATCTATATGTCCCGCAACCAGTTCACTCCTGCCACGGGATCCGAGATCCAGGGCAAGAAGGTCGGCATCCAGGCTTTCGGCAACGTCGGCCGTCTGGTCGGCAAGAAGGCCGAGGCTCTTGGAATGAGTGTTATGGCCATCGACCCGTTCATCCCTGCGGAGAAGATCCGCGAGGCCGGAGCCGAGCCTGCCGATTCGCTTGAGCACATGTACGCATCCTGCGACTTCATCTCCGTGCATATTCCTGCCACCCCTCAGACCATCGGTTCGATCGGCTACGACCTGATCACCAAGATGCCTAAGGGAGCCTGTCTGGTGAACACCGCCCGCAAGGAGGTCATCGACGAGGCCGGACTGGAGAAGGCTCTTGAGGAAAGGACTGATCTTAAGTACATTACCGACGTAGCCCCTGACAACTACGCCGCACTGAAGGAGAAGTTCGGCGTACGCATCTTCGCCACTCCTAAGAAGATGGGCGCGCAGACCGCCGAGGCCAACATGAATGCAGGCCTTGCTGCCGCTCGCCAGATTGTGGACTTCTTCGCCACAGGCAACACCCGTTTCCAGGTCAACAAGTAATTTATGAATATTCAGATGGCACCACTGCCTTTGCTCTGGTGCCATCTATTCCAAAAGCCGTTCAGGCTGCCTGAAAGAGATTCTTCCAGGCACATTGGAATATTCATTCAACATTTTTCCAAGAATATTATGGTAAGAGTAAAACCGTTCGCGGCGATCAGACCGCCGAAAAATATTGTGACAGAGGTGGCAGCCCCGCCTTATGACGTGCTTAACTCCGAAGAGGCCAAGGAGATGGCCGGAGAGAAATCCCTCCTCCACATCACCAAGCCGGAGATCGACTTCAACCCTATCCTTGAGGATCACGACCCTAAGGTCTATGACGAGGCCGTGAAGAATTTCAAGGAGTGGCAGAAGAAGGGCTGGCTCAAGCGCGACCCTAAGGAGTGCTACTACGTCTATGCACAGACTATGGAGGGCCGCACACAGTACGGACTCGTTCTCTGCGCCCACACGGACGACTACGCTTCAGGCAAGATCAAGAAGCACGAATTGACCCGCAAGGACAAGGAGGACGACAGAATGGTTCACGTCCGCATCCAGAACGCCAACATCGAGCCGGTGTTCTTCGCCTACAAGGACAACCACGTTCTGAACGAGATTGTCGCCCAGACCGTCAAGAAGGCTCCGGAGTACGATTTCATCGACGAGAACAAGTTCGGCCACAAGTTCTGGGTGATCGATGACGACAAGACCATCGACCAGATCACAAGGCTGTTCCAGAACGATGTTGACGCCTTCTATGTTGCTGACGGTCATCATCGTACAGCAGCAGCCGCTCGAGTCGGCGCCGAGAAGAGGGCTCAGAACCCGAACCACACCGGAGACGAGGAGTACAACTTCTTTATGGCCGTGTGCTTCCCTGAGAGCCAGCTGAAGATCCTGGACTACAACCGTGTCGTAAAGGATCTGAACGGTCTTTCCAAGGAACAGTTCATCGCCGCTCTTGAGGAGAACTTCACGGTCCGCGAGATGGGTAAGGAAATCTACCACCCTGACCATCTGCACAACTTCTCGATGTACCTTGACGGGAAGTGGTACTCTATGGAGGCTCTTCCTGGCCGGTACGACGACAAGGATCCGATCGGAGTTCTTGACGTGACCATCCTCTCGAACCTCGTGCTTGACAAAGTACTTGGAATCAAGGATCTGCGCACGGACAAGAGAATTGATTTCGTAGGTGGAATCAGAGGTCTCGGCGAGCTCAGGCGCAGGGTTGACAGCGGTGAGATGAAGGTCGCCTTCGCCCTCTACCCTGTCTCGATGCAGCAGCTCATCGACATCGCCGACACCGGCAACATCATGCCTCCGAAGACCACGTGGTTCGAGCCGAAACTCCGTTCCGGCCTCGCCATCCACACACTCGACTAGATGTTTCACGGCCTTCGGAGAGCCGAACGGTCACTGAGCCTGCTTTGCAACCGGTCACTGAACCCGTCGAAGTGACCGCCGCAAGGCCAAGGGAAGTCACGGCCACTGACCAAATTTACTTTCCGGTCAATGAGCCTGTCGAAGTGACAGACGTCGGAATCATAGACACGACCAGCGATCGGCCACCAAAGCCAAACAGCATGGAACAGGCCTCGGCTCACATGAAGGTCAACTAATTATGAATATCAAACTATGCGTTATCCTTCCGTCCTTTCCGGCGGAAGGATAATCGTTTTTCGCAGGTGCCTGATGAGTGAACCGCCTCATCTGGTAGAAGAGTCCGTTATTGATAACGCACTCATATTCAGAAAAAAAGCCGATTCCCTTTGGTCGATTCCAGCCAAAGACTCAACGTTATTAGATTCATTTTCAGCATATTAATCGCCACCGATTGATTATCAATCAGTGCCACGAAAAGCATTGGTCAGATGCAATTTAACACTTCGTCTTAAGTGAGTCAACACTAAAGGCAACATCTTAAGGTATTTGTTTCCAAAGTATTACACGTCACTCCTTGACAATCAACCAGTGCGGATTAAAGCATTGAATGTCAGATAACCAACGACATGCCTTTGGTTCAAACATACCGAAGACAAGTAACTTTATCAATGATAGTCAGGGCATTACATCCCATGCAGAGACGAAAGAGTGAGGAACGGGGGTACCTCGTCTGAAAGATACAACTGATAC
>FR893125.1:19758-32509 GCA_000433355.1 Alistipes sp. CAG:435 | reverse complement strand
TTGCTCTTAACCTTCAAACAAACAATTCAAAACAGCTTCTAAATTATCATTGATGTCACCACAGCGCAAAGAAATTTTTCCATGGCAAATTTTTGTAACGTGAAAAATTTGCCATGGAAAAATTTCTTGCGCCCATCATGACCACTCCGTAAAATAAAAAAGGCTGACTAAAAACATTTTCAGTCAGCCTCTAATATTCATTAGTGTAATTATTACTCCTCCGGTTTCAGCGTGCTGTAAACATTGGTGACATCGTCATCGTCCTCAAGAAGGCCGGTGAGCTTGTCAAGAGTCTCACGTTGCTCCGGAGTCACGTCCTTCAGTTCCACGTTAGGAATCCTCTCGAATCCTCCGGACACAAGCTCGTAGCCATTGTCCTCGATGTACTTCTGGATCGCTCCGTAGGACTCGTAAGCTCCGTAGATCACCACGTTCTTCGTGATGTTCTCGTCCTTGTCCTCCTGCTCCTCGATGAAAACCTCAGGATCATCATCGCACTCACAGAGGGCGAGCTGAAGCTCGTCGATGTCCATCCCTTCCTGATACTTGATGCGGAACACGCACTTGTGGTCGAACATGAAGCTCACGCTGCCGCTGGTTCCGAGAGAGCCTCCGCACTTTGTGAAGTAGCTTCTCACATTGGCCACCGTACGGGTGTTGTTGTCAGTCGCCGTCTCGACGAGATAGGCGATTCCGTGAGGGCCGTAACCCTCGAACACAACCTCCTTGAAATCTCCCTGGTTCTTCTCAAGGGCTCTCTTGATGGCCTTCTCGACGTTGTCCTTAGGCATGTTCTCGCTTCTTGCCTCCGCCATAAGGGCTCTGAGCCTGGAGTTGCCGACCACGTCAGGTCCACCCTGCTTTACCGCGATGGTGATTTCCTTTCCGATCTTGGTGAAGGTCTTTGCCATGTGACCCCACCTCTTGAGTTTCCTTTCCTTTCTGAATTCAAACGCTCTTCCCATATTCCTTATTTGGTCTGGTTCTCGATGCGGGTGATGTACTTGTCGATGTCGTAGCCTTCAACTGACTGAGGGTACTGATCCTTGATCTTCTTGTAGAAAGTGAGGGCCTTGGCGTTGTCTCCGAGTTCCTCGCAGGTCACGCCGGCCTTCAGAAGATAACCGGCTGCGAACATGTTGTCAGCCGCGGCCGCAGCCTTCTCGAAATAACCGACAGCCTCGCTGTATTTCTCGAGACCTACGTAGGCGTCACCGATGCACGCTGTGGCGCGGGCGGAGAGAATCGCGTCCTTGCCGTTGTACTTCTTGAGATAGTCGATGGCTGCCTGATAGTTTCCGAGCTGGAGCTCGCAGACTCCGGCGTAGAAATATACATCCTTGCCTCCCTTCGCACCGAAATCGTTGATGATCTGCGCGAAACCGAGCACGTTGCCGTCACCGTTGAGGGCGAGTTCATACTCACCGTTGCGGAAGTTGGCCTCCGCCGGAATCATCTGAGCGGTGGCCTCGTCGCTCTTAGGCTGCACGTAGAATTTCTGATACGCGACAAGGGCGAGGGCGATCACCACGAGGGCGATCAGAATGCCATAGATTGTCTTTTTGTTCTCACGGAAGAACTGGTCGGTCTTGGATACGGTCTCGATGACCTTCTCCTCACGCTCCTGCTCTTTCTCCTTTAAAATTGCATCTTGCTTTGCCATTTCTATAAAGTTTTTGTTATTATCGAATAATAGTCCGCAAAAATAGAAAAAAATGTTTAATCCTGCAATATTGACGAGCCTATATGAAATTAAGGTACCGCCAAGGGCCGCCGATTCTTTCCGCGAAAGGGAATTTTGACTAATTTTGAAGAAAAATGCGCGTGATGAGACATCCTTGTGTGGCTGTGCTTGCCGTTTTCATGACCTTTGCCTCCTGCGGTGGCCGCGGAGACGGGCTGAGGGAGCTTGACAAAGTCATAGCCGATCAAAAATACTACCGGGACAGCCTTGAGAGGTCAATGAATATGTTGAGGGAAGAGTTGGACAAGACTTCGTCGGACTCTGTCAAGTGGGAATATGCCCGTAGGCTGTTCTCCGGTTATTACCATTATAGTCAAGACTCCTCTTCCAGGTACCAACGCTTGATGGAGCGGTACGCTTCCGACGACTCGCAAAGGTTTCTGGCCAAGATCCAGAAAGTCAGAATATTTCTCATAAGGAACGAGGATGACATGGCGGCTTCTGTGTTCAACAGCCTTGACACCGCGCGGGTGGTCGCTGATCCGGAACTGCTGAACGATTATATTCAGTGTGAGGCTGTGCTTTGTTCGGACATGCTGTCATCCGATATTTCCGAGGAGGAAAAAGATGTTTACCGGCAAAGGCTCAGGTCGTCCCGCACGCGCTCTTTGGCTATTGACTCCACCTCTTTCTACGCGAGAAGGATGAAGGCGCAGCTTTGCAGGGACAGCGGGGACACCCTTGCAGCTATGGCCATTCTGGAGGAACTTTACAATGGAAGCGATAATCCGCATGAAAAGGCTTCCGTGGCGTATAATCTTGCCAGAATCCATGGGAGTCAGGGCGATGATGAGGCTCGTTTCGACTGGCTCGTGCGCAGCGCCGTGCATGATTTCAAAAATGCTGAGAGGGCGTATATGTCTCTGTATGAGTTGGCTTTGATTCTTTATGACAATCATCGGTTCCGCAAGGCGGAACGGTACATCAGCCAGAATCTCATGGACGTGATCGCAGGTAATTTCAGCAAACGCCTCGGGGATTCCGGCAAGGCCAACCTGATCATCACCGAGACGGTACAGAGGGTGACGCGGTCGAGAGCCCGGTGGCTGGCTGTGGGAATATGTCTGGTGACGGGGCTGTTGGTGGTCATCCTGACTCTTCTTCGCCGCGAGGTCAGGCACAAGGAACAGATGAAGGAGACGAACAGGAGACTCGTGGACGCGAACAAGATCCGCAACGGCTATGTGTTCAGGTACATGGCCCTTTCCGTGCACTACATAGACAAGATCAGCGAGACCAGGAACGAAATCAGGACCATTGCCAAGTCGGAAGGGTTGGACGCAGTGATGAAGGCCCTGCGTTCTCCGTCCGTCATGTACAAGGAGTACGAGAACTATTACCGCATCTTCGACGAGACTTTTCTTGGAATATATCCGGATTTCGTCGAGAAGGTAAACGCTCTCATGACCGAGGAATCCCGCTTCATTCTGAACGGGGAGAAAACCTTGCCTACGGAACTCAGGATTCTGGCCGCCATCCGTATCGGGATAACGGAGAGCGGAAAAATCGCCAGATTCCTTAAATGTTCCCCCAACACAGTCTATACCTACCGGACTAAACTGAAGCGTTCCGCAGTGTGTCCAAAGGAGGTTTTTGAGGCGGAAATCTCAAAAATATAGTTGCAACCGCTCTTTAATGGTCTATATTTTAAACGATATAATCCTATAAGTTATCTGCGTCTATATTCATTGATAGATAATGATTTATCAATTAAAGAACGTCTATATTCCTCTGTAATCAGTCTATATTTCATCGCGCGGGTATTGGGCAATCCGCCGCGATTGGCGAATTTTGCATCGCGGTTGGTTCCGGACTACATCGGAACGGTCGTATGGATGGCGTGTCCATCTTGGAAAAATTAATACCTACTTTTAACCAAAAATAACTCATAATGAAGATTAGACTGATTCTAATTTTCGTGGTCGCGGCTTTGTTGTGTCCGGTCTTCGCGGAAGCCCAGGCGCAGCAGGGAACGATCACTGTGACAGGTACTGTCGTGGATGAGAAGGGGGATCCTTTGCCTGGCGCGTTCGTGCTTGTGCCGGGGACAACCAACGGCACCTCTACCGACGCCGACGGCAAGTTCTCAATCAATGTGTCCGCGGGAGGCTCTTTGGAGGTCCAGTTTATGGGATATGAGACGAAGAAGGTCTCCGTCCCTAAGGAACGCCGGAACATCTCAGTGTCTCTGTCTCCGGACAGGAACCTTACACTTAATGAGGCCGTGACCATCGCTTACGGCTCTGTGCGCAAGCAGGACCTGACCGGTTCGGTGACCAATGTGAAGATGGCCGATGTGAAGGACGCGCCTGTCCTTTCCGTTGACCAGGCCCTTCAGGGAAGGATCGCAGGAACGGACATTATGACCACCTCCGGTGAGCCGGGAGCGGCCACGTCGATCCGTATCCGTGGAACCCGTTCGATCATCGCGTCCAACGAGCCTCTCATCGTGGTGGACGGAGTGATGGACGCGGTCTCTGACCTTGGAGACCTTAACTCGGCCGACATTGAGTCCATCTCCGTGCTCAAGGACGCCTCGTCCACTGCCATCTATGGTTCCAGAGGATCCAACGGTGTCATCATCGTCACGACCCGGCAGGGCTCCACGGGAAGCAAACCGAGGATCACGTTCAAGGCCGAGGCCGGCATAAGCCAGCTGCCTAAGAAACTGGATCTGATGAACGCCAGCGAGTTCGCCCAGTACAGGAACGACATAGCTCTGTTCCAGTCATCCAACACTGACGCTGTGCCCGGAGCGTCTCCTTCCGAATATCCTTATCCGGATCCCCTTTCCTACGGGCAGGGTACCGACTGGATCGGGGCTATAATGAGGACTGCGGCCTATCAGAACTACAACCTGTCCCTGTCGGGAGGCAACAAGGAGGCCTCCTACTATGCGTCTTTGGGCTACAACGACACCGAGGGTATCGTGAAGAACAGCGGCCAGACCAGATACACGGGCAGGATCAACCTTGACCGTCAGCTCTTCAAGTGGATGAAGGTCGGGTACAAGGGCTCCTACACCTACCGCTCTCAGGACAAGCTCCTTGCGAACATCGGCGGCACGAGCACCCGCTCGGCGATGTACCTGAGTCCGCTTCTGAAGAAGACGGACTACTACATCACCGATGACGAGGACAATGTCACCACGACCTATAATCCTCCTACCGCGCTCATCGCGATGAGGACCAACTATGTGACGAGACTTTCGGCCAACCATTCCGTCTATGTGGAGATCGAGCCGGTAAAGGACCTGAAACTCAGGAGCGGCAACTCTTACTACAGCTACCAGCAGCACGGGTTCACCTATAATCCGAGCACCCTTCCGGCGAAGAATCCGGGGGAGGGCGGAGACGCCACCAGAAACGAGCGGGACGATATGACCCTCTCCAGCGAGAACACGATAACCTACGCCTTGAAGAAGAAAGGGCACAGATTCGATGTCCTCGGTGGCTTCACGGCGTACCGGTTCAAATCCGACAGGCTTGCCATCTCCGGCTCCGGATATATGGTGGACGATGTGAAATGGAACAATATGGGAGGCGTGACCGACAAGAACACGCTCAGCCCAAGCTCCGCTTCCGTCTCCACGACCAAGATGTCTTTCCTCGCCAGGGCCAACTATAATTATAAGTCACGTTATTACATCACCGTGACAGGCCGCGCGGACGGCGCTTCCAACTTCGCCGCCAACAACAAATGGGGATTCTTCCCTTCGGCGGCCTTGAAATGGAACGTCAAGAAGGAGAACTTCCTGAAGCACGCTTCCTGGATCGACGAGCTTTCACTCAGGCTCAGCGCCGGACGCACCGGAAACGATGCGGTTGACGCTTACAGAAGCCTTGAGATGCTCTCCACGACTTCCAAGGGCTACATATTCGGAGGAAGCCAGGCGGCGGCGTATTTCAGGGGGCAGCTTCCAAGCCCGGACCTAACCTGGGAGAAGACGGACCTTTACAATGTCGCGACCGATATGTCCTTCTTCAACAGCAGGCTCAATGTCACGGCAGAGGCCTATGTCTCCAAGACCAGAGACCTTCTTATGGAGGTGCAGGTGGCTTCCCAGACCGGATTCAACTCCCATTTCGTGAACCTCGGAAACACCTCCAACCACGGAGTCGAGCTTTCCATCGAAAGCCGCAACATCGTGCGGAAGGGCTTCACCTGGACCACGAACCTTACGCTGTCCCACAACAGGCAGAATGTGGACAACATCGGAACCTCTGAATATGTCTCCGTGGCCGACTCGGGCGGAAACAACCCGTTTATGATGCACGGATTCGTGAAGGGCTATCCGCTCAACGCCCTTTGGGGATTCCGCTACGCCGGAGTATGGCACAACACTGAAGAGTTCAAGCGCAACGAGGTCACGCACGCCTACACGTCATCCTCTGTGATCACGCCTGACAAGTACGACATCAACCTCGGAACGCCTCGGTACTATGACATAAACAACGACGGAACGCTTGACCAGAAGGACCTTGTCTATCTTGGCAACGCTGACCCGTGGCTGTACGGAGGCGTGCAGAACACGTTCACCTTCGGCGATTTCCGTCTCGGTGTCTATGTGGCCTACTCGTTTGGCGGAAAGATCTACAACTACTCGGAGCTGTTTATGGCCGGAGGCAACACCACCAACCAGTACAGGTATATGGTCAACTCCTGGCATCCGGTCAGGAATCCTGATTCGGACTACCCGAGGGCCGGCGGCACGATGTCCAAGGATGTGCCGAGCGACAGGATGGTCTATGACGCTTCCTATGTCAGGCTGAAGAACGTCTCGCTGGGCTACACGCTCGATATGTCCAAGAAGGTCAAGTGGCTGAAGGACATAACCTTTAACCTCAGCGGAGAGAACCTCCTGCTTTGGAAAAAGTACAACGGGTTCGACCCTGATGTCTCATCCTCAGGCAGCGAGTCCACGCTGAGGCGTCTGGATATGGGCGCTTACCCTAAGGCGAGAACCATAGTGTTCAGTGTGCAGTTCAGATACTAATCATCGACAGAAATGAAACTTAAGAATATATTGACAGTGATTTTCGCTGCGGCCGTCTTCTCGGCGTGCAGCCTTGAGGAGGACACGTCCACATTCGCCAACTCCAAGTCGTTCTACAAGAACGAACAACAGTGCAGGGCGGCGTTGAACTCCTGCTATATTCCTATGAAGGATCTCTATTCCTACAAGATGATGCTTGCCACGGAGTGCGCGACTGACCTGGCATATTCAAGATCATCGACGCAGGACGCGCAGCTGGACATCTCGCCGGCGAATCCGCGTTTCGGAGCCGATGTCTGGAACAACGGCTACAAAGGAATACGCTACTGCAACGAGGCCATAACCGGAATCGAGGGCTCCAGCCTTGACGAGAAGGTAAAGGCTCCGCTGGCGGCCGAGGGCAAGATTATGCGGGCCTTCTACTATTGGCTTATGACATCGTTCTTCGGGGATATTCCTTTCTACACCGAGGATGTCGCTGACGAGGCGACACTCGCAAAGGTGGCCAAGCTTCCCCGAATGTCGGCGGACTCGACCCGCGCGTGGCTTATCAAGGACCTTCAGGAGTGCCTTCCGAGCCTTCCGTTGAAAAGATCCTCCGAGATAGCTGACAACAGGGTCGGAGCGGCCGTGGGCTATATGCTCATCGCCAAGATGGCCCAGTGGAACAAGGAGTGGCAGGTGTCGCTGGACGCTTGCCGGAAGATCGAAGAAATCTACGGATCTCTGGATCAGTACCCGCTTTCGGACATCCCTTTCAGGATGAAGAACACTCCCGAGTCCATCCTTGAGGTGCAGCACACCTATTCCGCCGGAGGCCTGGACTACACATCCAATCTGGCCTGCCTTTGTATGCCTTACAGAAGGAGCGGCAACAAATATGACGGAGTCGTGATCGAGGAACTCGGCGACAACGCCACGTGCTGGGCTCCGGCGCAGGCCAACAACTATCTGGTCAACAACCTGCTGGCGGAGGAGAACAATGACCTCAGGCGGCCGATGACAATCGTCAGGGAATGGAACGGCCAGATGTTCAACACGATGAAGAACACCACGACGACGGCGTTCCTCGGTCCTAAGTTCTGGTGCCCGGATATGCAGAGCAACCACGACCACAACAACTACAAGATTTTCCGCTACGCCGATGTCCTGCTGATGATCGCCGAGGCCCACTGTATGCTTCAGGACGATATGGACGCAGCCCTCAAGTACTTGAATATGACGAAAATCCGCGCCGGGATAAGGCTTTATGACAAGCACACCTGGAAGAGGATCCGCGAGGAGATTATGGCGGAGCGCGGACGGGAGCTCTTCGGAGAATTCCAGAGGAAGTTCGACCTCGTCAGGTGGGGAACCTGGTACGAGCGCACGGAATCCGAGACCCGGTCCGTCGCACTGAAGACCAACATCCTCCCTTGCCACAGGTATTACCCGATCCCTGCCGTGCAGGTGGCCTACTCAGGCTATGCGCTTGACAATAAGGAATATGAACAATACGGAGTACAATAATAAACACAGAATGAATATGAAACATACAACCATACTTAGGAATGCCCTGACAGCGCTTCTGGCCGCGGCCGCCCTTTTCGCGGCTTCCTGTCAGGAAGAGAAAGAGTCTCCGACAAGGATGACCCTCGCTGTCAATGACACTACCATGAACCTTTCCAGCAAGGCCAGCCAGCAGCACGTGCTGGTCTATGCCAAAGGCAGCTGGAACGCAAGGCTTGGCGAGAACGCCGACTGGGCCACTCTCGACAAGGCTGACGGCTCGGGAAACGGTGAGTTCGTCCTGAATGTGACCGGTAACGATGGGCTCCGCCGCCGCGCGGACATCGTTCTGACGGCCTCAGGAGTGAGCAAGACCATTTATATTCATTTGAATCAAGATGGCGCGCTCGGCAATCCAAAGATCACGTTCGAGGACACGGACAAGCATTACATAGCTTGGTCCACGGATGATCACATCTCCTTCAAGTCCAATGTGGACGAGTCTCTTCTGAAGGCGGAGGCCTCTGAGGACTGGATCACCGGCCTCACTGTCGAGGACGGCAGGCTGAGCTACAGCGTCGGCGAGAACACGACCGGCGAGGAGCGTACCGGAACCTTGATCCTCTCCTACACGGATGACGAGGCCACCTACCGTGCCACGGCGACCATCACCCAGGGATCAGAGGCGGGTTATCTTATCCTTGACGAGACACAGATGACGGTTGAGGCCTACGCCTCGGCCAAGTCCGTGACCTGGAAGGCCAACCTCGGGACATTCTTCCCGTCGCTGACCAGCTCTGTCACCTATGAGGGTGCCCAGAAGGACTGGATTTCGGACATCGTGATGTCAGAGGAAGGCGTGACGTTCAATGTCGCCGCCAACGAGATAAAGTCCGAGCGCACGGCCACAATCAAGTTCGAGCTCGCCGAGAAGGGCGTTTCCGCCGAACTGAAAGTGACACAGATCATCCCTACCAAGCAATATTCATTCGCCGAGCTCCGCGCGCTTCTGACTTCCGCCGGTGAATATAAGTTCGACGGCGACTGGTTCGAGGCAGTGGCTGTCGCTGACGGAGGGAAGGAGAATATGGACACGGATCCGATGCTCTCAGCCTCGTCAATCGACTACAACGAGTCCGCGACGACGAACTACCTGCAGGGAGTTGACGGGAAATATGGCCTGAGAATCAAGGTGGCGACCGCCGCTGACAACACCCTCAAGAGGGGCGACAAGGTCAAGGTCTCCCTTACCGACGCCACCCTCGTCCGTGAGGACAATCCGGTGAGGTACACCCTCAAGGGGCTCACTGCCAACAGCTTCACCATTGAGTCCAGCGGCAACGCCGCGTCTGTCTCCAGGACCGTGTCACAGATCGGTGACGATGACATCTACACGCTTGTCACACTGAAGAATGTGGAGATAGCCTTCTGCTACGGAAGCTACAACAACGTCCGCACGACCTGGATCAGCACCAATATGCAGAATTTCGACTACAGGATCCTTCGTGACGCGAACGGAGCGAGGATGAATATGCTCGTGAACAGCAACACTCCTTGGGCCATCACAGACAACGGCGTGCCGCAGGGTTCCGGTGACATCACGGGAGTCGTGGTGAGCACGACATCAGATTTCCACAGCGCAGAGCAGCTCGGAAAGTATCAGATCCGTCCTATCGACCTGAGCGACATCGCATTGAAGACCACCGGATTCAGCGAGACCCTTGTCGAGTGGTTCTGGCCGGGAACACCGACCGACCATAAGACCGGAGACACATTCGATCCGTCGGTCGGAACCGGAGTGATGAGCAGCGTCGGCGGCAAGCCTAACCAGACAGACTCGTTCCTCAACTTCACAGGAAAGCCGGACACCGCCACTGACAGGGCCAGGGGAACACGTTTCGATGCCATCTGGTGGAAATCAGGAGCGGCCAACGCTTCGGTACAGTGGTCGTTCTCGACAGCGTCCGTAAGCGGAAAGAAACTTGCGTTCATCTTCTCGTCCGCTATGGGGCAGATGAAGGAGGATGCCACAGGTCAGGCTCCGGTCAACTGGAATCTGGAATATTCCACGGACGGAACCAACTTCAAGACGGTTCAGAAAGTCTTGATCAGACCTCTTCCTGCGAAGGCCTCCAAGATGAAGTCACTCCCTGCCGCTCTCGATGAATACTGCATCGATCTCCCGGCCGAGGTCGCCGGCAAGGACAACGTCATCATCCGCCTCATTCCGGCCGATGGTACCACCATCAACTTCAAGACCGGTGAGTACACCGGGCAGGTGACTTACGCCAAGGCTCAGTATATGCGTTTCGGCGCTGTCGCTGTTAAATATGTAAAATAATGAATATGAATAGAATATATTCAATTATTGCCAGTCTTTTCACTGTGTGGGCCTTTTCGGCCTGCACGGTGGATGACGTGGGGAGGTTCGAGTTCTCGGAATTCGGAATCTCCCAGTCCGAGGTCATATTCCCGGCCAGGGCGGAGTACAACGACGGGAAGGTTGTGACTGACCTCAAGAAAGACATCCAGATACTCTCGAACCAGGACTGCTTCGTCACCTATTGCGACGGCGAGGTCGATTGGATGAGGATCAGGAATCTGGAGGACTATCAGGTCTGCCGTCAGATCGCCTTCACGGGGGACTGTACCTTCCGCATCGAGTGTGACCAGAACGATGACTATGCCAGGATGGTGAAACTCTTGGTGCAGACTTCCTCCAGAACCGACACCTTGGTTGTCCGTCAGAGCGGAAAACGTGAGCCGAGCCTCAGACTGGCTTCCAGCTCGCTCATCCTTGACGGAAGCAAAGGCGGCTCGCAGAGTGTGGAATATTCTACGAATATCACTGACCTCGAATCCCTTGAGTGCGTCATCAGCTATCCGTCCGATCAGAAATGGATCACCTCCGCCACTGTCGGGGACGGCTCGTTGACAATTAGTTACGATGCGAACGCCGACAAGGAGAACCTTCGCACCGCTTCCGTGAAAATCTCTTACACGGACGGGTTCGGGACTGAATATTCACAGACTTTGTACGTCATCCAGAAGACCGGGAATGACGGCCTGGGCAAGTCGATGTCGTTCTCCGAGATCCGTTCTTTGGGACGTGCCGGAGAGACTGTCACCATTGATGACTATGTGATGCTGGAAGGCTATGTGGTCGGAAACAAGGAATCCGGCAACAGTGGGGAGAACGAGAAACTCTCCACCACCAGCTCGGACAACACCTCATATTTGAAGGATATCTATGTGGAGAGCCTTGACGCGGCTTATGGCTTCCTTATAAAGGCCGAGACCGTCGAGGACAACATATTCTCTCGATACGACAAGGTCACCCTGCTTCTCAAGGGGATGACTATCAGGAAGGAACTGGAACCGGAAAGGTATGTCATCCAGGGCTTCACGACGGCCAATGTGGTCGGACGCGAGGCCGGCACCTCCGCTCCGGAGAAAGAGAAGTATATCTCGGAACTCACAGACAATGACCTCTATACGCAGGTGACGCTGAAGGATTGCGAGTTCGCTGTCCGGAAAGGCTCCCTGACCCCGGTCAACGATGCCTACACCCTCTCAAGCGGCAAGGGATTCATCTCCAAGTACCCTCGGCTAGTGCGGGACATCCAGGGCAGCACCATCTACACGTACACCAACACGACCTGCCCTTACCGCAGGGACGGAGTGAAACTTCCTTACGGATCCGGCACCCTTACCGGAGTCGTGGTGTCCGAGCTCTATCCGAACTATGTGTACGGGGACAATGACGATGACGACCTGTGCGGCAACATCGGACGCTACCAGATCCGCCATCAGGCATATTCAGACATCGCTTTCGACAAGGAAAGGACGTTCTCGAACATCCTTCTGGAGTTCAGGTACGCCGCTGGGTTCAGAAGCGAGGACGGAGTGTCGTATTTCCGCCCTACCGAGGGACAGGCCACGGCCCGTTTCCTCCATTCGACAGGCGCGGCCGTGACATATTGTCCGTCCACATTCAACTATATCGGCTGGACCGGAACATCGGCTGGAGTGGCTCCTTTCAAGAACCATAAGGGTGTGGACGCCTCGCTGGACGAGCCGCTTGGATATTCATTCGCCGCCGGATATTATTTTGACTATTCCGGCACGAACAGTGACGGAAAGGGCAAGGTCGATTCGAGGAGCAAGAACAATTCCTACAACGGGGCTTCCGCGAAGATCTATGACGGCTGGATGTCAAAGGCTTGGTGGAACGACGCGACCGACAAGGCGGAGTCCTGGATAATCGAGTTCTCCACGAAGGATGTCACGGCGAGCCACGTTTCTATGCAGTTCACCTCGTACGGAGCCCAGACCGGAGCCACGGGTAAGACCCCGTATTCCTGGACGGCGTACTGGTCTGAGACCGGGGATCTGTCCGATGACGCGGCCTGGCGCAAGATCGCTGACTATGTGGTTCCGGACGGAGTCGTGAACGGTCAGGAGAGGGATTGGCAGCTGCCGGCGTTCAAGCAGTATGACTTCGCTCTTCCGCTGGAGAACCT
>FR893125.1:0-19737 GCA_000433355.1 Alistipes sp. CAG:435 | reverse complement strand
TCGCTCTTCCGCTGGAGATCCTTGGCAAGGAGAAGGTGTTCATCCGCCTCAGGCCTTCAAGCAAGGACACCAACACCGGCTATTTCGGCGAAGGCAGCATCGCTGACGGCACCGACTCGGGAAATGGTATTGATTATTTCGCCATAAGATACAATTAGAGCAATGAAAAGAATATTATCGATAATGATGCTGGCCGCCGCCCTCGCTTCCTGCGGGAAGACGGAGGCCGACAAGCCCGAGACCGAGATCTCCGAACAGCCGCAGGCGGGACGGACGGAGATAAAGGTGATGTCATCCAATGTCAGGAACGGATCGGAGGATTCGGGGATCAAGCTTTGGTCCTACAGGAAAAACGCCTATCTGTCGATGCTCAGCGATATCCAGCCGGACATCATCGGCTTGCAGGAGGCCAAGAAGCACACCCTGAAGGATCTCGCTGTCGCCACTGAATATGAGATTTACAATGTCTATGAATATGACGGATCGAATCCGACTGTAGTCAACGACCATCTTCCGCTGAACGCCATAATGTTCCGCAAGTCCCTTTTCGAGAGACTGGACGCCGGGGTGTTCTACTACAATGAGGAGGATCATCTGAAGCCTGTGCACTACCCGTGCGGGGCTTCCGGATGGCAGGTCAGAGGCTGCGTGTGGGTGAAGCTGAAGGTCAAGGCCACAGGCAGGACAGTGTATTTCTTCGACACCCACTACACCCACGATCCCGAGATTATGGACGCTGACGGGAACAAGATATTCAACATCGAGCCTCGCCGCAAAGCCTCCGAGATCCTTGTGGGCGAGATCGAGGCGAAGGTGAAAGGCGGGAACGCCGCCGTGTTCGTCACCGGGGATTTGAACTGCGCCAGGTCGGACGGTGCCACCAGAAACGGCCCGAGGAGCCTTGAGCCGCTCGTTGAATATATGTGGTCGGCCAGAGAGGACGCCAAGTACTATGACGGGGCAATCAGCTTCAACGGATTCGATCCGGACTACGACAAGGCCAGCGGCAACATCGACCACATCTTCTACCGTGGAGCCGAGGCTCAGGAGTTCATCACTGTCAACGGTCACGACTATGGGGTCTATTTCATCTCGGACCACTATCCTGTAACCTGCACATTTATACTTTAGAATGAAGAGAATATTATTGTTTTTCGCACTGCTTTCGATGGCCGCTGGCTTGTCCGCGGCCCCGAAGGCTTTCACTCTGAAATCCCCTGACGGGCGGATGAAGGTTGAGATCTCCACGGACGGAGGGATCCGTTACAGTCTGACCCACGATGATGTCCTTCTGCTGGAGAACTCAGGCCTGTCGATGTCTCTGACGGACGGTACCGTTTACGGCGGACCGGAATCCAAACTTAGGCGCGCGAGAATCGGTTCCGCCAACCGAACCGTGAAGGCCGTGGCCTACAAGAAGGCCGAGGTAAGGGAGAACTACAACGAGCTGACCCTTGAATATCGTGGCTTCAAGGTCATATTCAGGGCTTATGATGACGCTTGCGCCTACAGGTTTGTCTCCTTGTCCGACAAGCCTTTCATTGTGAAGGACGAGCAGGCGGACTTCCGCTTCCCGGAGGACAGGACGGCTTATATTCCTTATATTCATAAAAAATGGAAAGGATCGTTGGAAGAGATACTGGAGAATGACTTCCAGTGCCCATACACGCACTCGCTCCTTTCCGAGTGGAACGAGCGCTACAGCATCGCACCGCTTCTGGTGGAATGCCCTGAGGGCAAGAAGGTTGTGATCACCGAAGCGGATCTGATGAACTATCCCGGAATGTTCCTTTACAACTATAAGAAGGGCAACGGGGAGACATTGAGCGGGTATTTCGCCCGTGTGCCGGACAAGACCGGGATCGGCGGTCACAACATGGTGCAGGAAAAGATAGATTCGAGGAAGGATTATATCGCTGAATGCCAACCTTTTGAAAAGTTCCCTTGGAGGGTTGTAGCCGTCTCGTCGTCCGATAAAGAACTGACCGATTCGGACATCGTCTGGAAACTCGCCACCCCTGCCGCCGACACTGACTGGTCCTGGGTGCGTCCCGGCAAGGTGGCTTGGGACTGGTGGAACGCCTGGAACATCAAGGGCGTGGACTTCGAGGCCGGAGTCAACAACGACACCTACAAGTACTACATCGACTTCGCCGCCGCGAACCACATTGAATATGTCATCCTCGATGAAGGCTGGGCGGTCAAGTACGCCAACGACCTGAATCAGGTCGTCCCGGAGATTGATCTTGAGGAGCTTGTCGCTTACGGCAGGGAAAGGGGAGTCGGCATAATCCTTTGGGCCGGCTACTGGCCTTTCGCGAAGGATATGGAGAACGTCTGCCGCCATTTCTCCGAGATGGGGATCAAGGGATTCAAGGTGGATTTTATGAACCGTGACGACCAGCCGATGGTGGATTGGTACAGGAGGGCCGCCGAGATGTGCGCCAAGTCCCATCTTCTGATGAACTTTCACGGAGCATACAAGCCGACCGGACTTCAGCGCACCTATCCGAACGTGGTCAATTTCGAGGGCGTTCATGGTCTGGAGCAGATGAAGTGGAGCGATCCTTCGGTCGATCAGGTCACATACGATGTGACGATCCCGTTCATCCGGATGCTCGCCGGCCCGATGGACTACACCCAGGGAGCGATGCGGAACGCCACCAAGAAGAACTACAAGCCGATCCGCACCGAACCGATGAGCCAAGGCACACGCTGCCGCCAACTTGCTGAATACGTTGTCTTTGAGTCTCCTCTGAATATGATGTGCGACTCTCCGACCAACTATATGGCCGAGCAGGAGTGCACCGATTTCATCGCCGCCATCCCTACCGTCTGGGACGAGACCGTCGCTCTGGACGGAAAGGTCGCTGAATATGTGGTTATGGCAAGACGCAAGGCTGATACCTGGTATGTCGGGGCGATGGCCGGCTGGGACGGCCGCGAGATGGAGATCGGCCTCGGGTTCCTGCCTGAGGGGGAATATTCAATGACAGTTTTCCGTGACGGAGTCAACGCCCACAGGATAGCTTCCGACTACAAGAAGGTGACGATGGCTGTGCCTTCGGACAGAAAAATGAAAATCAAGATGGCCCCTGGCGGTGGTTGGGCTGCGGTCATCACTCTAAAAAATCAATAGCGATGAATATTTTTGCGCGTGGAATCATCACAGCGTCGGCCATGGTGCTTGGCGCCGGCTCGCTGAACGCCCAGGATTTTATCCTTCAGGCTCACAGAGGACTTTCTGACAAATTTCCGGAGAACACCTCGCTTGCTTTCTTCGAGGCCGCCAAGATTCCGGTCTATAAAGGTATGGAGACGGACGTGGCCATGACCAAGGACGGAGTCCTGGTCTGTATGCACGACAGGAAACTTGACCGTACAACAAACGGAACCGACTCACTTTCCAAGTACACCATGAAAGAGTTGCAGGAACTGTGGATTGACGGAGGGTACGGATGGAACGAGAAGTACAAGGAGACGCTCAGGATCCCTACGTTCGAGACCTATCTTGAGGCCTGCAAGCTTGGCGGATTCACTCCGTACGTGGAACTCAAGTGGGTTGAGGGCGAAGGCATCAGAAAGACGATCAAGGCTCTTCACGACTTCGGCTTCGACGGGAACTATGTGCTGACATCATTCAGGTGGGACAACATCCTTACGGCATCGACGATGACTGACGCCCCGCTGGAGTTTATGAAGGGCAGGTTCTCCAAGGAGATGATCGACACTTGCGCCGCCAAGGTCAAGAATCTGGTGATCAGACCGAAATCCACAAATGTGACGCAGGAACTTGTGGATTACTGCCATTCAAAAGGAATCCCGGTAGAGTGCTACGGAATCCCTGTCGGAAATGGTGAGCTTGTCAAGAAACTGATCTCGATGGGAGTGCGAGGCGGCACCTGCAATGATTGGGAAGGCCTCGGTCTGGACGGTAACCTTGACACTCAGACCTATCCTCGGTGGCTCGATTCCGCTGCCATCTACCACATCTACCCTTCGTCTTTCAAGGACAGCGATGGTGACGGCTATGGCGACCTGGAGGGAATCCGCTCGAAGTTGGATTATGTCAAGGATCTGGGATTCAATACGATCTGGATCAGTCCGGTGTTCTGCAGCGAGTTCGAGGACGGTGGCTATGACATCACCGACTACTATAAGATAGACCCGCGTTTCGGCACGAACTCTGATCTGGTAAGACTCGTTGAGGATGCACATTCCAAAGGAATTAAGGTCTGTCTGGATCTGGTTGCCGGCCACACCTCGGACAAGCATCCGTGGTTTGTCGAGTCTGCTGGTGGGGACAGGAACGGACACTATGCTGACTACTACCTTTGGACAGACGCGGACAAGAATGCGGTCCGCAAGTCGGAGAAGAAGAAGTGGGTCGCCAAGGAATATCCGCGCGGCAAGATGTACATGAAGAACTACTACGACGTGCAGCCGGCTCTGAACTACGGCTATCTGTCTCCTGATCCGTCCAAGCCTTGGGAACAGTCGTACGACGCGCCGGGGCCGAGGATGGTCAGACAGGAACTCAAGAACATCATAGCGTTCTGGTTCGACAAGGGAGTTGACGGCTTCCGCTGCGACCTCGCATGGTCTTTGGTCAAGGGAGATGACAAGGAATTCAGCGGAGTCCGCAGACTTTGGAACGAGATCTTCTCATGGACAGCCGCGAACTATCCGGACAGGATATTCCTTTCCGAGTGGTCCAGCCCTGTGGAATCAATCTCCTGCGGGTTTGACATTGACATCATCCGCCACAACGGATGCGGAACGACAATGTACCGCGACCTGGTTTACAACACGGAACGTGGCGCCGACCGTGAGACAGGAATATACCCACCCAAGGATTGCTGGTTCGACAAATCCGGAAAGGGACAGATCGCGTCGTTCGTGGTGCCTTTCGAGGAGATGTACCGTAAGACCCTCGGCCACGGATTCCCGTGCATGCCGACATCCAGCCACGACACTTGGAGGATGAACCGCAACCAGAGATCCACGCCTGAGGAACTCAAGGTGATGATGACATTCTTCCTGACAATGCCTTGGGTGCCGATCGTCTATTACGGAGAGGAGATCGGGATGAGGTCTATGGACGGTGTCCCGGCCGTTGAGGGAAGCCGTGACAGGTCGGCGGAAAGAACTCCGATGCAGTGGTCCGACGGCCCGACCGCAGGATTCTCCACCTGTGATCCGTCTAAGCTTTACCTGCCTGTGGACGTGAGCCCTTCGAGGCCGACGGTCGAGAAAGAGATCAATGATCCCGCGTCAATATATTCGTGGACAAAAGGTCTGCTGGCGCTCCGTGCCTCCGTTCCCGCTTTGGGAAACACCGGCGGCTGGAAATATACCAGTGACCCTCAGTTGCCTTATCCAGCTGTGTATGAAAGGTTTTCTGATGATGGGAAATATCTTGTGATCATCAACCCTCGTTCCGGGAAGGCTTCCGCCGAGGTCTCCGGCTACAAGAAACTGGAGGTGGTTTATGGAGATCCTAAGGCGCTTTCCGTCAAGAAGGTTTCCGGCGGACTCTCCCTCAGGATCAAAGGCGTTGGTTCCGTAATCTGCAAAGTGACCAAGTAAATGAAAAAGATAAAACTGGGACTGTTCCCGAAAGTTCTGATAGCGATAGCGTTGGGTTCCCTGCTCGGACTCATCGCTCCGGATGTGCTCGTGCGCATCCTCAAGACATTCAACGTCCTGTTCGCCCAGATCCTCAAGTTCATCGTACCCCTTCTGGTGCTGGGGCTTGTGACCCCTTCCGTGGCGAACCTCGGAAAGGGAGCCGGGAAGATGCTGATAGCCGTTATGGTGATCTCCTATCTCTCCACGGTAGGCGCCGGCCTGTTCTCATACGGCTGCGCCACCGAACTCTTTCCGCATTACCTTCAGGTAGGCGAGATCTCGACATCGGCCGTGGACGGCAAGACTTTCGAGCCGTACATCAACCTGAAGATTCCTCCGGTCTGCGACATCCTGACGGCTCTGCTTCTGTCCTTTATGGTGGGAGTCGGAATCATATTCACAGGTGCCAACGGACTGAAGAAAGGCTTTGATGAGTTCGGGGAGATCGTGAAACTCACCATCGAGAAGGTGATCATCCCGCTTCTGCCGTTCTACATCCTCACTATGATGTGCGAGATGAGCGCGTCCGGCAAGCTGGCCGCCGTGATGGGCTCGGGAGTCAAGGTGATCGGAACAGGAGTTGTCCTGTCGATCTGCTATCTGGTCCTCCAGTACATCATCGCCGGCGCGGTCGCCGGCAAGAACCCTTTCAAATGCCTCTGGAACATCATCCCGGCTTATCTGACGGGATTCTCAATCTGCTCCAGCTCGGCTGTGATTCCGGTGACCCTTGACTGCGCCATAAAGAACGGCACCCGCAAGGACATCGCTGATTTCGTCGTGCCTCTTTGCTCCACCGTCCATATGTGCGGATCGACCATCAAGTTGACCGTCACCTCGGTGGCTGTGGCCTATATGTGCAGAATCGACATATCGTTCGGCCTGTTTATGAACTTTGTCCTGCTTCAGGCCATCGCCGCTGTCGCCGCTCCGGGAGTGATGGGTGGTGTCCTTATGGCTTCCGTGGGCCTTCTGGAGTCGGTCCTTGGCTTCACTCCGGACCAGTGCGCCTTGATGATGACCATCTATCTTGCCCTTGACGGTTACGGTCCTGCCTGCAACGTCAGCGGTGACGCTGCCATAGCGCTTGTGATAGATAAGTTCTTTGGAGGCAAAAAGGAATAGTTTCCGGCTCCAGTGCCGGTTTTATGCAAGTGTGAATTTTTAACAGATTATAGCGGTTTCTAAGTCTGAAAATGACTATATTTGTCTTCCGTACAGAAGAAGACAAGATGCCGGCACTAAAGAAAATAGTCGTCCAGAATTTCAGGAACATAGCGTTTCAGGAATTGTCTTTCTCTCCCAACATCAATTGCATCTCAGGCAATAACGGGGAGGGAAAGACAAATCTTATGGATGCCGTCTGGTACCTTTCGATGACCAAAAGCGCATTCGCCTCGTCAGACAGGTTCAACTTCCGGCACGGCACGGACGCGTTCGCCATCTCAGGGACATATTCAATGAATATGGGGCCGGACGCGCGGTTCTCGGTGCAGGTGGACGGCAAGGGCGAGAAGAAGGTCCGGAGGGACGACAAGGCATATTCGAAGATCTCCGAGCACATCGGGGTACTGCCGATAGTGATGGTCTCACCGTCAGATACTTCCCTCGTCAGCGAGAGCGGTGACGACAGGCGGCGGTTCGTCAATTCGGTGCTGTCGCAGATGGACCGGGAATATCTCGCTGCGATGCAGCAGTACAACCGTTTCCTTTTCCAGCGCAACAAGGTGCTCAAGGACGGCACCTTCGACGAGTCGCTTCTGGACGTGTTCGATGAAAGGATGAATGAATATGCCGGTGTGATCCACGGCAAGAGGGACGCTTTTGTCAAGGACCTTCTACCGTTGGTGGCCGAGCATTACGCAACGCTTTCAGGTGGCCGCGAGACTGTGTCGATTGACTATAGGTCGGACTTGAGGAAAGGCTCGCTGGTCGAGCTGCTGAAGGCTTCCCGGGAGAAAGACAGGATATTCAAATACACCACCGCAGGGATTCAGAGGGATGATTTCCTTTTTGAGATGAACGGCTTTCCGATCAGGCGTTGCGGCTCGCAGGGACAGCAGAAGTCGTTTCTGGTCTCCTTGAAGTTCGCCCAGTACGAGCTTATGAAGCGCAGGTACGGCTTCCCGCCGATGCTGCTGCTGGATGATGTGTTCGACAAACTGGATATGAGCAGAATCTCGAATCTGCTTGGGATGGTCGCCGGGAGCGACTTCGGCCAGATATTCATAACAGACAGCAACAAGGTCCGGATGTCGGGGATTGTTGATGGTTTGACCGCAGACAGGGCTTATTTCGAGGCTGTCGGGGGAGAGTTCAGGGAGATTTGACGATGGCGGAGTTTCAGAAGATAAAAGGCACGCCCCGCAAGGAGGCTCTGGGGATGGAACAGCTTATCCCTATGTACATCAGGGCTTTGAAGCTGAGCGCCGGGCTCAATACCCAGCGGGTTTTCGCCGCCTGGGACGCAGTGTCGGGTGTCGCCGGCCAGACGCTTCGGAAATTCTATAGGGACGGGAAACTTTACGTGACGATCTCGTCCTCGATGCTGCGGAGCCATCTGGAGTTCCAGAAGCCGGCCTTGGTCCAGGCGATGAACCAGTTTCTGGAGAAGGACGAGCTCTTCGTCAAGGACTACGACAAGGTCGGGTTCGTCAAGGAGTTGATTCTTAAATGATTTTTGTATAAGGTTATGGACAGCAAGATCAGGATCATAATCGATCAGGCGATTCCGTTCATCGAAGGTGTTCTGGAACCGTATGCGGATGTCATCTATAAGGAAGGCAGGGCCATCTCGCGCGAGGATGCGATGAACGCCGACGCTCTGATCATCAGGACCAGGACCAAGTGTGACGCGTCGTTGCTCGAAGGCACTCCGGTGAAGTTCATCGCCACGGCGACAATCGGGATGGATCACATAGACCTTCCGTACTGCAACGAGAAAGGGATCGTGGCCCGGAACTCGGCCGGCTGCAATGCCGGAGGGGTGATGAACTATGTTTTCTCTGCTCTTTACGGTGTGGCCGCACGCAAGGCGATCCGTCTGGAAGGCGGCAAACTTGGAATCGTAGGTGTCGGCAATGTCGGCCGCAGGGTTGACTCGGTCGCCGGATCTTTGGGTTTCAAGGTTCTGAAGAACGACCCGCCCAGGATGGCAGAGGAAGGGATGGAAGGTTTCTGCACTCTGGACTATCTGTTGACCAACGCTGACATAGTGACCTTGCACGTGCCCCTTAACGAGACGACAAGAGGAATGGCGAACGATGAGTTCTTCGCGATGATGAGGCCCGGAGCCATATTCATCAACGCTTCCCGTGGCGAGGTCGTGGATGAGGCGGCGTTGAAGCGGGCTATCCCGAAACTGGGTCCTGTGATCATCGACACCTGGAACAACGAACCGAACATCGACCTTGAGCTTCTGAATATGGTTGACATCGCCACCCCTCACATCGCCGGCTATTCCTACCAAGGCAAGCAGAACGGCACCATGATGGCCGTCCGTGCCCTTGCGCGCTTCTTCGGCATCGAGCCGCTGTACGATTTCTTTCCCAAGACGGAAATCATCGACCTTGAGTCAATCCGCCTTGACCTGAAAGGCAAGTCCCAAGGTGAGGTCGCATCCGTACTCCAGTACAACTACCCGATCTTCACCGACGACTTCATCTTCCGTATGGCTCCCGAAACATTCGAGTCCCTCCGCTCCAACTATCAGTACCGCCGCGAGTTCTACATCTTCTGATCCCAACGCCTCCCCATGCCTCCCAACGCCTCCCCATGCCTCCCAACGCATCCCCATGCCTCCCAACGCATCCCCATGCATCCCCATGCGTCTATCATACTTTCCCTTGCCTCCCATGCATGCCCATGCCTCCCCATGCGTCTATCATGCTTTCCCTTGCCTCCCATGCCTCCCCATGCGAGTGGATCTCCTTCTTTATACGTATTGCTTTTATACGAATCGCTTTCAGCCCAACCCTGAACAGAACACCATAGAATAAGGAATATGCTGAAAAACCTATGGCTTACCCGAAGAGTTTTTCAGCATATCCATTGTTTGGCGGCACTCAGTGGCCGTTTGCCCTGAAGGCGTTTCGTAAAGTTGATGTCGCGGGTGTTATTCATGACATCGGTCACTTTGGCACCGCTTATTCCGGAATATATCTTGTCTTGCTTTTTGTTCTGTTAATAGCTTATGTCTAGTGACCGGGCCTTTGTGGTCGCAGAGCCTGCCGAGGTGCTAGAGGCCGATTCTCCGGCCGTAATGTTGATGATAATTGAGCCAATACATTGTGCCAGACTTGCCTTTGTGTAAGAGACAAGCGAAACCGTAGAGTGAATAGTCATAAAAGAATTTTTTTATGTGAATAAACAAATTCTATATTGATGGTAAGAATAGCACTGTTTCTATAAAAAACAGAAAAACTTCTGCTATGTTTTTTATGATTCATTGTGAACCCGTGCTTTTTGTCCTATGTTTGCCCTATGATCAACATTTGAACCTTTAATCATATTATAAATATGGATAACAATAGTAATCAATGTAATAGATCAGAAACCGAGGCGACCACCCCGATACAGTCCGGTTGGGTTGACAAACCTGTTGAGGGCTATGCACACATCTATTCCGACGGGACGAATGTCAGCATACTCTTTGAATCACGTGAGGACTATATTTGGGGAATGAATGTTATAGCCGTGACAGCGTATCAATGCGGCATCGTGATTCTGACCTTGCAAGTGATGGGCACTCATTTCCATCTTATCGCAAAGGGAAGTCTTCAAGACTGTGATAGGTTCGCGCGTTCAATCGCAATGAAACATGAGTCGTTCCTTTCACGCACAAAAAGATGTCACGCGGTAACTGGAAAGATACGAGTGAGTAACGATCCCATATTCACGGAGAATGAGTTGAAGACAAAGTTTATGTATGTCTATAGGAATGCGATCGCAGCCGGCTTCCCGTTGGCACCTTGGGCATATGAATGGGGCCCCGGAGATATCTATTTCGTGGATCATAACCGTTTCGCGAAGCGAGGAAAAAGAATAAGTGAATATCCTGTCTTGACCCGCCGATCGATGTTCCACACATTGACGTCTCTGCCTGAGGACTGGCTCTGTGATGCCGAAGGAATGCTCCAACCCCATTCTTATGTCGATTGGAAATCTGTCGAGGCCTTGTTCAGGACCCCACGGGCCTTCATTGCCTTTATGAGTCAGAAGAAGGACATCGAATCAGCCATTGATCGAGAATGCACCTCGTTGAGTGCGATGCATAAGGCTTCCGAGACCGAACTCCGAAGGGAAGCGAAGACGATCTGCAATGCCCTATGGAATGTGCCAGCCGTCTCAAAAGCCAGTGTGGAACAAAGAGTCGCTGTCGCCCGGAAACTATGGGCGGACAGGCGAACCTACTCATTGTCAGTTCTGAGCCGTGTCACTATGCTTGACAAGAATATCCTTGAGTCCATCTTTGGCAAAGCCCGCTGATGATTATTCATTCTGTCCACTGATGAGCGATCGTGAAAATAAGCGGATTATAAAACATCATAGTTTTGTTTTTACTGCAGAACCCTGTCCACGCTTTTTACGAATCGCCTTCAGCCCAACCCTGAACTGAATGCCGTAGGATAAGGAATATGCTGAAAAACCTGTGGCTTACCCCAAGAGTTTTTCAGCATATTCCATGTTTGGCGGCACTTAGTGGCCGTTTGCCCTGAAGGCGTTTCGTAAAGTTGAGGTGCGGCCGAGCGGTGGGGGCTAATACCGGATGGAGCCGATGCCGGCGCGGTCGGAACGGACGTTGTCGGCTTTCAGGGATTCGGCATCGATGACACCTACTCCGTTCAGCTTGTAGGTGGCGTTGCCGGTCTTGCCGCCGAGGGTGATCTTGCCGGCCCCGCGGATGATGGCGGTGGCGGTCTTGGATTCGATTCCCTGGACTTCCACCTTGCCGGCCCCGTTCATCTCAACGTTGAGGTCCTTGGCTTTGGCACCGTCCAGATTGACCTTTCCGGCGCCGGATGTCATGATCTCAATCGAGTTCTTGGCTGAGATATCCTTGATCTCTACGCTTCCCGCTCCGGAGGATCTTATCTTGAGGGACTCGGTCTTGATGCCCTTCTCGCAGGTGAAACTGCCGGATCCCGACAACTCCACGTAGGTCAGATGCTTGGTGCGGACTTTCACCTCGATCGGAGAGAGTGAATAGCTCTTGCCTTCCTTCAGATTCAGTTTCAGAACCAACATTCCGTCATCGTTCTTCACCTCCAGGCACTCGAACACTTTGTCCTTGGTCTTGACCGCGACTTCGGTGGCCCCCGATGTCTGCTCATAGACGACACTGAACAGGCCGTTGGCGTCGATGGACGAGATTGTGCCTACATCGTAGGTCTTGGTCTTGTAGTCATCGTCATCGCCACTGGTTCTTGCGTTCAGAGTACCTGTTGATGTCAGGCCGATCAGAACCACGGCCATAATGTGCAATAATGTCTTCCGCATGTTCATTGTGATTATTTGTTGATTGATTCATCGTTGACTATAAGGTCTCCGCTTCCGCTTTCCTGAGTCTTGACACTTTTGGCTTTCAGTTCGCTGGCGTCTATGTCACCGGAACCTGACTTGTGGAATGTGACCGAATCAGCCTTTCCGGAAAGTGTCGCGTCTCCCGAACCAGTTGACGTTACAGATAATGTGCCAATGTTCAGATCGCTGTACTCTCCGTCCCCGGAGCCTTTCTTGTCGATGACCATTTCCCTGGCGGTGACGTGTCTGAACTCATGGTCGCCGCTTCCGGTTCCAAGAACACTCAGCTTCCCTGTAATGTTCAGGTTGAATGCCTTGATGTTTCCTGATCCGACGGTCTCTATGCTCAGAGAGTCACCCTTGTAGTCTGAGATTAGCAGGTTGCTTGATCTTGTAGAGGTGATTCCGTTCAAAGACGGGGCATAGACACGAACTTGGATAGGTCCGAAGATTTTAGAGGTTTTGTCAGTGAGTCCAACCGTCAGGATCCCATTTTCATTTGTCACGCGGATTGAGTCGGTCATCATCTCGTAAGAGATCACTTCAACCTTGAACTCGTTCTCGGTCTGGATGACCAACACGTCATCGATGCCACCTTTGTTGCATACCGAATGGAACTCACCTGGATTGTAGGTCACGGTGTCAACTTCTCCTTCAGCAGTGTGCATACGGTATCGCAAGTCGTACTTGAACTGTTTCTTCGCGTCATCGCTTAGCCTGAAATAGCAGGATGACAGTCCTGCCGCCATAAGAACCAGTGCCGCAACAGTCAGTATATTCTTTAAAAACTTCATGATATTCAAATATTTAGATTACCCAATTGCTTTTATCTAGCAGCTCCTTCGGGTCGAGCCCGAGGAGCTCCATTTTTTTGATGACGGCGGGCAGTTCGACTTCGAGGAACTCTTTGCGGTTGTTTTCCAGTACGATGTCCTTGGCTTCCGCGCCGATGAAGTAGCCGATGCCGCGCTTGTTGTAGATGATGCCCTCGTTGGTGAGCTTCTCGTAGGTGCGCATCACCGTGTTGGGATTCACGCCGATCGAGGCTCCATATTCCCGCACGGACGGGATCCTGTCATCTGCCTTCAGCTCGCCGGAGAGGATCTTCTCGCAGATTATGTCGCTGATCTGTAGATAGATCGCCTTGTTTGAATTGAATTCCATAGTCAAAGATCATTAATGTTGAAGCCTTTTGATCCTGAACCAGGACCAAGTCCCGCAGATGGCCAGAATCAGCAGAAGCCATAAGTTGATGAAGGCGTTCAGCCATAAGTCAAGGTTGTCAGCATGCCGGATTGTCCAGTCATTTAACCAGTTTCCCCACCAGTCGAGGTCCGCGTTGGTGATGAAGACGCTTAACAGGCCGGAAAACACCATTTGAAGCGCAAAGAGCACAAGCACGGTGCCCACAACCTTCCATTTCTTGAAGATCAAGCCTCCGAGCAGGAACACGATCGCGTTTTCCACAATGCTGGAGGCCAGAATCCAGAAGCCGTTGGCAGGGATCGCAAAGTCTGATGAACCGATCTCCTTGTTGATTCTGAATGACATAAGCGAATCACCGCAGGACTTGTCGAGCAGGCAGACAAAAGCGTCGCTGAGAAAATAGACAACAACGTAAACGAGAGGGATGACTATCAGTGAGATCAGCATCATTGACGTGAATTTCTCCAGTCTGGAAGCCGGCAGCATCAGCCATTCGGACCCTTTCGCCTTGTTGGTGATCTCACCATAGGCTCTGGACGGGAACAGCATCACGAAGATCGTTATCATCACGGCGGCCATCCCGAACCTTACCCAAATTGAGGGACCGTCGATGCTCATTCCAGAGAACAGCTTCATCAGGCCTCCGTCGAACAGCGCCGCGAAGAACATGTAGAGCATGTAGAAAATGACAGGGGACAGCGCGAAGATCAGCATCAGCATCCCGATGTTCTTCCACTGTCTCTTGAGGTCGTAAACGAAATATTTTCCGAACCTGCTTATTTTAAAAGTATTGTCCATATTCATTCCTCCTTATTTGTTGCTGAACATTCCTTTGATCAGCTCCTTGTTCTTGTGCACGGCATTGAAAAGGGCCTCGACATTGATCTTGCTGTCCTCGCCGGTCGTGTTATGGTAAACCTGGATGAATCCGCCCGGAAGCTGCTCGCTGTAAAGGGATTCCGGATGAAGCTGCGTGCCGTAGTCGAAGTACAGTTTACTTGTGATCTCCTCCACCGAGGCGTTCAGCAGAACATCCTGACGGTCAAGGATTATGATCGGGTCGATGATGTTCTCCAGATCCCTCACCTGGTGGGTAGAGATCACGATTGTGGAATCATCGGAAGTGTATTTCATAATCGCGCTGCGGAACTGCGTCTTTGAAGGAATGTCCAGACCGTTTGTCGGCTCATCCATGAATATGTACTTGCAGCCGCAGGCCAACGCTAAAGAAATATAAGTCTTCTTCAACTGTCCGGCGGACATCTGGTTCATCTTCTTGGCCGGGTCGTTCTCGAACTCCTTCATGATCTCAAGGAACTTGGAATGGTCGTAGTCCGGCCAGAAGGCACCTCTTTCCTTTGCGAAGCACTCCGCCTTCATCGCTACAGGAAGGACCTCGTCCGGAAGGTAGAACTGGTTCTGGAGCAAGGTAGGGGTGCGGTCGAAAGGATTCTCCCCATCGGTGGTGATGCTGCCGGAGCAAACTTTCTTCAGGCCGCACAGAAGTGTAAGCAGGGTCGTCTTGCCGACTCCATTCTCGCCCAGAAGACCGTAGATACGGCCTTCCTCAAGCGTTGTCGTTATGCTTTTCAGGATGGGCGTCTTGCCGTAGCTGAAAGCCAGATCTTTGATTTCAATCATATCTTGTTAGTGTAATAGTTTATTAATACACTGCAAAGATAATGATGTTTTTTGAATATCAAAAGATTTTTTGGATGTTTTTAAGTTTCGACTCCCGCCATTCGGTAGGCGTGCATCCGACTACTTCCCTGAACTGCCGTCTGAAGTTGGATTTGTCGCTGAAACCCACGACATAGCCAATGTGACGTACAGGAGCCTCAGGATGCTCCAGAAGGAGCTTTTTCGCGTCTTCGATTCTGATCTCTTTCCTCCATGTGAGGAACTTTTTATTGAGTATGCGGGAGCAATAGAACGATAGCTCTTGATTTGTCAAGTCAAGTTCATCGAGGATTTCTTCCATAGAGTCGTAGCACTCATGATGCTTGCCGTCCCTTACCCAACGGGCAAGGTGTTTTTCAACTTTCTCAAGAGTCTTTCTGGAATTGATTCTTCCTTGGATCGCGGCGAGTCTGTCGCCTCTGATTCTGCGCAGCCGCTTGGATATAGCCGCGATAAGGGGATTCCCTTTGCTGGAATTTCCTTTCATTTTGCTTTGGTCGGTTGGAAGGAACGAAAACCGTTTGCGTTCCTCTGGTTTGTGGTTACAAAAGCAATCCTTAAAGGATTAACTACAATTCTTAATGAATATAAAAAAGGTGATGACCTTGGTTAGATGGCCATCACCTTCATAAAAGTCAGCGATGGACTACCAGCCCAGCACGTAGGCGAAGATCAGCGGCGCCACGATTGTCGCGTCACTCTCCACGATGAAGCGCGGAGTGGTAGGGGACAGCTTGCCCCAGGTGATCTTCTCATTAGGGACGGCTCCTGAATATGAACCGTAGGATGTGGTGCTGTCGGAGATCTGGCAGAAATATGACCAAAGCGGTGTGCCCTTCCATCCGAGATCCTGCTCCATCATAGGAACGACGCAGATAGGGAAGTCACCGGCGGTGCCGCCACCGATCTGGAAGAATCCGACACCGGCTCCCGTGGCGTTGGCCTTGTACCAGTCAACAAGGAACATCATCACCTCGACGCCAGTCTTCACGAGGTCGGTAGGGAACTCGCCGCGGATGCAGTGGGCTGTGAATATGTTACCGGTTGTGCAGTCCTCCCAGGCCGGGCAGATGATCGGAATATTCTTCTCGCAGGCAGCCATTACCCAGCTGTCCTTAGGGTCGATCTCATAGTACTGCTCCAGAACGCCGCTGCGGAGAAGCTGGTAGATATATTCATAAGGGAAATACCTTTTTCCTTCATTCTTCGCCTTTGTCCACACATCGACGAGCGCGCCCTCAAGACGGCGGAAAGCCTCCTCCTCAGGAATGCAGGTGTCGGTCACACGGTTGTAGTGGTTCTCAAGCAGCTCCTGCTCCTGCTGAGGAGTGAGGTCGCGGTAGCCCGGAATCCTGTAATAGTGTGAGTGGGCGACAAGGTTCATGATGTCCTCCTCGAGGTTGTTGGCTGAGCAGCAGACGAACGAGAACTTGTCCTGACGGATCATCTCCGCGAGGGAAAGTCCGATTTCAGCGGTACTCATCGCACCGGCCATAGCAAGGAACATCTTTCCACCCTTGTCGAGAAGGTCACAATAGGCCTTCGCGGCGTCAACCACGCACGCCGAGTTGAAGTGGCGGTAGTTGTGGGTGATGAATTGTGAAATAGGTCCTTTTTCCATTTTTTGTCCTAATGTTAAAAGTGTTTTTTCTAATGCTATCTCGTGTCAGAAAAACCCTCTGAACGTACAATAGTATGCGAATTTAGAAATTTTAGATTACTTTTGCAATTGTTTTGGTTTTGAATAGGTTTTATTCTTCATGAATATTTGCCAGACAAGAAACTGTTTTGAGGTTACTTAGTAAGCGTTAAAAAATAAGTTGGTAAAGATTTGGCGGTATTTTCGAGGATAGATGTCTTTTGGAATAAGGAGTGTGCCGGTGGCACATGACTGATGAGGAAAGACATATAGACCGAAAAGACTATCAAAGATTACCAAGTTATTTTTTAAGGATTACTTAAGAAGTGATTTTCCGAATATGCTAAAGATAGGCGATTACGAATCATTCAGCAAGGTGGCCACACCTTTCTATTATTATGACATTGATCTTTTCCAGAACACGGCTGACAAGGTGGCGGAGCTTTCCGCGCGCTACGGAATCCACGCACATTATTCAGTGAAGGCCAACTCGGACCGCCGTCTGAACGACATCCTGAGTTCCAAGGGCTTCGGTGCGGACTGTGTCAGCGGGGACGAGATCGAGTTCGCTGTCGGCTGCGGTTACGATCCTAAGCAGATTTTCTTCGCAGGTGTCGGCAAGACCGACCGGGAAATATGCCAGGCGTTTCAGGCCGGGATCGGAGCTTTTGTGGTTGAATCCCTTGAGGAAATCGAAGTCATAAGCGCTTTGGCTCGTAGGCTGGACCGCAAGGCTTCAATCAGCCTCAGGATCAATCCGAATATAGACGCTCACACGCACCAGTACATCACCACCGGTCTCTATGAGGACAAGTTCGGCCTATCAGACAGGAGTTTTGACGGGGCTGTGGAGATGCTGAAGTCAGATCCCGCCCTTGATTTCTTCGGGCTCCAGTTCCACATTGGCTCCCAGATTCTGGATGTCGAGAATGTCATCGGGCTTGAGTGCGCCAAGGTTAACGAGATTGTCTCAGTGTTTGAGTCAAAGGGGGTGGTTGTCAAGAATATAGATTTAGGCGGCGGCCTTGGGGTCAATTATGACGACCCCGATTCGGATCCTATGGCTGATTTCGAGACCTGGTTCAGAACCATAGACAAGAAACTTGCCCGCCGGCTTGACCAGACCGTCCACATTGAGCCGGGACGCTCCGTTGTGGCTCAGAGCGGATCTCTTGTCACCCAAGTTGTTTTCGTCAAGAAAGGGGAGAGCAGGAATTTCCTGATGGTGGACGCCGGGATGAATGATCTTATCCGTCCTGCCCTATACGGAGCGTTCCATAAGATCGAGAATATCACCGCTCATTATCAGGACGGGGATTCTCGTTCGGCAAGCATTTATGATGTGGTAGGTCCGGTCTGCGAGTCCGCCGACACTTTCGGCAAGGAACGTTCGTTGCCCGAGAGCCGCAGGGGAGACCTTATAGCCATCCGCAGCGCCGGTGCCTACGGTCAGGTGATGGCCTCGCACTACAACATGCGTCCGTTCGCCCCGGCTGTATATTCAGACCGCCTTGCCGAGGCTCCTCGGCGCAAGGAATATTTCGCTGGCCGCTAAGCGTCTGCCTACCTTCTGAAACCGCGGAGCTTTTGTGCGAGGTTTCCAGTCAGCGCGGTCTTCATCATCTTGCGGGTAGTCTCGAACTGCTTCAGAAGTTTGTTCACCTCGGCCACATTGGTGCCGCTGCCGTCCGCGATCCTCTTGCGGCGGCTTCCGTTGATGATCTCAGGATTGTCCCTCTCTTCAGGAGTCATGGACATGATGATCGCCTCTATTCCCTTGAACGCCTTGTCGTTGTCGATGTCGATGTCCTTGATGGCCTTGCCCAGCCCAGGGATCATCCCGGCCAGATCCTTGATGTTGCCCATCTTCTTGACCTGCTGGATCTGGTTGTAGAAGTCCATGAGACCGAACTTGTCCTTGGCCAGTTTCTTCCTGGTCTCACGGGCCTGCTTCTCGTCGAACTGCTCCTGAGCCTTTTCGACGAGAGACACAACGTCACCCATTCCGAGGATTCTGTCGGCGATACGTCCAGGATGGAACACATCCATCGCCTCCATCTTCTCTCCCGAGGAGATGAACTTGATCGGCTTTCCGGTGACGTACTTGATGGAAAGCGCGGCGCCGCCTCTGGTGTCACCGTCCATCTTCGTCAGCACGACTCCGTCGAAGTCAAGCCGCTCGTTGAAGACCTTGGCTGTCTCCACGGCATCCTGACCGGTCATCGCGTCTACGACAAATAATGACTCTGTAGGGTTCACGGCCTTGTGCAGGGCCGAGATCTCGTCCATAAGCTCCTGATCCACAGCCAGACGGCCGGCGGTGTCTATGATGACCACCGAATATCCTTCCGCCTTGGCCTTGGCTATGGCGTTCTTGGCGATCCGGATCGGATCCTTCTCTCCATCCTCCGTATATACAGGAACCTCGATCCCCTCACCGAGAACCTTCAACTGTTCGATGGCCGCCGGACGGAACGTGTCACAGGCGGCGAGAAGCACCTTCATGCCTCTCTTGCTCTTGATGTTGTTGGCCAGTTTGGCCGAGAACGTGGTCTTACCGGAACCGTTGAGACCCGCCACCAGGACTATTCCGGGATTCCCCTTGATGTTGATGTCCTGTGAAGCGCTGCCCATGAATTCGGCCAACTCGTCGTGGACGATCTTGACCATCATCTGCTGTGGCTTCACCGCCGTGAGGACATTCTGTCCCATGGCCTTGACCTTCACCCTGTCACAGAAGTCCTTGGCCACACGGAAGCTCACGTCCGCGTCCAGCAGCGCCCTCCGGATGTCCTTCAGCGTCTCAGCGACATTGATCTCAGTGATCTTACCCTCACCCTTCAGAATCTTGAAGGATCTCTCAAGCCTTTCCTGTAAGTTATCGAACATATTCAGTAGCCAATTAATAGTAACCTACAAAGATAAGCAATTCCGTTGGAAGAATAAAATCACGAGCCCTAAGCGAATCTAATCTGCTTTCATGTTTCGTGATTTGTAAGACGTTAATAGTCAGTATATTCGATAATCTTGCCCGCCCGAATTGACTGTCGGTATTTTCT
>FR893124.1 GCA_000433355.1 Alistipes sp. CAG:435 | reverse complement strand
AGTAAATGTTAAAAAATAACCTGCTTCATTTTGGGGGCTCTCTTATGCGGCCATTTGCGGCCATGACATACTGTTGAGAACGGTTGTAAAGCCGCCCTGATAACAGCCTCCGAAAAAGTGACAATAATTTAGATTAAACCATTGATTATCAATGATATAGTATAGGAAAACTGGAGAAATTTTCGTAAATTTAAGGGTAATTGCAATGCTCTTAAAATGATAACGAAAACTCCTCCAGAAGTCCTTTCGCCAAGCGATTTGGCGTATATGTCCACGCTGAACGAAAGAGACAGAAGATGGTTCCTGGCCACAAGGGCCGCCGACCTCAAGACTCAAGGGCTCAGCTGCCGCAAAGTTAGTAAAATTATTTTGGATTTCTTTGACATAAGGGACGGCCGAAAATGGCTCAGCCAACTTCGAGATGGATCTTTATACGCTTCAGTTCAGGTGGATTCCCTCGCTGATTGATGCTGTGGCGAAGGGGAACTTGCCTTGTCAGGCATTGGCGGACGTACCGTGGTGGGAAAAATGTCTGAAGGAACAGGGGATGACTAAGGCTGACTTCTCGTTTGAGGAGATCAAGGCTGAAGTAAAGAAGATATCGGAGGAGAAAGGGCGGATATGCCTGACATTCCCCTATCCGAAACGCGCTCCACTTGCTAAATATGCTGTCATTGACTTGTTGGCTTCGGGGCGGATCAACTATTACACATTGGAAATGTCCCTCGATGACATATGGGTGCTTGGATCGCAGGATGTTCACAGGCGCAGCTACATCCGTCAGGTGCCTGATTGCCAGACGATGGCGGATTTTGAGAGGGAGGTTGATCGACCTTGTGATGTTGATCGACCTTGTGAGTGCCCCACTCCTGAAAGAGCGCGAGTTGTATGGAGATGCGTCTGATTTGGCTATGATGAATCGAATTCCGATCACATTCGATTTCACATCGGAAACTTTAGACTGGTGGAGACAAAGCGTAACGCTCACGCCTGATGAGTATGGACCTGTCCTGAGCAGGGATATGGAACCATAATGACAGCTGTTCGAGCGATCTACCTTTACAAACCGCGGACACAGGGAATGGCAGCAGAGATGCGTACATGGCATGTAGGTGTGGCTGACCCTCATTTACGAGAAGGGGGTCGGGCACGGCAGGATGGGCTACAGAGGTGCGTATGCCGGATAGCCTCTCGGATGCGAAAATGGTTAATAAGGCCGC
>FR893123.1 GCA_000433355.1 Alistipes sp. CAG:435 | reverse complement strand
GCCTCTACGACTTCAGCGCCCGCATGTACGACCCCTCCCTCGGACGCTTCCTCTCCGTGGACCCGATGGCGGAGACATGTCTCAATATGACTCCATTCGCTTATTGTGGCAATAATCCTATAATTCGAGTAGATCCGGAAGGCGAAATCTGGCATATTGTTGGAGGTGCGGTAGTCGGAGCTGTCTTAGAAGGAGGCTCCGCGCTCATACAAGGAAAAACAGGCAAGGAAATCGGCGCGGCTGCCGTTAGAGGTGCCATTGAAGGAGGAGTGGTAGCCGCTACCGGAGGTGCTGGGTTAATGGTGGGCATTATCTCCAATGCTGGAGCATCAGTCGTAGGAAGCGCAGTGGAACAAGTGATTGCTAATGATGGCGACATTGATGTCAAAGTAGTGGGGAGAGATGCGCTTGTATCAGGTGGTCTTTCACTAGTTACCGGGAAAACCTCTGAAGCATTAAAAAAGGCTGTCGAAAAAACTGTGTCTAACCCATCATTTAAGCAAACAGTCAAAAAATCAGTTACCGATGAATTTAAAACATTAGGACGGAAGGAGAGTAAATCCACTATTGATAGAGTCGTTGAGAATAAAGTGAGACAGATCACCAAAGAAGAAACGAAAAATGTTGAGTATCTGATAAACTTTTCAAATTACTCTGCTCTTGCCACAAGTGGGTACATCTTTAACAACGAGTAAAGGCTCAATTATGATTGACTATAATAGATATATTTTGACCTCCAAGGATTCTGCGTTAGAAAGTATAATAAGTAATGCATTGCTTTTATCTATTCAGATTGTATTGCTAGTCTTCTCATCTAAATGGATGGGGGCGATTAACAAACTTAATGTTGGTATTTTCATATGTTTGCCAATAACGGCGATCATAATGATATGGAATATTTATTCGTATTATCATGATGAGACAGACATTAAATTAGAACTATCCAGCAAAGGTATAATGATGAAAGACGTGGCCTGTACATACAAAATATGCTGGGATGATATCCGCTGTTTAAGACTAGATATGGGGCAGTGTGATATTGCTGTCGAATTACGCAACACTGGCAAAAAGCATGAATTTAGTTTGAGTCTATATTCCATGAATCCTTATCAACTGCTCTCTGCGATAGAATTCTTCTCAAAAGGTCATGATATAGCAATTAACGTCAAATCAAAATTGTGGATGCCATTTCATTGTAATCCTTTCCATAACGGATTTAGACGCGACTAGCTCCGATAATTGTTTACTGGGGAGGGCAACTAAAAAGTCAACGACTTGAGGTTGCCCTCCTTTTTTAATAAACGATCGCCCTATGACAGCGTATTGCTACGGCGTAATCTACAGTTACGACAATATGGGAAATTTATTATCTTTGTCCCGCGAGGGCGACATCGTCGGCCCTTTCGTAGTGAACGATGTCAGCGGCGGAAGTGAGGAGATGTGGTCGCTGCTTGGCCGGCTTCATCTGCCGTACATCGCCATGCACACCCGTGGCACTCCAAAGAATATGCAGAGTCTCACCGACTATGACAATGTCACCGAGGCTGTCCGTGAGTTCTTTGAAGGGATAGCCGCCGAGGCGGATCGGCACGGGGTGAAGGATTGGATTCTGGATCCCGGTTTCGGCTTCGCCAAGACGGTGGAACAGAACTGGCAACTGCTGCGTGAGATGGCTGTGCTTCAGGAGTTCGGCAAAGAGATTCTCGTGGGCCTTTCCCGCAAGAGCTTTCTGTTCAGGCCTCTGGGCATCACTCCGGCTGACGCATTGCCTGCCACACAGGTCGCCGACTTCATCGCCCTACAAAACGGTGCGGACATCCTCCGCGTCCATGATGTCGCCGAGGCTGTCCGCACTGTAAAACTTTATCGTCTTTTTAATCAAGCGTCTGCTTGATTTCTGTGATCACGAACGCCTCGATATTGTCCCCGACCTTCAGGTCGTTGAACTTGTCGATGCCGATACCACACTCCATTCCGGCGGAAACCTCCTTCACGTCGTCCTTGCCCCTCTTGAGCGAGGCGAGCTCGCCGGTGTAAACCACGATACCGTCACGGATAAGCCTGCACTGCGCCGTCTTAGCGATCTTACCGTCCCTGACAAGACAGCCGGCGATCGTTCCGACCTTCGAGATCTTGAAGGTCTGCTTGACCTCCGCCGTTCCGGTGATCTCCTCCTTCTTGATAGGCTCAAGCATACCTTCGATACCGTCCTTCACATCGTTGATGGCGTCGTAGATGACGGAGTAGAGACGGATTTCGATTCCCTGCTCGTCAGCAAGTTTCCTTGCATCTGTGGAAGGACGTACCTGGAATCCGATGATCACGGCATCGGAAGCCTCTGCCAGGATCACATCTGATTCGGAGATCGCTCCCACGGCCTTATGGATCACATTCACACGTACCTGCTCCGTGGAGAGCTTGATGAGAGAGTCGGAGAGAGCCTCAACTGAACCGTCCACGTCACCCTTGACGATGACATTGAGTTCCTTGAAGTTGCCGATGGCGATCCTTCGTCCGATCTCCTCAAGGGTCATGTGCTTCTGGGTCTTGATGCCCTGGATTCGCAGGAGCTGCTCGCGCTTGTTGGCGATCGCCTTTGCTTCCTTCTCATCGCTCATGACATTGAACTTGTCTCCGGCGCTCGGCGCTCCGTTAAGACCAAGGATGGAAACCGGGGTCGAAGGACCGGCTTCTTTAACTTTCTGTCCACGTTCGTTGAACATGGCCTTCACGCGGCCGTAGTAACTGCCGCTCAGCACCATGTCTCCGGTCTTGAGGGTCCCGTCCTGCACGAGAACCGTGGCGAGGTAGCCGCGTCCCTTGTCCAAAGATGACTCGATGACCGCTCCGACACCGTTCTTGTTCGGATTGGCCTTGAGGTCGAGGAGGTCAGTCTCAAGAAGCACTTTTTCAAGAAGCTTGTCCACATTGAGGCCTTTCTTGGCGGAAATCTCCTGACACTGGTATTTGCCGCCCCATGCCTCCGTGAGTATGTTCATTTGTGCAAGTTGCTGGTAGATCCTTTCCGGCTGCGCTCCTGGTTTGTCGATCTTGTTGATGGCGAACACCATCGGTACATTGGCCGCCTGAGCGTGGTTGATGGCCTCGACCGTCTGCGGCATCACGGCGTCATCCGCCGCGATGATGATGATCGCAAGGTCGGTCAGCTGTGCTCCACGTGCGCGCATGGCGGTGAACGCCTCGTGACCAGGGGTGTCCAAAAATGTGATTCTTCTGCCGTCAGGAAGCTTCACGTTGTAGGCGCCGATGTGCTGCGTGATGCCTCCCGCCTCACCGGCGATGACATTGGATTTACGAATATAGTCGAGCAACGAGGTCTTACCGTGGTCAACGTGTCCCATCACCGTGATGATCGGCGGCCTTGGAACAAGGTCTTCCTCGCGGTCAGCCTGCTCGCTGCTACCCTTGATCTCCTCGGTCAGGTCGGCCGTGACAAACTCTACCTTGTAGCCGAACTGCTCGGCGACAAGCACAAGCGCCTCTGCGTCAAGCCTTTGGTTGATGGAAACCATAAGACCCAGATCCATGCAAGCCTTGATGACCTCGTTGACTGGAGTGTTGTTCATAAGGGTGGCGAGGTCGTTCACGGTCACGAACTCGGTGACCTTGAGGACCTTCTTCTCGGCTATCTCCTGTGCCATCTCCTCCTGGGACTTGGCCGCGGCCTGCTCCCTCTTCTCCTTTCTGTACTTGGCTCCGAAGTTGTTCTTCTTGTTGTCGTTCATCCTGGCGTAGGTCTCCTTGACCTGCTTCTGGATCTCCTTCTGCATCGCCTCCTGCTCCTCCTCGGTCATGGCCGGCTTGAAGCGATCCGCTCCGCGGTTGCGCTTCTTTCCGCCCTTGCCCTGCTCCTGTGCCTGCCTGGCGTTCTTGTTCTTGTCCTTGCGGGAACTGTTGTCCGCCTGCTTGCCTTCCTTGGCCACATCGACCTTCTGACTGCCCTTGGCGATTCTTTCCCTCTTCTTGTTGCCTTTCTTAGGCTCGAACTGGGACAAGTCTATCTTTCCAAGAACCTTGAGCCCTGGAGTGGAGCTTTCGGTGGCAGGTTTCTCTTCATTTCTCTCCGGCTTGCCCTCTGGATGCTGCTGGTGTTTGGCCTTGGCCTGTTCCTCTTTCTGCCTGGCAGCCGCCGCAAGTTTCTTTTCGTGCTTGCTCATCGGCCTTTCACCGCCACGGATGTCCTTTCCTGCAGCAGGGGTTGTCGGCTCAGGAACGGTTTCCTTGGCAGTCTCGACTTTCTTGACCTCAGGCTGAGGCTCCGGTTTACTCTCGGTCACCTCCGCTTTAGGTTTCTCCGCTGGAGTTTCCTCTACAGGTCGCTCAGCAGGCTCTGGCTTGACCTCGGGCTGAGGCTCAGGCTCTTTCACCGTCTCGGCCACAGGAGTCTCCACGACCGGTTCCGGTTGAGGCTCTGGCTTGATCTCCGGCTGTGGCTCAGGCACAACCGGCCGGATAGTCTCTGGTTCCGGCTTTGGCTCCACCGGAGTGAAGATGGTTGTCTTTATGACAGTCTCCCTGACTGGCTCGTACTCTTCCTCTTTGGCGCTTTCCTGCTGCTTCCTGGAGGTCTTCTCCAAAATCTCGTTGAGTTTGATGTCAACTTTTTCCGAAGCCTGCTTGAGCTCCAGATCCTTTCCGAACTGCTTTTCGATAGCAGGGAGATGTTCGTCTGAAATCTTGGCGTTCGGGTTGGCTTCGACCTCGACCCCCTTGCTGGACAGGAAGTCCACAAGGTTCTGAAGTCCGATGTTGTAAGTTCTTATTATTTTATTTAGTCTGATTTCTGCCATATTCAACCCCTTTAAATTAATAATTGTCCGCTGTCCGCCTTGGACGGTTACTCTTCAAATTCAGCCCTTAGGATCTTGAACACCTCAGCCACGGTCTCGTCCTCAAGGTCGGCCCTCTTGGCGATGTCCTCAGGTGTGAACGCGAGCACGCTCTTGGCCGTGTCACATCCGATGGCCTCCAGTCTGTCGATCACCCACTGGTCTATCTCGTTGCTGAATTCGCTGAGGAGAACGTCCTCCTCTTCCTGAGCCTCGTCCTTAGGAAGCTCTCTCCAGACCTCGATCTCTCTTCCGACAAGCATGCCTGCCAGCTTGATGTTGCATCCTCCGCGACCGATACCTTTCTTGACCTCGTCAGGCTGCATGTAAACCTTGATCTTGTCCTCGTCCGAGTTGCCGAGGTCGATGGATGAGACCCTTGCCGGGTTGAGGGCTCTCTGGATGAGAAGCTGAGTGTTGTTCGTCCACTGGAGCACATCGATGTTCTCGTTGCGGAGCTCACGCACGATGCCGATGATCCTGGATCCCTTCACACCGATGCACGCTCCGATCGGGTCGATCCTCTCGTCGTAGGACTCAACCGCCACCTTGGCACGCTCGCCAGGGACACGGACAACCTTCTTGATGGTGATGAGGCCATCGAATATCTCCGGAACCTCATGCTCGAAGAGTTTCTCAAGGAACTCGTTGGATGTTCTGGAAAGGGTGATGTAAGGGGTGGTGTTGTTCTTCATCTCCACGCTCTTGATGATGGCGCGGAGGGTGTCTCCCTTCTTGAACCTCTCTCCCGGAATCTGCTCGGCCTTAGGCAGATGCAGCTCGTTGTTGTCGTCGTCAAGGATGATCACCTCCTTTGACCATGTCTGGTAAATCTCACCGGTGAAGATCTCGCCGACCTTGTCGGAATATGCCTTGAAGACATTGGCCTTGTCGATGTCCATGATACGACCCTGGAGGTTCTGCCTGATGTTGAGGATTCCCCTTCGCCCGAATGACGCGAGGGACAGCTTCTTGGTGTAAACATCTCCGACCTCGTAGTCATCATCTCCTGTCTCGGCCTTGATCTGGTCGAGAGTGATCTGCGTGTTAGGGTTCTCGACCTCCTCGACGATGTCAAAGTTCTGGTAGATCTCGCAGTCTCCCTTGTCGACGTTGATGATGACATCGAAGTTGTCGGCCGAACCGTAGGTCTTCGCGATCTGGGTGAGGAACACGTCCTTGAGCACACCCATCATCACTGGTCTGTCGATGTTCTTCTCTTCCTTGAAGTCCTTAAAGGCGTCAATCAGAGTGATTTCTTCTTTCTTTTCCATGTTTATGTCCTTAATATCTTATTTCCTGAAAACAATGTGCGGCGTGACGGAATTGATCTCCTCGAATCCGAAGCGGTCCTCATGCTCCACGATCTCCTTTTTCTTCCTGCCTTCAACAGCCTCTTTCTGTGAATATCTCAGGCATATTCCATCCTCGTCGGCTCCCGTGAGGACTCCGATGATCTTCTTCCCGCCTTTAAGTCTTGCCTCCACAGCCGAGCCTATGGCCTTCCCGTATTGCTTGAGAACCTTGAACGGCTGGTCGAGTCCGGCCGAGGTGACGGTCAGGGAATAGTCCTCCGCGTCCTTGTCGAAAGCCGTCAGAAAAGCGTCGTTCACGCTGACGCAATCCTCAAGGTCCATGTCGCCGACCTCTTTCTCGATGGTGAGCACGATGTCGTTGTCATTGCTGACCGTAACATCTACAATGAAGCACCCGCGGGCTTTCACGGCCTCTTCGATGCCGGAGATTATCTGTTCTTTCCGCATAAAATCCTGGTTTTACAAAACAAAAGATAGGAGACGCTTTCGTCCTCCTATCTCTCACAACGATGCAAAGATAAGAATATTTTAGTGAATATGAAAATAAATTGCTTTCTTTGCAGACCATTTAGTAAGCGTTAAAAAAATAAGTTGAACTAAATTTGTGTCAGATTTATGAGGATGGATTTCTTTTTGAAGAAGGAGTGTGCCGGTGGCGCATGACTGATGATAAAGGAAATATAGAGCATAAAGACATACAAAATGTTCAAGTTATTTTTTAATGATCACTTAGAAATTGTAGATTAAAATTGCCAGTATAAGATGGAATTTACCGCAAAGCAATTGGCGCAGGTCCTCAAAGGGACAGTTGAAGGAGATCCGCAGGCCACTGTGACATCGTTCGCCAAGATCGAGCATGGAAAACCGGGTCAGTTGTGCTTTTTCGCCAACCCCAAGTACGAGAAATACGTTTACACATGCAGGGCAAGTGTCCTGCTGGTCAACAAGGATTTTGTCCCGAAAGAGACTGTGACTTCGACCATGGTCAAGGTCGATGACGCTTATAAGTCGTTGGCCGACCTTCTTAAATATGTTTCCACAAAAAGGCGTACGGACAAGAGGCACAGAGGCTTCCGCTCATCTTGGTTCCTGACCACCAAGTTCGGCAAGAAGGTCTATCTCGGAAGCCATTCGTATGTCGGACACCACGCCAAGGTGGGGGACTACACGAAGATCTACGAGAATGTCTATGTCGGCGACAACACCGTGATCGGCTCGCATTGCATCATCTATCCGGGGGTCGTCATCTATCCGGGAATGGTTATCGGTGACAACGTGATCATCCATGCCAACGCCGTCATCGGCTCCGACGGTTTCGGCAACGCCCCGCTTCCTGACGGCACATGGGAGAAGATCGAGCACATCGGCAATGTCATCATCGGCAACAATGTCGAGATCGGCGCCGGGACGACCATCGACAAGTCCGAGATGGAATCCACGATCATCGGCAACGGGGTCAAGATCGACAATCTTTGCCAGATCGCCCACAATGTCCAGATCGGAGACAACACCGTGATGGCCGCCCAGTGCGGAATCGCCGGTTCCACGAAGATCGGCAAGAACTGCATCCTCGCCGGCCAGGTCGGCATAGCGGGGCATCTGAACATCGCCGACAACACGACCATCGGCGCCCAGTGTGGCGTGATCGGAAATATCCGCAAGTCAGGCCAGGTGTTCCTTGGCTCGCCAGCCCTTCCGCTCAAGAACTACCTCCGCAGCTACGCCGTCTTCAAGCGTCAGGGCGAAGAATAGTAGCCAATAGCTACGAAGTGGCAGGGTAATCCTTGAATATTCAAATATTTCATGCTATCTTTGCAGACTGCTGAACTTTACGCAGCCTGCAAAAGATAGATTATGACTTTGAATAAGCAAAAGACCCTTGCGGGTGAATATGAGTTCCATGGTAAGGGGCTTCACACCGGCAAGATCTCAAAGATGATTCTCAAACCGGCTCCCGAGGACACTGGGATAGTGTTCCACAGAGTGGACCTCGGTGAAAACGCGTTCGTCGAGGCTTTGGCTGAGAATGTGTCATCGACGGCCAGAAGTACCACTATCTCCAAAGGAGAGGCGTCTGTGTCCACGATTGAGCATCTGATGTCAGCTCTGACGGGAATGGGCGTGGATAATGCCCTTGTTGAAATCGACAATGTCGAGGTTCCGATTCTGGACGGCAGCGCCCGTTATTATGTGGAGGCAATCGCCAAGGACGGCCTGAAAGAACAGAAGGCAGACAGGAAATATGTCACTATTCCAGAGGAGATTGAAATCCGTGACGAGAAGACCGGTTCGTTCGTGAGGATCACCCCGGCCGACACTCCGTCAATGGACATCACCGTGGACTTCGGCTCCAGGGTACTTGGTGTGCAGACCGCGCATTGGGATGAGTCCACGGACTATGCCAAGGAGATCGGCCCGTGCCGTACTTTCGTGTTCTTCCACGAGATAGAGTACTTGTTCCAGAACAATCTGGTCAAGGGTGGGGATGTCGATAACGCCATCGTGATAGTTGAACATCCGGTCCAGCCGGAGCAGGTCGAGAGGCTCTCCGCGCTTTTCAATGTGCCTGAGCTTGCCATAAACGACAACGGTTACCTCAACAACCTCAAGCTCCATTTCCCGAACGAGTGCGGAAGGCATAAGCTTCTTGATCTGATCGGAGATCTGAGGCTCGCCGGTGGCTGGCTCAAGGCCAAGGTGACCGCTTTCAAGCCGGGACATACAATCAACACACGGACTGCCAAGGCCATCCGTGAGAAATCTTGCTGATAAAACACTTAGAATATGAACACAATTTCACCATTAGCGTCGGTCAGCCCGAAGGCGAAACTCGGCGACAACATTGAGATCGGTCCGTTTGCGTTCATCGATGATGACGTGGAGATCGGAGACGGATGCAAGATCCATACGCATGCGATGATATATTCATACGTCAAGATGGGAAAGAATTGCCAGGTATTCCCAGGTGCTGTGGTAGGCGCCATCCCTCAGGATCTTAAATATGAGGGTGAGGTCACATACGTGGAGATCGGCGACAATGTCACAATCCGCGAGTGCGTGACCATCAACAGAGGTACCAAGGCAAGCGGCAAATGCGTGACGAAGATCGGCAGCAACACTCTGCTTATGTCCTATGTCCATGTGGCGCACGACTGTGTTGTGGGCAATCATTGCATTCTTGTAAGCTTTGTCGGCATAGCAGGCGAGACCGTTGTTGATGACTGGGCGATTGTCGGAGGCGGAGCTAAGGCTCATCAGTTCTCCACGATCGGATGCCACGCCATGGTCGGCGGCATGTCCAAGATCAACAAGGACATCCCTCCTTATGTTCTTTGCGGCCGCGATCCGATCTGCTATTCTGGCGTGAACATCGTCGGACTCCGCCGCCGCGGATTCTCCTCCGACGTGATCCGCAACATCAAGGACATCTACGACACGATCTATTTCGCCGGCTACAACATCACCGACGGCTGCGCCAAGGTCGAGGCCGGATTCCCTCAGAGCGAGGAGCGTGACACGATCCTGAATTTCATCAGAAGCTCGAAGCGTGGAATCATCAGGGCAAACGACTCCCACGAGAAGGGAGAATTCGAATAGGCCTGAAGAAGAGGCGGCGGTGCTGCTGAGTGTGGCCTGGTTCCCGCCGATCAGCTATTTCGCATTGATGGCTAAAGACTTCATCTTGTCTCCGGACAGGGTGAAGCCTTCTGTCGTTTATCTTGAGGCCTGCGAGCATTACCAGAAGCAATCCTGGAGGAACCGCTTCCGTTACTATGCCGCCGACGGCCCTCAGAGCCTTAATTTCCCGATCATTCACGAAAGCGGAACCCATGAGCTGCCGATAACGGAGATCAAGGTGGATTACTCGACTCCTTGGCTGATCCGTACCGAACGGGCGATTGCGTCCGCCTACGAGTCCTCCGCCTATTTTGAATATTACAAGGACGAACTGTTCGGAATCCTGGATTCACAACCAGAGACGTTGTTCGACCTTGATTTACAACTGATCAGGTTCTTCCTCCGGAAGACCGGCGTCTCGGTGGACCTGAGGATGACCGATGAATATGTCCCCGTCCGTTCCCGTGAGATTCCGTTGGATTCCGGCCGCTACGGAATGGATTACCGGGAACTCATCCACCCGAAACGTCCGGACAACATATTGAAAGACCTGAATCTGGAAAAACCGTACTTCCAGGTCTTTGCCCAAAAGTACGGTTTCGTTCCGAATCTTTCCATCATGGACCTCCTTTTCAACGAAGGTCCGGATTCAATCTCCTATCTGAAAAACCTTTAGAATCTCCACCCGAAGGTCGCCGTGATGCTGTAGAGGTCCCTCTTGTTGAGGATCATCGGAGAAGCCAGATCTTTAAGGTAGTCGGCGTAAGGTGAGATATATTCATCCGACAGCATAGTCAGCCTTGCCGCGATGTCCGCGAAGAACGATCCGTTTGATGAATATCCAAAGCCTACGGAGAATGCGTTGATTCTGTCGTTCAACTTCGTCTTCTCATTTCCGTTATATACATATTCAGGAGTGGTGGTGAAATTGTAGCCGGCGCGCACCGCAAATTCCGGTACCGGCTTAAATTCCGTACCGATCCTGACCATGTGCGACACTCCCATGCAGTCACGTATCTCGTCATTCAGATTTCTGAAACTGTCGTCATTCCATCCGCCTTCCTTGCTCGTGAACTTCATCGTGCTGTAGTCGGTCATCTCGTAATCCGCGCTGATGAGAGCCATCCCGGCGAAGGTGAACGCCGCTCCGGCGTTGAGTCTGTAAGGCGAGCGTAGTCTGTAGGAATTATCCCCCTCAGGCGTCTTGGCCGACCCGTTGAATGAGGCGTCGGTGTAGTTGACATTGACATCTTGTCTCCAACGTTCGTTGATTTCCATGATTGTCGGTGTCTGAACGGCTCCACCTATGCGTATCCCGTCCACAGGTCTCCAAAGAAATCCGAACTTGCCGTAGACTCCGCTTCCGTCCGCCGTGTAGGAGTAACGGGTGCGATAGTCGCTGAAGTAGGTCTTACCTTTCTCTCCGAAGTCCATCTCGAATGCCGACGGGTTCTCCGCGGCTTCCTTGAAATATTCATCATAGTTGTAGTTGAGGGAGGTTATTCCGAGATTCGCTCCGAGGAAGAACGTCTCTCCAAAATTGAACCCGACATTGAGCAACGCATCGTATTTGCTTCCTGTTACGTTCCTGCCGTATGCCTGGTTCAACGCTCCAGGAAGGGAAATGTTGTAGATGTAGTTGCCGTCGGCATCCTTCTCTCCAGTCTGCTCATAGATTTCTGTCGCACCTATGTAGCGCCAGTAATAGGCCGGATCGTTAGAGTCTCCGAAATTGGAAAGCGCTCCTGCCTGGACGTTTGCGATCACATTCCATGGCGCGTATGAGCCTTTGTTAGGGTCATTGGTGTAATCATCAGGGTAGTAGTAGGGGTAGTCCCAACCTCTGTCTACTCTCTCGTTGTTGCTGTTGATGGAATATCCGTTAAGGAAATCCATGTCATAACCTTCGGCCGCCACAGCCATGGAACTGATGTAACTTGTCTTGTCGTTCCTGCCGCCTGCCATCATCTTGCCGGTGAAATTGTTCGTCCCGTTGACGACAAATCCACAAGTGATGGCGGTCAGACCGCTCCCGCTGCCGGTTTTCCAGTTGAATGTCGCACCGATGTTCGGCATCGAGAATCTGGTGAGACTCTCGCGTCTCTCATTGGAGAAGTTGTCAACTCCTCCGACAGGGTAGGCGCTGTAGGATGAGTTCATCGAACTGAGCGTGAGATTCGGCGTGATCGTGAACTGGGAGTATCCCGCCACTGCCGATCCCGCAGGATTGATACCGATTGACCCGAGGTCGCCGCCGACTGCCGTCATCGCGTTGCCCATACCGATCGACCTTGCCGTTCCGTAGTAGTTGTTCTGGCTGAATGTCAGCCCGTCGTACATTGTCTGCGCCCCGGCCGCTACCGCGGTCAATGACAAAAGCGCAGTGAACATTGCTTTTCTCATTATTTCTATTGTTTTAGTGGTTATGGTTACCTTCTTCCGCCACCGCTTCTGGAGCCGCCTCCTCCGCCGTACGAACCACCTGAACTTCTGGATGATCCGCCACCGGAGGACCCGCCGCCGGAATAGTTGCTACTGCTGCGGCTTGAGCTGCCGGAAGAATATGAACTTGAGCTCCTGCCTGTGGAGTAGCTGCTTGAGCTCCTCGTCGAGCCGGAAGAATAATCATTGCTTGACGAAGACCTGTAGGAAGATCCCGAAGACCTGTAGCTGCCTGTTGAGGAACTTCTGCTTGATCCTGTAGAGAATACGCTGGATGTCGTTCCGCTTGAGCTTCTGCTACCGCTTGCCGGTCTTGAGTACATCGTCGAGGATGAAGAGGATGACGAACGGCTGCTGCCGTAGGATGACCTGACTGAAGATGAGCCGGTAGAGGTCCCGAATGAGGATGATCCGCTGGATCTGACAGTGCCGCCGACCGATGACCTGACGGATGAGGACCTGTCAGACGAAGACCTTACCGAGGATGATCTTGCTGATGAGGATCTTACGGATGAGGATGCCGGCCTGTTGACCGAGGATATTGATGACCTTGTGCCGCTTGTGCGTCCGCCAAGGCTTGAAGACCTTGTGGTAGTCGCTGACATTGAGGATCTTGTTGATCCGATGCCGCTTCTTGATCTGGTCATTGAGGAACTTCTCACTCCGGCGCTCCTTGAAGAGGACCCGATTCCGCTTCTTCTGCTTGAGCCGGTTGTGCTAAGACGTGGAGTGTAAACCCGTCCGCTGCCAGGACCGAAGAAGTCACGGTCGTGGTGGTGATGATGGCCGTAGCCCCAGCCTCCGTAATACCACGGATCGTACCAGCCGCCGTGCCAGCCTCCATACCATCCGCCGTACCATCCGCTATAGTACCAAGGGTCCCGGTACCACGGGTCGTACCATCCGCTGTAATACCACGGACTGCCCCATCTCCAGGAATATCCATAATACCAAGGGTCGTAGTGCCACGGTGAGTACCAACCACCGTAGTACCAAGGATTCGCGCCCCAATAGATTGACGTGTAGAAAGGACGGTTCCAGGAATACCATGACGTCGCGTACCAAGGCTGGTAGGCTGCCCAGATGTCCCATCCATTGTCGTAAAGGTAAACGGATGTGGTGTTGTCAGTGTTGTTGAAGTCTATTCTCGCCGCTTTGTTCTCAGGGATGAACAGAGTGTCAACCTTCTCACCGCTTTTCATGAAGATAGGTGAGTTCTTGGTCTTGGCTACCAGAAGATCCGTCTCTTCCTCGTTGGCTGATTCGACGGCTTCCTCGGCTTGGATCCTGGCCTTGGAGGTATAGTAGATTCCATCCTGATACTTCTGTCTGGAAGCATCACTGGCATACTGCGCCGCTGAACCGCACGAAGTCAGTGCCAGAAGCGCCGAGATAAAGAGGATTGTGCGTGTTTTCATTTCTGAATCTCCTATATTTAACAATAAATTCGTAACTTCGTGGCCGTATCCAAAGGTGTCGGCCACACAAATGTTCTCTAGTGAACAAAATCCATACCTTTCGGAATATTGCACAATAATAAGAATAATTGACAAAAAACAGCAAAGAGTATATGGCAAAGGAAGTGACAAAAAGGTCTGAGAACTATTCTCAGTGGTACAACGATCTGGTTGTTAAGGCAGACTTGGCGGAGCAGTCCGCCGTCAGGGGATGTATGGTCATTAAGCCTTATGGCTATGCGATCTGGGAGAAGATGCAGCACGCTCTGGACACAATGTTCAAGGAAACCGGCGCTGTGAACGCCTATTTCCCGCTTTTCATTCCTAAGTCCTTCTTCAGCAAGGAGGCCGAGCACGTGGCGGGATTCGCCAAGGAGTGCGCCGTCGTCACCCATCACAGGCTTATGAACGACCCTGACGGAAAGGGCGTTGTCGTGGATCCGTCCGCGAAGCTTGAGGAAGAGCTTATCGTAAGACCTACCTCCGAAACCATCATCTGGAGCACATATAAGAACTGGATCACATCATGGAGGGATCTCCCTATCATGTGCAACCAGTGGGCTAACGTTGTCCGCTGGGAGATGCGCACAAGGCTTTTCCTCCGCACCGCCGAATTCCTTTGGCAGGAGGGCCATACGGCCCACGCGACCTCGCAGGAGGCTCAGGAAGAGGCACAGAGAATGGTTCAGGTGTACGCGAAGTTCGCTCGTGAGTTTATGGCTCTGCCTGTGATCGTGGGACACAAGAGTCCTAACGAGAGATTCGCCGGCGCGCTCGACACCCTTACCATCGAGGCGATGATGCAGGACGGGAAGGCTCTCCAGGCCGGAACATCTCATTTCCTCGGCCAGAACTTCGCCAAGTCGTTCGATGTGAAATATACAGACAAGGAAGGCCTGCAGCAGTACGTGTGGGCCACATCCTGGGGCGTTTCCACGAGGCTTATGGGAGCCCTCGTGATGGCTCACGGCGATGACAACGGACTTGTCCTTCCGCCGGCTCTGGCCCCTATCCAGGTCGTTATGGTTCCGATCTACAAGACCGAAGAGGATCACACGAAGATCTTGGACAAGATGGCTCAGTTGAAGAAAGCCCTTGAGGCCGAAGGACATACTGTCAAGATTGATGACCGTGACACCCTGCGTCCTGGATTCAAGTTCGCCGAGTGGGAGCTCAAGGGAGTCCCTGTACGTCTGGCTATGGGACCTCGTGACCTGGAGAACGGCACTGTAGAGGTTCACAGAAGAGATACCCTGGAGAAGCAGACTGTCGCCCTTGAGGGGCTTGACAAGTCAATCGCCGCCCTTCTGGACGACATCCAGAAGACCATCTACCAGAAGGCGTTCGACTTCCGCGCGTCACACGTTGAGAAGTGCGACGACTGGGAGGAGTTCAAGGCCAAGATCGGCACAGGCAAGTTCCTGCTCTGCCATTGGGACGGCACGGCCGAGACCGAGCAGAAGATCAAGGACGAGACAAAGGCCACGATCCGTTGCATCCCTGTGGACAGCTTTGTCTGCGAGGAGGAGGGCAAGGACATCTACTCCGGCAAGCCTTCAAAGCAGAGGGTCGTGTTCGCGATCTCTTATTAATTGGGAATATAATAAACTGACTATGAACGTGAAAGCGATTAAACGAACAATGCTGTCCGTGGCTCTTGCGCTCGTTACGTTCGGAGCGTCCGCGCAGACGGACACGACATGGAGAAACGCCCAGTCAGCCGCGGCCGCCGCCGCAAAGCTTCTGACACAGACAGAGGAGACAAAGGTCGTGGCTCCGAAACCGGACTATTGGAACAAGTCGTTGATGACGAACCTGAACTTTGTCCAGAGTAGTTTTACGAACTGGGCGAAGGGAGGTTACAACAACTATGCGTTGAGCGCCTACATTGATGGCAACGCGAAGTGGAAGAAAGGTGAGAAGTACTGGAACAACCGTCTCCAGCTGGACTACGGATTCCTTTATTCCGCCGACAAGCCGATTATCCAGAAGAACAAGGACCGGATCCTGTTCGAGAGCACTTGGGGCTACAAGGCAACAAAGACTTTGAACTACTCCGCCAAGTTCACGTTCCTCAGCCAGTTCGCCAACGGTTACAACTACCCGACTCCGGCCGTGGAGGAGGACAAGGAGCCATCCAGCAAGGATTGGAGAAACGCCCGTGTGCTCAAGTCCAGCATTCTTTCTCCGGGAACTGTCAATCTGGGTCTTGGTATTGACTGGGTGCCGAGCAAATGGCTGACGGTCAATATGGCGCCTATCACAGGAGGCTTCACAATCGTCGGAAGCGAGAAGCTGCGAAAGAACTATGGTATGGGGAGGAAGAAGAAGTACGAGGATACCGAGGTCTATCCGGACGCCAAGGATGACAAGAACATCTACTACAAGACTGGAAACTATTATAAACCAGCCCGTTTCGAGTTCGGTGCCCAGCTGACCGCCGATGCCAAGGTCAAGGTCAATGACAATTTCGAGGGCTCGACGCATCTGCTCCTGTTCTCAAACTATCTGAAGAATCCGAAGAACATCCGTGTGAACTGGGACACCCGCATGATGTGGAAGCTCAGCAGGTTCTTCTCGCTGAACATCACGACCAACCTCATCTACGACGACACTGTCCTCATCACGGACAAGGACGGCAACACCGGCAGGAGGGTGCAGTTCGCGCAGGCTCTCCAGTTCGGCTTCACGTACACGTTCGCAAGCAAGAAATAAAATTCCTGAATATGCAGGAACGTTTTGACAGAATCCTGAAAGGGCTGCTTCCTGATGGAGAGGCGGTTCTTTTGGCTGTCAGCGGCGGGGTTGACTCGATGTGTATGGCGGAGCTGTTTCTCAATTCCTCGGTCAGGAGGTGTTTCGCGCTGGCTCACTGCAATTTCCACCTGAGGGGAGAGGAGAGTGACTCGGACGAGACTCTTGTCAGGGAATGGGCCGAAAGCCACGGCGTCATATTCATAAAAACAGATTTTTGCACAGAGGAATATGCCGCCTCGAATGGTGTAAGCATCGAGATGGCGGCGAGGGAGCTGCGTTACACTTGGTTCGCGGAGGTCTGTCGGGAGCGAGGATTTGCCGCTTTGGCTGTCGCTCACAATGCCAATGACAATGCTGAGACTATGATTCTGAATATGTTGCGTGGCACCGGGGTGAAAGGAATGACCGGAATGCGCCGCAGTTCGTCCCTTCTGGGTTCGGGCGCCCGACTTATCCGGCCGCTTCTCGATTTCTCACGCGGGGATATTTATGAATATGCCGTATCGCACGGGCTGTGTTGGCACGAGGACAGCACCAACGCTGATTCCGCCTACAAGCGCAACTGCATCCGCAATGAGATATTCCCGCTTTTTGGAAGGTTGAATCCGTCGTTCCTGACAACGTTGAACGAGGATATGGAGCGGTTCGCGCAGGTTCAATCCATCGCTGATGAATATGTCCGTTCGGTTTCGGCGGAGATTGTACGGCTTGATGGTAATGGCCTTCCTGTTATTGACCATCAGAAGCTTACGGCTAAAAAGAATTGGGAATATGTCCTTTTCCGTCTTTTGGAACCTTTCGGGTTCACTTCCTCCGTGGTCGCGGACCTTGCCTCTGTCCTGAAAAGTGACGGTACCGTCAGTGGCAGGACGTTCGTTGCTGATGAATATCTTGCCGTGACTTCGGCTCGGGAGATTGTTATATCTCCGGTCGCAGAGCTTGCCGAAGCGACTGACCTAACCATCAATGGCCCAGGAACATATTCATTGAACGGAATAAAGTTCTCCGTCTCGCTGTCGGACGATGTGAAGGACGTGAAGACAAGCGTAGGAGAGACTAAACTGGATCTCCCGTTCCCTTTCACAATAAGACATTGGCAACCAGGCGACTGGATGCGCCCGCTTGGAATGCGTGGCCGCAAGAAGCTCAGTGATATGTTCGTGGACCTTAAACTTGATATTCTTGAAAAGAAAAAAGCCCTCGTCATCGCTGACGAAGGCTTCCATATTCTCGCATTGGTAGGTCATCGCATCGATGACTCCGTGAAGGTGACGAAGGCCACAGCCACCGTCACAGTGATCCGTCTTATCTGATCTCTATCTCGAACGGCATTCTCGCGAAGACAAGGTCTCCCTGGCCTTTCGCCCAGCTCCTCTGCCAGTCAAGCAGATTCTTCGCCACGCCCTCCAGCGGAGTTCCGGCCAGTGCGTTGGCCATGGCCTCCTCCGGGTTAGTGGTCTTGCCAAACTGCTGCAGCAACTGCTCCATAATCGTCAAAGGTTTAGGGTAACTTGCTATACCCCAGTTCTCAATATCGGCGTCCCCGGCCATCGACGCCGCGTACTTTATCGCATCCTCCAACGTTCCGATCTCGTCCACGAGACCGATCTTAAGTGCGTCGGCTCCGGTCCAGACACGTCCCTGAGCGATCTCGTCCACCGCCTCGAAAGTCATATCACGTCCCTGCGCGACTATGCTCACAAAACTGTTGTAGATGTCGTCAACATAAACCTGCATCCAGGCTGTCTCCCCGGCGTCAAACGGACGGGTCAGCGAAAGCATATCGGAATGCTTGTGGGACTTGACCGGCACCATATTCACGTGCACTATGTCCTTTAGAGTCTTCCCGAACTCAGGGATGGCGGAGAACACACCGATCGAACCGGTGAGAGTCGTCGCGTTTGAGAATATGTGGTCGCAGCTGTTGGAGATCCAGTAACCGCCGGAAGCAGCATAGTCACCGTAAGAGGCGATGACCGGCTTGACTGCTCTGGTGAGGTCGATCTCTTCCTTGATCTTGCTGGCAGCCAGCACTGTACCGCCAGGAGAGTTGACCCTGAACACGACAGCCTTGACGGTTGAGTCCGCCCTTACCTTGGCGATGATGCCGGCGAAACGGTCGCCGCTGATGTTGTTCGGGTCGTCCTGCTCAAGGATATTCCCGTTGGCGTAGATGACGGCGATGTTTTTCTTGGCGTTCAGGTTCGGCGTTGCCTTGGCGGCGGCATAGTCGCAGAACGGGATGAATTTCACATCCTTGTAACTGTCCTTGCCGGCCAGGTCGGCGAGTTTCCCCTTATATTCCTCAACGGAGAGAGCCTCGTCGGCGAGGTTGTGGCTCACCATATCTTCAGGAAGGGCTATGGAAAGGTGATCGATGAAGTAGTTGAGTGAGTCCACGCTCACACCCCTGCTCCCTGCGGTCTCCGCGGCCACCGTTTCCCACATGGAGTCGATCATCGCCTGGTTCTGCTCCATATTCTCAGGGCTTGGCGCGTTCTTGACGTACATTTCGCCGGCACTCTTGTACTTGCCGTGGCGGATGAGCTGGTAGTTTACACCGAGCTTGTCGAGCAGATCCTTGAGAAACAACATCCTCCCGCTTATTCCCAACATAAAGTTGTTGCCGCCGTGATGCCTCGTCGTGTAGATCTTGTCGGCCACTGACGCGAGGTAGTAGCTTCCGGAAGTGAACGCCTCGCCGTAGGCTATAACGGCTTTGCCGCCCTTCCTGAAATCGGTCAGGGCCTTGCGGAGTTCCTCCAGTTTGGTAAGGCTGGTGGAGGCGCCGTCTGTCTTTACGAGGATGTACTGCACACCCGGATCCTCGGCGGCTTTGTGGATTGCCTTGACGGCATCGTGAAGTCCGACCAAAGCGATCTCTCTGCCTTGGATGGAGGTGAGCGGGTTGCTTTCCTGAGTCTGTTCAGTGATCTCGAATTTAGACATGTCCATCAGCAGGACACCCTCCTTGGGAATAACGGCGCCGGAGCCTCCGGAGAATGAAGCCGCAGAGGCAATCATTGAGCCGAGCATCATAAAGAACATGAAGAACTTCACGATGCCCCAGATGAACAGGCCGCACAGCACGGCCAGCACCCATTTGACGAATTCTTTTGTGTTCATATAGCCTGAAAACGTTTTGGTTTCTCTGGTTGCGAGATTTTGTACAAATTTAATCATTTTCTTAATAATCAATTATTATATTTGCATCCGGCGTATAACTTTGTTTGAAGGAACGGCGCACTACGCGCTTGGCTTATGATGTGAATTATGAGAAAGACTATCATCGCTTCTATTATGGCCACGGTGTTGTCCGTTGGCATGTCAGCCCAGTCGGTTGACACTACCTCTATATATAAGGATAGGAAAGACAGTCTCAACGCGACGGTTTTTGTCGGTCATCAGGAGAATAGCATCTCAAGAGGAAAGACCTTGAGGACGGAACTTATCTCGGCCTCGGGACTTCAGAAGATGGCTTGTTGCAACCTTGCGGAAAGCTTTGAGAACTCGGCCAGCGTGACAGTCGGCTATTCGGACGCTGTCACGGGAGCGCGTCAGATAAGGCTTCTGGGCCTTTCCGGGACATACACGCAGATGCTGGACGAGAACCGTCCGGTGATGAGAGGGATAACCGCTCCATATGGACTGTCTTATGTTCCAGGGCCATGGCTGGAGAGCATCCAGATCGCGAAAGGCTCCCCGTCCGTGATCAACGGCTTGGAATCAATGACCGGACAGATCAATCTTGAGCACAAGAAGCCTACCGAGGAGAAACCGCTTTTCATCCAGGCTTCGATGATGAGCGACACCAAGGCGGATTTCAATGCGACATCGGCCTGGCAACTCAGCCCGACGGTCTATACGATTCTGTTAGGACACGTCAGCGGGAACTTCAAGACCTACGATATGAACGATGATGGCTTCCGTGATGATCCTAAGATGTTGCAGTTTAATGTGGCCAACAGGTGGCTTTACTATACTCCCGAACTTCAGGTACGCTGGGGCGTGAAAGCTGTCCGGGACCATCGGCAGGGCGGAATGGACGGCTATGACAAAAGCGGGATGGAACCTCGTTGGGCTTCAGATGAGTTTATCCTGGAACCAACAGAAGGGAACTCTTTCGCAAAATATCTCTCGGAATCCCCTTGGGGCACCGACATCACGAACAGTCTCCTGAACGCCTACCTGAAAGTCGGCAAGCCTCTTCGCGAGGACGGCTCCTCCAGCATAGCCGCCATAGCGGACTGGTCGTGGCAGAAAAGCGACTCCTGGTTCGGCGCGTCATCCTACCTTGCGAGCCAACACTCGGGCTTCATCAACCTCCTCTACAGGAATATGTTGAATGAGTCGCACGACTTCACTGTCGGCCTTTCCGGCACGTTCGACCACATTGACGAGGCTGTCGCAAAATTGGACTACGGCCTGTGGAGTGGTGAGAATTGGAATGGGCAGCGTCCATATTCCGGAATCGCGGATCATTTCTTCGGCGGTGCTTACGGGGAATATACCTTCCACGCCGGGGACATATTCACATCAATTGTCGGAGTCAGCGCTGATTGGTACAAGGGGAGCGGGTTCAAGTTGGCTCCGAGGGTGACTTTGAAATATTCACCGGCGGAATGGTTCGTGGCCAGAGCGAACGGCGGCAGGGGACTGAGGTACGCGGATCCGGTCGCAGACAATATCGGTGTGATGTCCACCCACAGCAGGCTCCAAGGGAATTGTATGGAGCGGCTGCTTGAGGATTCGTGGACATTCGGAGGAAACCTTACTTTTTATATGCCGCTCGGGGTCGATCCTTCCAAGACTTATGTCAGCTTTGATTATTTCAGAACCCAGTTCGCGCGTCAGTTGATGGTGGATTATGAGGTGCCGGGCACAGATGTGAACGGCGGACGTGACATCTGGTTCTTTGATTCCGATGGAAGACGCTCATATTCAGATAACTGGCAGGTGGATTTCAATGTCGAGCCATTTGACCGCTTCACCGTGGCTTTGACCGGGCGCTACACCAACGCCCGCCAGGAAAATTATGGTGGCGAATTGGTGGAGAAGCCTATGCTCAGCCGCTTCAAAGGTGTGCTGAACCTTCAGTATAAGACCAATCTGAGCCGGTGGATATTCGATTTCACCGCTTCCGTGAACGGTTCGGCGAGGGTGTATGACTTTATGAAAGATCTGAAGGATGATGGTGGGGAACTGCTTTATCCTGATGGCCGCACTCCGGTCTATCCATTGCTATATGCGCAGATAACCAGGCGTTTCCGTGGGTTCGACATCTATGCTGGGGTTGAGAACATCACGAATTTCACCCAGATGCACGTGCTGGTGGGGGATAGGAACGCCGCCGGGGAATGGACTCCTTGGACTCCAGGCTTCGATGCCAGCTGTGTCTGGGGGCCTATTATGGGACGGCGGATCAATCTTGGCGTGAGATTGACGCTCTGGAGGGCGACAAAGAACGATTAAATCACTATCTTTGCAGGATGAACCATGGCGCGGATAACCACGCTGCTGCCATAAGGTTGTAGATTATGAAAAGAATATTATTGATAGCGGTCGCGGCCGTGATGTTGGCTGCGCCTTTTGCCGCGGCTCAGGCTGCTCCTTTCGAGGGTTTTGCGACGGAGGCACCCGCCGACAAGAATGTCGGCGAGGTTGTTTTCGCGACGAATATGCATTGTGACAAATGCGTGAACAAACTCAATGAGAATCTGGCGTTCCTCAAGGGAGTCAAGGACTTGAAGGTCTCTCTCAAGGATCAGACAATCAAGATCAAGTACGACCGCCGTAAGACCGATGAGAAGACCCTTGCGGACGCTATCAAAAAACTTGGCTACAAGGCCGATAAAGTGGAAAAATAACGATTATGAGTCAGAAACCATCAATCCCCAAGGGAACACGTGATTTCGGTCAGCGGAATATGGCCGAAAGGAATTATATCTTCGACACCATCAAGAAGGTCTTCAGGACTTTCGGCTATGCCCAGATCGAGACTCCGGCTATGGAGAATCTGTCAACCTTGCTCGGAAAATATGGCGAGGAAGGGGACAAGCTTCTGTTCAGAGTCCTGAACTCCGGTGACTGTTTCTCAAAGGTCAACTTTGAGGATTACCGCAATGAGGAAGGGGGAGTGAACAGTGTCGCTCTTTCCAAAGAGATTTGTGAGAAAGGTCTTCGCTACGACCTGACCGTGCCTTTTGCCCGTTTCGTGGTCCAGCACCAGAACGAGATCTCCTTCCCGTTCAAGCGTTTCCAGATCCAGCCGGTCTGGAGGGCAGACAGGCCGCAGAAGGGACGTTACCGTGAGTTCTACCAGTGCGACGTGGACGTGATCGGCAGCAAATCTCAGGTCAATGAGCTTGAACTCGTGCAGATTGTGGACAAGGTGTTCAGCCTTCTGGACGTGAATGTGCTCGTGAAGATCAACAACAGGAAGGTCCTGACGGGTTTCGCCGAGATCTGCGGATTTCCGGACAAGGTGGTTGACATCACTGTGGCCATTGACAAACTTGACAAGATCGGCCTTGAGAGCGTTGAGGAGGAGATGCGTGAGAAAGGTCTGACCGACGGTGCGATCGCCGTGATCGAGCAGATTCTGAAACTGTCCGGTTCCACTTCCGGGAAACTGGCTTCGATGCGCTCGCTGATGAACGGCGGCTCCGCTTCCGGACTCGTTTCCGAGACAGGCCTCAAAGGTCTTGACGAGCTTGAGGAACTTTTCGGCCTGATCGATGCTGCCGGTGTAAAATGCCCGGTAGAGATCGATCTTTCCCTTGCCCGTGGCCTGAATTACTACACAGGTGCCATCTTTGAGGTGAAAGCCCTTGATTTCCAGATCGGAAGCATCTGCGGAGGCGGTCGTTACGACAATCTTACCGGAATATTCGGTCTTCCGGATATGTCAGGAGTGGGCATCAGCTTCGGCGCCGACAGGATCTATGATGTCTTGAAAGGCTTGGATAAGTTCCCTAAGTCATTGGCTTCCAGCACCACGCTTCTGTTCGCTTGTATGGGTGTCGAAGAGCTTCGCTACGTCCTTCCTGTCGCCGCCGCGTTGCGCTCAGAAGGTGTCTCCGTTGAGGTTTATCCGGAGCCGTCAAAACTCAAGAAGCAGTTTGACTACGCCGAGAAGAAGTCCATTCCGTTCCTTTCCATCAACGGTGGCAACGAGGTCGAGGCCGGCGTCATCCAGCTCAAGAACCTCACCACCGGCGAGCAGAAATCCTTCGCCAAGACCGACATCGCCGGAATGAAGGTGTTTATGAATATATAAGGATAAGAAATCTGTAGAACATATATCTGTAGGAAGTCTCCTTCTGAAATTTTGCACGTTACCAAAATTTCAGAAGGAGACTTCCTACAGAGTGATTCAGATCCGAACATTTTTTGAAATATGTTTTGCATTTCAGAAAAATATTCCTACCTTTGTAGTCCAACATCGCGGGGTAGAGCAGTTGGTAGCTCGTCGGGCTCATAACCCGGAGGCCGGAGGTTCGAGTCCTTCCCCCGCTACGAATTTGCCGCAACTTCTTGCAAGTCAA